>NZ_JBHZAF010000019.1:0-192386 GCF_042754085.1 Nocardia sp. NPDC059236
TGACCTTCTGGTAGATCGCTCCGAACGCACTATTCTGCCGCATACCGCGCTGACCGAACCGGCCAGCGCCGGGCATCGGAAGATCAACGGGCAGAGCGTCTCACGGCCGCCGGCGGCCGGAACCTGTTGCGGTGCAGAACGTCCGCTACTGCCGATGACCGAGTATCCATTCGTCGGTCAGATGCGCAAGTATGGCGGGATGGCGAGCGACAACTTCATGCTGATCCACGATGCCGAGCTCCTTGCCCAGGGCGAACGGGTTCTCGGTGCCGAGTTCAAAGCGATGCACGAGCGGGTTGTGCAGGTCACGGAGTTGACCTCCCGTCTCAACATCCTGCCCTTCGACGACGAGACCGGAAAGGCAGCCCTGCTCGAACAGATCCTGGGCCGCCCTCTCCCCGCAGGAGTCACGATTTACCCGCCCTTCTACACCGACCATGGACTGCACCTGGACTTGGCCGAGCGCGTGTTCATCAATCAGGGGTGTACTTTCCTGGACTACGCCGGTATCCGGTTGGGCAGGGGCGTGATGATCGGCCCGAAGGCCACGTTCATCACCATGGGCCACCCGGTAGACCCGGAGGAACGGCGCCGATTCCTCACTGGTGCACCGATCGATGTGGCGGAGAACGTATGGATCGGTGCCGGGGCGATGATCCTGCCCGGGGTCAGCATCGGGCGTGACGCGGTGGTCGCCGCAGGTGCAGTCGTGGCCGATGACGTGCCAGCGAGGAGCTTGGTGGCTGGCCCCAAGGCCGCGGTGCGCCGAGATTGGTAGCGCGAGGCAGCAGCGGTTCCACTTTGCTGCTGAACGCCGCATACCGCGCTGACCGAACCGGCCAGCGCGAGGCGCCGGCGGTCGGAACCTGTTGCGGTGCAGAACGTCCGCTACTGCCGAGTTCAGGGTGTTCGCAGGAACGCAGACACGATCTCGGGTGCACCGATGAATTCCTGGCGGATCCGTCGTCGATACCTCTGGATACACCGACAGCGGTGGGTCGGAACAGAAGCAATCGATCCGGACAGTGATTCGGCGGGGCAAATGGGAGGCACAGTGAGCGGTACCAGAGTGTTGGTGGCGGGAGCGAGCATTGCAGGGCCCGCACTGGCCCACTGGTTGCACCGGCGGGGAGCCGTGGTGACCGTGGTGGAGCGGGCCGCCGAACTGCGTCCCGGTGGCCAGGCTGTGGACGCGCGTGGAGTGACCAAGGAAGTCATCCTGCGGATGGGGCTGGACCCGGCGGTACGCACGGCCTGCACCCAGACCATCGGCGCACACACCGTGGACGCGGATGGGAACGTGCTGGAGACCTTCCGCGTGGACGACGACGGCGGCGACGGATTCATCGCGGAGATCGAGATCCTGCGCGGTGACTTGTCGCAAGTGCTCTACGACGACACCCGTGACGATGTCGAATATATCTTCGGCGACCGGATCGCCGAGCTCTCCCAGGACACGGACGGGGTCGAGGTGGTCTTCGAGAGCGGTAGCCGGCGGCGTTTCGAGCTGGTGATCGGAGCCGACGGGCTGCATTCGGCGCTGCGCACAATGGTTTTCGGGCCGCACGAGCAGTTCGTCCGCCACCTCGGGCACGTGCTGGCCTTCTTCAGCGTGCCCAACAAGTTCGGGCTCGACAAATGGCTGATCGAATACCAGGAGTCTGGGCACTCGGCCGGGCTGCGGCCGATACAGGACGCCACCCGGGCGATGGCCATGTTCTCCTTCCCCGCGGCCGACGTCGATGTCGATTACCGCGATATCGAGGCCCAGAAGCGGCTGCTGCGTGATCGGATGGACGGCCTGGGCTGGTTGACCCCGCGCATCCTCGCGCATCTGGACGACACCCCGGACTTCTATCTCAACCAGGTCGCCCAGGTCGTGATGGATCGCTGGTCGCGTGGGCGGGTGGGACTGCTCGGCGACGCGGCGTTCAGCTCCTCCCCGATGTCGGGCCAGGGCACTGGGCTGGCCCTGGTCGGCGCCTACGTGCTGGCCGGCGAGCTGGCTGCTGCCGAGTGGAATCCACAGATCGGTTTCGCCCGCTACGAGGCGCGGATGCGCTCGTTCGTCGAGGCCAATCAGGAGATCGCCCAATTGAACGCCCGCAGCCGCGACATCCCCGGGTCCGATGCCGAGCCGGGCCCCGATTTCACCGGAGAGTGGTTCGCCGCGCTGGTCGAGCGCGCGATCAATGGGGTCGAACTGCCCGACTACGCGGGGCTGCCGGACTCCGGAGTCCTGGCCGAACCGCCGACCGCCTCGTCGGCCAAGCCGTAGGTGTCAGATAGCGTGTCGAACGGGACAACGCTTTAGGAGGACACCGTCGCGCTGCGTCCGCACATGCCGCATACCGCGCTGGCCGAACCGGCCAGCCCGGGGCATCGGAAGATCGACGGGCAGAGCGTCGTAGAGCCGGCGGCAGTGCTCGCTCATGCTGATGTGAGATGAGTTGTGGTACAGGCCATCCGGAATGTCATGAGGTATGCCTTAGCTTGGTGAAAGACGCCGCCTTATGTCACGTGGACGCCAGAATCGCACTTCTGGATTGGTCTGTGTCATGCTGCGGCTAGTTGGATCCGTCCAGCGGCTGCCGGCTGCCGGAACCTGTTGCGCTGCAGAACATCCGGTAATGCCGAGTTGAGGACCTTGACTTCGCTCGGCTGCCAGGAACACTGCCTCGAAAGGTCCACGGATCAAGGCCATCTCGGATCGCCGAACGTACTGTTCTCCCGATGAGAGCCTGTAGATGGTTTGCGAACGAGACTGTCACACCGGCACCGCACGACAGAGTTGATGCACCCGCACGATTCCCATGGCATAGGGCTAGCATCCGTGCGTGCAAGTCGATATCGCCGGAGCCGTCCGCATCGCCCGTCTCGCAGCAGATTTCGAGTGGACCTGGACGGTGGAGAACCTCAAGCGCTTCTACCGAGAGGCAGGCTGGCAATCTGAGTCAGATCAGGACCTTGGTGGGAAACTCCGTACCGGACTGATGGTGTCAGTACCGTGTGGGTACGCGGAGTACGCCCCCGACTTCTTTCGCGACTACGTTATCGACGAGGGGGAAGTCGAGTATCTACTGGCCCTTGTCACCGACATGGTGGAAGACACGTCGCGCGACGGCCACATCTGGCTGGTTGACGCCTTTGTCGAACTTGCGGATCAGCTCGCACTCGAGCTGGGAACTCCGTTGGGCCGCGTCACAGCCTCGAATCCGAGGATCGCGTGGATACTGCCGCGAGCGGTGTTGTTCTTGTCCGTTGATACCGAGGGTGCCTCGATTCGTTTGAAGATCGTCAATCTGGCCTATCAGGATTGGTTGGACGGGCTCGTCGACGATGAGGTTGGAGATCCGGACGAGTACGAAGAGGCACGAGCATCCGCTGCGGACGGCGACGACACGTTCCCTCACACCTGGCCGGCACTGGCGATGGCACTGGCGCTGTCGTTGTCACGGCTGCCGATCATGGGGGAACTCACCCTCATTGCGCCAACAGGCACAGGTGCGTGGTTCACGATGGGATCAGACGAGTTGACCTGTGACGTCGCGCCTACCGTCAATGATCGTGCGAAGGGCAAGGTCTCAGCTGCTGACCGAGAACGCTGGGCTCGATCAGGCTGGGCTCGGACTCCGATGAACGGCGGTATCGGCTGGGGCCGAACGATCGAGTGGCCTGCCCGCTATGGGGCGTACGAGGCCCTCGCCGATGCTGCGATTACCGCTCTCCGCGACGGACTCGGGGTGACTCACCCCAGCGTTCTCGAACTCTGCGTGAAGACACGGATAGCGGAGTCGGGTTCGATACCTAAGATCATCGCGGCATTCGACCACGAGTACTAGGTCTGGCATTCGGGTCCAGCTTCTGGACGTCCTATTCTGTCGCATTCCGCGCTGACCGAACCGGCCAGCGCGGGGCGCCGGCGGTCGGAACCCGCTGCGGCGCAGAACGTCCGATACTGCCGAGTTGAGTACATCCATTCGCTGACTACGCGATCACCTCGGGGCGGCTGAACGGCGGTCCGGTGCGTTTGATGCGACGATGTCCTGTGTGCCAGTTACTTCGGTGACCCTGCGTCACAAAGTGGATGACCTCGACGCTGCGATTCCGTTCTACGAACAGCTGACAGGCGAGGCGGCCAACTCATTCGAGTTCAGTGGGTTGCAGCTGGCCGCAGTCGGACCGTTTCTGCTGTTCAGTGGTCCCGAGGAGATCGCAACGCGCTTCGAGGGTGTCGCGGCGACCTTGGTTGTGGAGAACCTCCATCAGGTCGTTGCGGCAGCACGGAGTGCCGGTGCCAGCGAAATCGCTCCCCCACAGCCCACTCCGAACGGGCTCCGCGCGATTCTCCGCCATCCCGACGGTGCCGTCTTTGAGTACGTCGGCAGCGCTGAGACGCAGGCACGATAGGGCTGCAACCTGTCAGTGATTTCGGCAGTATCGATGACCGCGGTAAGCCATTGCGAACGTCCTATGCCGCGTGGCGCGCTGACCGAACCGGCCAGCGCCGGGCATCGGAAGATCAACTGGCCGTGCCGATCCGACGCCGGCGGAACGGCCGCAACTGCCGAGCTTGGTGCGTTGAGTGCCTAACGATGCATAGTCTGGGCAGAAGTGATGCGAACAGGAAGGCGCGGGGGAAATGACATGCATTTTGAGGAATTCCGAGCGGCCGGCGCGCTCACCTAGGACATCGCCGAGGACCTGGCAGCCGTAGCGAGCCGATACAGCTCCTATCTCACAATCAGCTGCCATGGACGTACGGTCCACGCTCTCATGTTGCCGGTGTGCTGGGACGTCCTACAGCTACGAGCCGGTGACCTCGTCGTGGTTACCGCCGAACGTGGCCACCGCCCGCCCGGTGACGAAGATCGCCACGCCCTGAAAGACTTCGTCGACAGCTTCCACCAATTCACGACACCTGCACGAACACTCGCCCTTCAATAGACCTCGAAGACACCAAGCTCCGAGCCGGACGCGCGGAGTATCGAGCCCGAATTCCCACTCCAACGTTCCTAGCCGAGCCACTAGTGTTCCGCGCCTGAAATCCGTTGGCTAATTATAGGATTCGGCAGTGGTGAGGACTGGTAGGCCAAGGTCGGGTCCGGATTTGGTGGTGACCGAGGCTCAGCGTCGGGAGTTGGCGCGGGGCGCGCGGGCGGCGACGTCGACGCAGGCGTATGCGCTGCGGTGCCGGATCGTGCTGGCCTGCGCCGAGCCGGGTGCGTTCAATACCCATGTGGCGGCCGAGGTGGGCGTGTCGGCGATGACGGTGCGTAAGTGGCGGGGCCGTTTCATCGAGTACGGGTTGGCAGGCCTGGCCGATGAACCGAGACCCGGTCGGCCGCCGTCGATCCTGCTGGATCAGGTTCAGCAGGTGGTGGAGATGACCCTGGAACAGGTCCCCTCTGATGCCACGCACTGGTCGCGGTCGTCGATGGCCGAGCGGACGGGGCTGTCGAAATCGACGGTGGGGCGGATCTGGCGGCGGTTCGAGCTGAAACCACATCTCACTGACGGGTTCAAGATCTCCACCGACCCGTTGTTCATCGAGAAGGTCGTGGATGTTGTTGGCCTGTACCACAATCCGCCCGAACGGGCGGTCGTGCTGTGTGTGGACGAGAAGTCACAGATTCAAGCTCTGGACCGGTCGCAGCCGGTCCTGCCGATGATGCCGGGCATGCCCGAGCGCCGCACCCACGACTACGCCCGCCACGGCACCACCAGCCTGTTCGCCGCGTTCAACATCGCCGACGGCACCGTGATCGGCGAACTGCACCGCCGCCACCGCGCGACCGAGTTCAAGAAATTCCTGACCAGCATCGACAAGGCCGTGCCCGCCGAACTGGACGTACACGTGGTGTGCGACAACTACGCCACCCACAAGACCCCGCAGGTCCAGCAATGGCTCGCCGCCCACCCACGGTTCCACGTGCACTTCACCCCGACCGGATCGTCGTGGCTCAACCAGGTCGAACGCTGGTTCGCCTTCCTCACCCAACAACTCCTGCGCCGCGGCGTCCACAAAAGCGTTGCGGCACTGGAGAAAGACGTCCGCAACTGGGTCGACCAGTGGAACACCAACCCTCGCCCGTTCGTCTGGCGCAAGACAGCCGAGGAGATCCTCGACTCCCTCGCACGATATCTGCAACGAATTTCAGGCGCGGAACACTAGTTGGATCCGTCCAGCGGCTGCCGTCGGCCGGAACCTGTTGCGCTGCAGATCATCCGGAAATGTTGAGTTGAGGGCGTTGGCCAGATCAGCTGCAGCTGCTCGAAGACTCCATCGCCAGAGTCTTCGGCCTGGCCTCCCTGATCCTGCTGTTCGGGCCGGTCTCCGGCGCGCACTTCACCCCGCTGTTTCCTGACTGATTGACTCGCCGGACGACGCGGCAGACCACCCTGACCGGAGTCTGGACTGTGGCCCACGTTGGCGGCGCGGTCGCTGGAGCCGTGCTGGCCAATATCATGTTCAACCAGGCCACGTGGAGCTCTCCAACGATCAGTACTCGAAATCCTCGACTTGCATGGGCGATCCCGGCCGTCGTACCGCCCGATGTGTGGGCGCAACCACGTCATACCGAGTGGGGGACAGCGCTTTCTCCGAGCCTCCACTGAGGACTCAAGTGCCACGCTCGCCGGTTCAGGCGACGAACGCCAACCCGTAGAACACCCAGCTGGTCACCGCCGTGAGGGTCATGCCGATCGCCGCGATCGGCGCCCACCGGCGGTGCCAGGTGCTGTGCGCACCCGGACGCGGGGGTGAATCGAAGTTGCGCGCCGCCCGGATGATCACCACGGGCCAGAGCACCACCGAGAACACGGCGAAAGTCAGGTGGATGACGAGCGCGGTCCAGACCGCGGTGGATGCCGTGCCGCCGACGACGCCGGCGGCACGGTCCTGCCACCCGTTGAAGCGCACATCCATTTCGAACAGAACCACCGCGGCGAGCAGGCCGACCGCGAGCAGGATCTGAATTCCCTTGTGCAGACCGAACTTTCGATTCACCTTGGCCTGATAGACGCTCCACGCCAAGACTGCGACCACGACCGCCATCACTAGCACCATGGTGTCCATCGCCCACGACGCCCTCGTGCCGAGGAAGCCGTCGACTCCGGGGAAGTCATTCATTGTCGGTGCCTTCATCTCTCTGCGGAGAGCTTTTTCCCGACGATGTGTCGGGAAGATCCGCGGATCGAGACTCTAGCAGCGCCTCGAGCCACCCATGAATCGGGAACAGGGGCCTGGGGCACCCGTTCGAGCGTGGTCGCGCTCACCCCCTGGGGTTCGGCGGTGTCACCGAGGCGGCCCTGCGCTATCTGAATTGCGGTGACCGGTCCGGACAGTCGATGGACTCGTTGGCCCCGGACCAGTTGATGGGCCGGCTCACCGATTGCCAGCGATGAGGGCCTGTACGTCAAAGGCCCTGTTCAGAGCTCAACTCACGTTCTGAAGCCGAATAACCTCTGTACGCGACTCGGCGATCCAACCGCCGCCGGCACCGCCTCGAGACCGCCCCTCCGGCCGCATCGCCTGGCTGGCTCTAGCGAACTCAAGTGCGCGCTCATGCCGAGTTCCGGTTATGCGCGGGTCGCGGAAACGCCCGAATCAAGCTGTACACGACCCTGATCGAGCGCAGCAGCCGTTCGGTCGCGAACAGCGATCAACTGTGGCGACCTCCTCTGCTCGTCGAGTCGTTCGGCGTGTTTGCGGTGAGAACAGCGAGTAGATCCGCGGCGCTGTCGGCCAGAAGTTGGGTGTGGTCGGCATTTTCGTCGGACATCCAGCGTCGGCCGGTCTGGCGGAGGATGGCCATGCCCGCGTCGGTGGCCAGCCGTGCGGTCCGGGGCTCGACACCGCGGTCCTCCAGGGCGGACGTCAGGGCTTGCGAGAGGGTGGCGAGTTTGATCAGTTCGCGT
The DNA here is from genome assembly GCF_042754085.1 of Nocardia sp. NPDC059236. Lineage (NCBI taxonomy): Bacteria > Bacillati > Actinomycetota > Actinomycetes > Mycobacteriales > Nocardiaceae > Nocardia > Nocardia sp. NPDC059236. The sequence goes on from NZ_JBHZAF010000019.1 coordinate 7,921, forward strand.
TCCAGCAGAGGCGCATTGGCGGCGATGACCGCAGATCGCTCCCGCAGGAATTCGCGGGGGCGGATCACCTCGGGCGCCTTGCCGAACGCGGCCATCAGCATGGTCAACGGATCCGAGCCCTCGGGAGCCGCCTCGATGGCGGCGACGAAGCACTGCTCGAGTTCCTCACCGCCGAACAGCACCTCGCGCTTGTCAGGGAACCAGCGGTAGAAGGACCGTTCGGTGAGGCCCGCGCGCTTGGCGATCTGCGCGACCGTCGTACGGTCGTAACCCTGTTCGGCGAACAGGTCCAGTGCCGCTCGCTCCAGGCGAGCGCGCGTATTGCCTTCCCATCGTGCCATGCCCCCAGCATAGTGACAGCAGATGCTGTCGTCAGCTACCGTTAGTGACGACAGCATCTGCTGTCACTAGTCAGGAGACTTCATGCGCACCCTTCGCTTCCACGAACACGGTTCACCCCTCGACGTCGTGCGGCTCGACGAGGTCGAGATTCCCACGCCGGGTCCGGGCCAGATCCGGATCGCTGTCCAGGCCTGCGGGTTGAACCCCGCCGACTGGGCGCTGTGCACCGGCCTGTTCGCAGGCACCCTCCCCCGCGGTATCGGACTCGAGGTGTCCGGCATCGTCGATGCGATCGGCTCCGGCGTGACCGGCGTCGAGGTCGGCGACCCGGTTCTCGGCCCGGCACCGTTCCGGGGGGCGACAGCCGGCGCGTCCGACAACGCGGTTCTGGACCGATGGTTCCCACGTCCACCGGGCCTCGGGCCGGTTGCCGCCGCCGCGCTGCCGATGGCGGTCGAGACTGCTCACCACGGCCTGGCCGGTCTCGGCGTCCCCGAATCGGCCAACGGCATCACCGTATTCGTCAACGGCGCGGGAACCACCGTCGGATATGCCGCGGTGCAGATGGCGTTGCAGCGGGGCGCCCGGGTCATCGCCTCCGCAGGCAAGACCTATGCCGATGCGTTGCGCGCATTGGGCGCCCAGGTCACCGTCTACGGCGAGGGCATGGCCAACCGGGTCCTGGAGCTGACCGGTGGCCACGTCGACCTCGCCCTGGATACCGCGCCGGTGAGCAACTGCCTGCCCGAGGTCGTCCGAACCGTCTGCAAACCAGCAGACGTGCTGACCGTCAGCGACTTCGCCGCAGCCCACGAACTCGGCGCGCGAACCCAGTTCAGCGAGAACGCTATCCACGACCCCGGCCAGGTGCTGGGCAACTACGCCAGGTTGGCCGCTGACGGCAAGTTCACGGTGCCGGTCGCCCACACCTTCCCATTGGAGGACTGGCGCACAGCCGCGGAACTGAGCCTGTCCGGCCGGGCCGGCGGCAAACTGATCCTCCGGCTGGCATGACCACGAGGCTCGCGGCCACCTCCATCCAACGTGAAACCATTCCGCGACAACCACACTGAGCGCAGACGGAGACGATCACGCAATCTGGCCCACATCCGGTAATGCCGCGACCCGCGCTGACCTAACCGGCCAGGGCGGCATCTCGGAAGATCAACGACCCCTGGGTCTTTGACGTCGGTGGGACGCAGGCTACTGCCGGATGCGTTCCGGGCTGGCCCGCCGCTACCAGCTCTCGCACGAATGTACGGCCAGGACCTGCGCTCTCTTATGTCAGCGGTGGAGTGCGGTGCTCGCCATGGCGAGCGGCGTCGCGGGCCATCGCCTTGCGGTGCTCATCACGGAATCGTTTGCCGATCAACACCACGAAGACCACCGCGATCGCCACCGCGCCAACCGCACCGCTATGGGTTACGGCGCCGACCGCTCCTCCCATCACTACCAAACCCACGGCCGTCAGAAACCACCTCACCGGAATCGATCTGAATCCCCCTCCACACCTTCAGATTTCGTTGCCGAGGGATCCTAACCGGCTCGGAAGATCAAAGCTCGAGCGACTCCCGGCCGTCGGCAATGCTCGCTGCCAAATGGCGCGTGTCCATCAGTGCACGGGAATCAGTCGCCTACCTAGATCGCGGTTGACGTCGGTTCCGCTTGTGTGGAGAAGGTTCGTGCCTGCCCTACTCTCCACGGGTGCCAAAGATCAGGTTAAGCAACACGTCCGACAAGTTGCTTCAGGTTTGGATGGAGCCGATCCCCGAGGACTACTGGATGTGTCCCGGGGATGTGTTCACGATCGCCTACGACGACAGCGACTATTCGGAGTCTGTGATCGGCGACGCGCACTTTGACGTGTCGTGGCACGACGAGGGTGTCACAGTTTGGCTAGGCACGTGCGCTTTTCCCGATGTCTACGACCAGTCGGGCGCCAGACTTGAATGTGGTCACCAGCGCCCGAAGCCGGCATGAACCCGCGCTGTGGTGGGCAGGACCGATGACACACGTGCCTTGAATGTCCGCTTCTGGCTTCCCGCGCGGTCCCGAAGCGGCCAGCGGGAGACTGCCGAAGAGCAACGGGCCGAGCGCCTCACGGCAGTCAGCAGTCCTCGCCCATGCCGAATGCAGGGCGTTGTCGGGTAGCAGCTGACTTGGCTCAGCCCCTAGCCGAGGTGTGCCGAGGATCTTGGAACGCGCAGGATCACGAGAGGTCGGGGACCGGTGTCGATCAACGTCTATCCACACGCAGTGCTCATCGAAAAGACCTGCGGCACTTGCACACCCGCGATGAGGCCGAGCGCACCCACATGGCCTCGGCCACCTGACATCTCAACCAGCGCTCATGTCCATGGCAGCCTCGGGCGGTCTCGCCGTCATCCGGAATCAAGCTCTGCTCGGCAATCCCCGCCCGGCCGGTAGCTCCCACATCGACTGCCGCAGCGGCGCAAGGTCTTCGCAAGCGCGGTGAGAGATGTGGCGTGCACGATAGGTCCATGTGGACAACAACCGACAGCGTCGTCTCGGCCGACGGCACCCGCATCGTCTTCCATACGCTCGGCGACGGGCCGCCGCTGGTGATCCTGCACGGCGCGCTGGTCACCACGGAGATGTACCAGCCGCTGGCCGAGCTGCTCGCCACCGACTACCGAGTGGTACTGGTCGGTCGACGGGACTATGCGCCGAGCGGAAACGGCACGCGGCCAAGCATTTTCGCCCGGCAGGTGGAGGACCTCACTGCCGTGCTCGAACGCCAGGACGGCCCGAGCTTCGTTTTCGGACACTCCGCCGGCGGCCTGGTCACCCTGGAGGCACTCGCCGCAGGCATTCCGAACATCCGGCGGTTCGCACTGTACGAGGCACCCCTGGCGTTCGCGGGTGGCCCGCTGCGACCGACACTGGACCGAGCCCGCGAGCTCGTCGCCGACCACCCCGCCGACGCGGTCTTCGAATTTTTCAAGGCCATCATCGATCCGCCGGCTCCGGATAGCGTCCTGCGTGCGATGGGAGCCGCCATGGCCGCCCGCGCGCCCGGGATGATCGCCGACCTCGAATGCCTCGCCGCGATGGATCCGGACCTGAACCGCTGGTCCGCCGTGACCACACCGGCCCTGCTGCTGGCGGGCTCCGCCAGCGATCGGTATGGGCTGGAAAGCATGGAGAAACTCGATGCGGCCCTGCCGGATTCACGGTTTACGTTGCTGGCCGGGCTGACCCACAATCCCGACGATTTCGCACCGGTCGCGGCCGCCTTGAGCGAATTTTTCCGCTAGCCGCTCACCGGGGTTCCGGGCTGGGAAGGTCGTCTCGACTGCCGCGGATTATTGCCATCATCATGCGGAGTTCACTGTGTTCGCGAACGCTCGTGCGGAGTAGCGATGACCGGATCGAGGTAGATGCCGAGGGCGTGATCGGCCGCTGTCATCGTCGCTTCGAGCAGGAGCGCAGCGTTCGCCACGGTCGTTCGCAGGGAGTTGCCTACTGATTCGCCGCAGTTCGGAGTCTGGCGATCCGTCGACACGTGAAGGTTCAAAGGGCGTCGGTGCTGCTCGACCGAATGCCGACTACGGCACCGGAGGCGCGGAGGGGGCGCGCCAAGAGTTCTATTTCCACGAGGGTCCCTCGAAGCCCGCGCAGGGGTTCGGCGGCCATGGACCGCGCTTGCGACAGCGACTGCGGTCGGACTTGGCGAAGGACACGCATTACCGATGCCGGCGTGGCGCTCCCGGCGCGGAGTTCGAGAACGCTCGGACCGTTGGCCGCCAGGATCGCCGCTCGAACACTCGCCGGCGGCGGTTCGAAACCGCACTCATACCATTCGGTTTCGCACCTTCGGCATGTCCCGTGCAGATCCCACTGATGTTTGCCACCCGTCAGGGCTTCGACGACAGTAGCCTCGGCCGGCGATCCACACTTGATGCAATCCGTCACGTACGGTGCAGATTCGACCACGGTGTCCATGAGCCGAACCTAGACCGGGAACCGATCTACACCAACCATCCGGAAATGCCGCGACCCGCGCGGTTCGAAGCGGCCGACACGGACCTGCGGAAAGTCAACGGGCAGAGTGCCTCACGATCGTCAGCGGTGCGCGCTCACGCCGAATGTCGCGTATTTCGAGGGCCATTGATCGGTTGTCGGTCAGTCTGTGAGCAGGATGGTGAGCAGGGTGCGGAGTTGGTGTTGTTGCTCGGTGGTCAGCCGGGCCAGCGGTTGGCTGGCGAAGGGCATGCGGGCTTGTAGGTCCTCGGCGACGCGTTTGCCCTGATCGGTCGCCGCGACCAGGCGTACTCGACGGTCGTTCGGATTCTCCCGGCGCTCGATCAGGCCGCGGGTCTGCAATTTGTCGACGAGGGCGGTGACATTCGACGGCTCGGCGTGCAGATGTTCGGCGATCCGCCGGGTCACGACCGGTTCCTGCGCTGCCAGCAGCGCTTTGGCCTGCATGGGCGTCAACCCATGGGCGCCGGCCGCTGCCTCCGCCTCGGTGGCGTAGCGGCGATTGATCGCCGCGAACAGCCCCACCACCTCGGCCGTCAGTTTCCGCTGCTCCTGCTCGCTCGACATGCCCTCCACTATAGCGATACCCCATCATAATTATGATGTATTATGGTTATGGTTCATAACCGATAGCCAGGAGGAAACCCATGAGCCCGTCCATCGACCGGAAAACCGTCCTGATCACCGGCACCTCGACCGGCATCGGACTGCACACGGCCATCCACGCCGCCCGCTCCGGCTGGCAAGTCATCGCCACCATGCGCGACACCGCCCGCTCGACCGCACTCGTCGAGCTCGCTCGTGACAACGGCGTCGCCGACCACGTCGAGGTCCGACAGCTCGACGTCACCGATCCGGCCTCCGTCCACCGTTGCGTCTCCGGCGTCGTCGACAACCACGGCCACCTCGACGCGCTGATCAACAACGCGGGCGCCGGCCACCTGGGCACCCTCGAACTGGAAGACATCGGCGAGATCCGCGCCGTCATGGAGGTCAACTTCTTCGGCGTCCTCGAAGTCACCCGCGCCGCGCTCCCGCAACTGCGCGCCGCACACGGACGAGTACTCACCGTCAGCAGTGTCGGCGGGGTCATCGGACAGCCGTTCAACGAGGCATACTGTGCCGCAAAGTTCGCCGTCGAGGGCTTCATGGAAGCGTTGGCGCCGGTAGCCGCGCAGTCCGGCGTCGCGGTCAGCGTCATCGAACCCGGTGCCGTCGCAAGCGAATTCGTCGCCAACGTCGGCGGACGCGAAATGCTGGCCACGAATGCGACCGGACCGTACGCTTCGGCGCTGGCCGCCTACCGCAAGCGCACCGAGGGCGCCTTCGCCAACGCACAATCTCCCGAATCCGCCGCCCAGGCCATCGTCGAAGCACTCGACGCCACCGACCTCCCGTTCCGAGTCCAGACCTCCGACACCGCCCGAAACTTCGTCGCCGTCAAACTCGCCGACCTCGACGGCGCGAAAGTGCAGGACATGACCGGCAATTGGATCGGGTGAACTACCCAACCGCAACCAGGCGCGTCGTACCCGGATACAGGCGAGCGAATCATCAATTCATCGCGCCGCCCACACCTACGCATCCTCCTCGTGCTGGTCACCCTTTTCGGACGGGCATCTGCTGAACACACCCAGCTGCGCTTCTCGCGCGGCTCGAAGCGACCCGCGCGGGGCAGGCGAAAGTCCAACTGGCCCTGCCGATCCGAGGCGGCGGAATATCCGCAATTGCCGACTATCGGACCGTCTGCCTGGATGTTGTCGGCTATGCCGAAGGCGATCGCGCGCCGATGCAAGGTCCTGCCGTCGGCACGCCTTGTTCTGATCCGGGGCTGGGAAGAGCCAGGATGGCGTACTGTCGAGGCCACGAGGCCGTAGAGGTCTTCCAAACAAAGGACGTACCAGTTGTCCGACAAATCTCCGCGTAGCAAGATGTCCAAGGCTCAGGGGAAATCCCTGAAGGAAAAACGAGCGGAGAAGAAGGCCAAGTCGGCCACCCCGCAATCGGGTGTCGAGGCCTTGGAGAACAGGGGCAAGAAGCGCAAGTAGACGTACGGTCTCCTACGCCGAGGCTTGGCTCGGATGGAGGTCGAGTTCGGGTGGGCTGGATCGCTTGCGCTTCCGTCTACTCTGTCCAATCGAGCCGTGGGTCATAGTCGGCCCATCCTCAGCGCGGTCTACGGCCCGAAATGATCTCGGGCCGTACCTGCGTCCGCTCATGCCGGGTAGTTCGAGGCGGCAGGGTGTCGCCGTTTCTTCGAGGATCCAACAGTGGTCGGGTGATCTTGACAGACAGGATGAATCTGCGGCCTTCGACACCGCAGTCGCACAACGGTTCCCGGACTACTGCGGGTTGTAACACACGCCATCCTGTATTGCCGCGATCCGCGCAGTTCGAAGCCGCGGCGCCTGTCCGGGGGTGTCGGGGGCACTTGTGACATCGTCGCGACAGCGACCGTATTGATGTACGGCCATCGGCACGGCAGCTACGAATCACTCCCAGCGGTCAATGAACGACGCACCACGAGAGAGGAGATCTGCCGTGCCTGGCTCCAGCGATCCGATGGCGGTGGTGCACCAGTACGTCGACGCTTTCAACAACGGTGACGAGAAGGCGATGGCGGCGGCGTGCGCTGACCCGATGCAGATTCTGGACGGAATGTCGCCACACGTGTGGCAGGGGCCCACAGCCGCAGAGGACTGGTGGAGGGCCGCGCTCGCAGAGGCTGAGCACGTCGGGGCTTCCAGCTACCGCATCGATCTCGGTGAGCCACGCCATGTCGATGTCACCGGCGACTTCGGGTATGTCGTCGTTCCGTGCACCTTCTCGTACAACCTTCAGGGCGAGCAGGTCACGCAAACCGGCGCGGTCTTCACTGCGGCACTGGGCAAGGTCGGCACCGATTGGCGCTTGACGGCCTGGGCTTGGGCAAAAGGATGACAGGCACTCGGCAGCTCTACGAGATGACCGCCTGAGCCTCCACCGCATACCGCGCTGACCAACCGGCGAGCGCGGCTGCGTGGAAGATCAACTGGCAGGGGCCATCTGAGCCCGCCGACCGAACGTCGTCAGTGCACGGGACTCACTATTTGCGGGTGACCTGGTGTGTGCTTTGATGATGGTTGCGCGCGCCCGCAGAGGAACGATGCTGATCAGGCGTGGGCCTGCGCGGATTTTCTTTGCCGAGGACCTCGCCACCTCGCGTTTCCTGCCCCATCCCAGACGATGACGTATCGGAAAAGGGGTTGATCGACATGGCGCAGCGCATTCGACCGAATATCGTCTTCATGCTGCTGGACAACGTCGGCTGGGGCGATTGGGGGTGTTACGGCGGCCAGACGCCTACCCCACGTATCGACGCCCTCGCAGCAGAGGGCACCAGGCTCACCAATTACACCGTCGAACCGCAATGCACCCCCACCCGTTCGGCCATCCTCACCGGACGCCTGCCGGTGCGATCCGGAACCACGCAGGTGCCGATGCTGCCGAAACCCTACGGGCTGTGCCCGTGGGAATACACGCTGGCCAACCTGCTGTCCGACGCCGGCTATGCGACGGCCGCATACGGGAAATGGCACCTCGGCGCGACCGAGGGCAGGCTGCCGACCGATCAGGGTTTCGACGAGTGGTGGGGACTGAAGAACACCACGGACGAGGCCGGTTACACCGGGTACGTCGCCTACCGGGAGTTACTCGACAGCGGATTCCCCCTGCCTCTGGCGATCGGCATGGGAGTCGGCGAATCACCCAAACTCTGGGAAGCCAGAAAGGGCCGGCCGGCCGAGGCGACCGGCGACCTCGACCTGGAAATCCGCCCATACCTGGACGAGAAGATCGTCGAGCGGGCCACGGAATACATTGCGCGGCAGGCGGCAGCGAACCAGCCGTTCTTCACCTACATCGGCTTCACACACATCCATCCGCCCGAGCGGGTGCACCCGGAATTCGACCGGACGGCACCGCACCGGCTCGGCCTGTACGCCGACATCATCGCCGAGATAGACCATCGCGTGGGTCAGGTTCTCGACGCTATCGACCACGCCGGGATCGCCGAGGACACGATCGTCGTACTCTCCAGCGACAACGCCACATGCGGAGTCCTCAGCGTCCCAGGCGGTTCGAACGGACCCTGGCGAGGAAATTTCTTCACCCCACCCTATGAGGGCTCCTACCGGGTACCGGCGATCATCCGCTGGCCGGGCCATGTGCCTGCCGGACGCGTGAGCAACGACATGCTGGCCGGCCTCGACTGGCTGCCGACCTTGGCCGGGATGCTCGGCGAATCCGGCCGCGTCCCCCGCGACAGGCCCATCGACGGCCTCGATGCCTCGGCGTTCCTGACCAGCCACACCGAGAAGTCGCCACGCAGATACGTCGCGTTGTTCGGGCTCGACGACCAGCTGATGTCGGTGAAGGTGGACTACGGCAAAGTCGTGTTCCGCTACACCGAAGGAATAGACAAACCCATAGTCCAACCGTACTTCCCGCAGGTGTTCGACCTGAGCAGCGATCCGCACGAAAACTACAATCTGGCCGACACCAGAATGGACTGCACCTGGATGTTGTTCCTGGCCGGCGCTGTCATAGCGGACTATCAGAAAAGTATCGAGCAGTACCGCAATATCGAGACCGGGGAAGACTTCACCGGCTACTGACATGATGACGGCCCGATGGTATCTGCCTGGACGGCGCGGGAGTAGTGGTGTAACCGGCCGGCGACCCAGGGCATCACGAGAGTGGTTGTGGCTGTTGCTATTTCTTGCCGGATCCGCCGCCCAGCAGCGCGCATCGCATCACACGTGGCAGGAGTAGTTCTACGGAAAGAACTGCGCACCTCAGTGGCGCCAGCTGGCAGTGGTGTTGTAGATCAGACCTTCCTTTGCCGGTAACTGAGTAGGGATCTGCGCAGGCCGCTGAACGCATAGACGGCCGCCCACACTGAAATCAAAATCAGAACAACGAACATCGGTAGCCAGCTGCTCTGATGATGATCGACGCTCCACCAGACCGCCGTAAACAGAATCGTGCAGATAAATAGCAGGATGTCGCGCAAGCTGCCGCGATAGGAGGCGGCCGCTCTGCGCAGCAGCCGGTATCGGTTGACGGTCGCGACCAGGTCGTCGATGCGACTATCGATGCTCCGTTGGAGTTCGGCTCGCCGCTCCACCGCCTCCGGAGGTAGGCGTTCAAGCAGTTCCATATCCTGCTTGATCGTCTTGCGGACATCCGGGCCCTTCAGATATCCCGCCGCTGCACCGAGAGCCAATCCACCAGCGATGGGCGCGATCCCCACGGCAAGGTCAACCAAAGCGGGCATGCTTCCGTCTCCTTAGCCACCCCGCCAATATCGCGGCAAAGTACCGCCCAGATCATATGCCCGATCGTGTACCGCTGTGTCGATCGAAACGCCGACGTCGATGTACCTGGTCATGCTCGACTGACCACATGTTTGCCCGGCATTGCGACGAGAACAGCAAAGGTACCGGTATCGGGCCGCGTGGGTCGTCGTCCTGACAGCGCCCATGCGAATCGCGGCATGCTGCGTCCGCTGTCGAAGTCGATTTAGCGGCGGATGCCGCAGAGGTTGGCTGCGATACGGAATAATCGGAGACGTTCTGATGACGGCGCTCGCCGAAGTTCCCCACCTGTGCTCGCTGAAATTCCCCGCCCGTGAGCGGTTCCGCTTATAGGGGCTGTCGGTTCCCGGGGCCTGAGGCTGTGCGTAGAGCCGCACCCGGACCACTCAGTAGATACCGCTCTACGGTGCTTCAGTGAGGTTGACAGCTTCCGGCGGGGTAATAGGGGCGATCCGTTAGGCGGGCTCACACAGCGGCCCAACCTTCGATGGAGAGGGATCAATATGCGCGCCATCCAGATTGAGCAGTTCGGCGACCCCGCGCAGGTGCTCCGCGTCGTCGACATCGAGGAGCCGCCGCCACCGGGCCCGCATGAGGTTCTGTTGAGCGTTGAGGTCTCGCCGTTGAACAAGCACGACCTACTGGTTGTCACCGGCATGCTGGCGCGACCACCCCTGCCCCACATACCAGGCGCAGAGGGCGTCGCGCGCGTTCTTGCCACTGGCGCCGAGGTCGATGGACTTCAAGTCGGCGATCTGGTCGTGCTACCCCTGTATGCCGGTGCGTGGCGTGAGCGGCTCGTCGTGCCCGCCGACGGCCTGTTCGCGCTCCCCGCCGGCGGCAACATCGAGCAGTACTCGATGCTGGGCAGCAACCCCCCGGCGGCAGGGCTGATGCTCAGTGAATGCACCCCCCTGCAGCCCGGTAACTGGGTGGTTCAGAACGCCGCGAACTCCGGTGTGGGACGGTCATTGATTGCGTTGGCCAAACTTCGTGGACTGAAGACGATCAACCTGGCCCGTGACGACGCGACGTTCGCAGAGCTCACAGCAGCCGGGGCCGACGTGGTCCACGTCGACGACCCCGATGCGGTCGGCGATGTTCGAGCAGTGATCGGCGACGCGCGAGTGGCGCTGGGGGTGGAAGCCGTCGGTGGCCCAGTGGTGGGGCGGCTGCTCGAATTGCTTTCCGACGGTGGATGGTTGGTCAGCTATGCCTGGGCCAGGGACGAGCCCATGTGGGTCGACACCTCGGCACTGGTCGGCAAGCACCTCACCGTCCGCGGATTCTTTGTCGGCGACTTCGACTACCGCGACAAGGTGGTGCCCGTCATTCGTGAGGCGGCACCGCTGGTGGCCGACGGCACCCTCGTTGTCCCCGTGTCGGGCGTGTACCCCCTCGAGCACATCCAGGACGCGGTGCAGCATCTCCTCCGTGGCGGCAAGATCCTCCTGAAGGTGGCCGGGCGATGAACGCGCGGCCAGATAGGCGCGAATCGTCTTGCGGTCACGTCCGGTATGCCGGGCGATCTGAGAGATCGTCCAACCTCGCGCTCGTAGGGCACTGATTTCCACGTCTTCCTCACGTGTCAACCTGGAAAAGCGGTCCTCCTCCGAATGAAAGTGCTGGTCAGGTACGGTAACCACCAGCATCGGAGGGGCCCGCCCTTCACGGCGGAGCCACACGGGACAGATGGGGAATTTCGGTCAGCGTCAGTGGGGAAGTTCAGTGAGCACCATCGCTGATGGGCAATTCTGTTGATCGCCTTGAGGAAAGTCACGGACGCTACGGCAATCCCGCTGCCTCAACGGGCTCACTGACGACGCTCACCACCCGTGGCGGTTCGAATTCATCGGGCCGCCATCGAGTGCGGAGGAGGGCCAGTTCCTGCCGCGCGGATGATGAAGGCAATCGCGGGAATCCGGGTTGAGCGATGCCGAGATGGTGCGAACGGTATTGCGGAGTGGGGACCTTCCCGGCCACGCCGGTGCAGCGATCACCAGATGTTCCAGGTTCCCCTGAGCGGCTTGACCTCCCGGTCTGCGCGCTCCAGATTCGGGACCAGGTCGGTGAAGTATCGGCGGGCGTCGCAGTTGTCGTCGCAGTGCTGATGCTGCTTCAGACCGTGTTGTGCCGCTTCCAGATTCATGACCGGATAGTCCGGTGCGTCATGCGAGATGATGGTCATGGCCTGCTCCCTGTCGTCCGGTCGCCCGCACGAATCACGGCGACGGCCTGACGCTTCTTGCCGCACACGGACATCGGGCAGGAGTCGTGGACTCGGAGGACATCGCGCGCGTAACCGATCGACATCGCGCTGATCGCTTCGTGGTTTTCGATGGGTATGCCGTACATGGCTGACGCTCCGGTTGTCGGCGTTGATGTTTGGTGGCCCCCGGCCGCCGGTACGGCCTGAACGTGCGACCCGCTCTCGAAGGCACGCGATCGGAACTTGTTGACCGGGTTGGCTGTTCAGGTTCCCGGCGGCCGGGGGTGAATACCAGTAGACAGCCGCCCGTTCATTGGCGGAAGATTCCAGGGCAGGAGTACTCGAATTTTCTCCCCGTCTTCCAAACCCCAGCACGAAAACCATTCCAAATCAGCACACAAAGGATAGTGAGGCTAACGGAATGATCGGTTCGACTGTTCCCCGCAGAATGTTGGGGCGTGAGCTTCGGAGGCTGCGTGAGACATCCGGAGTCAGCGTCTCCAAGGCTTGTGCCGTCATTCAGTGTTCACCGCAGACCATGTGGCGGCTCGAAGGCGGACAGGGCGGGGTCAAACTGAAAACCCTATACGTCGAAGCCCTTTGTAAGCTTTACGAAGCCTCCGACGAAGATACTGCCGCCCTGCTCGGACTGATAGAAGAAGCCCAGCGCCCCGGTTGGTGGCACTCGTACGGCGACTGCGTGCCGGAACACTTCGACCTTTACCTAGGGCTCGAGCAGTCCGCCCGGCGGTTCACCGCATGGCAGACGACCTTCGTTCCGGGCCTGATCCAAACGCCGGCCTATCGGCGTGCCCTGGAGTGGACGGCCTTCCCCGGAATGCCCACTTCGGCCGTCGAACAGCGTGTGGAATTGATCATGAAACGCCAAGAGCGGTTGGAAGATCCGGCGTTCTCGGCAGCCGTCCTGTTGTCGGAGTCGGTATTGGGCCACGAGATCGGCGGACCAGCTGTCATGGCCGATCAAATTCATCAACTGATCAAGATCGGGCAGCGGCGTAATGTGTCGATCGGTGTTGTGCCGCAAGCGGTCGGCGCGCATCTGGGGCTTCAGACGTACCACTTCGTTCTGCTGGAGTTTCCGCCCCGATCATCACCGGAGTTGAAGACCAAGTGGATCGAGCCGCCCGTGGTCTACGTCGAAGGGTTCACCGGGGCTCTCTATCTCGATCAGGCCGACAAGGTAGACCGTTACCGTAGCGCTCTTGTGGAAATCAAGCGCCGTGCGTTGGATGAGCAATGCACACGGGACTTGTTGGCCCACAAAGCGAAGGAGTATGCGGTATGAGCACCACCCGACTGGGTGCCCAGTGGTACAAGAGCAGCCGTTCAGCATCTCAGGAGGCTTGCGTGGAGGTCGCGCACTTCGGCACCGAGACCGGCGTCCGGGATTCGAAGAACCCCGGCGGCCCCGAGTTGATGTTCCCCGCCGACCAATGGGCTATCTTCAACGCGGCCGTGAAGGACGGGAAGTTCGACCGGTCCTGACCGGCCATGACGACTGTGGGAGTCTGGGCGTGGTGTCCGGGCTCCCCTTCTTCATGCGTGACAAGATCTCCCACCAGCCTCTACACGTATACGACATGATCCGTTGAACACTCATCAAAGGAGATGTGCGATGCAGGTTAGGTCAGCAGTGGTCACCGGCGGCGCAATGGTCGCCGGGTTGTTCGCAAGCTTCGTTCCGGGTGTGGCCCACGCCGATTTCATCGATCCGGCGCCCTACGTGGACGCCAATGGGGTGGCATGGTTCAACATGGCGGGAAACAACTGTTCGATTACGCCGAATGGTGTTGTGGGGTGCGATCTTCCGACTCCGGCGTCGATCATGTCGATGACGATCGCGGGTATGACGATCCCGGTGCCCTACGTGCCGGCCGTTGCCATCGACACCGCCTACTTTCCCTCGCACCCGCAGTGGAGCTCCAATGGCAGCCACACCCAGCAGGGTGGCAATCCCGCGATCGTGCCGGCGGTCGATCAGTACACGACCTCGGTCTACTACGCCGGGGCCACGTGCACGGTTTCGGTCCGCAATGACGTGGTGTGCTCGGGGATGAGTCACGAATTCCGCGTCGCGGGGCTGCAGGCGTCCGGAAACTGAACCAGGACAGTCGGATCGGTCGCCCGCCTCGCCGGTAGCAAGTGTCTCGAAGTGTGTGATGGGGTGGCATCGCGGTGCGGTGCCACCCCATCAGCATGTTCGGTGAAAGCTGTTGCCCACGTAGGCATATACCCGAGCTGGAGAAGAGTTTTGCGCACCGGGTACTTCATTGTCACCCAGTGGGATTCGGAGGACTCTTTCGCCGCGTGGCGTGAGTCCGGCCCGCGAGGCGCACGCGGGCAAGGCCCGCAAGCCGGTCTCCATGGACGCGTCGCTGCTGGAGTTCGAGGTCGTCATGGATGTGGCAGGGAAGAACGCCTGACCAGAGCATTCGTCACACCCCGAGTGATCGTGTGGAGCAGCCGTTCCGCCGGACCGCGATGGAACCGGCTGCGCCACAGCGTCGCCAGCACCAGGGAACCTATGGCGAGTAGTGCCAGTAGTTCCCAGCCCGGACCGTGGATGCCGCCCGGCGGTGCGGTCGCGTTCTCGTCGGGTATCGGCACCAGGACGCTGACCGCCACCGCCTGCAGGATGTAGAGGCTCAACGCGCAGGAGCCCGCGGCGATCAAGGGCCGCAAGGCGATACCGGCACGCGGGACCAGTGCCATCAGGACACCGATCACCAGGAAGGCGACACCGGCCGCGCCGAACACCTCGAATGGGGTGCCGCTGTGCGGGGTGGCGACGGTCAGCCACCACCAGCTCGTTGTCGCCACCGCGCCGAAACCCGTCATATCGATGATCTGGCCCGGATCGAAGTCGGTGACCCCGGCCTGTCTCATACTCGCGGTGAGCAGGTTGACCAGGTGCGCGCGTCCGCCCAGCGGGTGCTGTACCAGCCACGAACCGCCGTATCCGAGCAGGGCCAGCAGCGCACCGACGCCAATCACCGGCAGCGGCCGGAGTGCGCGAATCCCCCAGCGGCCCAGGGCCATACCGGCGAAGAGGAACGGCATCCAGGTGAGCGCCGGGTACCCGCCGGTGAGCACCAGCATCTGGCCCGCCTGCCGCAGACCCGACCACGAGGTGAACATCTCGAAGATGGGGTTGCCGCCGGAAGCGTTCTGGTGCATGTGGCTTCGGATGACGAAGGACAGGACCGGCCCGGCGATCGCCCACACCGCCGCGAGTATCGCGAGCGCCCGGGCCTCCAGCCGCAGGGCGGGCAGGGCCAGCAGGAAGAACAGGCCGTAGTAGGTCAGGATGATCATGATTTCGATGCCGGAATGCAGTTGCGCCAGCGCCAGACCCAGCAGCGCGACCAACACGGCTCGGGAGCCGATGCGAATCAGGCTGCGGCGGGCCGCGATCCCGGTGGCAGGGTGCGCCCCGCCGGACATGAGCGCCAGCGACACACCCGCCAATACCGCGAACAGCGCGGCGGACCGGCCCTCGAAGACCGTCAGCCAGGACGCGCCCGGCTGGCCCCGCGGCGGCCCGACATGCACTGCGAACATGCCCAGCACCGCGATGCCCCGCGCCGCGTCGAGCGCGAGGACGCGTGGCAGCGAATTCGAAGCATCCGATTCTTGCGGCACGGTAACCGACGCCGGCGATCCCATAACCTTGCCCACCTCCAGGATTTCGACTGGCAATGACAGCGAGGCTAATTCGGCACGCACGAGAAAACCGAGCCCAATGCCCGATTCGCGGAAGAAATAGCCGAAAGAGTTAGTTCATGGCTAACCAGAAGGGTTAGCCGGGAACTCGCGCGCTACGCCTCGAGGGTGGCATCCAGCTCCACGGTGTCGATCAACCAATGGCTCCGGCAGTGGTGAGGGCGGGCCACAGGCCCGCCCACACCACTGCGAGACAGAACCTAGTCGCGCAGGAGAAGCGCGAGGTAGAGGCGGGTGGCCACGGCGTCGAAGGGCTCGGTGCCGGGATCGGAGTAGGTGCGTGCGCCGGGGAGGTCGGCGGTGTACGCACGGGCGGCCTCGGCCAGCGCACCCATGATGCCTGCCGACCGCTGGATGGCGGACTTCTCGGCCCACGCCAGGGAGCGGGCCGATTCGGGCAGCAGCCGCTCGCAGGCGATGCGGACGCACAGCTTGTCGGCGGGGGCTCTGTTGTGCAGGCCGAACAGTGCTGGGGGCGCGAGAGTTTGGGCGAGCTCCCAGAAGCGGACGGTTTGGAAGACGTGCACGATATGGTCGGCGCGGTCACCCAGGATGCGGGGATAGAAGTCCGGGACGAGCCGGTCGACGGTGAAGTTGTGGCCGGATTCCGTGCGGGTGATGCGGTCGAGTTCCGCGGTGGCCTCGGGTGAATCGATCGGGTGCGCAAGGGTTTTGCCGCCCGCGAAGATGGCGTCCGCGCCGCTGCCGGTCAGGATCGGGCCGGTGACGCCGAGGCGGTCAAGGACCGGCTGGATGGCGAGCATCGGGACGGCGTACGAAACCTCCCACAGCTCGGGCACTTTCAGGCGTTCCAGCGATTCCCGCGCCAATGCCGCGACGGCGGGGCCGTCCAGTTCGACGATGTCGTGCGGCAGGCCGAGAGCGGTGGCGGCGGCCGTGGCGTTGGCACGGTCGGTGCCGTCGGCGGTGAGCACGGTGAGGGCGTGCGGGCGCCGGCCCAGGGCGACGGCGGTGGCGGCCAGGAAGATCGAGTCGACGCCGCCGGACAGCAGGATGACCGGGTCGGCGGGCATGGCCGCGAATACCGCGCGCAGCCGGTCCCGGGTCTCGGCCGCCACCAGTTCGGCGGCGTGCCCGGGATCGGTGAGACGGCGTGAATCCGGGTCGGGGGTGGCGAGATCGCGCAGGTCCGCGACGAATTGCATGGGTGCGCCGCTCTGGGCGGCGGGGGCGGTGTGTGCTGCGTCCGGTCGTCCCACGCGGCTCAGCCTACTGTGGCGCGGCACCGGCTCGGATTCCCAGCTGGCACATAGGTCGGACCCATGGCCCGCCCACGTAGGGGCTTTTGGATAGGAGTCATGGCAGGCCGGTCGGCCCGCCGTCCCTCCGAGAAAGGTTCTGCGCGTTGAAATCCTCGTCTGTGACCCCGTCCCGCCTGCGCCGCGTGACCGCCCGCATCGCCGTGGCCGGTGCGCTCGCCGCGGTGCCGGTGGCCGCGCTGGCCATCCCCGCCTCGGCCGCCACCACCGACTCCGGGATTCCGGTGGTCAGCCAGATCGCCGACCCCGATTGGAATCACGATCGCGGCGGCGACAACCAGGACCGCCACGACCGCCCCGGCGACCAGGATCGGCACGACCGGCCGGGCGACCAGGATCGCGGCCCGGATCAGCCGCAGCCCCAGCCCGAGCCCCAGGCCCAGCCGCAGCCGCCGACCGGCTCCTTCGGCTGACCGTCACCGCCGCGGGCTGACCGCCGCCGTGCGCTCAGCCCGCGGCGGGCAAGCGCACGGTGAATTCGGTGCGGCCGGGACGACTTTCGACGTCGATGGCGCCGCCGTGCGCCTTCACCACCGCCGCCACGATGGACAGGCCGAGCCCGGTGCTGCCGGCACGTCGCGAGCGCGACGAATCACCGCGCGCGAAGCGTTCGAAGACCTCCGGCTGCAATTCCGTGGGGATGCCCGGTCCATCGTCGGTGACCCGCCAGATCGCCCCGCCCCGGCCGTCCTCGGCCAGGGCGGTGGTGACCCGGGTGCCGGGTCCGGTGTGCACACGCGCATTGGCGAGCAGGTTGGCCAGCACCTGGTGCAGGCGGGCCGTGTCGCCGGTGACCACGATCGGCTCGGGCGGTAATTCCAGCGCCCACTGCAGATCCGGTCCGGCGATGTGGGCGTCGCTCACCGCGTCCACGGTGAGCCGGGTCAGATCCACCGGCGTGTGCTCGATCCCGCGCCCGGCGTCCAGGCGGGCCAGCAGCAGCATGTCCTCCACCAGGGTCGTCATGCGCCGGGACTCGGAGTCGACGCGGCTCATGGCGTGCGCGACCACCGGCGGCAACGTATCCCGTTCCCGCAGCGCCAGTTCCGCGTAACCGCGGATGGAGGACAGCGGGGTGCGCAGTTCGTGGCTGGCGTCGGCCAGGAACCGCCGGATCCGGGTCTCGCTGGCGTGCCGGGCCTCCAGCGCGCCCGCGATGTGGTCGAGCATGCGATTGATGGCCATGCCGAGCTGACCGACCTCGGTGCGGGCGTCGGCGTCGGCGACCGGAACCCGCACGGGCAGTGTCACTTCCCCGCGATCCAGCCGCAGGTCCGCGACCCGCGCGGCGGTGGCGGCGACCCGATCCAGCGGGGTCAGGGCGCGCCGGATGAGCCAGATGCCCGCGGAGGTCGCCACCACCAGGACCACGGCGGTGGCGATCAGCAGGATCAGGAGCACCCGCATGAGGGTGGCGTCGACCGAGTCCAGCGGCAGACCGATGATCACCGTCTTGCCCGACCAGGTGGTCTCGGCAAGCACACGATAGTGGCCCTGGCCCTCGATATCCATCGAGACGGGCTTATCGGGAGTGACGGCGGCCAGCTGCTTGCGGGCCGACTCCGACAGGGCGGACTGCACGCCGTCGTTGCCGACACGGCCCGCGCTCATCGAGTGGTCGCGGTCCACGAGCGCGCCGACCGTATCCGATTGGATGCTGCGGCGATTCAGGAATTCCGGTCCCGGACCGGACGACTCGCCTGTCGAGGGCGGCGGGCCGGGGGCATTGTGCTGGTCCGGCGGCGGGCCGAGGCTGGGGCCGCCACCCACGTCGCCGAGGGCATGCTCTGTCGTCTGGGTGAGGTCGACGTCCACCTGGTGCACCAGGAACTGTTGCAGCGCAAGCTCGGTCGCGATGCCGATGCCCGCGACCACGGCCACCAGCAGCACCACCTGTCCGACCAGCAGCCGCCTTCGCAGCGACCAGCGGCGGCGGGGCCTCGGCTCGGCGGGCCGGCCAGAGGGTACGGGGAGCTCGTTCACGGGCTCATCGCGTCGATTCATGGACTCACCCCGCTCGTTGGTGGAGGGACCGAGCTCGGATTCGCCGAGCTCCTGCGTGGACTCACTGAGCCGGCTTGAGGACATAGCCCGCACCTCGCAGTGTGTGGATCATCGGCGCGCGGCCGCTGTCGATCTTCTTACGCAGATAGGAGACATACAGTTCGACGATGTTGGAGCGGCCGCCGAAGTCGTAGCTCCAGACCCGGTCCAGGATCTGCGCTTTGCTCAGTACCCGGCGGGGATTGCGCATGAACAGCCGCAGCAGCTCGAATTCCGTTGAGGTCAGCGCGATGTCGACGCCGTCGCGGGTGACCTCGTGACTGTCCTCGTCGAGCGTCAGATCGCCGACCACCAGCCGCGAGCCGCTGTCCTCGGTCGCGATGCCCGCGCGCCGCAGCAGCGCCCGCAGCCGCAGCACCACCTCGTCGATGCTGAAGGGCTTGGTGACGTAGTCGTCGCCGCCCGCGGTGAAGCCGGCGATCCGGTCCTCGACCGAATCCTTGGCGGTCAACAGCAGGACCGGCAGATCCGGGAGCAGGTAGCGCAGCCGGTCGAGCACCTCGAGACCGGTCATATCGGGCAGCATCACATCGAGCACGACCACATCGGGCCGCAATTCGCGCGCCCTGGCGACGGCCGCGCGCCCATCCCCCGCGGTGCCGACGGTCCAGCCCTCGTAACGCAGGGCCAGGGCGAGCAATTCGGCCAGCGCCGGTTCGTCGTCCACCACGAGCACGCTGACGGGACTGCCGTCGGCACGCCGCATGGCGGAGCGCTCGATCGGGGTGTTTCCCGAGGTCAGAACTGACATTGTTACAGCGTCGGGGAGATCACTGGGCCGAAGCTGTACCGAAGCTATGGGTCAGCTGTGAGACCTGTGCGCCGGCTGTGAGCACCGCCTCACCGTTCGGGCAGGACCGCACGGTGCGTACGCGGATGCTCGACGCGGCGAGTCGGACCGCCCCATTCGGTCCGCCCTTGCCGAGTACATCAGCAGCCGATACCGCCCGATCACCCCCGGCTCGCCCGCCCCCAGCGGCTCGATCACTGGCATCTCCCCGGCTCCACCCCCGTCGCCCGCCGAAAACGCCACGGCGCCAGCACTTTCGAACGCCACCCGGAGTCCGATCGAAATCTAACACCAACCCGAAAACGCCACGCCAGGATTGCCAGCAGACCTGCGGTATCGCCGCAATCTGCGTGCGGACCGCAGGAAATCAAGCCCAGGTCGGTACCGCGCGATCCGTAGGCGAGGTCAAATCGCTTGCCCCACATCGGTGGCCACCAAATGGTCCAGGGCGCGTTCGGCCAGGGCCGCGATGGTCATCGACGGGTTGCAGGCGGCGGTGTTGCCGGGCATGAGCGCGCCGTCGAGGACGTACAGGCCGGGTTGGCCGTGGACGCGGCCGTCCAGGTCGCACACCGGGCCCATGCTCGCGCCGCCCAGCGGATGCCAGGTGGAGGGGAATGCGAGATTGGTGTCGAGCAGCACGCTCGACGGTCCGGCGATGCGTTGCACCGCGGGGCCGATGTGGTTGTCCTGGATGGCGGCATCGCCGTCGGCGGGCCAGTACAGGGTCGCGGCATCGGTCGCCGAGTCGTAGCGGAACTCGCCGCGGCCGGTGCTGAGCCCATAGCCGACCATCATGGTGCTGTGCGCGTCCATCGACAGCGGCGGAATGGACGCCTGGATGACGGTGTGCGCGCTGTCCGGGTCGTCCCAGTTCAGGCTCCCGTAGACGACCGGACCGCCCTGGGCGGGCCCGAATTCCTCGGTGGGAGCGGACCAGACGTAGATGCGGTCGGCATTGGTGCCCCACCCGCGGCCGAGATCGTCAGGGAGATCGGGGATCTGGCCCTTCGCCCCCGCGCGCACCAGCAGACGGGTGGTATTGAGGCTGCCCGCGGCCATGACCAGGGCATTGGTCGTGAGAATCTTGTTCTCCAGCACCGTGCCCGCGGTATCGGTGCGGTTCACGTGCACGACCCAGCGGCCGTCCGGCGCGCGCTCGATATCGGTGACCTCGTGCAGGGTCTCGACGGTGACGCGGCCGGTGGCCTCGGCGGCGGCGATATAGGTGACGTCGACCGAGTGCTTGCCGCCATTGTTGACGCCCATGGCCCCGTCACCATTGGTGTAGGAGGGGGCCATCTCGCCGCGGAGTTCGGCGAGTGCGAAGTTCCAGTCGATGGGCATGGGAATCTTCGACAGTGGCAGACCGGCGCTGCGGACGTGATCGGCGAAAACCCTTGCGGCGGTGTAGTTCGGCGTGTTGATCAGTTCGTCGGGGGCCACGGCCAGACCGAGCATGCGGGCGACCCGGGGGTAGTAAACGGAATTCAGGGATGCCCAGTCGAGTCCGTCCGGGAAATGGGCGCTGAAGACCGCCTCCGTGGGCTGGAGCGACATGCCCTGGTAGACAAGCGATCCACCGCCCAGACCCGCCGCGCACAGGGCGGTCATGTTCTGCCCCGGCACCGCCTCGACGAGACCGGTGTACTTGTCGAAAGCCACCGGCTTGCCGAACAATTCGGGACTCGAGCGATGCCACAGCATGCGCTTGTCCGGTGCGGTGGCATGCGGGAAGGTCTGCGCGTTCGGCCCCGTGGGCCAGCGCAGTCCGCGCTCGAGCAGCAGCACCTGGACGCCGGCCTCGGCCAGGCGCAGGGCGGTGACGCCGCCACCGAAACCCGAGCCGATGACGATGACGCGATGGTCTTCACGGGTGAGCTCCACCCGCTCGACCCGGGCGGCGATTCCTGCGCGGGCGACCGGCGCGGTCGCGAGCAGAGCAGCGGTGGCGGCTGCTCCGGACAGCAGGGAGCGACGCGAGATATCTGGCATTGGACACCTTGGAAGGTTCGTGCGGACTCGACGAGTAACCCGGTTACTCAAGTAACGGCGTTACTGTAACTGCATGGCCAAGGAGACGGAAGAGGCATTACGGGCACGGATCCTGCTCGAGGTCCGCACCCTGCTCGAATCCGACGGCTACGACGCCGTCCAGCTGCGCGAAGTCGCGCGCCGCGCCCGCGTCTCGCTCACCACCATCTACAAGCTCTTCCCCACGCGCGACGAATTGCTCGTCTCCGCCATCGAAGCCTGGATGGAGGACAACACCTATATCCCGATGGAATCCCCGCCCCCCGGCGAATCCATCCGCGACGGCCTGCTCCGCGTCATCCGCCACGTCTTCGACCCCTGGGAACGCCACCCGATCATGCTCGAGGCCTACCATCGGGCCCGCATCGGTCCGGCCAACCAACGCCTCGACAATCACGGCCTGGACGCCGTCCTCCCCATCGCCGCCGCCGTGCTCGCCGGCGCCGAGCCCCGCTACCTCGAGGACATCGCCGTCGTCCTCTCCAACATGACCTTCTCCCTGCTCGGCCAATGCGCCGACGGCACCCTCCGGGTCTCCGAAGTCCTTCCGATCCTCGAACGCGCCGTCTACCGCCTGACGGCCAACAACGAGCCCGAGGCCACCGAGGCCCTCCGACGCCGCGAATCGGCCACCGCGCTCCCCCTGCGCCCCGACGTGGCCGCCCCGTTCCGCCGCGCCCCTACGGATTCCCCTGCGCCACAACAGCCCTGACGCTCCCCCGCACCCG
Organism: Nocardia sp. NPDC059236; assembly: GCF_042754085.1. Taxonomy (NCBI): domain Bacteria; kingdom Bacillati; phylum Actinomycetota; class Actinomycetes; order Mycobacteriales; family Nocardiaceae; genus Nocardia; species Nocardia sp. NPDC059236. Next base: position 30,474 of record NZ_JBHZAF010000019.1, read on the forward strand.
GCTCGAGCCCTTGCACGGTACCGTTCGGATGTTGAATCCGAGGAAAGGCTCTCCACCCTATGGGCAATAGCTGGCTGCGTCACCTGACCCCTGCACCGAGGAATGGCTCCCACAAGTTGGTCTGCTTTCCCCACGCCGGCGGATCCGCCCTCTCTTTCGGACCATTGGCCGAGTCCGTCGGTTCGGAGTTCGACGTTCTCGCCGTTCAATATCCGGGGCGGCAGGACAGAAGGCACGAACGGCTCGTGGGCGATATTTCAGGGTTGGTCGACGGCTTGCTTCCCGAGGTCATCGAGGCTGTCGGGGATGCCGAGAATTTTTCCGTGTTCGGCCACAGCATGGGATCCGTCGTGGCTTTCGAGGCGTGCAGGCGGCTCGAGGACGAGGTAGGGGCAACGGCGACAGTGCTGTTCGCTTCCGGCCGCTGCGCTCCGGCGGCGACACAAACCGGGCGCGTGCATCTGCTCGGCGATCGAGAACTGTGCGAACAATTGCTTCGGATCGGCGGCACGCCCGCGGTATTGCTCGAGGATCCCGACTTTCGGGAATTGATCCTGTCGATCGTCAGGAACGACTACCGAGCCATCGAGACCTACGCGTGCACGACGGACGCGATGGTCAAGTCCCCCATCGTCGCACTGGTCGGCGACCGTGACCCCGATGCGAGTTTCGCGGATATCCAGGCGTGGAGCGCACACACCTCCGGAAGCTTTGCCGCGCAATCGTTTCCGGGCGGTCACTTCTTCATCGATGCGAATTGCCGAGCGGTGGCCGAGCTGATCCGCCGGCACAGATCGGCGGCGCTGCCGAGCTAGGCGGTGCCGTCGGTTGCCCGCTCGGGGATCCAGCCTGCCGGGTCGTGGATCAGTTCCTCCAAGGCCAGATAGGCGGCACCGGTTGTGCCGGGCGCCGTATCCGGTCGGGCAACCTCGACTCGCGGGGCAATCCACTGTGCCGCCACCACGCGGCTGTGGAGGTGTGAGATGAGCGGGGGCAGTAGGAAATCGGCCAGCGCTGCCAAATGCCCGCCGAGCACGATGACCGGTATGCCGAGAATATTGATCGCCGCCGCCAGCGCGATACCGAGGGCCCACGCGGCACGCTCGAGGGAGTGCAGAACTGCGGCGTTCCCCGCGACCGCGTGAGCGGCGAGCTCGGCTATGCCGGTGCCGGTGGGCAATCCGGCGGCGGCAACCAGGGCCTGCCTGCCGGCGTACAACTCGAGACAGCCCGTGGAACCACACGCGCAGGCACCGCCGCCGGGATCGACGGTGACATGCCCGATTTCGCCGCTGCCCCCGTATGGTCCGGCCATCACCTTGCCGTCGATCACCGCCGCCCCGCCGATACCGGTATCGCCGGACACGTAGAAGAAGTCCCGGACCGCTCCTGGGCGGCCGGGAGCGTATTCGGCCGTTGCCCGGGCGGCCAGATCCGCCTCGTTGCCGACTCGCACCGACAACCCGGCGCGTGCCCCGGCAGCGATGAACTCCGCGGGACGCACTTCGGGCCACCCCAGATTCGGTGCGGTCATGAGTGTGGCGGTGTCGGCGCGCACGACCCCGGGCAGCGCCAAGCCGACCCCGACGATCCGCACGTCGTCGGTCAGCGCTGTAATCAGTTCTGTGCTGAGCTCGCCGAGTCGGGCCAAGCAGGCGGCGGGTCGGCTGTTTCGCCAGTCGCCGATCTCGCTGCGTTCGCCGGCGATCTCCCCGGACAACGTGATCGCTCGAGCGGTCAAACGATTCGTATCCACCTGCAGCCCTAGGGCAATGAGGCGACTTGCGGCGATGATCGGCGTCGCCGGCCGCCCGCGGCTCGGTGCGGCCGCGCGCGGCAGCTCGGCGAGGATGCCACCGGCGACCAGCTCGTCGACCAGGCGAGACGCGGTGGCTCGGGTCATGCCGGTCGCCGAGGCGATACTCGCGCGCGACACACCCGCAGGGTTCCGCAGCACCGTGGTCAGCACCAACGCCAAGTTCGCCGCCCGGAGCGATGTCTGGCGGGCACTTGTCGGCGCCGTGCGTCCGGCCAGCGAAGAACCTCGATTCACGGATTGACCGTAACCCACCCGACAATTAAGTTCATCGGATAAACAAATGAGAGGATCGTGCGATGTCCCGCCAACCCACCCCGCAGGACAGGTTCTCGTTCGGACTGTGGACAGTCGGCTGGAGCGGCATCGATCCGTTCGGTACTGCGACCCGGCCGACACTGGCTCCGTGGGACTACATCGACGGGCTGGCCCAGCTCGGGGCGTGGGCAATCAGCTTCCACGACAACGACATCTACCCATTCGACGCCGACGAGGCCACTCAGCAGCAGCGAGTCGCCCGGGTGAAGGACGCGGCCGATCGCGCTGGTCTGGCAATCGAGATGGTCACCACCAACACCTTCACCCATCCGGTCTTCAAGGACGGCGGACTGTGCGCCAACGACAGGGCGGTCCGCCGCTTCGCGTTGCGGAAGATCCTGCACGCGGTCGATCTGGCCGGACAGGTCGATGCCACCACCTTCGTCATGTGGGGCGGCCGTGAGGGCAGTGAATACGACGGATCCAAGGACCTCTACGCCGCGCTCGAACGGTACAAGGAGGGCATCGACACCGTCGCGGCCTACATCAAGGCGCAGGGATACGACCTGCGCATCGCCTTGGAGCCCAAACCCAACGAACCACGCGGCGACATCCTGCTGCCGACCGTGGGACACGCCCTCGCGCTGATCGCGGAGCTCGACCATGCCGATCTCGTCGGGGTCAATCCCGAGACCGGCCACGAGCAGATGGCGGGACTCAACTACACCCACGCGATCGGGCAGGCGTTGTGGAGCGGCAAGCTGTTCCACATCGACCTCAACGGGCAGCGCGGCGCGAAATACGACCAGGACCTGGTCTTCGGCCACGGCGATTTGATGTCGGCGTTCTTCACCGTGGACCTGCTCGAGAACGGGTTCCCCGGCTACCCCGACGGCCCGCCCTACACCGGGGCCCGGCACTTCGACTACAAACCCTCACGCACCGAACACATGCCGGGGGTGTGGGAATCGGCACGAGCGAACATGTCGACGTACCTGATGTTGGCCGACAAGGCCCGCGCGTTCCGGGCCGACCCTCGCGTGCAGGAGGCGATGACACACGCCGGAGTGTTCGACCTCGCCCAGCCGACGCTGGGCGCGGGGGAATCGGTACAGGCGTTCGCGGCGGCGCGAGACCAACTGTTCGACCCCGACACCGCCGCGACGCGCGACTACGGTTTCGTGCGCTTGCACCAGCTCGCCGTCGAGCATGTGATCGGATGAGGCCATGACACTGGTGGCTGGGGTCGATTCCTCGACCCAATCGTGCAAGGTTGTCATCCGCGACGCCGACAGCGGCCGCCCGGTGCGCTCGGGTGCCGCCCCGCACCCGCCCGGCACCGAGGTCGATCCCGAATATTGGTGGCAGGCACTGCAATCGGCGATACAGCAGGCCGGCGGCCTCGACGACGTGGCCGCGGTCTCGGTCGGCGGGCAGCAGCACGGACTCGTCTGCCTGGACGCCCGCGGCGCGGTGATCCGTCCGGCGCTGCTGTGGAACGACACCCGATCCGCTGCTGCCGCACGCGACCTCGTTCACGAAATGGGCGACGGCGATCACGACGCAGGTGTGCGGCGCTGGGTCGACGCGGTCGGCACCGCACCGGTCGCGTCGCTGACCATCACGAAACTGCGCTGGCTCGCCGACCACGAGCCCGCCAACGCCGCCCGGATCGCAGCGATCGCGTTGCCCCATGATTGGCTCACCTGGCGGTTGTGCGGTGCGAGGTCGCTCGACGACCTGGTCACCGACCGCAGCGAAGCGTCGGGCACCGGCTATTTCGATCCGGTGTCCGGTGTCTACCGGCGTGAGCTGCTGGCAATGGCCTTGCGGTACAGCCAGACCCACGCGCAGGGCATCGTGTTGCCGGCGGTCTCGGCGCCGACAGCGCCCGCGGGCACCTCCGACCCTGCGCTGGGCCGGTCGGAGATGATCGTCGGGCCCGGGTGCGGCGACAATGCCGGCGCAGCACTGGGTTTGGGACTGCACGCCGGTGAGGTGATGCTCTCGCTGGGTACCTCGGGCGTGATCGCCGCCGTCACGACCACGCCGGTCCGGGACCCGTCCGGCACGGTGGCGGGCTTCGCCGACGCTACCGGCCGTTTCCTTCCACTGGTGTGCACGCTCAACGCCGCCAGGATCCTCGAGGCGACTGCCACCGTCCTCGGCGTGGATCTCGACGAGCTGTCGGCGTTGGCGCTGGCGGCGGCACCCGGCGCGGGCGGGCTGGTGCAGGTGCCCTACCTGGAAGGCGAACGGACGCCGAATCTTCCGCACGCCACCGGCTCCTTGTACGGCATGACGATGGAGTCGATGACCCGGGAGAATATCGCCCGGGCGGCGGTGGAGTCGCTGCTGTGCCTGACCGCCGCTGCTGCCGACGTGTTCCGTCGTGGTTCGGTGCCCGTCGACCGGGTCACGCTGACCGGTGGCGGTGCACGCTCGGCAGCCGTGTGCGCCATCGCGCCGGCGGTATTCGGGGTGCCCGTCGATGTTCCCGTTCCAGGTGAATACGTCGCCGCAGGAGCCGCTCGCCAGGCCGCGTGGGTGATGTCGTCGGCCCCGCAGCCCCCTGCCTGGCCATTGGCCACAACCCGCACCTTTACCGCAGACCCGTCGCCGGACTTGCTGGCCCGATACCGGGAAGCAGCGGCACGCTCACACCAGTGATCCGCTGGTTCGGCACCGCTTGTCAGATCACTTGGCGCACATAGCTTTCCGGGACCCGCAGCAATCGCCGCCCCGAATACCGCATCGACCTTCTCGGACAAGGCGCCGACAAACTCGCCATCCGTTACCTGGCCACCATCCACATCGCCGCGATCAACCAATGGCTCCGACAGCAGTGAGGGCGGGCCGCCGGTTGAACGTTTAGTCGAAACGGCAGCAACAATTTAGCTAACAACTGTATGGTCATGTACGACACCGAGATCGAACCAGGCACGCAAGGCACCCACCAGCTTCGCAACCGTACAGCCACCCAGCACAGGTGTCGCTGGGAGACGTTGTTGTGAACACCCTCGGATGATCATCCACTAGTTGGGAGATTTGCTATGCCTCCATCATCTGGCAAGGTTCAGCTGTTCGCCGACCGCGACTATGGCGGCGCAAGCGTGATTCTCGAGGAGGGCACCTACAACCTCGGCGACGGCACAGGGCACGTCGGCAACGACGTTGTGTCCTCGCTGAAAGTGGCTCCAGGCATCTCGGTTGTTGCCTATAAGGACGGCGACTGCAAGGGCGCGGAGATGATCTACACCGGCGACATCGCCTACGTCGGCGATTCGATGAACGACACCATCTCCTCGGTGAGAGTCATCAAAACCGACACGGTGAAGCGGGCCATTCTCAGGAACTCCAATGTCACCAACTTTCCCCCACAGAACGATGTCTACGCGCTCGTGGAGCCGATGGAGCTCGAGGACATAAACAACCCGGGACCTGTCCTTGCGACTATCAAGTCATTCCCCGTGACGGTCAATCCACCACGTTAGTTCCTCGACCGGCGGGTACCCGGCGGCCAGGACCCCGGAGACGAGCCCCGAGTACAGACTTTCCGGGCTCACACTCGCCGACTTCGACACCGGACCCAGGAGAGAACGACCGGGTGAGCCTGGGCTCACCCGGTCGTCGCCCCTAACCGGCGAGCCAGCCCTCGATCACGTCCGCGGCATCCGCCGAGCCGTCCTCCAGGATCGTGAAGTGATCGGCCTGGACCGGCACGACGGAATGCGTTGCGTCCCAGGGCTGGGCCTGCCAGTCCGCGCGCTCCGCCGAACTTTCCAGGAATGACTGGGCGCACTGGACGAACAAGGCCGGCGTGACAACGGGACCGGGCGCCATCTCCTGGAGCAGCCGGACATACCAACCCATACCGGACAAGCGGGCCTGGTCGAAGCGGCCGAATGTCGCCTCGTTGGACACCATGTGCTCAGCCATCGCCCGCAGCAGCCATTCGCCGCCGCCATCGTCCACCCGGTAGGTGTCGAGCATGACCACGCCCGCGGGGGCGGGTCCGCCCACCGCCTCCAGGTGCTCGGTGAGGAGGTAGGCCAGCAGGCCGCCCGAGGAGTACCCGAGCAGCACGAACGGATCTCCTTGCGCCGCTTCGAGAACGCTGCGCGCCAGGGCCTGCAAGGCCGCCGTCGGCGTCGCCGGCAGGGGTTCTCCCGTCCGGCAGCCGATCGGCGACAGCGCCACGACCTCACGGGCAGTGCGCAGGTGCGAGGCGATCCTGGCGTACTGATGCGCGCCGCCGGTGGCCAGTGGCGGTGTGAGGCAGATGATCCGCGGCAGCGCCGAACCCGCCGCGACTCGCGCCGGCACCGGTAGCCGATCCAGCTCGGACGCCGACGCGAACTGCTCGCGCAGCTCCGCCGCCAGATTCAACAGGGCGAAGCCGGTGCCGACTCGCCCGGATTCCACTGCGCCACGGAACATTCCGTACAACGAGTCGTCCTCGCTCACCCGCTCGCTGTCGTCTCGGGTGGCTGTGGTGAGCTCCTTCCGCAGGTATCGGGCCAGTGCCGCAGGCGTTTTGTGATCGAAGATCGCGGCGGTCGGCAGGGTCAGGCCGGTGGAGGCATTCAGCGTGGTCCGCAACTCCATGGCGGCCAGTGAGTCGAACCCGGCCTCGAGGAAGTCGCGCTCGGGGTCGAGCGCGTCGGCGCTCTCGTGCCCGAGCAGCCTGGCGGCGTTCTCGAGGATGTGGGTCCGGAGCCACTGTTCCTGCTCGGACTCCGAGAGCTGTGCCAGCTGCCTGCGCAGCGCTCCCGCGTCCTGGGTTCCGCCGCTGTGCCGACGCCCGGCCCGCTTGGCCAGGTCGCCGAGCAGTGCGGGCACCGCGTCCCGGGCGCGCAACGCCGCCAGGTCGATCTCGACCGGCACGTGCACCGGACGCGTCGTGGACACGGCCGCGTCGAACAATTCGAGCGCCTTGTCCGCGGCCAGCGGCGGCATGCCCTGGCGACGCATACGCAGCCGGTCGGCCTGGCTGAGCCACTGCGACAGGCCGGTTTCGATGTCCCACAGGCCGTAGGCGAGCGAGGTGGCCGGGAGGCCCTCGGCGTGCCGGGAGGTGGCGAGGGCGTCGAGGAAGACGTTGGCCGCCGCGTAACCGCCCTGCCCGGCAGGCAGGATCGAGCCTGCCACCGAGGAGATCATCACGAATGCGGACAGTCCGGCGTCGCGGGTGAGTTCGTGCAGATACCACGCGGCGTCGGCCTTGGCACCGAGGCAGTAGTCGATCTGCTCGGGCGTCAAGGTGTCGACCAGACCGTTGTGGGCGACGCCCGCCACGTGCACGACCGCACCGAGCGGATGCTCCGCGGGTATCGAAGCGAGCAGGTCCCGCAAGGCATTCCGGTCGGTGACATCGCAAGCGGCCACGCGGACCCGGGCGCCGAGAGCGCCGAGTTCCGCGATCAGATCCGCGACGGCGTCCGGTCCGCGACGACCGGCCAGCACCAGGTTCCGCACACCGTGTTCGGTCACCAGATGCTCGGCGATGTGGCGGCCGATCCCGCCGGTACCACCGGTAATCAACACCGTCCGTTCGGGATCCCACGGTGCCTGCGGCTCCGGGTCGGGCGACGCGGCGCGAACCAGGCGCGGCACCCGCGCCCCGTCGGCATCGACAGCCAGTTCCGGCTCACCCGAGATCGCCGCGCCGACAAGGTGATCCGCCGCTGTCTCCGCACGCGCCTCGACGAGCACGATCCGCCCGGGGTTCTCCGCCTGCGCCGCGCGCACCAGACCCCACACCGCGGCCGCGGCCGGGTCGGCCTCGGAGTCGGTGATGACAGCCAAAGTGGTTGCGGCGTACCGCTCTTCGCTCAGGAACTGCTGGATGACGCCGAGCGTGCGGTGCAGCACCGCCCGCAACCGGACCGGCACGTCGTCGCCGTCGACCGGGGGCCGGAAGAGCAGGACCGACGCCGGCTCCGCCGCGCCCCATTCGGCCCACGAGACTCCCGCCGCCGGACGCAGTTCCGGACCGGGCCGCCAGGTGAGCTCGTACAGCGCGTCCTGCGAGGACCGGGCCGCCCCCGAGAGCAGTTCGACCGACAGCGGGCGCAAGGCGAGCGACCGTACCGAAAGCAGTGGCGCACCGACGGAATCGGCCATCGTGAGGGTGACTTCTGCCTGATTCCGCCAGGTCAACCGGACCCGCACCCGGCGGGCACCGTCCGCGTGCACACGCACCGAAGACCACGCGAACGGCACCAGGGTCGGCCGCTCGGCATGCTCGTCCACGCCCTCGGGAAGGCCGAAGGACAGTGCGTGCATGGCCGAGTCGAGCAGCGCGGGATGCACACCGTAGCCCTGGGCCGAGGTCTGTTCGGGGAGAGCGACTTCGGCGAAGAGATCCTCTCCGCGACGCCACAGGGCCGACAGCCCTTGGAAGGCGGGCCCATAGTGGTACCCGTTCCCCGCGAGTTCGTCGTAGGCGCCGTCCAACGGCACGGCCGTGGCACCGGCCGGTGGCCACTGCACGAAATCGGCCCAGCCGTCGTCGCCGGCCTCCTGGCCCGGGCTCACCGTGCCGTGCGCGTGGTGGGTCCACGTGAGCGACGGATCGTCCGCGTCCTTGCGCGAGTAGATGTCGAGCCCTCGGCGACCGGTCTCGTCGCTGTCGCCGACGATCACCTGGATCTGCACTCCGCCGTGGCCGTGCAACACCAGCGGGGCCAGCAGTGTGAGTTCCTCGAGTTCCGGGCAGTCGACCTGGTCTCCGGCGTGCACGGCGAGCTCGACGAATCCGGTGCCGGGGAGCAGCACCGTGCCGAGCACGTCATGATCGGCCAGCCAGGGATGGGTGGCCGTGGACAGGCGGCCGGTGAACCTGACGCCGCCGCTCTCCGGCTGTGCCACCATCGCGCCGAGCATGGGGTGCTCGGTGGACCGCAGGCCGAGCGCGTGCGCCTCGCCGGTGTGCAGTGGGCCGGTGGCCCAGAAGCGGCGGTGCTGGAAGCTGTAGGTCGGGAGGTCGGTCTTGGTGCCACCGACTCCGGCGTAGTAGCGGGTCCAATCCACCGTCGCACCGGTGACGTGCAGGCGGGCGAGGCCCGTCAGCAGGGTCACGGGGGTCGCGTTGTCCCGTCTGGTGAGGGCGATTGTGGTTGCGGTGTCGAGAGTTTGGGCGATCATCGGGGTCAGCACCGCATCGGGACCGACCTCGGCGAACCTGGACACGCTGAGCTCGGCGGCCGTGGCGACCGCGTCGGCGAACCGTACGGTCTCCCGGACCTGGCGCACCCAATACGACGGATACGACATCTCGTCGGTCACCCGTGCACCGGTCACCGTCGACACCAGCGGGATGCGGGGGCGGGTGAACGCCAAACCTTGTATCGCTGTGTCGAATTCGGCCAGCATCGGTTCCATCGACGCCGAATGGAAGGCATGGGAAACACGCAACCTGTGCGTGCGCCAGCCCTTTCCGGCACAACGGTCGGCGACGGCGACGACATCGTCCTCGATGCCGGAAAGCACCACCGACGCAGGGCCATTCACCGCGGCGATCGACACCTCACCGACCAGCAACGGCAGCACATCGGCCTCGGGAGCACCGACCGCCACCATCGCTCCGCCAGTGGGAAGCGCCTGCATCAACCGGCCACGCGCGGCCACCAATACACACGCATCCGCCAGAGACAGCACACCCGCCACATGCGCAGCAGCGACCTCACCGATCGAATGACCGGCCACCACATCGGCACGGACTCCCCAGGATTCGAGCAGCCTGAACAACGCCACCTCGAACGCGAACAGGCCCGCCTGCGCAAACACCGTCTGGTCGACCAGATCAGCGTCCGCCAGCGCCTCACTCAGCGAAACCTGCTGTCCCAGCAGCGGATCCAGCTCGGTGACAATTGCGTCGAATGCCTCGGCGAACACCGGGTACGCGGCGCGCAGCTCAGTGGCCATACCGGCCCACTGCGCACCCTGACCCGAGAACACCAGACCCGTCGAACCCGACGTCACGCGGCCGGTCACCACACCGGGGGCCTGCTCACCGGCAGCCAAGGACCGCACGCCCGGGAGCAGGCCATGACTCTCGGCGACCACAACCGCGCGATGCTCGAAAACAGCACGCGTGGACGCCAGGGAGAAGCCGACATCCGCCGGATTCAGGTCGCGATCAGCCACATGGGACGCCAGGCGAGCAGCCTGACCGCCGAGCGCCTCGCCACTTCGTGCCGAAACCACCCAGGGCAGCAGTCCCTCAGCACGGTCCGTCGTCGTGACCGGTGCCTGATCCACCACCGGAGCTTGCTCGACGATGACGTGGGCATTCGTGCCACTGATGCCGAACGAGGACACACCGGCACGACGCGGACGATCCACCTCCGGCCACGCGACTGCCTCGGTCAGCAACCGGATATGGCCTTCGCTCCAATCGACTTTGGTGCTGGGTGCATCGACGTGCAGCGTCTTGGGCAGCACGCCGTGGCGCATGGCCATCACCATCTTGATCACGCCACCCACACCGGCCGCAGCCTGAGCGTGACCGATGTTGGACTTCAACGAGCCCAGCCACAGCGGACGATCAGCCGCACGGTCCTGGCCGTAGGTGGCCAGAAGCGCTTGGGCTTCAATGGGATCGCCCAACGTCGTACCGGTGCCGTGGGCTTCCACCACATCGACCTCGACCGGCGAGATCCCGGCGTTGGCCAACGCTTGGCGAATCACTCGGCGCTGAGACGGACCATTCGGTGCGGTCAGACCATTCGACGCGCCATCCTGATTCACCGCCGAACCGGCGAGCACCGCGAGCACCTGGTGACCGTTGCGCTGGGCGTCGGAGAGTCGTTCCAGCACCAGCATTCCGGCGCCCTCCGACCACCCGACACCATCGGCGGTGTCGGAGAAGGACTTACACCGTCCATCGGGTGCGAGCCCGCGCTGACGGCTGAACTCCACGAAGGTCTCCGGGGTGGCCATCACCGCGACACCACCGGCCAGCGCCAGGTCGCATTCACCCGACCGCAGCGACTGCGCGGCCAGATGCATGGCCACCAGGGACGACGAGCAGGCCGTGTCGACCGAGACGGCCGGGCCCTCCAATCCCAGGGTGTAGGCGATGCGACCGGAGACGAGACTGCCGGTCGCGCTGTTCCCGCTGCCCTGGGCGTAGTCGTGGTACATCACGCCGGTGAACACACCGGTCGAGCTGCCGCGCAGCACCGCCGGATCCACACCGGCGCGTTCCAGCGCCTCCCAGGTCGTTTCCAGGAGTTGGCGCTGTTGCGGATCCATCATCGTGGCTTCGTTGGGGCCGATGCCGAAGAAGTCCGCGTCGAATTCCGCAGCGGTGTGCAGGAATCCGCCTTCCCGGGTGTAGGACTTGCCCGCGCGGCCCGGTTCCGGATCGTAGATGCCGGTGATGTCCCAGCCTCGATCGGTCGGGAGGGTCGACACCGCATCCCCGCCGACCCGGACCAGTTCCCACAGTTCCTCGGGGGACGTGACGCCCCCGGGATAGCGGCAGGCCATTCCGACGACGGCGATCGGATCCGTGTCGACGGCTCTGCTGGCGGTCACCTCGACATCGCGGCTGATGCCGGCGAACTCGTCGGCCAGATATTTCGCCAGGGCCTGAGGTGTCGGGTAGTCGAACACCAAGGTCGCGGGCAGCTGCAACCCCGTGACGGCTTTGAGAGCGTTGCGGAACTCGATAGCGGTGATCGAATCGAAGCCCAACTCGCCGAAGGCCTTGTCCGCCGCGACCGCGTTCACCTTCTGATGACCGAGAATCGTGGCGACCTGCGCACGCACGATCTCCACGAGCACATCGAAACGTTCACTCTCGGGAGTGTTCGCCAGCCGAGCCCGCAGCGCCGTGAAGGCACCCGAAGCCGCTTTGCGGCGGGCCGGGATCAGGCCCGCGAAGAGCGTCGGCGCGGCGGTGCCCGCGCTGCGGATGCTCTCGAAATCGAGACGGGCAAGGACCGGTGCCGCCGCGTCGATCTCGAGAGCGGCATCGAACAGTGCGAGGCCCTGTTCCTCCGACAGCGGCAGCATGCCCGAACGCGAAAGGCGTTGACGGTCAACGTCACTGAGTTGCCCCGCCATGCCACCGTCCCACAGGCCCCAGGCCAGGGAACTACCGCGGCCACCCGAAGCCCGGCGGTGTGCCGCCAGCGCATCCAGGCACGCGTTGGCCGCGGCGTAGTTGCCCTGGCCGGGGTTGCCGAACGCACCGGCGACCGAGCTGAACAGTACGAACGCCTGCAATGACAGTCCGGCGGTGAGTTCGTGCAGGTGCAGCGCGGCATCGACCTTGGGCCCCAGCACCGTATCCATGCGTGCCGGGGTCAGCGAAGCGATCGCACCGTCGTCGAGGACACCGGCCATGTGGAACACGCCGGTGAGCGGACGATCGGCGGGCACGCCTGCCAGCACCTCGGCGAGAGCGCCACGATCGGCGACATCACACGCGGCGAACTCGACCTCGGCACCCAGCTGCCGCAGCTCTGCGCCCAGTTCCGCAGCACCGGGCGCGGATTCGCCGCGCCTGCTCAACAACAACAGGCGACGGACGCCGCGGGCGGCGACCAGATGCCGGGCGAACATCCCGGCGAGCAACCCGCCCGCGCCGGTGATCAGAACGGTGTCGTCCGGATCGAAGGCGGGAGCGACGGTCGCCCCGGTGGCGGCCGCTCGGCCCAACCGCGCGATGTGCACCTGCCCGTCACGCACGGCCACCTGCGGTTCGGCCGCGGCCACGATGCCGCCGAGCAGCCCGTCGAGTGCGGAGTCGCTGTCGATCAATACGATCCGGCCGGGATTCTCGGCCTGCGCGGAGCGGACCAGACCACCCACGGCGGCACCGGCCAGGTTCGTAATGTCTTCCCCGGCAACCGAAACCGCGCCGCCGGTTCGAACCACCAGCACCGATTCGGTGAATCGCCGGTCTGCGATCCAGGACTGGAGGATCTCCAGAACGTCGTGCGTCGCAGCATGAATGGCGGCGAGGTCGTTGCCCGTGGGGCACTCCAGCACGACCACCGGCGGGACCTGCTGACCGAGATCCGGCCACGCTACCGCGGTGGCCTCGGCAGGACGCACCGTGATCGGCGTCCAGTCGATCTGGAACAGCCCATTGCCGACGACGGAAGCGCCCGTGGTCAGCTGTGCGGGATCGATCGGCCGGGAGGCCAAGTGCCGCACAGTGGCCACCGGAGCACCGGTCGAGTCCGCCAGATCGATGGCAACGCCGTGCTCACCGGCACGGGTGAGCCGGACACGCAGGGCGTCGGCGCCGGCCGCGTGCACGGTGACATCGGACCACTCGAACGGCAGCGCCAGCCCGGCGCCCTCCGCCGATGTGTCCTCGGCAAAACGCAACGCGTGCAACGCCGCATCCAGCAGCGCCGGATGCAGACCGAACCGCTCCGCCTCGGCGCGGGCCGCCTCGGGCAGTTCGACCTCGGCGTAGAGCAGCCCGTCCGCGGCGCGCCACACCGACTTCAGTGCCTGGAACACCGGTCCATAGTGATAGCCCTGCGCATCGAGCGAGTCGTACGCACCGTCGATGTCCACAGCGACCGCACCGGTCGGCGGCCATCGCACCAGATCGGCAGGCGCACTGCCGATTCCGGGTGTGAGCACACCCTCGGCGTGCAAGGTCCACGCCGGCGCGGCATCGACACCGTCCTCGGGGCGGGAAAAGATCCGCACCGCGCGACGGCCGGTCTCGTCCGGAGCACCGGCCACCACCCGCACCGCGAGTCCCGCGGACTCCGGGAGTGCCAGCGGGACCTGGAGGACCAGTTCCTCGAGGGTCGAGCAGCCCACCTGTTCGCCGGCGTGCAGGGCGAGTTCGACCAGCCCGGTACCGGGGAACAGTACGGTGTCCATGACCGTGTGGTCGGCGAGCCAGGGGTGTGCCTGCACCGACAGCCGGCCGGTGAGGGTCATCGCGTCGGAATCCGGTTGGGACACGACCACTGAGACCAGGGGGTGTCCGGTGGCGGCGAGACCCATGGCCCGGGCGTCACCGCCGGCGGCGGAGCCGTCGAGCATCCAGTAGCGGCTGCGCTGGAAAGCGTAGGTGGGCAAGTCGATTCGCCCGGCTCCGGTGCCGGCGTAGAGGCCGGCCCAGTCGACGTGAGCGCCGGTCACGAACAGCCCGGCCACTCCAGCCAGCACGGCCGACGGATCCGCGTGACCACGACGCGCCAACGCCACCACCGCGGCAGCACCGTCATCGAGAGTCTGGGCGACCATCGGGGTCAGTACCGCGTCGGGACCGACCTCGGCGAATCTGGACACACCCATACCCGCCATCGCGGTGACCGCGTCGGCGAAGCGCACGGTGTCCCGGACTTGACCGACCCAGTACGACGGATCCGACATCTCGTCACCGATCCGGGCGCCGGTCACCGTCGACACCAACGGAATGCTCGGGCCAGCGAACGCCAAACCCTCGATCGCCGAAGCGAACTCGGCCAGCATCGGCTCCATCAACGCCGAATGGAAGGCATGCGACACCCGCAACCGGTGCGTCCGCCAACCCTGCTCGGCACACCGCTCAGCAACAGCCACGACAGCAGCTTCCACACCGGAGAGCACCACCGACGACGGGCCGTTGACCGCCGCGATCGACACCTCACCGGCCGGCACGTCACCGGCCGCCAGCAGCGCCCGAACGTCGGTCTCGGAGGCGCCGACAGCGACCATGGCCCCACCAGTGGGCAATGCCTGCATCAACCGGCCGCGCGCGGCCACCAGCACACACGCATCCGTCAGAGACAGCACACCCGCGACATGGGCAGCTGCCACTTCCCCGATCGAGTGACCGGCCACGACATCGGTACGCACGCCCCAGGATTCGAGGAGACGGAACAGCGCCACCTCGAACGCGAACAAACCCGCCTGCGCAAACACCGTCTGGTCCACGAGCTCAGCACCGGTCAAGGCTTCACTCAGCGAAACCTGCTGCCCCAGCAGCGGTTCCAGTTCGGCGACGATCGCGTCGAACGCCTCGGCGAACACCGGGTACGCCGCGCGCAGCTCAGTGGCCATACCGGCCCACTGCGCACCCTGACCCGAGAACACCACACCGGTCGAGCCCGGCATCACGCGACCGGACACCACACCCGGAGCCGTTTCGCCGCGCCCCAGCGCCCGAGTGCCGGCCCGCAGGCCGTCGTGCTCGGGGGACAACACCACGGCGCGATGGTCGAACAGCACTCTCGAAGTCACGAGCGAGAAGCCGATGTCGATCGGGTCGTGATCGTGGTCGTCAGTGTGGGACGTCAGGCGGGCAGCCTGCTCGGCAAGAGCCTCGTCCGTGCGTGCCGAGAGCACCCACGGCAGCACTGCACCGGCCGGAGCGGTCTTGGCCACCGGAGCCGGGGCCGCTGCCGGAGCCTGTTCGACGATGAGGTGGGCGTTGGTGCCGCTGATACCGAAGGAGGACACACCGGCACGACGCGGACGATCAACGTCCGGCCACGCGACGGCCTCGGTCAGCAGCCGGATGTGGCCTTCGCTCCAATCGACTTTGGTGCTGGGCTGATCCACGTGCAGTGTTCGCGGCAGCAGGCCATGGCGCATCGCCATGACCATCTTGATGACACCACCCACACCGGCCGCGGCCTGAGCGTGACCGATGTTGGACTTCAACGAACCCAACCACAGCGGACGATCCGCCTCGCGGTCCTGGCCGTAGGTCGCGAGTAGCGCCTGGGCTTCGATCGGATCGCCCAAAGTCGTTCCCGTGCCATGAGCTTCGACCACATCCACGTCGGCCGAAGTCACGCGGGCATTGGCCAGCGCTTGGCGGATGACCCGCCGCTGCGAGGGACCGTTGGGTGCGGTCAGACCATTCGACGCGCCATCCTGGTTCACCGCCGAACCGGCGATCACGGCGAGAATCTGGTGGCCGTTGCGCCGGGCGTCGGAGAGTCGTTCCAGCACCAGCATTCCGGCGCCCTCGGACCAGGCGACGCCGTCGGCGGCGTCGGCGAAGGACTTGCATCGTCCATCCGGTGCGAGCCCGCGCTGACGACTGAACTCGAGGAACATGTCCGGGGTGGCCATCACGGCGACACCACCGGCCAATGCGAGATCGCACTCCCCCGACCGTAGCGACTGCGAGGCCAGATGCAGTGCCACCAGCGACGACGAACACGCCGTGTCCACCGAGACGGCCGGGCCCTCCAATCCCAGTGTGTAAGCGATCCGGCCCGAGACCAGACTGCCGCCGGTGCTGGCTCCGGTCCCGGTTCCCTGGGCGTAGTCGTGGTACATCACACCGGTGAACACACCGGTCGAGCTGCCGCGCAGCACCGCCGGATCCACCCCGGCGCGTTCCAATGCCTCCCACGAGACCTCCAGCAGCAATCGCTGCTGGGGGTCCATCATCGTGGCTTCATTGGGGCTGATCCCGAAGAATTCCGCATCGAATTCCGCTGCGGAGTACAGGAATCCGCCCCGGCGCGTGTAGGTCCTGCCTACCTTGCCGGGTTCGGGATCGTAGATGCCCTCGATGTCCCAGCCACGATCCACCGGCAACTCACCGGTGGTGTCGGCACCCGATACGACGAGGCTCCACAGATCCTCCGGCGACATGACGCCACCCGGATAGCGACATCCCATCGCCACCACGGCAATCGGCTCGTCGTCGGCTCGGACACGACTGGTCGCGAGCTCGTCGACGGCTCCGGTGCCGGTGAGTTGCGAACCGATGAACTCCGCGACGACCTGCGGATTGGGGTAGTCGAAGACGAGGGTCGCCGGTAGTTGCAGACCGGTCGCGGTATTGAGTTTGTTGCGGAACTCGACAGCGCTGAGCGAGTCGAAACCGAGCTGCTGGAATGCCTGCTGGGGTTCGACAGCCGCCATGGAGGCGTGCCCGAGAATGTCTGCGGCAGTGGACCGGACGAGTTCGAGCAGCGCGCTGTCGCGATCGCTGTCGGAGAGACCGGCCAGCTTCCGTAGGAAGGCCTGACCTGCCGCGGTGCGAGTCTGGCGGCGCACGGGCGTCGGGACGACCGAACGGAGGAGCGCCGGGATCCGCTCGCCCTGGGTGCGCAGGATGGCCGGATCGACTCGCAGCGCGACCAGTTGGGCCTGGTCGGTGGCGATCGCCGAGTCGAACAGTGCCAGGCCCTCGGACTCGGCCAGCGGCGGGTAGCCCTGCCGCCGCATCCGGTCGAAGTCGCTCTCGGACAGCTCGGCACCGAGCGCGGTGGACCGCGCCCACAACCCGTAATCGATGGATGTCGCGGCCAGTCCCAGGCCGCGACGGTGGGCGGCGAGGGCGTCCAGGAAGACATTCGCGGCGGCGTAGTTCGCTTGGCCGGCGGCCAGCACCAGGCCACCGGCCGACGACACCAGCACGAACAACTCCAGCGACCGGTCGCGGGTGAGTTCGTGCAGATGCCAGGCGGCGTCGACCTTGGGCCGGAAAACCTGCTCGATGCGGTCGGGCGTAATCGATTCGATCAGGCCGTTGTCGGCGGTTCCGGCCGCGTGGATCACTCCGGTCAGGGGGTGCTGGTCGGAAATGGTGTCGAGCAAGGCGGCCAGCGCGTCTCGATCGGACACGTCGCACGCGGCGATGGTGACCTCGGCGCCGAGCTCGACGAGTTCGTCCCGAAGTTCGGTGGCTCCCGGCGCATCCGGGCCACGACGACCGGTCAGAAGCAGTTGGCGCACACCGTGTTCGGTCACCAGATGCCGGGCGATCACCGCACCGAGGCCACCGGTGCCTCCGGTGATCAGCACCGTGCCCGACGCCGCCGATCGAACAATCGTGCCCGATGCGTGGCGGCTCAAACGCGGCACGAGCACGCTCGTGCCCCGGAGAGCGACCTCGGGTTCCGACGCGACAGCGGCGACCGCGGTTGCGGCAGCGAACGGCTCACCGCCGTCATCCAGATCGAGAAGCTGGAAACGACCCGGGTGTTCCGCCTGCGCTGCCCGCACCAGCCCCCACACCGGGGCCTGATCCAGGCGCACCTGCTCCACATCGGCGACGGTCACTGCCTGCCTGGTGAGCACCACCAAACGGGAACCGGCGAAACGGGATTCGGCCAGCCACCGCTGAACGGTATCCAGGACACCGGTGACAGCCTGCCGGGCGGCCTCCGGCTCGGGGCCGTCCCCACGGGGGCAGTCCAGCAGGACGATCTCAGGGACAACCACATCGGGGTTCGCATCCAGATCGGTGATCAATGCCGCGAGATCACGGTGGCCGGGCACCCCGTCAGCGCCCTGGTCAGAACCGAGGAGCGCCAGCCGATCCGGCTCGACCGTCACCCCGTCCAACAACCCGGCGGCGACCCACTCGATACCGAAAAGGGCTTCCGACGCGCGCCGGCCGCCGAGTCGCTCGGCCGACACCGGCCGGGAAACCAGGGCATCCACCGACAACACCGGTTGCCCTTGCGCGTCGGCAAGCTGGACGGCGAACCTGTTGTCCTGCACCGCGATACGCACCCGCACCGCGGCAGCGCCGACCGCGTGCAGCGCCACCCGATTCCAGGTGAAGGGCAGCACCGGCGCATCACCGCCGCCGCTGCGACGACCGTGCACGATTCCGGCGTGCAGAGCGGCGTCGAACAATGCGGGATGGATGCCGAAACCGTTGGCTCCCTGCGGATCCGGTAGCGCGACCTCGGCGAACAGTTCTCCATCACGCTGCCATGCGGCCTGCAAACCCTGGAACAGGGGGCCGTAGCCGTATCCGAGATCGAACAGCTCGTCGTAGACGCCGTCGACATCCATCGGCTGCGCACCGGCCGGAGGCCACGCGGCAAGATCGAAATCCGCCACCACCTCGTCCGGCGCGAGCACGCCCTCGGCGTTCAACGTCCACGACGACGCGGAATCGACGCCACTGTCGGGGCACGAGAAGATCCGCACACCGCGACGACCCGCGCCGTCCGGGGCGGCGACCACCACGCGCACCGCGACCCCGGCAGACTCCGGAAGTACCAGCGGCGCTTGCAGGATCAGCTCGTCCAGGGTCGGGCAGCCGACGTGTTCTCCGGCCTGCAGGGCGAGTTCGACCAGTCCGGTGCCGGGCAGCAGGACAGCGTCCATGACCTTGTGATCGGCCAGCCATGGCTGGGTCTGCGCCGACAAACGGCCACTGAGCGTGACCACCTCGGAATCCGGCTGCGAGACCACGGCCGAAACCAGCGGATGCCCGCTGGCCACGAAACCCATCGCCCGGGCGTCGCCACTACCGGTGGACGTCGGGGCCATCCAATAGCGCCGACGCTGGAAAGCATAGGTGGGCAGGTCGATTCGCCGAGCACCGGAACCGGCATACAGAGCGGCCCAATCGACCTGGGCGCCGGTGACGAACAACCCGGCCACTCCGGCCAGCAGTGTCGGCGCATCGGCCCGATCCCGACGCGCCAACGCGACCGCCGCGGCCGCGCCGTCCTCGAGGGTCTGGGCGATCATCGGAGTCAGTACCGCATCGGGACCGACCTCGGCGAACCTGGACACACCCGAATCAGCCATCGCTACAACGGCATCCGCGAAGCGCACCGACTCCCGAACCTGACCCACCCAGTACGACGGATCACACATCTCGTCGACGATCCGAGCGCCGGTTACGGTCGATACCAGCGGGATGCTCGGACGGGCGAACGCCAAACCCTCGATCGCCGTGGCGAACTCGGCCAGCATCGGCTCCATCAGAACCGAATGGAAAGCGTGCGAGACACGCAGCCGGTGGGTCCGCCAACCCTGCTCGGCGCAACGATCGGCAACAGCCACGACGTCGTCCTCGACACCGGACAACACGACCGACGACGGGCCGTTGACCGCCGCGATCGACACCCCACCGGCCACCAGCAGCGGCAGCACATCGGCCTCCGATGCGCCGACCGCGACCATCGCCCCACCGGTGGGCAATGCCTGCATCAACCGGCCGCGAGCGGCCACCAGTACACACGCATCGGTCAGAGACAGCACCCCGGCCACATGCGCGGCAGCCACCTCACCGATCGAATGACCGGCCACCACATCCGCACGCACACCCCAGGATTCGAGCAGACGGAACAACGCCACCTCGAACGCGAACAGGCCCGCCTGCGCAAACACCGTCTGGTCGGCCAGATCACCGTCCGCCAAAGCCTCGCTCAGTGAAACCTGCTGCCCCAGCAGCGGATTCAGCTGCCCGACAATCCCATCGAAAGCCTCGCCGAACACCGGGTAAGCCGCACGCAGTTCGGTAGCCATACCGGCCCACTGCGCACCCTGACCCGAGAACACCAGACCTGTCGAACCCGACACGGGGCGACCGGACACCACGCCGGGTGCCTGCACACCGGCAGCCAACGACCGTAGTCCCGAGAGGAATCCTTCACGCCCCTCGGCCACCACTACAGCACGATGCTCGAGCACAGCGCGCGTGGACGCCAGCGAGAAGCCGATATCGATCGGATCATGTTCGCCCACAGACGATGCCAAGCGAGCAGCCTGGCCGGCGTGAGCGTCACTACCGCGCGCCGAAACCACCCACGGCAGTGCCGCCGGAACGGTCTCGACCACCGGCGCCGACTCCGCCACTGGAGCTACCGGAGCCTGCTCGACGATGAGGTGCGCGTTGGTGCCGCTGATACCGAAGGACGACACGCCCGCACGACGCGGACGATCCACCTCCGGCCACGCCACCGACTCGGTCAACAACCGCACATGGCCCTCGGACCAATCGACCTTCGTGCTGGGCTGATCAGCGTGCAGCGTTCGGGGTAGGACCCCGTGCTGCATCGCCATCACCATCTTGATCACGCCACCGACACCCGCCGCGGCTTGGGCGTGACCGATATTGGACTTCAGCGACCCCAGCCACAGCGGACGATCCGCCGCACGATCCTGGCCGTAAGTGGCCAGCAGCGCTTGGGCTTCGATCGGATCGCCTAGCGTCGTACCGGTGCCGTGGGCCTCCACCACATCCACCTCGACCGGCGAGACACCGGCATTCGCCAGCGCTTGGCGAATCACTCGCCGCTGCGACGGACCGTTGGGTGCGGTCAGACCATTCGACGCGCCATCCTGATTCACCGCCGAACCAGCGATCACCGCGAGCACCTGATGACCGTTGCGGCGGGCGTCGGACAACCGCTCCAACACCAGCACACCGGCACCTTCGGACCAACCGACCCCATCGGCGGTGTCGGAGAAGGACTTACACCGACCATCCGGGGACAAGCCCCGCTGACGGCTGAACTCCACGAAGGTCTCCGGGGTGGCCATCACCGCCACACCACCGGCCAGCGCCAGGTCGCACTCCCCCGACCGCAGCGACTGTGCGGCCAGATGCATGGCCACGAGCGAGGACGAACACGCCGTGTCCACGGTGACCGCGGGGCCTTCGAGGCCGAACACATACGAGACCCGGCCCGAGACCAAGCTCCCGGTTGCGTTGTTCCCGGTTCCCTGGGCGTAGTCGTGGTACATCATGCCGGTGAAGACACCGGTGGAACTGCCGCGCAGTATCGCCGGATCCACACCGGCGCGCTCCAGCGCCTCCCACGAGACCTCCAGCAGCAAGCGCTGCTGCGGATCCATGATCGCGGCTTCGTTGGGGCTGATCCCGAAGAATTCCGCGTCGAATTCCGCTGCGGAGTACAGGAATCCGCCCTGACGGGTGTACGTCTTGCCCGCGTGACCGGGTTCTGGGTCGTAGATGCCCTCGATGTCCCACCCACGATCCGTCGGCATCTCGCCGGTGGCATCGATGCCGGAGGTGACAAGATTCCACAGGTCTTCGGGGGAGGCGACGCCGCCCGGATAGCGGCAGCTCATCGCTACCACCGCAATCGGCTCGTCGCCGACGGCCGCGCTGGCGGTGACCTCGGCCTCCCGGCCGGTGCCGGTGAATTCATCGGCCAGATATTTCGCCAGCGCCTGCGGTGTCGGGTAGTCGAATACCAGTGTCGCGGGCAGCGATAGGCCGGTGACGGCTTTGAGGGCGTTGCGGAACTCGACAGCGGTGATCGAGTCGAAGCCCAGCTCGCCGAAGGCCTTGTCCGCCGCGATCGCGTTCGTGTCCTGATGACCGAGGATCGCCGCCACCTGACCGCGCACGATCTCCACGAGCACACCGAAACGCTCGCTGTCGGGAGTGTTGGCCAGACGAGCACGCAAGGGTGTCGCCGCACCCGAGGCCGCTCGGCGGCGAGCCGGGATCAAGCCGGAAAACAGTGCGGGCACGGCGAATTCGGCGCCACGCAGGTTGTCCAGGTCCAGGCGGGCGAGGATGGGGGCGGTCACCTCGCTCGCGGTGGCGGCGTCGAACAGCGCCAGGCCCTGGTCCTCAGACAGCGGCAGCAGGCCCGAACGCGAAATGCGGTGCAGGTCAGCGTCGCTGAGCTGCCCGGCCATGCCCCCGTCCCACAGACCCCACGCCAGAGACTGCCCGTGGCTGCCCGAGGCCCTGCGGAGTGCCGCGAGCGCATCCAGGCACGCATTGGCCGCGGCATAGTTGCCCTGTCCGGCATTGCCGAACGCACCGGCCACCGAGCTGAACAGCACGAACGCCTTCAGCGGCAGCTGGGCGGTGAGTTCGTGCAGGTGCAGCGCGGCATCGACCTTGGGTCCCAGCACCGCGTCCATCCGGGCCGGTGTCAGCGAGGCGATGGCGCCGTCGTCGAGGACGCCGGCCATATGGAACACGCCGGTGAGCGGTTGTGCGGCAGGCACAGTCGCGATCGCCTGCGCGAGCGCGTCGCGATCGGCGACATCACACGCGACGAACTCGACCTCTGCGCCGAGCCGCTGCAGCTCTGCGCGCAACTCGGCCGCGCCGGGAGCGGCCTCTCCGCGTCGGCTCAGCAGCAACAGACGACGCACACCATGGGTGTCGACCAGGTGCCGGGCGAACAGTCCACCGAGCAGACCACTCGCACCGGTGATCAGAACGGTGTCGTCCGGATCGAAGGGGTCGGTCGCCGAAGCGTTCGTCGCGGTGGCCCGGCTCAGCCGCGCACCGTGCACTTGCCCGGCGCGCACGGCCACCTGTGGTTCCTGCGCGGCCAGAATCCCGCCGAGCAGCCCGTCGAGCGCGGAGTCGGTGTCCACCAGGACGATCCGGCCCGGGTTCTCCGCCTGCGCGGAGCGAACCAGGCCGCCGACGGCGGCACCGGCCAGGTTCGTAATGTCCTCCCCGGCAACCGATACGGCTCCACTGGTCCGAACCACCAGCGTCGACTCGGCGAACCGAGAATCGGCGATCCAGGACTGAACCACCGCGAGAGCTGCATGGGTCGCGGCGTGGATGTCCGCGGGGTCGTTGCCCTGCGGGCAATCGAGCACGACCGCGGCCGGAACCTCGTCACCGAGATCCGCCCAGGACACCGCGCCGACTTCGGCCGCGCCGACCGAGATCGGCGCCCAGCCGACCTGGAACAGCGCATTGCCGACCGCGGATGCGCCGCCCGTGAGCTGCGCGGGATCGATGGGCCGGGAAGCCAGCTGCCGCACCGTCGCCACCGGGGTACCGGTCGGGTCCGCCAGATCCAGGGTGACCGCGTGCTCGCCGACGCGGGTGAGCCGGACGCGCAGCGCGCCCGCTCCGGTCGCGTGCACGGCCACACCGGACCACTCGAACGGCAAGGCCAGCCCGGCACCCTCCGCGGGCATGCCATCGGCGAAGCGCAGGGCATGCAGAGCGGCATCGAGCAATGCCGGATGCACGCCGAACCGCTTGGCGTCCGGACGGGCCGGCTCCGGCAGCTCGACCTCGGCGTAGAGCAGGCCGTCGGTTCCCCGCCACACCGAGGTCAGCGCCTGGAACACCGGACCATAGTGATAGCCCTGCGCATCAAGGGAGTCGTAGACACCGTCGATATCGACGGCGGTGGCGCCGACGGGCGGCCACTGCGCCAAATCCGCTGGCGCGCTGTCGAATCCTGATGCGAGTACGCCTTCGGCGTTCAATGTCCACAACGGCACCGCATCGACACCGTCATCGGGGCAGGAATAGACCTTCACCCCGCGTCGGCCTGCGGCGTCCTGGGCACCGACCACGACGCGCACCGCGACGCCTGCCGACTCCGGCAGCACCAGCGGCACCCGCAGGACCAACTCCTCGACGGTCGAGCAACCGACCTGCTGCCCGGCTTGCAAGGCGAGTTCGACCAAACCGGTGCCAGGAAACAGCACGGTGTCCATCACCCGGTGATCGGCCAACCATGGATGCGTCTGCGCCGACAGTCGGCCGGTGAGGGTGACCGCGTCGGAATCCGGTTGCGACACCACCACCGGGACCAGGGGATGTCCGGTGGCCGCCAGGCCCATCGCCCGGGCATCGCCACCGACGGCGCCCGCGGCGATCCAGAAGCGCCGATGCTGGAAAGCGTAGGTGGGCAGGTCGATTCGCTGAGCTCCGGAGCCGGCATAGAAACCGGCCCAATCGACGTCGGCACCGGACACGAACAGCCCGGCCACCCCGGACAGCACGGAGAAGGAATCGGCCCGATCCCGGCGCGCCAAGGCCACCACCGTGGCGGCGTCGTCGAGAGTCTGGGCGATCATGGGGGTCAGCACGGCGTCGGGTCCGACCTCGGCGAACCGGGACACACCCGAATTCGCCATCGCGGCAACCGCGTCGGCGAACCGCACGGTGTCGCGGACCTGACCGACCCAATACGACGGATCGATCATCTCGTCGGTGATCCGTGCGCCGGTGACCGTGGACACCAGCGGGATGGTGGGACGAGCGAACGCCAAACCCGCTATCGCCGTGGCGAACTCGGCCAGCATCGGCTCCATCAGGGCCGAGTGGAAAGCATGCGACACCCGCAACCTGTGTGTACGCCAACCACGCTCGGCACACCCCTCGACAACGGCGGCGACCGCGTCTTCGACACCGGAGAGCACTACCGACGCAGGACCATTCACCGCCGCGATCGACACCCCGCCGGACACCAGCAGCGGCAGCACGTCGGCCTCGGACGCACCGACGGCGACCATCGCCCCGCCGGCGGGCAGCGCCTGCATCAAACGGCCGCGCGCGGCCACCAGCACACACGCATCCGTCAGAGACAACACTCCGGCCACATGCGCGGCAGCGACCTCACCGATCGAGTGACCGGCCACCACATCGGCACGCACTCCCCAGGATTCGAGCAGACGGAACAGCGCCACCTCGAACGCGAACAAACCCGCCTGCGCGAACACTGTCCGATCAACCAGATCAGCGTCCGCCAACGCCTCGCTCAACGAAACCTGCTGCCCCAGCAGCGGATCCAGCTCGGCGACAATCGCATCGAACACCTCGACGAACACGGGGTACGCGGCGCGCAGTTCGGCAGCCATACCGGCCCACTGCGCACCCTGACCGGAGAACACCACACCGGTCGAGCCCGCCACCACACGACCGGTCACGACGCCGGGAGTGGTTTCGGCGAGGCCCAGCGCCTCGACTCCCGCCAGGAGACCATCGCGGTGCTCGGCCACCACCACTGCGCGATGCTCGAAAACAGCCCGCGTGGACGCCAGCGAGAAGCCGAAATCGATCGGATCATGTTCGGCCGCATGCGATGTCAGACGAGCAGCCTGATCGGCGAGAGCCTCGGCGGTGCGTGCCGAAACCACCCAGGGGAGCAGCCCACCGGCCGGGACGGTCTTCACCGCCGGCACCTGATCCACCACGGGCTCGGTCACCGGGGCCTGCTCCACGATGACGTGTGCGTTGGTGCCGCTGATACCGAACGAGGACACACCGGCACGCCGCGGACGATCCGCCTCCGGCCATGCCACGGGCTCGGTCAGCAGACGCACGTGACCCTCGGACCAATCGACCTTCGTGGAGGGCTGATCCACATGCAGGGTCCTGGGCAGCACACCGTGGCGCATCGCCATGACCATCTTGATCACACCGCCCACGCCGGCCGCGGCCTGGGCGTGACCGATATTGGACTTCAGCGAGCCCAACCACAATGGCCGGTCCGCGTCACGCTCCTGCCCGTACGTCGCCAGCAGCGCCTGGGCTTCGATCGGATCACCCAGAGTCGTACCGGTGCCGTGGGCTTCGACGACATCCACATCCGCCGGGGACACCCCCGCATTGGTCAGAGCCTGGCGGATGACCCGTCGCTGCGAGGGACCGTTGGGTGCGGTCAGACCATTGGATGCGCCATCCTGATTCACCGCCGAACCGGCGATCACCGCGAGAATCTGATGCCCATTGCGCTGGGCGTCGGAGAGTCGTTCCAACACCAGAACACCGACGCCCTCGGACCAGCCGACCCCATCGGCCGTGTCGGAGAAGGACTTACACCGACCATCCGGAGACAAGCCCCGCTGACGGCTGAACTCCACGAAGGTCTCCGGCGTCGCCATCACGGCCACACCACCGGCCAGAGCCAGATCGCACTCCCCCGACCGCAGCGAGGCCGCCGCGGAATGCATTGCCACCAATGAGGACGAGCACGCCGTGTCCACGGTGACCGACGGCCCTTCCAGGCCGAACACATAGGAGACCCGGCCGGAGGCAATGGATCCCGAATTCGCATTGGCCGGATAGTCGTGGTACATCATGCCGACCCAGACGCCGGTCCGGCTGCCCTTCAGTGAGCCGGGGTCGACGCCCGCCCGTTCGAACGCCTCCCATGAGGTCTCCAGCAGCAGGAACTGCTGCGGATCCATGAGCGCGGCTTCATTGGGACTGATGTTGAAGAACGCGGGGTCGAATTCGCCTGCGGAATGCAGGAATCCGCCCTCGCGGGTGTAGGTGGTGTTCGGTGTCTCCCCGGTCGCGTCATAGAGGCGATCGATATCCCAGCCACGATTGCCGGGGAACTCCGAGGTCGCGTCCGTTCCCTCCGCGACCAGATTCCACAGCTCCTCAGG
Organism: Nocardia sp. NPDC059236; assembly: GCF_042754085.1. Classification (NCBI taxonomy): domain Bacteria; kingdom Bacillati; phylum Actinomycetota; class Actinomycetes; order Mycobacteriales; family Nocardiaceae; genus Nocardia; species Nocardia sp. NPDC059236. Next base: position 57,379 of record NZ_JBHZAF010000019.1, read on the forward strand.
CGAACTGACCCCACCCGGGTACCGGCAGGCCATACCCACAATCGCGATCGGTTCGCGAAGAGCCGCGTCGAGCTTGCGATTGCGGGCACGCAACCGCTCCGTCTCCTTGAGCGAGACGCGCAATGCCTGAGCGAGCTTCTGAGTATTGTCTTCGGGCTTCGTCATTAGTGTGCTAGCTCTTCCTAGGGTCAGCGTGACTCGTCGGCGAATGTCGCCGTCAGTCTTCTGAGGAGTTGTTGTAAGCCAGGTCGATCAGGTCGTCGATATCGAGCTCGTCGATCGATTCCTCGGTGATGCTCTGCTCGATCTCGCCGGGGCTTTCCTGCCCGCCGGCGAGTTTCATGAGGACATCCAACAGGCCCGCGTCGCGCAGGCGGGTGAGCGGAATCGTCTGGAGAGCTCGGCGAATATCGTTCTCCGACAGATCTGTCGATTGGCCGGTGTGGTGCTGGTCGGTGAACTCGTCGGCCAGGTATTCGGCCAGCGCCTGCGGCGTCGGGTAGTCGAATACCAGCGTGGCCGGCAAGCGCAGGCCCGTCGCGGTTTTGAGGGCATTGCGGAACTCGACCGCGGTGATCGAATCGAAGCCCAGGTCGCTGAAGGCCCGGTCGGCCGGGATCGCATTCGCGTTCTGATGACCGAGTACCACCGCGACCTGACCGCGAACGATTTCGGCGAGCACACCGAGGCGTTCGCTCTCGGGAGTATTCGCCAAACGAGTCCGCAGTGCCGCGGGCGCGTCCGAGGCCGCTTTGCGGCGCGCGGGAACCAGGCCGGACAACAACGCCGCGGCGAACCCCGCATTGCGGAGGCTCTCCAGATCGAGACGGGCGAGGATCGGAGCCGCCGTATCAATTCCGGTGGCCGCGCCGAACAGTGCCAGGCCCTGTTCTTCCGACAGCGGCAGCATGCCGGAACGGGACATGCGCTGCCGGTCGACCTCGCTGAGCTCCGTGGCCATACCGCCGTCGGTACCCCACAGACCCCACGCCAGCGACTGTCCGCTACGCCCGGATGCCCTGCGGTGCAATGCCAAGGCGTCCAGGCAGGCGTTGGCCGCGGCATAGTTGCCCTGGCCGGGGTTGCCGAATGCACCGGCCGCCGAACTGAACAGCACGAACGCCTTCAACGGCAGATCGGCGGTCAGCTCGTGCAGGTGCAGGGCGGCGTCGACCTTGGGCCGCAGGACCGTGTCCAGGCGATCCGCGGTGAGTGAACCGATGACGCCATCGTCGAGCACACCGGCCGTATGGAACACACCCGTGAGCGGGCGGTCCGCCGGGATGGCGGCCAATACCTGCGCGAGCGCGCCACGGTCGGTGACGTCGCAGGCGACGAACTCGACCTCGGCACCGAGAAGCTCCAGTTCCGCGCGCAACTCGGTGGCGCCCGGGGCCGATTCACCGCGCCGGCTCAGCATCAGCAGGTGACGGACACCCTGGGTGTTTGCCAGATGCCGGGCGAACAGTCCGCCGAGGAAGCCGCTGGCGCCGGTGATCAGAACGGTTTCGTCCGGACCGAGAGCGGAACTCGGCGCTGAAGCGGTGGACGCGGCGGCTCGGGCGAGTCGCGCGACATGCACCTGCCCGCCGCGCACGGCGGCCTGGGGCTCCCCGGAGGCCAGGATTCCGCCGAGCAGCCCGTGCACGTCGGAATCGGTGTCCACCAACACGATCCGGCCCGGGTTCTCCGCCTGGGCGGAACGCACCAGACCACCCACGGCGGCACCGGCGAGGTTCGTAATGTCCTCCCCGGCGACCGAGACCGCGCCACTGGTCCGAACCACCAGCACCGACTCGGTGAACCGGTGATCGGCGATCCAGGACTGGAGTGCTTGCAGCACACTGTGAGTCGCGGCACGAACGTCGGCGGGATCATTACCCGCCGGGCAATCCAGCACTACCGCGGCCGGGACCTCGTCACCGAGATCCACCCAGGACACGGCGCTGACCTCGGCCTCGGATACCGCGAGCGGTGTCCAGTCGACCTGGAACAGCGCGTTGCCGACGGTGGATGCGCCGGTGGTCAGCTGTGCGGGATCGATTGGCCGGGAGGCCAGATGCCGCACCGTGGCCACCGGAGCGCCGGTCGGATCCGCCAGCTCCACGGCCACCGCATGCTCGCCGATACGGGTCAGCCGGACGCGCAACGCGCCCGGTTCCGCCGCGTGCACGGTGACACCGGACCACTCGAATGGCAATGCCGGTCCGCTTCCCTCCGCGGACAGGTAGCCCGCCAGGCGCAGTGCGTGCAGCGCGGCATCGAGCAGCGCGGGATGCAGCCCGAAACCCTTGGCGTCCTGCGGATCCGGAAGGGCGACCTCGGCGAACACGTCATCGCCGCGCTGCCATGCCGCCTGCAATCCCTGGAAGAACGGACCGTAGCCGTACCCGGCATCGAGCAGCTCGTCGTAGACACCCTCGATGGGCAGGGGCTGTGCGCCGACCGGAGGCCACGAGGTGAGGTCGCCAGGGGCCTCCACCTCGTCCGGTGCAAGGGCGCCTTCGGCATTCAGCGTCCACGACGTCGCGGAATCGACGTCGCCATCGGGGCAGGAGTAGATCCGCACCGCGCTACGGCCGGTCTCGTCCTCGGCCGCGACCACGATGCGCACCGCGACGCCGCCGGACTCCGGCAGCACCAGCGGAGCCTGAAGCACCAAGTCCTCCAGGCTCGTGCGGCCGACTCGCTCCCCGGCATGCAGGGCGAGTTCGACCAAACCGGTACCGGGGAACAACACGGTGCCCAGGACCCGGTGATCGGCCAGCCACGGTTGGGTCTCCACCGAGAGGCGACCGGTCAGGATCACCGCGCCGGAGTCCGGTTGTGACACCATCGCCGAGATCAGGGGGTGTCCGGTAGCCGCCAGACCCATGGCCCGGGCGTCACCGGTACCCGCGGACCCCTCGCGCATCCAGTAGCGGCGGCGCTGGAAAGCGTAGGTGGGCAGGTCGATTCGCTGGGCTCCCGTCCCCGCGTAGAAACCGGCCCAGTCGACGGGGGCGCCGGCCACGAACAGTGCGGCCACCGCATTCAACACGGCCGACGCATCGGCATGGTCTCGACGCGCCAACGCCACCACCGTTGCGGACGAGTCATCCCCGTCATCGAGGGTCTGGGCGACCATCGGGGTCAGCACCGCGTCGGGACCGACCTCGGCGAATCTGGACACACCCATACCCGCCATCGCGGTGACCGCATCAGCAAATCGGACGGTCTCGCGAACCTGATCCACCCAGTACGACGGATCCGACATCTCGTCACCGATCCGGGCACCGGTCACCCTCGACACCAACGGGATGCTCGGGCGGACGAACGCCAAACCCTCGATCGCCGTGGCGAATTCGCCCAGCATCGGCTCCATCAAGGCCGAATGGAAGGCATGCGAGACGCGCAACCGGTGCGTCCGCCAACCCTGCTCGGCACACCGCTCAGCGACAGCAAGGACATCGTTCTCGACCCCGGAGAGCACCACCGACGACGGACCGTTCACCGCCGCGATCGACACCCCGCCGGACACCAGCAGCGGCAGCACGTCGGCCTCGGACGCACCGACGGCGACCATCGCCCCGCCGGCGGGCAGCGCCTGCATCAAACGGCCGCGCGCGGCCACCAGCACACACGCATCCGTCAGAGACAACACTCCGGCCACATGCGCGGCAGCGACCTCACCGATCGAGTGACCGGCCACCACATCGGCACGCACTCCCCAGGATTCGAGCAGACGGAACAGCGCCACCTCGAACGCGAACAAACCCGCCTGCGCGAACACTGTCCGATCAACCAGATCAGCGCTCGCCAACGCCTCGCTCAACGAAACCTGCTGCCCCAGCAGCGGATCCAGCTCGGCGACGATCGCATCGAACACCTCGACGAACACCGGGTACGCCGCACGCAGCTCGACAGCCATACCGGCCCACTGCGCACCCTGACCCGAGAACACCACACCCGTCGAACCCGACACCACACGACCGGTGACCACGCCGGGTGCCTGCACGCCCGCAGCCAGTGCCCGCGCTCCCGCGAGGAGACCATCACGGTCCTCGGCCACGACCACAGCGCGATGTTCGAAGACGGCACGCGTCGATGCCAGCGAGAAGCCGATATCGATCGGATCATGTTCGGCCACCGCCGATGTCAGGCGGACGGCCTGATCGGCGAGCGCCTCGTCACTGCGCGCCGAGAGCATCCACGGCACTACGGTCGGCACCGCATCCACGGGAGCCTGTCCCACCGTGGCGGTCGCCGGGGCCTGCTCCACGATGACGTGGGCGTTGGTGCCGCTGATACCGAACGAGGACACACCCGCACGACGCGGACGATCCACCTCCGGCCACGCCACCGACTCGGTCAACAACCGCACATGGCCCTCGGACCAATCCACCTTCGTGGAGGGCTGATCCACATGCAGGGTTCGGGGCAGGACCCCGTGCTGCATCGCCATCACCATCTTGATCACGCCACCAACACCGGCCGCAGCCTGAGCGTGACCGATGTTGGACTTCAACGAGCCCAACCACAACGGACGGTCCGAATCCCGATCCTGGCCGTAAGTCGCCAAAAGCGCTTGAGCTTCGATCGGATCACCCAGCGTCGTACCGGTGCCGTGGGCCTCCACCGCGTCCACCTCGACCGGCGAGACACCGGCATTCGCCAGCGCTTGGCGAATCACCCGCCGCTGCGACGGACCGTTCGGCGCGGTCAATCCATTCGACGCGCCATCCTGATTCACCGCCGAACCAGCGATCACCGCGAGCACCTGATGACCGTTGCGCTGCGCGTCGGACAACCGCTCCAACACCAGAACACCAGCGCCCTCGGACCAGCCCACGCCGTCGGCCGCGTCAGCGAAGGACTTGCACCGTCCATCCGGGGACAGACCCCGCTGACGGCCGAACTCGAGGAACATGTCCGGGGTGGCCATCACAGCGACACCACCGGCCAATGCCAGATCGCACTCCCCCGACCGCAGCGACTGCGACGCCAGATGCAGTGCCACCAGCGACGACGAACACGCCGTATCCACGGTGACCGCAGGGCCTTCCAGGCCGAACACGTAGGACACCCGGCCCGAGACCAAACTGCCTGCGGCGCCGCTACCGGTACCGGTCGCCTGGGCGTAGTCGTGGTACATCACACCGGTGAACACACCGGTGGAACTGCCGCGCAGCACCGCCGGATCCACACCGGCGCGCTCCAACGCCTCCCACGAGACCTCCAGCAGCAACCGCTGCTGAGGATCCATCACGGTCGCCTCATTGGGACTGATCCCGAAGAAGTCCGCATCGAATTCCGCTGCGGAGTACAGGAATCCACCCTGGCGGGTATAGGTCCTGCCCGCCTTACCGGGTTCGGGATCGTAGATGCCCTCGACGTCCCAGCCACGGTCCATCGGCATGTCGCCGGTGGTGTCGATGCCCGAGGTGACCAGCCCCCACAGGTCTTCGGGCGAGGCGACGCCACCGGGGTAGCGGCAGCTCATCGCCACCACCGCGATCGGGTCGTCGCCGGTTCGGACCCGGCTGACCGCGACCTCCTCGACGGCTGCGCTGCCGGTGAGCTGGGAGTCGATGAACTCGGCGACGATCTGCGCGTTGGGATAGTCGAAGACGAGCGTCGCGGGCAGTTGCAGACCGGTCGCGGCATTGAGCTTGTTGCGGAACTCGATGGCGCTCAGCGAATCGAAACCGAGCTGCTGGAAAGCCTGCTGAGGTTCGACAGCCGCCATGGAGGCGTGCCCGAGGATCTCGGCGGCCACCGACCGGACGAGGTCGAGCTGAGCGGTCCTGCGATCGGCGTCCGACAGTCCGGCCAGCGTGCGCAGGAACGCCTGGCCCGCCGCCGGCGTCCGGCGCCGGACCGGGGCCGGTACGAGCGCGCGGACCAGGGCGGGAATCTGCTCGCCCCGGGTCCGGAGCATGGCCTTGTCGACCCGCAGCGCCACCAGCTGGGCGGTATCGGTCGATATCGCCGCATCGAACAGCGCCAGACCCTCGGCCTCGGAGAGCGGCGGGAAACCCTGTCGGCGCATCCGGTCGAAGTCGTCCTCCGACAGTTCGGTCCCGAGTCCGCTCGAGCGCGCCCACATTCCGTAATCCAGGGACGTGGCAGGCAATCCCAGGCCGCGGCGATGCACCGCCAGCGCATCGAGGAAGACATTCGCCGCGGCGTAATTCGCTTGGCCGGCAGCGAGCACCAGGCCGCCCGCGGACGACACCAGCACGAACAATGACAGCGAGAGATCGCGAGTGAGCTCGTGCAGATGCCAGGCCGCGTCGACCTTGGGCCGGAAGACGCCGTCGATGCGATCCGCGGTGATCGACTCGATCACAGCGTTGTCGGCGGTTCCCGCCGCGTGCACCACGCCCGTCAGCGGATGCCGATCCGACACGCTGTCGAGCAGTGCCGCGAGCGCGTTTCGATCGGACACATCGCACGTGGCGATGGTGACCTCGGCACCGAGCTCGGCCAGCTCCTGCCGCAGCTCGGCAGCGCCAGGAGCATCCAGGCCACGCCGAGAGGTCAGAAGTAGCTGGCGCACACCGTGTTCGGTCACGAGGTGCCGGGCGATCACCGCACCCAGGCCACCCGTGCCACCGGTGATCAGGACGGTGCCCGGTGCTGTCGATCGATCGATCGTGCCGGGTGCGTGAGCGGTCAGACGCGGCACGAACACGCTCGCGCCCCTGAGGGCCGCCTCCGGCTCCGACGCGACAGCGGCGGCCACGGCCGCCACGGCGGACGGATCAGCGTATTCATCCAGATCGAGAAGCTGGAAACGACCCGGGTTCTCCGCCTGCGCGGCACGCAGCAAGCCCCAGACCGGCGCCTGCGCCAGATCCACGGACTCGGAATCATCCACGGACACTGCGTGTTTGGTGAGCACCACCAAACGGGAACCGGCGAAACGAGTGTCGGACAACCAACCCTTGACGGCGTCGAGGACACTGATCGCGGCCTGCCGTGCGGCTCGAGGCGGCGCACCGTCGAAGTGAGGGCACTCGAACAAGACGATCTCGGGAACAACCGAATCGGGATCGGCATCCAGATCGGCGATCAATCCCGCGAGGTCACGATGATCGACGGTCGTCGGCGACGGCGCGACAGCGACCCAATCCAGCCCGAAGAGCGCTTCCGGCACCCGGTCGGTGCCCAGGCGTTCAGCCGATACCGGCCGAGAGACCAAGGCCCCCACCGACATCACCGGCCGGCCCTGCTCATCGGCGAGCTGCACAGCGAACCGGCCCGCTTCACGGACGATGCGCACCCGCAGCGCGGGAGCACCGGCCGAGTGCAACACGACCCGGTTCCAGGTGAACGGCAGCACGGCGGCGCCACCGCCACGGCCGTGCACGATCCCGACATGCAGGGCCGAGTCGAACAGTGCCGGATGGATCCCGAAACCCTTGGCGTCCTTCGGGTCCGGCAGCGCGACCTCGGCGAACAACTCATCGCCGCGCTGCCAGGCCGCCCGCAATCCTTGGAAGAACGGGCCGTAGCCATACCCGATGTCGAGCAGCTCGTCGTACACGCCATCGACGGGCAACGGCTGCGCACCGGCCGGAGGCCAGGCGGTGAGGTCGAAGTCGGCCGGCACCTCACCCGGGGCGAGAACACCTTCGGCGTGGAGCGCCCACGGGCCCTGTGCTGTCTGCTGCGAATGGACGGTCAGCCGTCGACGACCGGCGTCGTCGGCCGCGGCCGCCACCACCTGCACTGCGACACTGCCGTCGGCCGGCAGCGTCAGCGGGGTGTGCAGCACGAGCTCCTCCACCACCGCACAACCGAGCAGACCGCCGACGTGGGCGGCCAGCTCGACGAAACCGGTTCCCGGCAGCAGCACGGTGCCGAGCACGCTGTGGTCGGCCAGCCATTCGACGGAGTCCAGCGACCAGCGGCCGGTGAAGCTCACCGCACCCGAATCCGGGTGCGGTACCAGTGCGCCGAGCAGGGGGTGGTCCACCGCGTCGAGACCGACCGAGGTGACTCCGCCCAGTTCGGCGCCGAGCCACGACTGGGCCAGCATCTGCCGGGCGTCGAGCCAGAAGCGCTCGTGCTGGAAGGCATAGGTGGGCAGGTCGATTCGCCGCGCCCCGGTACCGGTGTAGAAACCGGCCCAGTCCACCTCCGCGCCGGAGACGAACAGCCCGGCCACCGCACTTACGACGGTCGTGGTGTTCGCGTTGTCACGCCTGGTCAGCGCGATTGCGGTTGCGGTATCGAGAGTTTGGGCGACCATCGGGGTCAGCACCGCATCGGGGCCGACCTCGGCGAACCTGCCCACGCCCAGGCGGGCCATTGCGGTGACCGCGTCGGCGAACCGCACCGTGTCCCGGACCTGACCGACCCAATACGACGGGGCCGACATCTCGTCGCCGACCTCGGCGCCGGTCACGGTCGACACCAACGGAACACGCGGACTGCCGAAGGTCAAACCCGCTATGGCCGTGGCGAATTCGGCCAGCATCGGCTCCATCAGGGTCGAGTGGAAGGCATGCGACACGCGCAGTCGATGTGTCCGCCAGCCCTGCTCGGCACACCGCTGGACGACAGCGACGACGTCGTCCTCGATGCCGGAAAGCACCACCGATGCAGGGCCGTTGACCGCCGCGATCGACACCTCACCGGCCAGCAACGGCAACACATCGGACTCGGGAGCACCGACAGCGACCATCGCCCCACCGGCGGGAAGCGCCTGCATCAACCGGCCACGCGCCGCGACCAGCACACACGCATCCCTGAGAGACAGCACACCCGCCACATGCGCGGCAGCGACCTCACCGATCGAATGACCGGCCACCACATCCGCACGCACACCCCAGGATTCGAGCAGCCTGAACAACGCCACCTCGAACGCGAACAAACCCGCCTGCGCAAACACCGTCTGGTCGACCAGATCAGCGTCCGCCAGCGCCTCGCTCAGCGAAACCGACTGCCCCAGCAGCGGATCCAACTCAGCGACGATCCGATCGAACACCTCGGCGAACACCGGGTACGCCGCACGCAGCTCGACAGCCATACCGGCCCACTGCGCACCCTGACCCGAGAACACCACACCGGTCGAACCCGACGCCACGCGGCCGGACACCACTCCGGCGCCCGATGCGCCCGCGGCCAATGCCCGCACACCTGCCAGCAGACCATCGCGGCCCTCGGCCACGACGACCGCACGGTGCTCGAAAACACTGCGCGTCGACGCCAGCGAGAAACCGATATCCACCGGATCCTGGTTGCCCGCAAGCGATGTCAAGCGCTCGGCCTGAGCGGCGAGAGCCGCGCTACCGCGCGCCGAGACGACCCACGGCAGCACTCCACCGGCCGGGACGGTCTCGACCACAGCCGGAGCCTGGTCCGCCGCCGGAGCCTGCTCGACGATGACGTGAGCATTCGTGCCACTGATACCGAACGAGGACACACCCGCACGACGCGGACGATCCACCTGCGGCCACGCCACCGCCTCGGTCAACAGCCGGACATGGCCCTGGGTCCAATCGACTTTGGTGCTGGGCTGATCGACATGCAGCGTCTTGGGCAGCACGCCGTGGCGCATCGCCATCACCATCTTGATCACGCCACCCACGCCCGCCGCAGCCTGGGCATGACCGATGTTGGACTTCAACGACCCCAGCCACAGCGGACGATCAGCCGCACGGTCCTGCCCGTACGTGGCCAGCAGCGCTTCGGCCTCGATCGGATCACCCAGCGTCGTACCGGTGCCGTGGGCCTCCACCACATCGACGTCGGCCGAGGACACCCCGGCATTCGCCAGCGCTTGGCGGATCACCCGCCGCTGCGACGGACCGTTCGGCGCGGTCAGACCATTCGACGCGCCATCCTGATTCACCGCCGAACCGGAAACCACTGCGAGCACGTCATGACCATTGCGGCGGGCGTCGGACAGCCGCTCCAGCACCAGCACACCGGCGCCTTCGGACCAGGCGACACCGTCGGCTGTGTCGGAGAAGGACTTGCTCCGCCCGTCCGGGGCCAGCCCGCGCTGGCGGCTGAACTCCACGAACGTTTCCGGCGTCGCCATCACCGCGACACCACCGGCCAACGCCAGATCGCACTCCCCCGACCGCAGCGACTGCGCGGCCAGGTGCATCGCCACCAGCGAGGACGAGCACGCCGTATCCACGGTGACCGCCGGGCCCTCCAGCCCGAACACATACGAAACCCGGCCGGAGGCAATGGATCCCGCGTTCGCATTGACCGGATAGTCGTGATACATCATGCCGGTGAACACCCCGGTCGAACTGCCGCGCAGTTCCGCCGGATCGACACCGGCCCGCTCCAGCGCCTCCCACGAGGTTTCCAGCAGCAGGAACTGCTGCGGATCCATCACCGCGGCTTCATTGGGGCTGATGCCGAAGAACGCCGGATCGAATTCACCTGCGGAGTGCAGGAATCCGCCCTCGCGCGTGTAGGTGGTGTGCGGCGTCTCGCCGGTGGGGTCGTACAGACGGTCGGTATCCCAGCCTCGGTTCACCGGGAACTCCGACGTCGCGTCGGTCCCGTTCGCGACCAGATTCCACAGCTGCTCGGGAGAACTCACGCCGCCCGGGTACCGGCACGCCATGCCGACGATCGCAATCGGTTCGTCGTCGGCGGACTTGGTGGCGGTGACGACGATGTCGCGCCCGGTGCCGGTGAGCTCGTCGGCCAGATAGGCGGCCAGAGTCCGTGGTGTTGGGTAGTCGAAAACGACTGCGGCCGACAGTGACAGGCCGGTGGCGGTCTTTAGCCGGTTGCGCAGCTCGACCGCGCTCAGCGAATCGAATCCCAGGTCCTGGAAGGCGGAATCGGGTTCGATCGCGGACGCACCATCGTGACCGAGGACGGCCGCGATGTGGGTGCGCACGGTCGCGAGTACCGCCTGCCGCTGCTGATCGGTATCCAGGCCGGTAAGCCGTTGCCGGAGACCGGATGCCGCCGCCGAGGTCGTCGCCGCCGGACGCCGGGCCACGGTCCGCGCCAGTTCCCGCAGTAGTGGCGGCAGGAGTCCCGCCTCGGCGCGAGCGCGAATCGCGGTGGTGTCCACGGCCGCGATCACCGCCAGCGCCGTGCCCTGAGCGAGCGCCGCATCCCATCCGGCCAGTGCCTGCTCGTCCGGCATCGCGGTGAAGCCGCCGCGGCTCATCCGGGCCACATCGGTCTCACCCAGGTGTCCGGTCATGCTGCTCGAGCGTGCCCACGGACCCCAGGCCAGCGATTGCCCGGCCAGTCCCCGTGCACGCCGGTGCGCGACCAGCGCGTCGAGGAAGGTGTTCGCGGCCGCGTAGTTGGCCTGACCGGGTCCGCCGATGGTGCCCGACACCGAGGAGAACACCACGAACGCAGCCAGATTCAGATCCGCGGTCGCCTCGTGGAGGTACCAGGCGGCGTCTGCCTTCGGCGCCAGGACCGCGTCCAGCCGCTGCGGGGTCAGGGACGCGATGATCCCGTCGTCGAGCACACCCGCGGCGTGGATCACGGCGGTCAACGGCTCGGGTGCATCGGCCAGGAGTCGGGCGACCGCGTCGGGGGCGGTGACGTCGCAGGCCGCGACTCGCACCTGTGCGCCCAGGTCGGTCAACTCGTCGCAGAGCGCTGTCACGCCCTCGGCCTGCGGGCCGCTGCGGCTGACCAGCAGCAGCGACCGGACGCCGTGCTCGACGACCACGTGCCGGGCCACCACGGCACCCAAACCGCCTGTGCCGCCGGTGATCAGCACCGTTCCCGTGCCGAAGGCCGATTCCTCGCCGCGCGTGGATGACACGGGTGCAGGCCGGGTCAGTCGAGCGGTGTGGGTGACGCCGGCGCGCACGACCACCTGGGGTTCGTCCACCGCCAGAACGGTGGCCGCGAGTCGCTCGTCGAGGCCGGTGTCCGTGTCCACCAGGACAATTCGGCCCGGATCCTCCGTCTGCGCGGTGCGCACCAGGCCCCACACGGCGGCGCCCGCGAGGTCGGTGAGGTCTTCACCGGGCAGGGCGACCGCGCCGCGCGTGGCGATCAGCAGGGTGCTCGAGGCGAACCGGTCCTGATCCAGCCACGCCTGCACCACTTCGAGGATTCGTGCGACATCGGTGTGGCTGGTGGACACCACGTCGGTGCCCGTGTGTTCGTTCCAGCCGGACCCGGCCTCGACGACCACCACCGGGGGTACCGGTGACTGCGGATCCAACCGATCCCACCGGCCCACAACGGCATCCGTTACCACGGACTCGGCCGCGATCGGCGACCACACCAGTTCCAGCACCGGATCGGCCGCGCCGCTCGCACCGGCGGCGGTCAGCTGTGCCAATGGCATCGGGCGGGGCGTCACCGAACCCGACAGCACGGGCTGTCCCTGCTCGTCGCCCGCCCACACCGATACCGACGATCCGGTCGTGGTCAGATGCACGCGCAGCACCGACGCTTCGACCGCGTACAGCGACACCGACTCCCAGGAGAACGGCAGCACCACCTGGCCCGCCGCCACCGTGAACGGTGAATCCGGCTGTCCCGCAGCCTCTTCGGACACCCCGGCCAGCAGTCCCGCCTGCAAGGCCGCGTCCAGCAGCGCCGGATGGATCCCGAAACCCTCGGCTCGCATCCCGGAGTCCGTATCGATGGCGACCTCGGCGAACACCTCGTCGCCGTGTCGCCACAGCGCCCGCACGCCCTGGAACGCCGGGCCGTAGTCGTAACCGCGTGCCAGCAGGGCCGTGTACGCGGCCGCGACATCGAGACCGGTCGCCTCAGCAGGCGGCCAGGTCTGCGATTGGGGTTCGATGGCGTCGTCGCAGGTGGTCAGCAGACCCCTCGCGTTGAGTACCCACTCTCCGTCGCGATCGTGTTCGGCGCGAGAGTAGATCGATACCGGCCGTTGCGCGAGTTCGTGTTCCGGCCCGCCGACAACGACCTGGAGCTGGACACCGCCGGACGCGGGCAGGACCAGGGGCGCCCGCAGCGTCAGTTCCTCGATCGCCGGGCACCCGGCTTCGGCGCCGGCACGCAGCGCCAGCTCCACGAAACCGGTCCCGGGCAGCAGGACCGACCCGGCCACCGCATGGTCGGCCAGCCAGGGATGGGTCGCCACCGACAACCGGCCGGTCAACAGCACGCCACCGGATTCGGGTTCCGAGACCACCGCGCCCAGCAGCGGATGCTGCACCGCACCCAAACCTGCGGACTCGACACCGGCGGTGCCCTGCACAGCCTCGAGCCAGTAGCGGCGGCGCTGGAAAGCATAGGTGGGCAACGACACTCGCGATACCGGCCGACCGGCGAAGAACGCCGTCCAGTCGACCTCGAGGCCGACCGTGTGCGCGTGGGCCAGGCAGGTCACGAACTGTTCGACCTCGGCCCGGCCTCGGCGAGCTCCGGCGATCACCGACGACTGGGATTCGAGGTCCTCCGGCAGGCATTGCCGGGTCATGGCCGTCAGGACCGCATCGGGACCGATCTCCAGGAATCGGCGCACACCCGAGGCCGCGAGGGTCTCGACGCCCCGGGCGAACTGAACGCTCGCCCGCACCTGCTGGACCCAGTACGCGGGCTCGAGTACCTCATCACCGGCGATCCGGCCGGACAGATTCGAGACCAGGGGAATCTGCGGGCGACGATAGGTCACTTCCCGTGCGACAGTGGCGAACTCGGCCAGCATCGGATCCATCCGGTGGGAATGGAACGCATGCGACACCCGCAGCCGCGAGGTCTTGCGGCCACGGTCGGTGAACCACTGCTCGAGCGCCGTCACCGCGTCCTCGTCACCGGAGACCACCACGGCCGCACGCGAATTCACAGCCGCGATGGACGCGCGGTCCGCATGGTCGGCGAGCGCCGCGGACACCTCGCGCTCGGTGGCCGCGACGGCCAGCATCGCGCCGCCCTCGGGCAGCCGGCCCATGAGGCGGCCGCGCGCCGCGACCAGCCGGCACGCGTCCGGGAGCGACCACACACCGGCGATGTACGCGGCGGCCAGCTCACCGATCGAATGGCCGATCAGGAAATCCGGTGTCACACCGAAGGATTCCAGGAGCCGGCACAGCGCGACCTCGTAGGCGAACAGCGCGGGCTGGGTGAACTCCGTCCGATCCAGCACGGCGGTATCGGCAGCGCCGACCACCTGGCCGGTGAACATCACCTGCTTCAGCGAACCGCCCAAGAGCGGATCGAACTGCGCACACACCTCGTCCAACGCGGCGGCGAATGCCGGGAACGCCTCGGCCAGTTCACGTCCCATCCCGGCCCGCTGTGCGCCCTGCCCGGTGAACAGGAAGGCTGCCTTGCGCGTGACCGCCTGCGCCGCCGTCACGCCCGCGGCGGTGCTCGCCGAGCCGTGTTCCGCGAGCGCGGCCAGTCCGGCGAGCATGGCGTCCCGGTCGCCGGCGACCACGGTGCCCCGCCAGTCCAGCCGGGCCCGGGTCGTCAACAGCGAATAGGCGATCTCGTCGGTGGTCAGGTCGGGGTGTTCGGCCACCCACCGCCGCAGTTTGCCCGCCTGCGCGCGCAGGCCGTCCTCGGTCTTCGCCGAGACCAGCCAGGCGGAGACATCGGACGCCACGGCCTGCGCACCCCGATCGGGAGCCTCGTCCGCCGGTTCGGCGGGGGCCTCCTCCAGAGCGGGGGCTTCTTCCAGAATCAGGTGCGCGTTGGTGCCGCTGGCGCCGAAGGAGGACACGCCGGCGCGACGCACCCGCTCCCCCGCCGGCCACGGTTCGGCCGCGGTGAGCAGCCGCACCGAGCCCGCCGACCAGTCCACGTGCGGGGTCGGAGCGTCGACATGCAGTGTGGCGGGCAGCGTTTCGTACCGCAGCGCCTGCACCATCTTGATCACGCCGCCGACGCCGGCCGCGGCCGAGGTGTGCCCGATGTTCGACTTGAGCGAGCCGAGGCGCAGCGGAGCTCCGACGCGACCGCGACCGTAGGCGGCGATCAGCGCCTGCGCCTCGATCGGGTCGCCGAGAGTGGTGCCGGTGCCGTGCGCTTCGACCACATCGACGTCGCCGGGTGTCAGACCGGCATTGGCGAGGGCCTGCGCGATCACCTTTTCCTGCGACGGGCCGTTCGGTGCGGTCAGGCGATTGCTGGCGCCGTCCTGGTTGATCGCGCTGCCGCGGATGACCGCGAGGACGGGGTGGCCGAGACGGCGGGCATCCGAGAGTCGCTCGACCGCGAGCATGCCGAGGCCCTCGGAGAATCCGGTCCCGTTCGCCGCCGCCGCGAAGGCCTTGCACCGCGCGTCCGGGGACAGCGCGCGCTGGCGGCCGAAGGCGATCAGCAGGGCGGGGTCGGACATCACGGTGACACCGCCGACCAGGGCGAGCGAGGTGTCGCCCTGCCGCAGCGCCTGGCACGCGAGGTGCAGGGCGACCAGCGACGACGAGCACGCGGTGTCCACCGAGAGCGCCGGGCCCTTGAAACCGAAGGTGAAGGCAACCCGGCCGGAGAGGATGCTGGAGGAAACACCCAGGTAGGCATGGCCTTCCGCCTCAGCGGTCAGGCCCGGCGACCCCACGCGGGGGCCGTAGTCCTGATGGATCACGCCGGCGAACACACCGGTGTCGCTGCCGCGCAACAACACCGGATCGATGCCCGCATCCTCCAGGGCCTCCCAGGCCGCTTCCAGGAACAGGCGCTGCTGCGGATCCATCGCCAGGGCCGCGCGCGGGCCGATCCCGAAGAATCCGGCGTCGAAATCGCCTGCCGCATCCAGGAATCCGCCTTCGCGGGTGTAGATGGTGCCCGGCGTATCGGGATCGGTGTCGAACAGCCGCTCGAGGTCCCAGCCGCGGTCGGCCGGGAAGGGCCCGATGGCATCGGTGCCGGAGGCGACCAGATCCCACAGCTGCGCCGGAGTTTCGACCCCGCCCGGATAGCGGCAGCTCATGCCGACGATCGCGATCGGTTCGCCGGCCCGGTCCTCGAGGTCCTGGATGTGCTTCTTGGCGGCGCGGAGGTCTCCGGTGAGCTTGCGCAGATACCGGCTGAGCCGTTCCTCGTTGCTGGTGCCGGGGTTGCTCATGCTGGGCCAAACTCCTCGTCGATCAGATCCAAGAGCTCACTGTCGGATAGCGCAGTGTCGGAATCGAATTCGAGATCGTCGTAGCCGCTGCGCGACCACGTACCGCCCAGGTGGGCGACGAGGCGCTCGTTGACGCCCCGCAATCCGGTGACGATCTCGTCGTTGTCGCTGCTGTTGGCGATGATTCGCTCGAGCAGTGCCTCGAGCCGCGCCAGGTCGTCGGCCGCCGCCGACGCCGGTTGCGCCGGCGCCGTCACCACGGTCTGCGCCAGCAGGTAGTCGGCGACATCACCCGCCGTCGGATAGTCGAACACCAGGGTCGAGGGCAGCGACAGCCCCGTCACCTTCGCCAGCCGGTTTCGGAATTCGACGCCGCCGAGGGAGTCGAAACCGAGTTCGTTGAAGCCCCGATCGGGTCCGATGTCGTCGGCCGAGCCGTAGCCCAGCACCGCCGCCACATGTTCGCGCACCAGGTCCAGGACGAACCCGCGGCGCTTCGCCTCCGCCACACCGTGCAGACGGTCCCCGAGCGACTGCGCACTGCTCGGCGCTGTGACCGACCGGGCGCGGGTGCGAACGAATCCGCGCAGCACCGCGGGCACCGGACCGGAATGCGATTCCATGCG
This sequence comes from Nocardia sp. NPDC059236, assembly GCF_042754085.1. Classification (NCBI taxonomy): domain Bacteria; kingdom Bacillati; phylum Actinomycetota; class Actinomycetes; order Mycobacteriales; family Nocardiaceae; genus Nocardia; species Nocardia sp. NPDC059236. The sequence continues at coordinate 73,996 of NZ_JBHZAF010000019.1, forward strand.
CAGTTTGTCGGTGTCCAGCCGCGCCGGCACCGACACCGGTTCCGCCGTGGACAGCGATTCGTCGAACAAGCGCAGGCCCTCGGCACGATCCAGCGGGGCCAGGCCCAGTCGCTCCAACCGGTTCATGGCGGCACGATCCAGGACGCCGGTCATACCGATGTCCTGCTGCCACGGCCCCCAGGCGAGCGCGAGCGCCGGGAGTCCCGCGGCGCGGCGCTGCACCGCGAGGGCGTCCAGGAAGCTGTTCGCGGCAGCGTAATTCGCCTGCCCGGCCGAACCGATCATTCCGGCGATCGACGAGAACATCACGAATGCCGACAGCTTCATGTCGCGGGTGAGCTCGTGCAGAGTCCACGCCGCATCGGCCTTGGGGGCGAACACCCGGTCGATCTGGTCGCCGGTGAGCGTGTGGAACGCGCTGTCGTCGAGCACGCCCGCGGTGTGGACGACACCGGTCAGCGGATGCTCCGCGGGCACGGCGGCCAGCAGGTCCCGAAGCGCGTCGCGGTCGGTGACGTCGCAGGCGGCGATCCGTACTTCGGCACCGGATCGCGCCAGTTCCGCCGCGAGTTCTGTGGCACCGTCCGCACTCTCGCCGCGGCGTGAGACCAGTAGCAGGTGCCGCACCCCGTGTTCGGCGACCAGGTGGCAGGCCAGCAGCGCACCCAATCCCCCGGTACCGCCGGTGATCAGCACCGTCCCGGGACCGAACGACACCCGCTCGGCCGCCGCGGATGCCAGCGCCTGTAGTCGCGGCACCAGGACACCATTGCCCCGCACCGCCGCCTGCGGTTCTCCGGTCGCGATCACGGCTCGGATCGATTCGGCCGAAAGGTGCTGCACACCAGCGGATTCCTCGGCATCGAGCAGTACGATCCGCCCCGGATACTCGGTCTGGGCGCTTCGGATCAGCCCCCACACCGCGGCCGATCCGGTGTCCGGTGTCTCTTCGGGCAGCACTGCCGCCCGGCCGGTCACCACGACCAGCTGCGACCGCGCGAATCGCTCATCGGCCAACCAGTCCCGCACCATGCGCCGGGCGGTATCGACCCGATCGCGTGCGGATGGCTGCGAATCACCGTGCAGCGCTGCGGCTTCGGACCACACCACGACGCCCGGAACGATCGGAGCCGAGGCGAGGGTCGCCAGATCCGGGTACTGCTCATCGATTCCGGCCACCTGCCCGGCCCCGAGCACGGCCGCGCTCCCGGCCGGTGCGTCGGCGAGCAGCTCTGCCGGTGCCCAGCGCAACCCGTACCGTGCCGCGCGGCCGCCGGACAGCGCGGCCCGGAACTGCTGGACGTCGTAGGAGCGCATGAGTACTTCGTCGATGCTGACGACCGGGTTGCCGTCCTGGTCGACGGCCACGACGGAGATCGCCTCACTGCTGCGCTGGATGGCCATCACCCGCAGCCTCGTCACCGTGGACGTGGTGTGGAATTGCGTTCCGCCCCAACGGAACAGCAGCTTGCCCTCGGACGCGTCGCCCTGGTGGTCGGGCCAGATCAGGCAGGCGAGTCCGGCATGCATCACCATGTCGAACAGCGCCGGGTGCAGCTGGAACCGGTCGGCCGGGGTGTCCTCGGTCAGGGCGACCTCGGAGAAGACCGTGTCGCCGCTGCGCCAAGCGGCCTCGATGCCGAAGAACGCGGGTCCCCATTCCAGTCCGGCGGCACGCGCCACCTGGGCCGGAATCCATTCGGGGTCCACCGGTTCGGCATCGGCGGGCGGCCAGGAAGCAGCGCGCACCATGTCCACCAGCCCGATGTCGATCCACTGCCGGGCGCTGAGTACACCGCTGGCATTGCGGGTCCATTCGCCGTCGGCGGCATCGCCGGTCAGACGGTAGTGGAAGGTGAACGATCGGCGTCCCTCGGCGTCCGGTTCGCGCACCAGGACCTGGAGTTCGACCTCGCCCTCCGCCGGCGGCAGAATCGGCGCCTCGAGGGTGAGCTCCTCCACGGCGTCACAGCCGATCCGCCGACCGGCGACCAGCAGCATCTCCATGAGCGCGGCGCTCGGGACGAGCACCACGCCGTAGGTGGTGTGGTCGGCGATCCAGGGCTGGGCGCGCAGCGACAGCCGTCCCGTGAACAGCCACTCGTCACGGTCGGCCACCCGCACCACATCGGTGAGCAGCGGGTGTTCCGCGGCAGCGCCACGGTGCTCCTCCGGACCGGGTTCGAGCCAGTACCGCCGATGGTCGAAGGCGTAGGTGGGCAGGGCGATTCGTGCCATCGGGCGGGCGGTGAACAGCTGGTTCCAGTCGACTGCCATCCCGGCGTTGTGCGCCTGGGCGAGCATCGTCAGGAACTGTTCGACCTCGTCGTGGTCCCGGCGGGCCGCCGCGGCCACCACCGATCGGGCCTCGGCCTCCGCGGGCAGCGTCTGCCGGGTCATCGCCGCCAGCACCGCGTCGGGGCCGATCTCGAGGAACCGGCGTACGCCCGACGCCGTCAGCGTCTCGACACCGTCGGCGTAACGCACCGCGGCGCGTACCTGGGACACCCAGTACCCGGGCGCCAGGATCTCGTCGCCGGCGATCCGGCCGGAGACGTTCGACACCAACGGAATCCGCGGTGCATTGAACGTTACGCGCGCGGCGAGGGTCTCGAACTCGGCCAGCATCGGCTCCATCCGAGGGGAATGGAACGCGTGCGACACCCGCAAGCGGTTCGTCTTGCGTCCCTGCTCGGTGAACCGGCTGTCGATCTCGTCGACGGCGTCCTCATCACCCGAGATCACCACGGCCGCAGGCGCATTCACCGCGGCCACGGATACCCGGTCGCCGAATCCGGCGATCATGGCAGCGACTTCGGTCTCGGTCGCGGCGACCGCGAGCATCGCACCGCCCGCGGGCAGTGCCTCCATCAGTCGTCCGCGGGCCGCGACCAGCTCGCAGGCGTCGTCCAGGGACCACACACCGGCGACGTACGCTGCCGCCAGCTCGCCGATCGAGTGCCCGACCACCAGGTCCGGGGCGAGACCGAAGGACTCCAGCAGGCGGTACATCGCCACTTCGAACGCGAACAGCGCGGGCTGGGTCAGGCGGGTCCGATCCAAGGTGCCGGTTTCCGCGGCGACTCCGTGATCGTCGATCAGGTGTCCGGTGAACATCACTTGCTTCAGGGAACATCCGAGCAAGGGATCGAACCGGGCACATACCTCGTCCAAGGCCGCGGCGAACACCGGGAAGGCGGCGGAGAGACTCGCGCCCATGCCGACCCGCTGCGCGCCCTGACCGGTGAAGAGGAAGACGGTCTTTCCGGAGCCCACCGTGCCGGAAACCACTCCGGCAGGGGCGGATCCGGCGGCCAGCCTCGCGAGCCGCGCCACCAGTTCGTCGCGATCAGCGCCGAGGACCGCTGCTCGCCACTCGTGCCGGGCACGTGTCGTGACGAGCGAGTAGGCCACGTCCGCCGCGTCGGCATCGGGGTGTTCGATCAGCCACCGGTGCAGTTTCGCCGCCTGTGCGCGCAGGGCGTTCTCGCTCTTGGCCGACACCAGCCACGGCAGCACCGTGCGCGGTCGGTCGGCGGCCGGTGACGGGACGACCGGTGCGGTGGGTGCTTCCTCCAGGATCAGGTGGGCGTTGGTGCCGCTGACTCCGAACGAGGACACACCGGCCCGGCGGGCCATTCCCCCGGCGGGCCAGGGTTCCGGGCGGGTCAGCAGGCGCACCGCCCCGGCCGACCAATCCACGTGCGGGGACGGTGTTTCCGCGTGCAGGGTCGGGGGCAGGGTCTCGTGGCGCAGCGCCTGCACCATCTTGATCACGCCGCCGACACCGGCGGCCGCGACGGTGTGACCGATATTCGATTTGATCGATCCCAGGCGCAGCGGCTCGCGATCGCCGCGGTCCTGCCCGTAGGCGGCGATCAACGCGTTGGCTTCGATGGGATCACCCAGCGGGGTGCCGGTCCCGTGCGCTTCCACCGCATCCACGTCGGCGGGTGTGAGCCCGGCATTGGCGAGGGCCTGCGCGATCACTCGCTCCTGCGACGGGCCGTTAGGCGCGGTCAGGCCATTGCTGGCACCGTCCTGATTGACCGCGCTGCCGCGAATGACGGCCAGGATGTCGTGGCCCAGTCGCCGCGCGTCCGACAGCCGCTCCAGGACCAGGACGCCCACACCCTCGGCGAAGGCCACGCCGTCGGCCGCGGCGGAGAACGCCTTGCAGCGGCCGTCCGGCGAGAGACCGCGCTGGCGCGCGAAATCCACGGAGAGATACGGGGTTGCGGCCACGGTGACGCCGCCCGCCAAGGCCAGCGACGTCTCGCCCTGACGCAATGCCTGACACGCCAGGTGCAGCGCGACCAGTGAGGACGAGCAGGCGGTGTCGATGGTGACCGCCGGTCCCTCGAGACCGAAGACGTAGGCCACGCGGCCGGAGACGACGGAGTGGGTGGTGCCGGTCAGCCGGAATCCCTCCAGATCGCCGGTGACATTGTCGACATAGCCCGAGGCGCACGCGCCCGCGAACACGCCGGTATCGCTGCCGCGCAATGTGATCGGGTCGATGCCGGATTCCTCCAGTGCCTCCCAGGAGGCTTCCAGCAGCAGCCGCTGCTGGGGGTCCATCGCCAGGGCCTCGCGCGGGCTGATTCCGAAGAAGCCGGCGTCGAAATCTCCTGCGTCGTCGAGGAATCCGCCGCCCCGGCTGTAGACCGTTCCGGGCTTGTCCGGGTCCTGGTCGATCAGGCGCTCGAGATCCCAGCCGCGATCGTCCGGGAATTCCGTGGTGGCATCGGTCCCGGACCGGACCAGATCCCACAACTGCTCCGGGGTGCGGACGCCGCCGGGGAATCGGCAGCTCATGCCGACGATCGCGATGGGCTCGTCCATGCGGGCGCGGCGCGAGACGCGGGCCGGTTTGGAACCAGATTCGGTTCCCTCGATCTTGCTGTGCAGCAGGGCGGCGACCGCCGCGGCGGTGGGGTGGTCGAAGACCAGGGTGGACGGCAGTTGGACGCCGGTGGCCTTCGACAGCCGGTTGCGGAATTCGACGCCGCCGAGCGAGTCGAATCCCAGAGCGTCGAATCGTTCGGTGGGACTGATGTCTTCGGCGGAACCGTGTCCGAGCACGGCTGCCACGTGCTCGCGAACCAGGTCGAGCACCACCTCGGCACGGTCGGCCTCGGGTACCCGGCTCAGGCGCGCACCCAGCGAACTCGACGGGGCCGCAGCCTGAGTCGTGGTGCGGGGCAGGAAACCACGAAGTACCGACGGCACGGCACCGGTGCCCGCTTCGCGGCGCAGTTCGGCCGGGTCGAACCGGATCGCCGCCAGATGTGCGGCGGCGCGGCCGGTGGCCGCATCGAACAGCCGCAGGCCTTCGTCGTGCGCGAGCGGGTGCAGGCCGAGCCTTTCCCAGCGGGCGAGGGCGCTACGGTCCAGGCCACCGGTCATGCCACCGGCGGAGTTCCAGGGCCCCCAGGCCAGGGAAATCGCGGGCAGGCCTTCGGCGCGGCGACGATGCGCCAGGGCGTCGAGGAAGGCGTTGGCCGCCGCGTAGTTGCCCTGTCCCGCCGAACCGATCGTTGCGGCGACCGACGAGAACAGCACGAAGGCGGACAGGTTCCGGTCTCGGGTGAGATTGTGCAGGTGCCATGCGGCGGCGGCCTTCACGGTGAACACGCGCCGCAGTTGCTCGGCGGTCAGGCCCGCGAGGGTGCCGTCGTCGAGGACGCCCGCGGCGTGGATCACGGCGGTCAGCGGATGATCGGTGTCGAGGGAATCCAGCAGCGAGCCGATGGCCTCCCGGTCGCCCACATCGCAGGCCGCCACGCGGACGGCAGCACCGGCTTCCGACAGCTCGTGCACCAATTCGGCTGCGCCGTCGGCGGTTTCGCCGCGCCTGGACACCAGCATCAGATGGCGGACGCCGTGCGTGGTGACCAGATGCCGAGCCAGGAGTGCGCCGAGGCCACCGGTGCCGCCGGTGATCAGGACGGTGCCGGTGCCGAACGAGGATCCGGGCTCGGCGTCGTGGTCGGCTCGCGTCTTCGCCAGCCGGGGTACGAGCAAGGCTCCGGCGCGCACCGCGACCTGCGGTTCGCCGGTCGCGATCACTGCGGCGACCATCGCCTGGTCGACAGCGGGCGCGTCGGCCGACGGGTCGGTGTCGAGGAGAACGAATCGGCCCGGGTATTCGGTTTGGGCGCTGCGCATCAGGCCCCAGACTGCTGCCGCGGCGAGATCCGGTGTCTCGCCGGTCAGTGCGGCGCCGTTCGAGGTCACCACGACCAGTCGGGTGTCGGCCAGACGTGGTTCCGCGAGCCAGGACTGTACCGTCGCCAGCACCGATTCCAGGTAGCCACCGACGGCCGTGGGATCGCCGGCCGCGGCGTCTGCTTGCGGAAGCCAGGTCACGATATCCGGAATCGATTGTGCTGCAGCGAGTTCCGAGGTGGTCGGTGCGAGGGTGACGATACCTGCGACCGGCGCCGAACCGAGCACGGCCATCCGGTCCGCGGCGGGACCCGGTGTCGCTGGCGCCGTAGGCGTCCACTGGACGTCGTAGAGGTCGGCGTCATCCGAGGCGAGGGTGCCGCGCATCTGTTTCACGTCATAGGGCCGCATGACGACCGCGTCGACGGAGACCACGGGCCGCCCTGAATCATCCACGGTCGCAACGGAGATGGTCTCCTGGCCGCTCTCGACGGCGATGACCCGCAGCGTCGTCGCCTTGACCAGCGGCTGATGTAGTCGCGCGCCGCCCCAGCGGAACAGCAATCGGCCGGTGTCGGGGTCGCTGTCCTGATCGCGCCAGATGAGTCCGGCCAGCCCGGCATGCATCACCAGGTCGAGCAGGGCCGGATGCAGATCGAACCGCTCCGGTTCGGGCGCGGCGGCCGTGTTCAGGGTGATCTCGGAGAAGACGGCCCCGTCTCGCTGCCAGGCGGCGGCGACACCGAGGAACGCCGGGCCGTATTCGAGTCCGGATCCCTTCGCGATCCGCTCGGGAATCCATGCGGTGTCGAGGGTTTCGGCGTCGGCCGGCGGCCATGCCTCGTCGCGCAGCTGGTCCAGTAGGGCGTCATCGCCGTCCCAGGCGGGGGCCAGGACACCGCTGGCGTTGCGGACCCATTCGCCCGCGCGGCCGGCCTTGCGGAAGTAGAAGCTGAACTGGCGTCGGCCGGTCGGGTCCGGCTCCTGCACCGATACCTGGAGTTCGACCTCGTCGGTTTCCGACGGGAGGATCGGAGCCTCCAGGGTCAGTTCCTCGACGACGCCGCAATCGATTCGGCTGCCCGCGACGAGCAGGAATTCGATCAGGGTCGCGCTGGGCAGCACCACGGTGCCGTAGGTCATGTGGTCGGCGACCCACGGGTCGGTGGGCAGCGAGAACCGGCCGGTGAAGACGAACTCGTCCTTGCCGGCCACCGGGAACACACCGGTGAGCAAGGGGTGAGCTTGGGGGTTGCCGGTGGCTTCGCGACGCGGCGGCAGCCAGAATCGCTGGTGCTGGAAGGCGTAGGTGGGCAGGGGAATTCGCCGGGCCGATCGGCGACCGAGCAGTGGCGTCCAGTCCACCCGCACACCAGCGGTGTGAGCCTGCGCGAGCATCGTCGAGAACTGTTGGGGCTCATCGTGATCCCGGCGCGCGGCCGCGGCCACCATCGACGTGGACTCGGCGTCCTCGGGAAGGGTCTGCCGGGTCAGCGCCGCCAGCACCGCGTCGGGGCCCACCTCCAGGAATCGGCGCACCCCCGAGGCGATCAGTGTCTGGATACCCGGCGCGAATCGCACCGCGCCTCGCACCTGGCGAACCCAGTACTCGGGCTTCATGATCTCGTCCCCGGCCAGCTGACCGGACACGTTCGATACCACGGGAAGCCGGAGCGGATTATAGGTCAAATCCTGTGCGACAGACTCGAATTCGGCCAGCATCGGCTCCATTCGATGCGAGTGGAAGGCATGGCTGACCCGCAGCCGGGACGTCTTCGCGCCTCGCTCGGCGAAACGGGCCTCGATCTCGGCGACGGCGTCCTCGTCACCCGAGACCACCAGGGCCTGCGGCGCGTTCACCGCGGCGACCGAGACGCGGCCCGGATAGCCGGCGACGACCTCGTTCACCTCGGATTCGGGCGCTCCGATGGCCAGCATCGCGCCGCCCTCGGGCAGCGCGCCCATGAGACGGCCGCGCGCCGCCACCAATCGGCAGGCGTCCTCGAGCGACCACAGGCCCGCGACGTGGGCGGCCGCGATCTCGCCGATCGAATGACCGATCACAACGTCCGGGCTGACGCCGAACGACTCCAGCAGGCGGTACAGCGCCACCTCGAAGGCGAACAGGGCGGGCTGGGTGAACTCCGTGCAATCCAGGACAGCGCTATCGCCATCGGCGGAACCGTTGAACATGACGTCCCGGAGCGAGCACTCCAGCAACGGATCGAAGTGGGCGCACACCGAATCCAGCGCGTCGGCGAACATTGGGAAGGCCTCGTACAGCCCGGCTCCCATGCCGATCCGCTGCGCACCCTGCCCGGTGAACAGGAAGGCAGTCGTCCCCGCGCCGATTGCACCCGTGACGACACCGGCGCCGGTCCCCGATTCGGCGAGATTCGCCAGCCGCTCGAGCAACTCGGCGCGATCACGACCGAGGACCACGCCGCGCGAATCCAGCTGCGCCCGCGAATTCGCCAGCGCCTCGGCCGCATCCGCGATGTCGATTTCGGGGTGCTCGGGCAGCCAGGCAGCCAGTCGGGCAGCCTGCGCGCGCAGACCCGCCTCGCCCTTGCCAGACACCAGCACTGGGACGAGCGGCGCGGTAATGCCCGGCTGGTCCTCGGCGGCCACCACCGGTGCGGCAGGCGCTTCCTCCAGGATCACGTGCGCGTTGGTGCCGCTGATCCCGAACGACGACACACCCGCCCGGCGCACCCGATCGCCCGCGGTCCACGGTTCGGCGTCGGTCAGCAGGCGCACCGCGCCCGCGGCCCAATCCACGTGCGGCGACGGCGTTTCGGCGTGCAGTGTCCGTGGCAGGCGCTCGTGCCGCAGCGCCTGCACCATCTTGATCACGCCGGCCACACCGGCGGCGGCCACGGCATGGCCGATGTTGGATTTCAAGGAGCCGATCCGCAGCGGTTCGCGCTCGTCGCGACCCTGGCCGTAGGCCGCGATCAACGCCTGGGCCTCGATCGGATCGCCCAGGGCCGTGCCGGTTCCGTGCGCTTCCACGGCGTCCACGTCGACCGCAGTGATGCCCGCATTGGCGAGGGCCTGGGCGATCACTCGCTGCTGCGACGGACCGTTCGGCGCGGTCAGGCCATTGCTCGCGCCGTCCTGGTTGACGGCGCTACCGCGAACGACGGCCAGGACGTGGTGGCCGAGCCGCTGGGCGTCCGAGAGTCGCTCGAGGACGAGCACACCCGAGCCCTCCGACCACGCCACACCATCGGCGGCCGCCGAGAACGCCTTGCAGCGGCCGTCCGGTGACAGGCCGCGCTGGCGGGCGAAGTCCACGTACAGGTACGGGCTGGCCGCGACGGTCACACCACCAGCGAGCACCAGCGAGCTGTCGCCCTGGCGCAGCGCCTGGCAGGCCAGATGCAAGGCCACCAGCGAGGACGAGCACGCGGTATCCACCGTCACCGCCGGGCCCTCCAGGCCGAACGCGTACGCGACGCGGCCCGAGATGACGCTGTGCGAGGTGCCGGTCAGGCGGAAGCCCTCCAGGTCACCGGTCACCCGGCCGGCGTATCCGGACGAGCAGGCGCCGGCGAAGACACCGGTGTCGCTGCCCCGCAACGACACCGGGTCGATGCCCGCGTCTTCGAGTGCTTCCCAGGAGGTTTCGAGCAACAGCCGCTGCTGCGGGTCCATCGCCGAGGCTTCGCGCGGGCTGATGCCGAAGAATCCGGGATCGAAATCGCCTGCGCCGCTGAGGAATCCACCGTGACGGGTGTATACCTTGCCCGGCTTGTCGGGGTCCGGGTCGAACAGCCGGTCCAGGTCCCAGCCGCGATCTTCGGGGAATTCACCGATCGCGTCGCGGCCCGCTGCGAGCAGGTCCCACAGGTCCTCGGCGGAACGCACACCGCCGGGGAATCGGGCGGCCATGCCGACGATCGCGATCGGTTCGTCCGTATTCGCGCGCCGCGAGACCCGGCGCTCGCCCCGATCGGTCCCGGTGACCCTGGCCTGCAGCAGCGCCGCCACCGCATTCGCGGTCGGGTGGTCGAAGATGAGCGACGACGGCAGGGGCACACCGGTGGCGCGCGTCAGGCGGTTCTGCAGCTCCACGCCGCTGACGGAGTCGAAGCCGAACTCGGTGAAGGGCAGGTCGGGGTGAATGGATCGGGCCGACTCGTGGCCGAGGATGGCGGCGGCCTGCTCACGGACCAGGTCGAGAACGACTGTGCCACGCTGATATTCGGGGGTCACCTGCAATGTGCGTGCCAGCGGGCTGTCATCCCACGCCTGCTCACCGCCCTCGGGCGTGTGGTCCTCGGTGACCTCGACGATGTTGGCCGAGCTGCCGGAAATGGCCGGTGCGCCGACCCAGAAGTTGCGGCGCTGGAACGCGTACGGCGGCAGGTCGATCCGCGCCCCGCCGGAGACCAGCGCACGCGGATCCACCTGCACGCCGGCGCAGTGGGCCTCTGTCAACGACGCCAGGAAGCGGTCCGGGCCGCCCTCGCCACGCCGCAACGAGCCGACAACTGCGACGCTCTCGGCCGCGCCGGCGGCCTCGGCGGTCACGCCGATGCCCATCGTGAGCACCGGATGCGGACTGGACTCGATGAATCCGTTGATACCGTCGGCGATCAGCGCCGTGACGGCATCGGCGAATCGGACCGGTTCCCGCAGGGATCGATACCAGTATTCGGCGTCCAGTTCCGCGGTATCCAACCGGTCGGCGGAGACCGTGGAGAAGAACGTCACGGACCCGGATTGCGGGCGGATCGGGGCCAGTTCCGCGAGGAGGCGATCACGCAGCCGCTCGACCGCCTTCGAATGCGAGGCGTAGTCCACCGGAATCGGGCGGGCCCACACACCGTCGCGGGCACAGGCGGCGAGGAAGTCCTCCATCGCGGCGACATCGCCGGCGATCACGGTCTGCGCCGGACCGTTCACCGCCGCGAGCGAGAGCCGATCCCCGTACGCCGCCAACCGTTCCCGGACCGCATCCGCGCCGAGTCCGATCGAGGCCATACCGCCCTGACCGGCCAGTTCTTTGGCGACCGCGCGCGAGCGGAGCGCCACGACGCGCGCCGCATCGGGCAGCGAGAGTCCGCCGGCGACATAAGCGGCGGCGATCTCGCCCTGGGAGTGGCCGATCACCACGTCCGGCTCCACACCAGCCGCTCGCCACATCCGGGCCAGGGAGACCATCACCGCGAACAGCACCGGCTGCACCACGTCCACGCGATCCAGCGGGGGCGCGCCGGCCTCGCGACGCAGCACCGCGGTCAGCGACCAGTCCACGTACGGCGCAAGCGCCGCTTCACATTCCGCGATCGACTCCGCGAACGGCCCACCCGCGTCCAGCAGGCCCAGCGCCATACCCTCCCACTGGCTGCCCTGCCCCGGGAAGACGAACGCGATGCGGCGCTGCTCGGCCCGCCCGGTGGCGGGCTCGATCGCCACGGCGGGCGCGGTCGGGTCGACCAGGGATGCCAAACCGGCCAGCAGCTCGGAGCGATCCCGCCCGACAACGCTTCCGCGCCACTCCATCTGGGCCCGCGTGGCCAGCAGTGAGTACGCCACATCGGCCGCGGTCGAATCGGGATGGCGGAGCAGCCACTCCCGCAACCGGGTCGCCTGCGCACGCACACCGGCCTCGCTGCGGGACGACACCACCCACGAAACCGCACCGGCCTCACCGGCGGCTGCGGCGGAACCGACTGCGGGCGCCTCCTCCACGATCACGTGGGCATTCGATCCGCCCATGCCGAACGACGACACAGCTGCCCTGCGCACATCGGTCACGGGCCAGTCCTCGGTGCCCGTCACCACTCGTAAACCCAGGTCCGCGAGCGGAATTCGCGGATTCGGCGTCTCGAAGTTGAGGCTGGCCACCAGTTCCTGATGGCTCAGGCAGAGCACCGTCTTGATCAGGCCCGCGATACCGGACGCACCTTCCAGATGCCCGATATTCGTCTTGACCGATCCGACGGCCAGCGGGGCGTCCTGCGCCCGGCCCGCACCGTAGGTCTCGCCGAGGGCGGCGGCCTCCACCGGATCACCGGCGGGGGTGCCGGTGCCGTGCAATTCGACGTACTGCACCGACGGCGCTTCGACGCCCGCGGCGATCAGGGCATCGCGAATCGCCGCGGCCTGCGCATCCCGGCTCGGGGCGCTCAGCACTCGACGTTCGTTGCCGGTGTTGATCGCGCTACCGCGGATCACGCCATGAATCCGGTCGCCGTCGGCGATAGCCTGCGCCAGGGGCTTCAGCAGCACCATGCCGCCGCCCTCGCCGCGCACGAACCCGTCGGCCCGGGCATCGAAGGTGTAGCAGGCGCCGAGCGCCGACTGCGCACCGAACTGCTCGATCCGCTCACCGCTCGTCGGCGACAGAATCAGGTTCAGGCCACCGGCCAGGGCCACGTCGCTCTCGCCGCTACGCAGGCTCTCACAGGCCATATGCACCGCGACCAGCGACGATGCCTGGGCGCTGTCGACCACGATGCTCGGGCCGCTGAAACCGAAATAGTTCGAGATGCGGTTCGCGATGATCCCGCGCCCGACACCCCACAGCGAGTGGCGGCTGACCCCCGGGCCGCCCCGCGAAGCCAGAATTTCGGCGAAATCGCTTCCGGTGCAGCCGAGGAACACACCGCAGCGGCGGGCCTCGCGAGCCGTGGCAGCCAGGCCCGCGTCCTCGAGCGCCTCCCAGCTCAGCTCCAGCGCCAGCAACTGCTGCGGATCGAGTGCCCGCGCCTCATTCGGCGAAACCCCGAAGAAATCCGCATCGAACTCCCCTGCGGTGCCGACGAATCCGGCCCGCTCGGTAATACTCCCCCGGCTCTCGGGAGCCGCACCGATCGCGGCGCGCCCCTCCGTGAGCAACTGCCAGAAACTGTCGAGATCGGCCGCCCCCGGCATCCTGCAAGACATACCCACGATAGCGACGGCAAACGCCGATCCGGTCACCTCTGAAAATCCTTCCTCATGGCACGCACCCACTTCGCGCCCTCATCCACCGCCGGACAGTCGAAGACGACCGCGGCCAACAAGTTCCGTTCTTCTACCCTGGCCAACCCGCGGCCAAACACCATCGCGCCCAGCGCTCAGCGTCCGGATCCAGTCGACAGCATGCCGACGACACAGATGATTCCTCTTTCGACACAACGGATTTCGATGCGACAGCGACCTAGAGAAGAGCCCGCATGATATGGGGTGCTTCCGCAGGGACCCTGGCCGAGGAGATGTTTCAGACCAGGTCAACTGACCCAGCTGTGCCGCCAGGCTCAGTGCAACAATTGATCAGCAACAGATGCTGACGACTGCCACGCTACGTGGCCATGCCAACCCAATGAGGCATGTGTACCAGGGGTTTTCGAGCGGCGGGGGTCATCGTACTGAACAGTAGTTCGAACGATCTTGACTTGTCAATCGTCCAATTGCCCCCGAAACCACCGGCAGCACAGCCGAGGCAACCCACCCCACCCAGCCCCGAGAGCGGGAATGAAAACCGCACCCTTTTGCACTTTATTACCTTGCGGCACAAACGATTTCGAACACATGTCGAAATGATTGCCGCCCCATGACCGGCGCCGCAGGCGCACAGGTCCCGGCCGACATGTCGACCACCTATGCCGCACCCCTCCGGCACATGGAACCGACATGGTTCGCGAAGGCGTCCGATCACCTCGCCAGTGAGGGATCGCGCACCACGCCGAAGCCTCGGATCACCCTCGGCTCGGTATGCCCGCCCGACACCGGGGCCATCCACGACGAGGGACCACGCGGTGCGTCCAACCCGAGCACCAGATGAACCCCACCCTGCGACCACTTGCCCCCGTTCAAGTGCGTCCAACTACCCCGCCACACGCCAAGTACCAGCCGATTTGGATGTTCAGGGGGGTCCTGGGGTAATCTCATCGAGCACAAGCGAGAGCGAATGCAACGGGCTGTGGCGCAGCTTGGTAGCGCACTTGACTGGGGGTCAAGTGGTCGCAGGTTCAAATCCTGTCAGCCCGACCAAGAAATCCCCTCCGACCAGGGTCGGAGGGGATTTTTGTGTCACCGAACTCGTCCAAAATCGACCGTTTCTCACAGAAATCTCACGTTTTCGGCCGCTCTCCCCGCGCCCACCGCTCGAGAACCTCCCGGTTGTCGGGTGCCGTTTCGGGGATGTCGATGTAGTGGGCCTTGGCCACCGCTTTGGTGTTGCCGAGTTGTCGCGCGGCCCGCTCGGGATCGCCGTAGGCGTTGTCGACCGCCGTGCCGACCCCGCGCCGGAACGTCCGCGGAGTGACCCAGGAGTAGTTCTCCCCGCGGGCGGCGCGCCAGCTGCGCCCGAAGTTGGTGGGGTTGCGCAGCGACCCGTTGCGCGCGGGAAACAGGACCCCGTGGGGGTTCGGTTGCCCGGTGACCTCGAGATCCTTCAGCGCCTCGCGGCAGGCCTGCGCGGAGTGCTCCGGCAGCAGTATCCGCCGCCACCCGTTCGTCGACTTCGGGAACGGCTGACGCACCCACCCGCCGGTCCCGGATCCCTTCACTTCCACCAGCGTGCCCGTGACATCGAGGTAGGGGATCGTGGCATCGAGGTCGATCTCCTCCAGCAGGACCGCGAACACCTCGTGCGGGCGCAGCCCGGTGCCGCAGATCAGGTCGGTCACCCACACCACCGACCAATCGCGCGGTGGGCCGGACGTGTAGGCCGGCGTACCGGGAACAGCCTCCCCGGACGCCCAGGCACGCACCTGAGCCCTGAAACCCGGCAAGGCATCCTGATCTCCGGCCTTGCCACGGGCGCGGGTGCTGCGCCGGGTGAACGAGCTGACACCGTCGACGGGGTTGGTCTCGACAGCGCCGTGCCGGACGGCAATCTGCATCATCGCTCGCAGAATTATCTTGTGCTGCTTGGCCTTACGGCGCAGGCCCATCGCGACCAGACGCTTGAGATGACGATCCAGCTCACCGGCGGTGGCCTGCCACACCTGCAGGTTCCCGATCGAGTTCTCGATCTTGATGGTCTTCGGATCCGCGCGCTTGTCGGTCGACACGTAGATCTCGCGCCGGTAATCCTCTACGTTGCCGGCCGTGTAGGCATCGTCGGCCTCGAGTTCCGTGACGAGTTCGGCCGCGAGCTCCATCAGCTTCGTACTGCGTGTGATTCGTTGATATCCCAGCTGCTCACGGAAATCACGCATCGCCTCGGCGAGCCGGTTGGCGGCGTCGTCGGCACTGAGGCCGAGACGTTCGATCTGATGAGGCCCTGCCGCGCCGTAGAAGCGAACGGTCGTCCGCCATCGCCCGTTCTTCTGCTTCTTCGGCTTGGTCGGAACACCGAACGTGCCCACCGGCTTCGGGATCCGACCTCCCATCTGTTACCTCCATAAGTCAGGACCGTCGCTGGCATCCGCTCGATCAATCGCTTGGCTGGTTGGGCTTTCGGTGCTTGGAAAACCGCGAGAGTCGTGATGAGCAGTCATCGTCGAATCCCTAAGGACTGCTGACTCCCACGGGAAGAGAGCCTGGACGCTGTCTGGAGGCCGGACAAGAGCCGGAAGTTGGCTGGCTGATAGCCAGGAGTGGCGCGTCATCGAACTC
This sequence comes from Nocardia sp. NPDC059236, assembly GCF_042754085.1. Taxonomy (NCBI): domain Bacteria; kingdom Bacillati; phylum Actinomycetota; class Actinomycetes; order Mycobacteriales; family Nocardiaceae; genus Nocardia; species Nocardia sp. NPDC059236. Next base: position 89,728 of record NZ_JBHZAF010000019.1, read on the forward strand.
CCGGCGAGTCGCCGTTCCGTCAGCTACTGGCCTCAGGCGAGGGAAGGAGACTCACCTCGATCGTCCTCCCCGCGCCTCTGTTCACCCAGGGGTTCATCGGGTTGTGATCGGATGCGCGATCCGCGATTGCAGTCGGCCCCAACCTCGCATTGCGGCAGGATCGGACTGATACACGCCGAGACAACGCCCGATCCATCATTCCCGCTGTGACACAGCAGCGTTCGGATTCAAGTCCGTCGGTGAACCTGGACTGCGCTGACTCAAGCTGCAGCACGCAGCCGACGACCAAGGCGACCCTGCCACATCCAGGTTGTGCACTGCCGCGACACAATGGCGGCCGTGAACGCACTTTCCCGTGACCGCCAGGCCGTGGTTCTCGACACTAATCTGTGGTCACACGGCAGGCTCGACATCGGTGCGCTCGCTGACCTCGCGACGCGACTGCGCGCCTACGACGTCGAGGTGTGGATCCCGCGCCAGGTCGTGCTCGAATGGGCTCGTCACGCCAGCGACGACGCCGAACTCGCTGCGCCAGCATGGAATCGGCTCAGACGCTGCGGACTGGTGCAGGGCAGATTCCCGGTGGTTCGCGATGTCACCACGATGGTCGATCAACTATTCGACGGATTGAGGGGACTCAACAATGTGCGGGTGCTGGCGATGCGGGGCGCGTCGGCGATCGCGGGCATCACCGATCAGATCCTGGGAATCGGAGCCGGGACTGTACGCACGGGCACGCGAACCGGGGCCGCGGATTCTTCGTGGATCCGTGATGCGCTGGCCACTGCGCAGCACGACACCGGGCGCATCGTGTTCGTCACCGCCAACATAAAAGGATGTCTACCGGGCCCTTGAGCGGCTCGACATCGAATCCAGACGGGTGCGGGTCAGCAGTCTCGATCGCCTCCTCGACATCGTCGCTACCTCCGTGGCCGCATCACAGCAGATGACCCTGCTGCTGACCGAACAACTGCTCACCCTGCAGGACGCCGCCACCGCGGCCAGCCCCTGACCGGTCAGGGGCGGACTTCTTGTACTGCGGCTTCGGCTCGTGCCTCGAGGATCGCGAGCAGGACCCTGCGGCACACGGCCATGCCAGACAGGTGTCCGGGGAGCGTCAGCACGGTGTGTGCCTCGGCTCGCCGGCATTCCTGGACGAGATCGACGAACGCCGGCGGCAGTGTCGCGTTCTGTGGTGCCGGCTCGTGGAATACGGTGCCCAGCGCATACCCGAGTGATCTGGCGGCGGCCCGCAGTATGGCGTCGCTGGACTTCGGGTCGCGGTCACGCAGCAGATCGTCGCGCACGTATCCGTAGGCAAGAGGTAATAAAGCAGTCATCGAAGCACCCGGCTTGTCACCGAGGTCGCAGCCGCCTCCGGCCGGTCGTTCCCAGCCGCAACGGTCTCGCGGGACACACGCCACAACGGTGGCTGCCGTGGATCGGCGTCGACTGCGAAGACCGGAAACCTGTTCTGGCGGGGACTCGGCTGGAAGTGCACACGCACCGGCCCGGTCCAGATCAGCGGGACTTCACCTTCGATGCAGGTGTAGACCCACGGGCCCTCGTCGAGTTCGACGATGGCGATCGTCAACGGCCTCACCTCACCGTGCGGAAAACTCATGCGACGCACCGCCCGCCACGACACGATCGAACCAGCACCCGACGAGGGCACCCACTCGAGATCCTCGGACGCGCAGACCGAACACACGCTGGTCAGCGGCGCGAAGACCTTGTCGCAGGCCGCGCAACGCCGGATCGTCAACGTGCCTTCGACACACCGGGCGCTGTCGTCGCTGACACCGTCTGGGGGCCGGGCATTCGCTGGGAACATGAAAGCCTCCGCGCAATGGTGCTGGTGGATGTCGTGTCAGCATCGTCTGTCCGCGGTACTCCCACGACGGTCGAATGGCCGGGGGCATACCTGTTTTCCCGAGCGGGCCTTCGTCGGCGTATGCGTAACAACAGGTCAGTCGGCGAATCGTCGTACGGAGATATTGCGGATCCTGAGCTGACTCGTCGCTTCAGGCCGGTTCGGTTTCGGTCCTGGCGACCGCTTCCTCGGCGTCTGTTGGCGCCGCGGAGGTGTCGTGTATTCCTTGAACTTATCGCCGGTCGCGATTCCGTTGCGTATCAACGACTGTGCTGTGCGGCTGACGGTCTCCAGCGAGCCCCGGCGCGGTGTCCACCATTCTGCGGCCCAGTTCACCGAGCCCCTTGATCAGCATTTGCGTGATGTGCCGATCCGGATCGCTGTCGTTCTGTCCCTCGGCGGCGTCTTTTGATCACGTCCCGCGAGATCGTGTCGTAGGTCGCTTCTTCGTCGAGTTGGCGGGCGCGCAAGTATTCGGGGACTTGGCCGCTGTTGCGGATGGCGGCAGTCGCGTGTTTGGAGTTCGAGTTCGTGGCGCAGGTGGCGTCGTGCGTACACCTGTCGGTGCGACAGTTGGGATGCGACGGGAATCCCCTGTGACCCAAGTGAATTTGGCACGAACTCGCTGACGCCGCGAAGTGACTCCTGCGCCTCAAGCTGCAGCAATACCGGTGGCAGGCCGTGCAGGGGCCGATCCAGTGGCACCCGGCATCTCTGATCGGGATGCGGAAACCTCAGCTTCCGTAAACGGTAGTTTCCTGATTTCTGTGCCAGGCTGTGAGGGTGACGCGAGCCGTCGAGGGGACCTATCGCGGCACCACGACCGACGAGCGCCGCGAGCAGCGTCGGCGGCTGCTGCTGAATGCGGCCCTCGACATCGTCGGCACGCGGGGGCGGGCCGCACTCACGGTGCGCGGGGTGTGCGAGCAGGCGAAGATGGGACCGCGCTGCTTCTACGAGTCCTTCACAGACCTGGCCGAGGCACTGGCTGGACGAGGTGCCGGGCGCGGCGCTGCTCATCGAGCAGACCCGCGTGCTGCTCGATATTCGGGAGGGCGACGACACGGCGCTGACCGCTGGCCCGGTTGACCACCGGCGGTGAGGTGGAGCTGATTCTGACTGGACGGCGGGCTGAAGGTGAAGCGACCGGTACTGATCCGGAATCGCGGATTATGTTGTGGCACTGGCGGATCGGCTGCCCGGATCGACCGAGCAGCTGAACTGGGGGCAGTTCCCGCGCGGGCCGGGATGACCAGCAGGCGCTGATCAGCGGTCACGGCGTCCGACCACCGTGATCGCTTCAACTACTATTCTGTATCACTACATCGGTGCAACTGGAAAGGCTGCTTTCATGGCACGCAAAGTCGTCGTCGAGCTGGTGGACGATTATGACGGTAAGTCCGCCGCCGAGGAGACAGTGCTCTTTGCTGTCGATGGTGTTGCCTACGAGATCGACCTGTCCAAGCTGAACGCGGCCAACATGCGTGGGATGTTCGAGGAGTGGACCCCGCATGCCCGCAAGACGGGGCGAGCACCGAAAGCGACGACGACGAGCAAACCTCGACCCACCGCTGATCGCGAGCAGACCCAGGCCATTCGCAACTGGGCACGGAAGAACGGCTTCGAGGTCTCCAACCGCGGCCGGGTGTCGGCTGAGATCCTGGATGCATACAACAAGGCCGGCAAGTAACGATCGGGACCTGCCTGCTTGTAAGTGTTCAGCCGGCAGGTACCAGAATCGGCACCCGCCCAGAGAAGCAGACCGCAATGTCCTGCCTCCGCGGAGAAAGCCGACGCTCAGATCTTTGAGGTTCCGGCTTAAATGAATGTCACCGGTTGGCGGGCTGGATGATCACCGGCCGGAGTTGTCGAGCCGGGGCTGGCTCGTGAGGTTCCTGCCGCCCGTTTGGGCTGGCTCACCGGGGGGGTTTGCGCCCCGGCCCGACACTGGCCGCGGGCCTGACTCAACAGAGGTGTGGGATACACAGGCCGAAAGCCGGAATGTCGCCCGCGGCTTCCTGGATCCGACGAGGAACAAGGAGACGTGGTTGTCGGTGGATCCGGTTACCGTTGTGCGAGTGGGATTTTCGCGAGTGTCGGGGTCGGGACATGAACGAGTTCACATGTAACGGTCACTGTTTAACGTCGGAGACCACCGCTGTGTTGGGTCGCTATGACGAGTTCATCGATATCACCGAGCAGGAGCACTTCCTCCCGTGGCGCAATACCCCCGGACTGCGCTGCCTGGTATGCCGTCACCCGGTCGAGGTCTATCACTCCAGCCGCAAGAACCTCTACGTGCGCCACGGCAAGGGCCACGGCTTCAAAGGCACCGCCCAGGATCGCAAATCCGCCGGGGAACCTTCCTGCACCACCGGCTCAAGTACTGGGTGTGCCATGAGCTTCGCCGACTGGGCGTGGAAGCCAATGTCGAGGTGTGGCAGGACGGCCGCCGCCCAGCCGGAACGGCACGCACCGGATGATGAAATGAGGTAGTCAGTAGGGTTAGCCTTGAGCTAACTCCCTGAGAGGTTGGCAGTGCTGCATCGTCGACAACTACACGGATCAAAGCAATCGGCCTAGTCGATGGGCAACGAAGATCCGCTGGACACTCAACTCGACCCGGATAAGTCGGTCGCGTCAGGATTGAGTGCGGCCGAATTCGAGGATGTTCAGGAGATCGGCCGCGGCGGGTTCGGTGTTGTGTACCGGTGCACCCAACCCGGTCTGGATCGAATGGTGGCCGTCAAGGTTCTTACAGACGCATTGAATGAGGAGAACCAACAGCGATTCCTTCGTGAACAGCGTGCTATGGGCAGATTGAGCGGCCACCCCAACATCGTCAACGTCCTTCACGTTGGCACCACCGAGAGCGGGCGTCCCTACATCGTGATGCAGTACCACCCCCGGGACTCGGTGGAGGTTCAGATCCGCCGCCACGGTCCGCTCGCGCTGAGCGAGGTACTCCGGCTCGGGGTGAAGGTGGCAGGCGCTCTCGAAACCGCGCATCACCTCGGCATCTTGCACCGGGATGTCAAGCCAGCGAACATCTTGCTCACCGACTACGGCGAGCCGGTGCTGACGGATTTCGGTATCGCGCACATCGCCGGGGGGTTCAAGACCTCTACGGGGACGGTGACAGGTTCTCCGGCATTCACCGCACCCGAGGTGCTGGCGGGAGGTGCTGCGAGCGTTGCGGCGGACATCTACGGGCTCGGTGCAACTCTGTTCGCTGCCATCACTGGTCACGCCGCCTTCGAACGCCGCAGTGGAGAGCAGCTTATTGCCCAATTTCTGCGGATCACCACGGAACCTGTTCCCGACTTGCACCTGCAAGGCATCCCTGCGGATGTCAGCGAAGCGGTCGAATGGGCCATGTCCCGAGACCCGCAGGCTCGCCCATCAGCTGCAGCGTTCGGCGAAGCGCTCCGTGAAATCCAGCTTCGGCACGGTCTCCCGGTCGACGCGATGGCTATGCACCCCGGGGTTGAAGTAGCCACAGGGAGGGAGCGAGCATCCGGATCCGGAGGGAGTCCGCGGAACGGGCGGCACGTGTCCGCGTTTTCGTACGGACGGAGCACCAAGGGAAATCTCCCTCTTGAACTGACGAGTTTCATCGGTCGCCGAAGTGAGCTGACCGAGGTGAGGAGCTTGCTATCGGTCTCCCGGTTGGTGACGTTGACCGGAATCGGTGGGGTCGGTAAGACCCGGCTCGCGATGCGGGTCGCGGGGAAGGTCCAGCACGAATTCTCGGGGGGCGTGTGGCTTGTTGAATTGGGTGAGTTTCACGACGATCACTTGCTAGTGGATGTCATCGCGGGTGCGCTGGGTTTGCGTGACCAATCGGCAACACCCGTGAGGGAAATACTGGTGGATTTTCTGGCCACACGCGAACTGTTGCTGGTACTCGACAACTGTGAGCATATGGTGGACGCGGTGGCGGAGTTGGCAGAGGCGCTGCTGCAGACGTGTCCGGGGCTTCGTATCCTCGCAACCAGCAGGGAGCCGCTAGAGATCGGCGGGGAAGCCGCTGTGCGAGTGCCGCCGCTCACGGTCCCCGACCCCGACCATGCGCCGTCGCTGCAGCGGCTGCCACGCTACGACGCCGTCACGTTGTTTGCCGAAAGAGCTATCAGAGCAGAACCGACGTTCGCACTGACCGATGACAACAGGGTCGCCGTGGCTCGGATCTGCCACAGGCTGGATGGATTGCCGTTGCCCATCGAGCTGGCGGCCGCCCGGTTACGTGCGATGACGCCTGAGCAGATCCTGGACCGACTGAACGACCGCTATGCACTACTGACTCGCGGCGGCAGGGGCGCGCCCAGCCGACAGCAGACACTGCGGGGGTGTATCGACTGGAGCTACGCGCTGTGCAGTGCACAGGAGCGACAGATGTGGGGCCGGCTCTCCGTGTTTGCCGGAACCTTCGAACTTGACGCTGCCGGGGACATCTGTGGCAGCGATCTGACGCCAGAGGAGTTGCTCGATGTGGTGACGTCTCTGGTCGACAAGTCGATCTTGACACGAGAAGAGTCGCACGGCGTAGTTCGCTTCGGGATGCTCGAAACCCTCCTTGCTTACGGGCGCGAGAAGGCGCAGGAGAGCGGCGAGTTCGAAGAGCTGCGTCGGCGGCACCGGGATTGGTACCACCGGCTTGCGCTCGATGCCGAAGCCGACTGGATCAGTTCACGGCAGGCTGTCTGGATCGCCCTGTTCAAGCAGGAAAAGCCCAATCTGCGAGAAGCAATGGAATTCTGCCTCTCTGACGACGACAACGCTGTCGATGTCGGCCTGCAGATCGCCGCGGCACTGTACTGGCCCTGGGCGTGCGCAGGCTTTTTCGGCGAGACTCAGCGCTGGCTCGACCGCTTGCTGGCCAGAGGGACCGACCGGGCGAGCGTGTCGCTGGTGAAAGCGCTCGTCGTGGACAGCCTGTTGGCCGGATACCAGGGTGACCTTCAGGACGAGGCCGACCTGGTAGAGCGAGCACGTCCCCTCGCCGAGCAGATTCAAGACCCGATGGCGGGGGCCCTCGTTGCCCACGCCGACGGTGTGCACGGTCTGTTCAGCGGTGATCTTGTACACGCGTGTCCGCGCCTCGAAGAGGCGCTGGTGGTCTTCCGTGACGTAGGTCATGTGGCTCTGCAAGTCGAGGCACTGTGGATGCTGGGTATGGCGTATGGGTTGCTCGGTGAGGACCCCGACCGGTCGATCGACTGGAATAAAGAAGCGCTCGCAATTACTGAATCGCGTGGAGAACCGGGATATCGCGGATATGTGTTGTGGTCCATGGGGGTTGCGCAGTGGAGAAACGGGAATCGAAGCCGAGCAACCGATCTCCTCCATCAAGCGTTGCGGCTGCTACGACTAGTTGATGACCCGGGCGGCGTCGCACACTGTCTCGAAGCGCTGGCGTGGATTGCGGGGAGCGAGGGAGAACCAAGACGGGCCGGTGTACTACTGGGATCCGCCGAAACCATCGGTCGTGCGGTGGGAGTCCCACCGGTATACGTTCCGAAACTCCTTGTGTACCACGAAGAATGCGTACGAGCCACGCGTCAGGCACTTGGTGGACCTCGCTTCGAGTCCGCTCGAAAAGAAGGCGCCGCAGGATTCGAGGCCGTCGTCGCCTACGAGCTCGGTGAGCGCGCCCCGCAAAAGCCGTCCGATGCTTCGGTGAATCTGACCAAGCGAGAGCTCGAAGTTGGCGAATTGGTCGCCGAGGGCCTGACGAACAAGGAAATTGCTGCCCGGCTGGTGATCTCACTACGTACCGCACAAGGCCACGTCGAGCACCTCCTCACCAAACTTGGGTTCAATTCACGTGCGCAGATCGCAGCGTGGATCGTGGAGCAGAGGCAGTCACCGTAATCGTGTGCCTGCTGTCGACCGAGGCTTCGGTGGTGAACATATCGCAGCGTTCCACATGAACTGCCGTCCCTTCACCGGTAGCCGCCGAATTTGACCGGGCCCCGATGGTGGGCCCACCGGCTATGCGAGTTGTAGTGGTTGCTCGAACTCGGTCGGTGACCATTGCTGCCGGAATGCTTGCTGGGTAAGGAAACCCAGCGATCCATGTGGCCGGTAACTGTTGTACTCGATGCGCCAGTCCTCGGCAAGGACCTGCACTTCGATCAGGGAGTGAAACACCTTGCAGGACAAGAATTCGTCGCCGAAACGGCCGTTGAAAGTACTGGCTCGACACCGGCCGGCCGATACCGAAATCCGACGCCGCCGCCGTGACCGCCCTCTGCTGGGGTGGACACGTTTTCGAGACATCAGCCACGGCTGTCAGGCAGTGTCGGTTTGTAGCCGATGCGGCAGTCTTCGATCGACGGCGGTCAGCGCCAGCACAAGTACCGTCACGACGATGAGTATGTCGGCAATCGCGTGCAGGCCGTTGTCGGTCGCGCCATCACGAAACACGACACCGATGACGCTGCCGGAGGCAATCGCGCTGACATAGGTCGAGGTACGCAGCAGACCCGCGGTGGTTCCGGCCTCCCGTGCCTCTGCCTGTGCGAACACTGCCGATTGATTGCCCACGGTCGCCACGCCGATCACCACGCCAGCGACGGCAGTGACCAGGATGATCATCGCCGCAGAGGTATCGATATCGACCAGTCGTAGCGCCACGGCGACGACGATGGCCACTGCAGCGCTGATGAGTAATGGGGCGCGCACACGGTTGCGGCGTGAGACCACATGCGCCATAACTGCACCGGCGAAATTCATCGGCAGGACGAGTAGGCCGGTCAACGTCGCGGAGAGTCCTCGGGCTTCTTGCAGCCATTGGGTCAGCCCGTACATCACCCCGTATGCGACTGACATCGTGCCCGCATTGCGCAGATAGGTACTGGTGAGCGCGCGGTTGTGGATCAGGGTGCGAAGGTCGATGAAGGGATCGGGCGTACGAAGCTCCCACCACAGCAAGCCGATACCGCACACTATCGAGCCGGCGAGCACAATCCAGTGCCGCGTTGGCAGCGGGACCAGAAAGGCGACGAACAGGGTCAGCGTCGCGCCGAAGAGTCCTATCCCGGCAGCATCGAGATCACTTGCGAGCAGTCGCCGGCCCACGGCGGACCGATCGTTCGGATCACGCGGCGACCACCGCCACGCCATAGCCGTGACCACGACCGCCAACGGAATATTGACCCAGAACGTGGCTCGCCAGCCTGCGACGCTCACCAATAAGCCGCCTAGCGGCAGGCCAAGGAGCACCGTGACCTGGCTGGAGATCACTAGAGCCCCTAGGACGCGACCAGGCGGCTCACCGGCTTCATCGGCTCGGAGCCGGATCATCAGCATGGCGGTTGGAAAACCTGCTGACGTACCGATTCCCAGCAGAATCCGGGCCACTATCAATGTCGGGAGATTGGCGGCGACAGCGCCGATTGCACCGCTGACCACCACGAGGGCCGCCCCGGCGATGAATACACGGCGGGGGCCGAACCTTTCGGCGAAGCGCCCCATCGCCGGCTGCGCGACGGCGCTCGCGACGTACAAAACAGTCACCAGAACGGTGATACGGCCAACGGACTCCCCAAGGCCCGCGGCGATCGGCACCAGGGCGGTCGCGACGATGGAGCTGTTGACCGGGTTGAGGGCCGCGCCCACCAGCAGTGGAAGCGAGAATCGCCAGCCGAAGCTGGGCGCCGCGAGCGCGGTCACACCAGAATGCAGTCGCCGCATACCGCGCCCGCCGCGTTCGGTGCGGCACGGTAGATCAGGCAGCAGCTGCGGCGTCGGAACCGTTGGCCGGGTGGTGAACTGCTGGTGCCACTCAGCGACGGCCGATCCAGCAGCAGTGTCGCGATCTCCAGTGCCAGGTCGGCATGCTCGGGGTGGGTACGCGCGATCATCATTGTCGCGCCGTTGATGGCTGAAGCGACGTTGCCCCAGAGGATCTGGGTGGGTATCGAGAATTGCCTGGTCGCTTCAACTATTTCTCGAATCACGCCGTCCACCACCCGGTGGTACAAGCCGCCGGCGAGCCATTGCGGTCGAGAATCCTGATCACCCTCGGCAGCTACCGGTACCGACAGAGGGAACGCGCCGCCGAGCACCCGTTGCCATCGAATAGAACCCAGGTCGACGTCCAGCACTCGGCGGTCCCGCACCGCAACCGCCAGTGCCGGCGAGACCAGCCGGGAGACCAGACCGAGTTGGGTCACGGATCCAGCTACCCGTGGCTCCACGGCCGCCACCGGCTGCCCGCTGGCTGCCGCCAAATGGGCGCGCACGGCGTTCACCCTGTCGATCAGTACCTGCGGGTCATCGATCAGTTCGCGCATCGGGTACCACAGATCGCAGGGTGTGGAGTCCAGGGTGTGGGTGTGGACGGCGAAGAACGGCCCGAACACGGCGAGGTCCTCCACCGCGACCTGGCTTCCGGCCAGCTTTCTCACACCGCCGTCACACATTCCCACTACGCCTTCGGACCGCCCGCGACATAGAGCACTTGCCCTGACACGAATCCCGAGGCTGGGCTCGCGAAGAAGGAGACGGCGTTGGCGATGTCTTCGATCTGCCCGACCCGTCGCACAGGAATCTGAGCAGCCCGTGTCGCGACGTAAACGTCCCAGTCCTGTCCGATCCGCGAAGCGACGGACCGTGTCATATCGGTGACAACGAATCCGGGGGCCACACAGTTGGCCGTCACCCCGAACTCCCCCAGCTCAATGGCCAGCGTCTTGGTGAATCCCTGCAATCCGGCTTTCGCCGCCGAGTAGTTCACCTGTCCTCTGTTGCCCAGCGCCGCAGTCGAGGAAACATTCACGATCCGCCCCCAACGCTGCTTGACCATATGCGTCTGAACAGCGCGCGACAGCAGAAAAGCGCCGCGAAGGTGTACGCAAATCACCGAGTCCCAGTCGGTTTCGGACATTTTGAACAGCAGGTTGTCCCTGGTGATTCCGGCGTTGTTCACCAGCACCGACGGTGGGCCGAGTGTCTCCACGACCCGCTCGACCGCGGCGTCGACGTCCGCCGCATCGGTCACATCGCAGCCCACCGCTATCGCTTGTCCGCCATGCGAATTGATGGCCTCTGCGGTGCTCTTCGCGGCCGCTTCCACGAGATCCAGCACTGCCACTGCGAAGCCGTCCTGAGCCAAACGAGCGCACGTGCCGGCTCCGATCCCGCGCGCGCCACCCGACACGATGGCCACCCGGCCCGCCACCTCAACCATTTTCAATCCTCTCGGTCCTGCATGTCAGGACGACTTCCCAGCGAGTCATCCACGGCTTCGCACCAGGAAGGTGCGCGCCTCAGCGACCACCGCTGAATGCCTCGTAGTTGCGAACAATCCGCTCGTAATCAGCCTTGAGCGGCGCCTCGACGATCACGCCACTGAGCTGGACGCTGCCGTGCCCTTCACCCTCGGCGACCGCGAAGACATCGAGCAGTTTTTTGGCGCGGTCGTACTCCTCTTTGCTCGGCACGAAGGTCTCGTTGGCAACGATCACCTGGCGGGGATGGATGCACATTTTCCCGGTGAAACCGAAGTCCGCCCCGCGTTCTGCCGAACGACGGTAGTTGTCGTCGTCGTACATGTCGGTGGTGGCGCCGTCGATAAGTACGTCGAACTCGGCGCGGCCCGAGTGCAGTGAGAGCGATGCACGCGCTGCGGCGAGCTCCGCTTCACCCTTGGTCCACCGCAACTTCGCCGAGAGCCGGAACTCCCCGGCCCCGAACATCAGGCCGATAACCCGTGGGTCCTCCGCTGCGGCGCGCACAATGTCCTGGATATCGATGAAGCCCTGCAGCATCTCCATCAGCAGTACGACCTTGATGCTTCCGAAAGGCAGACCGCGAGCATGCTCCAGTGCCTCGACGGCACCGCACGCACGCGCGACGCCCAAGGCCGACTCGATCTTTGGAATGACAACGCCATCAAGGCCTTCCGCGATCACATGAGACAAGTCCTCGACACCGCGCGGCTCGTAGTAGTCGTCGCCGTACCACATATGTGGAACCTCGACGGCGTTGGTCCGCACCCAGAGTTGGCGACCGGCCAGTTCCTCCTTCAGCGCGGCGAGCCGCGAGCCGAGCTTGGCGGCGGTCTCTGCCTTCTCCTCTGCGGGAACCGCGTCTTCGAGGTCCAGCACGCAGACGTCGGCCGGGATCCGGTGGAGCTTCGCCAGCATGTCTTCACGGTTGGCGGGTGTGAACAGCCACGAGCGGGCCTGCAGTTTGTCAGTCATTTGTTCATCCATTTCTGTCGATTTCATATGATTCCGTCACGTTCGAGTTCGTCGATTTCAGCGTCGGTCAAGCCCAATTTCGACGCGTAGACCGATCTGTTGTCCTGCCCGATCCCCGGTCCAAGGTGTCGCACTTCTCCGGGTGTCTTCGAGAATTTCGCGATCGGGCCCTGAACGAGCATCGATCCCAGTTCATCGTCCGGGACTCGAACATGCATTCCGCGAGCCTTGCCATGGGGGTCTTCGACGATTTGCTGCGCATCGTAGATGGGGCCCGCAGCCACTTCGTACTCGACGAAGACGGCCATTGCTTCGTCCAGTGTCCGCTCGGCAATCCATTCCGCGACCGCTGTGTCGACCAGCTCTGCGTGCTTCAGCCTCGACTGGGCCTCTTGGAATTCTGGATTGTCCGCCATGTCGTCTCGACCGATGGCGCGAAACACTCGCATCGCGATCGACGGCGCACTACTGGCCATTGCGATCCAGCGCTTATCCTTCGTCTGATAGGCGTTCCGCGGGGCACTGATGTCCCATCGGTTCCCGTTCCGCTCGGCAATCAGACCCAACTGGTCGTACTCGAGGACGAGTTGTTCGGCCAACCGCGCCATCGGCTCCCAGAGGCTCATGTCGATGCATTGGCCGGTTCCGCCATTCGCGTCGCGGTGATAGAGCGCCGCGAGAATGGCGTAGGCGCCCGACAGCGACGCGACTCCGTCGGCAAGCATGAACCGCGGCAGCGTCGGCGGGCCACCTTTCTGCCCTGTCACATGGGAGAACCCGCTCATGGCTTCACCGATCGTCCCGAATCCAGGACGTTCCTCGTAGGGCCCGCCCGAGCCGAATCCGGTGACCTGCAGAACGATCACACCCGGGTTGATGGCGGCCAGCGATTCGTAGTCCAAACCCCACTTCTTCAGCGTCTGAGGACGGAAGTTGAAGACCACGACATCGGACTGCCGGACCAGGTCCCGCAGAATGTCCCTGCCCTGCTCGGACCGGAGGTTCAGGCTGATCCCCTGCTTGTTGCGGCCGAGGCTCTTCGACAGCAGCCCGATACCGTCCTTCTGATTTCCCCAGGCTCGGAGGGGATCACCCTTACCCGGCGGCTCGATCTTGGTGACCTGGGCACCGAGTTCGGCGAGCAGAGTGCACGCGAACGGCGCAGCGCCCAGTGTGGCTGCCTCGAGAACGCGTACCCCTTCGAGCGCGGCTGGCGACATGTTGATACTCCCTTGAAAATCGTTGATGTTCTGACCACGCATTGCTCAGGCCGGCGCGAGACCCATGGAATCCCGCAACGTTCCGGTGCCGTATTCACGGTCGACCAGGCCCCGCTCGCGCAGGGTCGGGACCACCAGCCGGACGAACTCCTCGAACGTCCCGGGAATGTGCGTGGCGGCGATGACGAAGCCGTCACACGCGCCTTCCTGGACCCACTGCTCCATCTGATCCGCGATTTGATTGCCATCACCCACGAAACACGGGGCGGCCGCCAAACTCGCGCGGCGTTCGATCAGATCGCTCAGTCTCGGTGCGCGGTCGGGCCCGTGGGCCGCGGCGACAGACTTCTTCAGCGCCTCGAAAAGGCCCTTGCTGCCCGTAACCCGATCTCCCATGTCATCCGGCAGCGGAGCATCGATGTCCATGCCCGAGAAGTCGAAGTTCAGCGCGTCCGACAGCAGAACCAATGCCGCCCGCGGATCGACGAGACTGTTCATCAACGCCACTTTTTCCTTGGCGATCGTCTCGGTCTCACCGCAGACCGCATACGTCACAGGCAGAATCTTGACTTGATCGGGATCGCGGCCCGCGTCCTTGATCCGCCGCTTCTGATCGGCGTACTGCTCTTTCGCCTGGTCGATGGTGTGAGCGTTGATGAAGATGACGTCCGCCGTGCGAGCAGCGAAGTCACGACCCTTCGGGGACTGACCGGCCTGGATGAGGACCGGCCGGCCCTGCGGGCTGCGAGGGACGGTCAGGGGGCCACGCGAGCTGAAATACTTCCCCTTGAAATTGACCTCTCGAACCTTGGCCGGGTCGGCGAACATTCGGGTGGCACGGTCCTGGACAACGGCGTCCTCGTCCCAACTCGCCCACAACTGGCTCGCGAGCTCGACGAACTCCTCCGCGATCGCATACCGCTCGTCATGCTCGACGTGTTCGGAAAGCCCGAAGTTCTCAGCCTCGCTGTCGTTCAGCGACGTGACGATGTTCCATGCCGCCCGACCCCCCGACAGATGGTCGAGCGTGGAGAACATGCGCGCCAGGCTGTACGGCGAACTGAAAGTCGTCGAGCACGTTGCGCCCAGTCCGATGTGCCGGGTAAACGGCGCCAGCGCACCGAGAACCACGGACAGGTCGAGCTTGACCGATCGTGCGCCGGTCAGCACGGTCTCGTCGACCGCGTGACCGAAGACGCCCGGCATCGCAAGGCGGTCATCGAAGAACACCATGTCGAAACGACCGGCCTCGAGTACCTCGACGACGCGCCGATAGTAGTCGACGCTCAAGTAGTCGGGATCCCCCGACGGATAAAGCCATGATCCTTGAAACCACGATACGTTCGACGCCTGCATAAAGGCGACCAACGACATCTTCTTTCCGGTGGAACTGCTACGTCCCATTGTGTGCACTCCTCGTTCCTCGGACGGTTCCGACCGCCCGCGTAGATCTCCATTGACCGGAGTACGGGGACGCCCTCCGCATGTTCAATGTCGGACCAGAATGCGATCGATCACCGCATCTACTCGTCCGCTGGTTCCTGAGTCTGCTATCGACGCGAACGGAAATTCATTCGAGCGGATGAAACGCACGTCGAAAGTAGACAGTCGGTGAGCTGTCGCTCATATCGGTTCCGATGACCTGACCTACCAGGACGGTATGATCGCCGGCGACGACCTTCGTGTGCTCTACACAATCCAGCCTTACCGGAACATCGCCCAGCACCGGGATATTCTCTTCTCCCGCTACGAAACCGGCGTTCGCGAACTTGTCCTCACCACGTGTGGCGAAGCGAAGCGCCAGGTCGGCGTGCGAACCACCGATCACATGAATCGACCACCGTTGTGCCGACTGAAATGCCGCATGGCACTGGGCTGTATCGGCGAGACAAACGAGAACCAGCGGTGGATCCATCGAAACGGAGCAAAACGAGGTAGCGGTGAACCCCCACCATTGGCCGTCAGCATCTGTCGTCGTGACAATTGTTACGCCGCTCGGGAACGAGGACATGGCCTCTCGAAATCCGTCGGGCAGAGCGCTCGCCGCAGTCGATGCCGACATCACTGCACCACCACGGTGGACGGTTCGACCGGAGGCGTCGAATACTCGAGATCGTGTGCCATGCGTAGCCTTTTCGTAGTCAGATAGGATAAATTTTCGACATTTGGCTCGATGATCAGTGGCTCTCGTCCATCGATCTTCAAGCCGTACCCGATCAAACCTCGGTATTTGTCAGGATTGTTGGTCATCAGGCGCACCGACTTCACTCCCAGATCGCGGAGTATCTGCGCGCCGATTCCGTACTGACGCCCGTCGACCGGTAGGCCCTGCGCCAGATTGGCGTCGACAGTGTCGAGCCCGCTGTCTTGAAGCTCGTAGGCACGGAGTTTGTGGCTGAGCCCGATGCCGCGGCCCTCGTGACCGCGGAGATACACGACGACGCCCCGGCCGCGCTGCCCGATCCGAGCCATCGCGAGCTCGAGCTGCTCACCGCAATCACAGCGGCGTGATCCGAACACATCGCCGGTGAGGCACTCGGAATGGACTCGGGTCAGGATCGGATCGTCCTCGACGGACCGCTGTCCGACGTCTCCCATCACCAGCGCGACATGTTCACAACCGTCGATCAGTGACCGATAGGCCACGGCCGTGAACTCGCCGACCGCACTCGGAATACGCCCCTCGGCTTCTCGCTGTACCAGGGTCTCGGTCCGCAGTCGGTAGCGAACGATGTCGGCTACCTCGATCTTCTTGAGCTGATGCCGACGAGCGAACTCGGCGATGTCGGCGGTGCCGGCCATGGTTCCGTCATCATTGGTCACTTCGGCCAGAAGACCTGCGGGGAACAGACCGGCAAGTGTGCACAGGTCGACCGCACTCTCGGTGTGGCCGGCACGACGAAGCACACCACCCCGCCTGGCTCGCAACGGGAAGACATGCCCTGGCCGGGAGAATTCTCCTGGTTCGGACTCCCCCGCTCCCAAGCGCCTGATAGTGGCACTCCGATCCGCGGCGGAGATACCGGTCGTTGTCCCGGCCTTCAAATCGACCGAGACCGTGAAGGCGGTGCCCTTCGGATCGTCGCCGTTCGGCGCCATCAATGGCAGTCTCAACCGGTCAGCGTGATCCTCGGTGATCCCGACACACAGCAGACCGCTGGTGTGCCGGATCATGAAGCCCACCGACTCCGGGGTCGCGAACTCGGCGGCCATGATGAGGTCCCACTCGTTCTCCCGGTCCTCCTCGTCGGCCACGAGAACAGGGCGGCCCTTGCGGAGCTCGTCCAGAGCACTCTCCACTGCTTCGTAGGAGCGCTGTTCGGCCGCGGTGCCGAACTCGATAACTGCCATGATGACGTCCTTTTACTTTGAACCCGAATGCTTACTTGGCCGACTGGCCACCGTCGACATACAAGATGTGCCCGGTAATCTGAGACGCATTGTCCGAAGCGAGGAAGAGGACCGCATCGGATACATCGGAGACCTCGGTCCGCCACTTCTTTCCGGGCAAGTTGTTTGCCGCCGAGATCACTTCGAATGCTTCGTCGGCCGACATATCGAGTGCCTTCGAGAATCCTGTGACCATTCCGGAACCGTGTCCCCCACTGGGCTTGATCGCAGCAGGCGCCACAGCATTGACGTTGATTCCGTATTCCGCGAGCTCATTGGCCCAGCAGACGGTAAGGCCGTTCACAGCCCACTTCGACGGCACATAGTGGGATACATTCGACATACCGGTCTTCGTCGTGCCCGACGACATGTTCACGATGTTGCCGCTGGCACGCTCGATCATCCCGGGGACGACGTATTTCGCCATGAACATCGTGCCCTTGATATTGGTGTCGATCACTGCATGCAGGGTCTCGCTCCGCATATCGACGATCGAGTCGAACGCGGCTACACCGGCCACATTGACGAGAACGTCGATCCGGCCGTCGAAGAAGTCCAGGGCTCGAGCGACGGCCTCCTGTACCTGACTTTCGTCACGGATGTCGGATTGCAGCGGAATGCATCGCCTGCCTTTTTCTACGACTGTCGCCGCCGTTTCGGCGAGCAGGTCGGGAGAAGCCAGCTCATAGATTCCCGTGGCCGGCCCTGCGAGGTCCATTGCCGCGATGTCGCAACCGGCATCCGCGAAATCCATGACGATCCCGTATCCGAGACCTTTTGCGGCGCCGGTCACAAGAACGTTCTTGCCCTCCAGCCCACGAAGCGTTGCAGTCATTGAGACCTATCCTTCGATGATGATCGCGCGCTCGGGACAGATTCGTGCCCCTAGAATCGCGGCGGATTCGTTCTCGACCGAAACAGGAACCGTTTCTCCGATGTCCACGTTGTATCCGTTGCTGTCGACTTCGTACACTTCGGGCGCTAATTCGAAGCACCGAGCATGTCCGCTGCATTCGCGGTTCACCGTGAACTTCATCATTCACCGCCCAGTTTCAGGCCAGGAGTGAACGACAGTTTGATGCCGGAAACCTCTCGGGTAACGCTCGTCAAGTACCTGGGCTCGTTGCCCTCGGCCGCGGTCAGATCAGGAAGGCGTTCGAGCATCGTGGCCAGCGCAACCTTGCCCAGCAGACGCGCGAGGTGGGATCCGATGCAGCGGTGAGGCCCGAAGCCGAAGGCCGCATTGACCGTGAAATTGCGGTCGATGTCGATCTCGCCCGGGTTCTCGTAGATCTCCGGATCCCGCGTCGCGCCCGGGAACAGCAGAACGACCCGGTCGCCCGGCTGGAATGTGGTGCCGGCGACCTCCACCTCGCTGGTGGCGGTCCGCGCCATCGCTACGACGGACGCGAACGCCCGGATGAACTCCTCGATCGCTTGCGGACGGAGCGACTCGTCGTCCCTGAGTCGCTGGGCATCCTCCGGGTTGGCGGCAAGATACTGTGCCATGCCCGCGATGAGATAGGTCGCTGTGCCGAGGCCACCCGCGGTGACATTCGACAGGGCCGCCACCTTGTGGGACCACGGGCAGGGTGCGCCCATGTCGATTTTCGCGTCGGCCGGGCCTCCACCCATCGAGGGATTGAACCCCTCGTCGAGTTCGACGCCTGCGAGGACGGCGCTCATCATGTCATCCCGAGGCTCCTCGCCGTCCCTCTTCTTGAGGTGCGCATCAAGATAGGAGAACAGCTTTCCCCAGCCCTCGGTACGGCCTTCGATGGGACCGACCAGAGCCTGTTCGACCGCGTCCATCAGTGGTGGCAGGTCTTCGACCGGCAGACCGAGGAAGCTGTTGAACCACACCCGGCTGGGCAGTACCGAGGCGAACTCCGAGACCACATCGAACTCACCCCGCTCGATGAACTGGTCGATCAGGAAGTTGGCGTGTTCGGTCACGCTCGCTTCGTAGGACCGCACGACACGCGGGCTCAGGTGGTGGTCGAGCTGGCGACGCCACCGGGTCTGATACGGGGGGTCGCACTCGTCCGGGTAGATCGGCGGCATTTCCTCCGGCCGATTCGGCTGGTAACCGTCCGCGCTCGAAAAGTTCTGCCAATCCTGCGCGATACGACGCACGTCGGCATATCGACTGACGACGTGATAACCCTTGCCCACCGAGCTGTGGGCAACCGGGCATCGAGCCACCAGATCATCAATGGCGCTCTCGTACTCCTCGTTGAACTCAACCGAGTCGAGGTCGAAATCGTTGTGGTGGTCGCGCCGCCAGGTGGCGGGCGTTTCCAGACCATCGCTTGTTGTGGACATCGCGATCCTTTCGATACTGCACTCGAAGCCGACCACTCGATGTGATCGCTGAAAATAGATGCCGGACACTCACCGATTACGGCGAGCAAATTCAGTTGGTCCCGATCGAGTTGCCGGAACCTTTGCGGCCCCCGCGAAGAGTTCGGCAACTCGATTCGCGACTTTGATCAAGTTCCGGTCCGTGAATCGCGGAGAAACTACGGACAGTCCGACCGGCATGCCATGTGGGCCGGTGAAACCTGGCACGTTGACCACCGGCACTTGCAGAAGTGACCACAGGTTGCAGAAGACCGGGTCGCCGGTGAAGTCGATGCCGAGCGGCGCTTCACCCGGGACGCTCGGAGTGAGAACCGCATCGAAATCCGAAGCGATACGGTCGAACTCGATCCGGAGCAGCGCCACTTTGTCGTATGCCTCGACCAGTTGCGCCGTCGTCACCGTGTTGCGGTCGTCCACGTAGGACGCCAACTCGTCGCGCAGCATCGTCGGATGTTTGGCGACCTCGTGCAGGAAGCTCACTCGCGCCTCACCCAGCAGGACTGTCGTGAAGAGTTCCCAAGCGCCGTCGAAGCAGGCAGGAAGCACCAGCTCCTCCACCTGTGCTCCGGCCTCGAGCAGCAGGGATTCCGCTCGGTCCAGTGCCTCGACCGTCGCCGGCTCCGCGGCGTCCCACTTCGGTGTCCGGCAGACTGCGATCCGGGCCGAATCGAGACCGCGGAAGGTACTCGGCCTCCGGTCCACCAACTGGAACACATCGGCGAGCAGGTCCAGGTCGTCGAGATGCCCGACGCAGAACCCCACCGTGTCGGTCGAGGGCGCAAACGTTTTCAGACCTTCGCGACTGATCGCACGGCAGGTCGGCTTCATCGCAACGATCCCGTTGTACGAGCCGGGCCGAATTGTCGAGCCGCCCGTCTGGGTCGCCAAAGCAATCGGCACATGCCGGTCCGCCACCGCGGCACCGGATCCGCTCGACGATCCGCCGGGCGTCCGACGGTTGTCGTGCGGGTTCACTGTGGGTCCGCCGGCCTGCGATGCCGCGAACTCGGTGGTGGTCGTCTTTCCGAGCACAATCGCCCCTGCCGCCCGCAGCGTTTGCACGCAGGCTGCGTCGGCAGTCGGTATGTGTCCACGGTAGAACGGGGAATTATGCTGTGTCGGCACACCTTTCGTCGCCAACACATCCTTCACCCCGATGGGCACACCGTGCATCGGTCCTCGCTCGGGCGAGGAATCAAGGCGCCGCGCCGCCGCGAGCGCCCGATCCAGATCGAGATGGGCCCACGCCTTGACCTGGGGCTCACGCACTTCGATCCGCCGTATCAAGGCGGTCAGGACCTCGGTCGCCGACAGCGAGCCGCTTGTCGTGGCCGCTACGATCTCTCGTGCAGACATCGTCGTGGGGTCCATCCTCGTCACCTCCGACCTGATCCCGGAATTACTGACCGACCGCGGTTGTCCGCGACTTCATCAGCGGCTGGATACGGGTTCCGAATTGCTCGATTCCCTCGATGAAGTCGTCGAAGATCAGCATGATTCCGGAGACTCCCGGGATATCCGCGATGGCATCGAGGGACTTGGCCACCGTCTCGTATGAACCGCAAATGACGTGTGGCACTGCGATTTTGGCTTTGAGTGCATTATTGATGGTCGAACTGGTCGTCACTCCGCTCGACACGGTCGGGTCTTCCGTACTGACCAGACCCATCGTCGTCATTGCTTCGATGTCGGGGCCGCTGCTGTAGAGCTCCCACTTGGCCGCGGCCTCTTCGTCGGTCTCCGCGGCGATGACGATCTCCAGCACGAGGCAGCCGATATCGCGCGCCGCCCCCTCGGTCGCTTCGGTCAGCCGGCCGACCGTCGGCGCGATGTTCTCGGGCACGTTGAATCCACCGTCGACGACGAAGCCGTAGTCGCAGTGGTCGGCAACGAATTTCATGCCGCGGTCGCTCTGGCCGGCCGAGACGACCGTGATCGGCTTGGACGGCATCGGGCGCATGTGACAGTCGTGCATCTCGAAATGCTCGCCCTTGAAGTCACTCTTGCCGGTCTCCCACAGGTCTCGCATCACCTGCACATACTCGGACGAGTAGTCGTACCGGTATCCGAAGTATTCGTCACCGGGCCACAGGCCCATCTGCGAGTACTCCGACTTCGCCCAGCCCGACACGATATTGATACCGAATCGTCCCGGAGCGATGGAGTCGACGGTCGCGGCCATCCGGGCAACGATCGCGGGCGGCAGCGTCAAGACAGCGACGGTCGCGTAGAGGTTGATCTTCTCGGTGACCGCCGCGAGGCCGGCCATCAGCGAGATCGACTCGAGGCCGTAGTCCCAGTATTCGGTCTCGCCCCCGTAGCCGCGAAGTTTGATCATCGACAGCAGGAAATCCAGATCGTATTTTTCCGCACGGAGCGCGATCTCTTTGTTCAAGTCAAAGGTCGGCATGTACTGCGGCGACGTCTTGGAGATCAGCCATCCGTTGTTGTTGATAGGCATGAACACGCCGATTTGAGTCATCTGTCGAGCTCCATCGTCATCGTTGACAGGGTTGTTGATTTGTTCATTTCGCTACCGCCGCAAGGGGTCTGGGCTCCACGGGGTGATCGGTCAATCGCCCGGCCAGCTCCCACACACTCCTGGCATGCGATCGCACGTCGCCGGTCGCCTGCTCGCCGAGCGCGCCATCGACGAACGATGAACCGGTCAGATAGACCGTGGTCGCCGGAACAATCGCCCCGAACCAGGCCGCCAACCGCCGGATTTCGTAGTCGATCGCCAGGTAGTGATGGGGGCTCGCTCCCATTGCCACGAGCCCGAGCACCTTGCCCTCGAGGGCATCCAGCGGCGTCAGATCGAGCAGGTTCTTCAGCACTCCCGGCATCGCAGCCCGGTACACCGGCGCGAAGAGGACCACGGCATCGCTGGCCGCGAGCAAGTCGACAGCCTCGCCAGTGTCCTTGGACAATGACCCGATCGGGCGTCCGTCGGCCCAGTCGACCGGCTTGTGGTGCAGGTCCACTGTCGTGTGGGAACTCGCGTCCGGCAGAGCGGCGGCAAAGGATTCCAACACAGACCACAGCCGACCCGGGCGGGCGGCGGTTCCATACACCGAAACGATTTTCATTCCTTGACGCTCCCGCCCTCGAGATCAATTTCTCCGGCGATTCTGTGTATGTCGATCAACTTGTCCCTTTCCTCGCCGCCATATCGCCGGGTTGCCGGTGGATACGAGCATCTTTCGGCCTATCTGCGTCATAGCGTGAAATTTGCCTGCCGCGAATTTGTTGTCGACAAGATTCGCATAGTCAAACCGTCCGGGACGCCGTCAAATTACGTAGTCACTACTCATCCTGTGACCAATGGCAGACCCGGACTACTTACGTAGCCCGCCAAGGAGGCGGCATCCACACGATCTTTTGATGAGTTCGGCGTCGACAAGGGCCCGATGGGCAGCTCCCAGCTCGCTACCTGCCCGTGCTATTGACACCATCAAAGCAGTGTACGTACGTTCGTTAGCACGCTGTGAGGTCGACCACGCGTTTCGATTGGAGAAGCCGGTGACTCGGTCCAGACCCGAAGTAATGGGACAACACCCGGCAACAAGCTGGCAGTTCGGACAGATGCATCCGGGCAGCCAGCTTTGCCGGGACAACAACAAAGGCAGTGAGCGATGAAACCCGCCGTTTTCGAGTATGTGTCACCGACCTCGCTGACCTCGGCGGTCCAGGCCCTGGCCGGCGCGAACGGACGTCCCACCAAGATCCTCGCCGGGGGGCAGAGCCTGATGCCACAGCTCAACCTCCGCCTGGCACAGCCCTCCAGGATCGTCGACATCAATGGGATCGCCGCTCTCAGCGAGATCCACGAGGCGGACGGCTGGCTCACGGTCGGCGCGCTCGTCCGGCAGCGCACGGTCGAACACTCCGATGTGGTACGCCGCGTGTGCCCGCTGATGGCGGATGCTGTCCGGCTGATCGGCTATCCCGCGATTCGCAACCGCGGGACCGTCGGAGGCAGCCTTGCCCATGCCGACCCCGCTGCCGAGTTGCCGACGGTCGCGGTGTGCCTCGACGCCGACATCATCGTGCACGGGCCCCTGGGCGAACGCATCATCCCGGCCGCCGAGTTCTATACCGGCCCCTACAGCACCAACCTGGGCGACGATGAGATTGTCACCGCGATGCGCGTCCGGTGCGCCACATCAGGCACCGGGGCGGCCTACCGGGAACTCTCTCGCAAGCAGATAGGCATCGCGATGGTGGGCGTCGCGGCAGTCGTACGTCTCGACGAGGACTTGATCGCTGAGGCCCGGGTCGCTGTGGCCGGGGCGGGTCCGACCCCGGTCAGGGCGCACCGAGTCGAGGCCGCTCTCGCCGGGCAGGCCCCCGCCGGGACATCCGTCGCTGACGCTGCCGCCACTCTCGAGGGCCTCGACCCCACGTCTGACCTGCACGCCTCGGCCGCCTATCGACGCCATACCGCCGGGGTGCTCATTCGCCGTGCCCTCACCTCTGCCCTCACCCACGCCCTGGAGAACCGATGACCACACGTCAGATAACTGTGACGGTAAACGGCCGGCCCTGTACTGCCACCGTCGAGGCCCGTCGTACGCTGGCCGATTTCCTCCGGGAGGATCTCGGGCTGACCGGAACCCATCTCGGATGTGAACACGGTGTGTGCGGCGCCTGCACCGTGTTGATCGACGACGTGGCCGCACGTTCCTGTTTGCATCTCGCAGTGCAGGCCGACGGCCACGAGATCACGACGGTCGAGGGCCTGGCGAAGGACGGCGTACTGCACCCCGTGCAGCAGGCTTTGGCCGACAGTCACGCATTCCAGTGCGGGTTCTGCACCCCAGGTTTCGTGATGTCCGTGTGCGCCATGGTCGCCGAGGGCACCCAGCCCGGATCCCGCGAGGAGATCCGGAGGGGAATCTCCGGCAATACCTGCCGCTGTACGGGATACCAGGCGATCGTCGACGGCGTCGAGCAGGCACTGGCCGCCGGGGCCTGCACCGCTGCCACCACCGGAACGGGGCACTGATGGCCGGCGCGATCGCAAGTCTGGTCGGCGCACGGATCGGACGAAAGGAAGATGTCCGCCTGCTCACCGGGGCGGGCCGCTTCGTCAGCGACGTGCAGGACAGGTCGCTGTTGCACTGCTACTTCCTGCGCAGCCCGGTAGCGCACGGCCGGATCACCAGCATCGATGTCACCGCCGCGCGCGAACTCGAGGGGGTGGTGCATGTCTTCACCGGCGCCGATATGAGCGCAATCAGCAGCGATATCAGCTTTGCCCAGCCCATCCCCGGTCTGCACAGCCCGTCCTATCCGGCCATCGCACACGACATAGTCCGATTTGTCGGCGAGCCCGTCGCCCTGGTTGTGGCCGAGAATCGCTACGTGGCCGAGGACGCGAGCCGACTTATCAACGTCGAATACGAACTCCTCGAGCCCGTGATGAGCACGACGGCCGGCCTCACCGAGGGTGCACCGCAGATTTTCGAGGATGTACCAGGCAATATCGTTCACGCCGACGACCAACTCTTCGGCGATGTCGAGGCTGCCTTCGCCATGGCAGACCATGTCGTCACAGAGACCTTTTCGCAGCACCGCTGGGCGCCGGTGCCGATGGAGGGGCGCGGCGGCGTCGCCACCTTCGACCGCGCGACCGGCCAGCTCACCTACGAGGCCTCCACCCAGACCACCCATACCATCCGGTTCCTCTTGGCTGGGTGGATCAACCACCCGATCCACCTGATCCGGGTGATCGCCAACGACATCGGTGGCGCATTCGGCCTGAAGTTCTCGATCTACCGCGAGGACGTCGCGCTGTGCGCCGCAGCGAAGCATCTCGGCGGCATGCTCAAATGGGTGGAGGACCGCCAGGAGAACCTCACCGCCGCCGGCGCGGCACGCGAGGAGCAAGTCACGGCCGAGGCGGCGGTAGCGGCGGACGGCACTCTGCTCGGTCTGCGCGTGTCGGTGCTCCTCGATCACGGCGCCTACCCGATCAATCCGCCGAGCACCCTCTACACCGGCCTCATGCGTATGTGCCTCCCCGGTCCATACCGTCTGCCCGCCTACCAGTTCAGTCACAAGATCGTCGCCACCAACAAGGCGAGTTACGTCTCCCTGCGGGGACCGGGGGCCGTCGAAACGATCGTGCGCGAGCGTTTGCTCGACAAGATCGCTCAGGAGCTGGGCATCTCGCCGGTGGAGGTGCGCAGGCGCAATCTGCTGACCCTCGATGACCAGCCGACCAAGATGATCACCGATGTCACGCTCGAAAATGTAACGGCCGCAGAAACATTCGAAACGCTGATCGATCGGATAGATCTGGACGCGGTCCTGCGCGATCAGGAGCGAGCCCGCGCCGAAGGCAGACTGGTCGGATTCGGGATCGTCACCCATATCGCGCCCGAACCCGGCACTGCCGAATTCTGGGCGGGCGCGGGTTTCCCCTTCCCCGCCGAGCCCGCCCGGTTACGGATCGAGATCGACGGCAAGGTCACGGTCTTCACCCCGCAGGTACCGCACGGCCAGAGCCACGAGACCACCTTCGCCCAGCTGATCGGTGACGAACTCGGTGTGGCATTCGAGGACGTCCGCGTTGTCTCGGGCGACACCGACGCCACGCCCTTCGGCATGATCGGCACGGGCGCCAGCCGAGCCGGGACCATGGCCAGCGGCGCGGTCGTGCTCGCCTCCCGCGAGCTGAAGCGCCGGATCCTGGACATCGCGTCGGCTTTCCTCGAGGCGAGTGTGGACGACCTGCAGATCGAGAACGGCATCGTGTCCGTGAAGGGCGCACCCGGGGCGTCGGTGCCCATGGCGCAAATCGCCATGGGTTGTTATCTCGCTCCGGAACAGATGCCGCCGGGCGCGAACACCGACCTCGAGTACATCTCCAGCTACGAGGGTGAGAACGGTGGCTTCTCCCAGGCCAGCCACGCCTGCTGGGTGGAGATCGACCAGGAGACGGGCATGGTCGAGATCACCCGCTATCTCGTCGTCGAAGACTGCGGCCGGGTCATCAATCCGGCCGTCGTCGAGGGTCAGGTCATCGGCGGAATCGCGATGGGAATCGGCGGAATGATGTTGGAGAATTCCGCCTATGGTGACGACGGGCAGTACTTGTCCTCGACCTTCATGGACTATCTGATGCCCACGGCCGCGGATGTCCCCGAGATCGAGATCGTGCACCTCGAATTCGAAACAGACAAGATGATCGGCTCCCGTGGCGTGGGCGAAGGCGGCACGGTGCTCGCGCCGGCGGCACTGCTCTGCGCAATCGACAATGCCCTCGCCCAGGTGGGCCGGGGTCGGGTGGCCGAGACGCCGATGACTCCGACGCGGGTCCTGGAACTGCTTGGCGTGCTGGAAGCCTGATTGCGAAGGGCCGTCGTTACCTCTGGTAACGACGGCCCTTTGGTCATGGTCGCTGATCGCGCTCGACGCGGTCGTGAGTGCGAGCTTCAGCCGGCAGCGCCAGGGTCGCGGTGGATCGGCCCCCGGAGTGCGGAGAGCCGCACACCCTGGCCTCCCCACCGCAGCGAAATGATCTCCGCGGCAATCGAAACCGCAGTCTCTTCGGGGGTGCGCGCGCCCAGGTCGAGCCCGATGGGCGAGGACAGGACTTCCAGCTCGGAGGATCCGAAACCCAGTTCCCGCAGTCGATCCATCCGGTCCGCGTGGGTTCTCCTGGATCCCATCACTCCCACGTAGCCGAGGTCCGCGCGCAGCGCGACCGACAACAGCGGAACGTCGAACTTCGGGTCGTGGGTGAACACCGCGACTACCGTGCTCCGATCAACCCTCCCTGCCAGGACTTCCTTCTCCAGGTACCGGTGCGGCCAGTCGACCACCACCTCCTCCGCCTCAGGAAACCGGCTCCGGGTAGCGAACACCGGCCGCGCGTCACAGACTGTCACCCGGTAGTCGAGGAACGAACCCATTCGAACCATCGCGGCCGCGAAGTCGATCGCACCGAACACCAGCATCCGCGGTTGCGGCTGGTACGAGGCGACGAACACCGACATACCCTCACCCTGGCGCTCGCCGTCCGGACCGTAATGCCGCGAGACGCTGCATCCAGTGGCCAGTATCCCACGCACGTCATCGGTCACCGCATCGTCGGCGTGGACAGAACCGAGGGACCCCATCCGGTCGTCCTGCCACACCAACAGGTGTTCTCCGCGCATCGCCGGATCGGGGTGTTCGATCACCGTCACCAACGCGACCGGTCGTTCGGCAGCCACCGATTCACCGAGCAGTCGTAGCCACGGCGAGTCGACGATCTTCTCCACGAACACGTCCACTATCCCGCCGCAGGTCAGTCCGATGGAGAACGCGTCCTCGTCGCTGACCCCATAACGCTGCAGCACAGGAATGTCGTCCTTGATGACTTCGCTGGCGAGCTCGTAGACGGCACCCTCGACGCACCCCCCGGAGATGCTTCCACTCACTGTGCCATCTTCCGCGACCAGCATCGCCGCACCGGATTCGCGCGGGGCGGATTTGAAGGTTGCTACCACGGTCGCGACGCCGAGCGTCTCGCCGCGTGCGGTCCGGCGCAGTATCTCGTGCAGGAGTTCACGCATCTCGTACCTCGTTCAATAGTTGTTCGAACGCGTGCAGGCTGTGCCCGGCAAGCAAGGTGTGCAGGTGCGGCAGAGCTGCGGCGATACCGGACTGCACGGGTTGGTAACCGTCGCGTCCTGCGTACGGGTTGACCCAGAACACCCGGTGCGCCAGGCGACTGAGCCGTGCCATTTGTTCGTCGAGGAGCGCGGGGTCGCCGCATTCCCAGCCGTCGGAAAACAGCACAACGACTGCGCGCCTGGCCATTCCGCGCTGTCCCCAGCGGTCACAAAACACCCGGATGGTCTCGCCGATCCTGGTTCCACCGGCCCAGTCGGGGACGGCGTTGCCGGCGGCGGCGAGGGCGAGTTCCGGGTCCCTGCTCCGCAGCGCCCGGCTCACCCTGGTCAGCCGGGTACCGAAGGTGAACGTCTCCGTGGTGGTGGGGGCGGCGCGGGTGACCACGTGCGCGAGCCGCAACAGCGCATCCGCGAAGGGGCTCATCGAACCGGACACGTCGATCATCAACACGACCGTGCGCGGCCTTTGCCGCTTCCCACGGTGTGCGAGCTGGGCTGTTTCCCCACCGGTGGCCAGCATCTGACGCAATGTGCGGCCCGGATCGATCTCACCACGGCGGCACACCCGGAACCTGGGGCTGCGCCGCTGCGGCGGACGCGCGTCCAGCGCACGCAGCAGCATCTCGAAGTGCGCTCGGTCGGCCGGGTTCAGCACTGTCAGATCGCGGTGCCGGAGCACCTCGGCGTCTTGCGCCGAGGCCCGCAGCGCGTTCTCGGTGCCCTCTTGCTGCTCGTCGGGCACCACGGTGAGAGCCGCGACGTCACGGGTCCGCGTTTCTGCGTCATTGTCAGCCGGCACAGCAGCCGGAAGGTTGGCGCCGAACCAGCTGGAGAACACCCGGTCGTAGACCGGAAAGTCATCTTTCTCCGCGCAGAGAGCAACGCGGCCGGTCCAGTACAGCTGTTGTGGATCGGCTAGGTCCACATGCTCGATACTCGCCAGAAACGTGGCGGTGCGGTGCACGTTCACCCCCAGCCCCGCCGCGGCGAGTGCCCTGCTGAACCCGACCAGGCCGGGCATCGGGTCCACCGCTCACCCAGCCAGCAGAGAGTCCAGGCCCGCCGCGACGACGCGGTCCGTGTCCTCGCGGAACTTCAGTACGGCGCCGAGGGTCACCGCCGCCGTATGCGCGTCCAGCACATCCCGGTCCAGCGCGAGCAGCGCGCGGGCCCAGTCGATGCTCTCCGCGACACCTGGCGGTTTGAGCAACGCCATGCCACGCAGCGTGGCCACCGCCTGGGAAACCTGGCCCGCGAGGGATTCACTCAGCTCCGGAATACGACTGCGCAAAATAGCGATTTCCCGTGCGATATCAGGATGTTCCAGCCAGTGGTAGAGGCAGCGGCGCTTGAGCGCGTCATGTACCTCGCGGGTCCGGTTGGACGTCAGCACGACCAGTGGTGCGGTGCTCGCTTTGACCTCGCCCAATTCCGGGATGGTCACCGCGAATTCGTCGAGGATCTGGAGCAGGAACGCCTCGAACTCGTCGTCGGCGCGGTCGATCTCGTCGATCAGCAGCACACAGGGTGCCGACCGCAGCGCGCGCAGTAAAGGCCGATCGAGCAGGAACCGCTCGTCGTACAGAGATTTCTCGGCGGTATCGGCATCGAACCCGCCGCCAGAGCTCGCCGCCTCGAGGGCGCGGAGGTGCAGGAGTTGGCGGCTGAAGTCCCAGGCGTAGAGCGCCTGCGAGACATCGATCCCCTCATGACACTGCAACCGGATCAACTCCAGGTCGAGTGCCTGGGCAAGAGCCTTGGCCAGGGCAGTCTTCCCAGTTCCGGGTTCGCCCTCGCAGAACAGCGGCTTGTGCATCCTGCCCGCGAGAAAGGTGGCGGTCGCCAGGCCGGGGTCGGCCAGGTAACCGGTACCGGCGAGACGCTCGGAGAGGTCGTGCGCGGAGGATTTCGGTTGATCCACTCTTCCCCACTAACGTTCGTAAGTTCGCGACGGGCGGGGTTCGAGAATGCCCCGCCCATCACATTCAGCTATCGGTGGTCGTCCTGGCGGCCGGCGCGGTGCATTTCCCGTACCAGCCGTCGCGCGCGAATGCCGGACTCGATCGCGCCATCGATGAATCCGCATCAGCCGCCTGCGATGTCCGAGGTGGCGAAGACGAGCCGGCCCTCAGGCCGGGCGAAGTTCTGGTGCGGTGCGAAGCGCGTGACCTGGCCACGTTTCGGGAACGGCCAGCCACCACCAGCAAAAGCGTCGTCGTCCAGATAGGTGCCGGCAGCGATCTCGGCCACCTCGACGTGCGGGAGAATGTCCCGGATCGCCGCGGCGACTTCGTCCTCGGCAGCTGATCATCAGCCAACGCCGGCGGCGTGC
Source organism: Nocardia sp. NPDC059236 (assembly GCF_042754085.1). Taxonomy (NCBI): domain Bacteria; kingdom Bacillati; phylum Actinomycetota; class Actinomycetes; order Mycobacteriales; family Nocardiaceae; genus Nocardia; species Nocardia sp. NPDC059236. The sequence goes on from NZ_JBHZAF010000019.1 coordinate 119,745, forward strand.
CACCGGTACCGGGGGACGGGCTCAGAAGCACCGATCCCCCGTGACACCACACGATCCTGTCGCTATCGGCCTTATCGGCCTTCAGTATCCGTCCTGCAGCGGAGGCGCCTCATCGAGCGCGAGATTCCGTCCGATTCGCTGGTACACCTCCGGGCGGCGATCCTTCAGAAATAGCGCGACCGTAATCCCGAGCGCCAGCACCACGAATCCCATAATCAGGCTTATGTCGCTGACAATAGTGGATCCAGTCACCAGATCGAAGTTCAAGAATGCGTAGGACGAAATCGCCACCAACGCCAGGAAACTGACAACGGGAGCGGCGATCCACACCGCTGCGTTCGGGCGATTATCAGGACGTCGAAGGAAGTAGAAGAATGCGGCCAGGCTACTGAAAGCCATCAGCATCAGGAAGTAGAAGAAGGCACCGACACTGATCCACGCGTAGAGCTTGTTGGGCGCCTGCCCGCTGAGCACCATGGCGACAATCCCGACCGCGAACAAGGCGGCTACCGCCATCGCGGCGCGGTATGGAGACCCGTGGCGCGGGTGCACAGCACCGAGCGATTTGAGCAGGACGCCGTCCACCCCGAGCGAGTGGATGTATCGAGCGGTGATATTTTGTCCGGCGGTAAGTCCCGCAAAGACGCTGGTCACCAGGAAGATCGACACGATATCGGTGCCCACGGAGTGCAGGTAGGTGCCCATGGCGTTCGGGAACATCGTTTGAGAGTTGTCGAGCGCCACATCGACAGCAGACTCGCTACCTACGGCAGCGATGAGCATGTAACACGAGCCTCCGAACAGTAGTCCGAGCCACGCAACCGAGATGTACATAGACCACGGAATGTTCCGTTCCGGGTTTCTCACTTCCTCACTGTAGAGGACGCTCGCTTCGAAGCCCATGAACAGCCCGGTGCAGAACAGGATGGCCAACGCGGGCGATCCGGAGTGAAATGCCGAGAAGGTGAACGGTTCGGCGGGCAGTCCATGTTTTCCGCCGGCCAGGAACACCGCGGTATCAAAGGCAAGAACAGAGATGACCTCTCCCACAATCAAGACCGACAAGACACGTACCGAGATGTCGATTTTGAAGTAGGACAACGTGGAGGCGCAGACCCAGATCACGGCCGCCCACACCCACCAAGGGAAGGTTGGACCGTGGAGAAAGCCTTCGACCATGTACTTGCTGACGATCCCGATGAAGGAATAACCCGCGACGGTGACGACCCAGTACATATAGATGGCGAGAAATGCTATCCCGAGCCCGACAGGGCGCCCGAGGCCGGCAGCCACATACGTATAGAAGCCGCCCGGCTTCTTGACAGCACCGGCTATCGCGCCGAAACCGACAGAAAAGATGAGCACAACGATGGTTGTCACACCAATCGCCAGCGGCGCACCGAGGCCGTTTCCATAGCCGATGACCAGCGAAACGTAGCCGGACATGAGCGCCAAGGGGGAGGCATAGGCCAGAACGTTGACCGTCAGGCCGGCCAACCCCAAGTTGCCTCGCAGCTTGGGGGGCGAACCGTGCGGGTCTGATGCTGGGAGAGCGCCGGTCTCGACACGTACGGGTTCATCTGGCCCGGCATTGCGCAGTTGATCATCAGTTGTCATGAGGAGTCTCCAAAGTACGAGAGTTTTGCTGGCTAGCAGGTTGGGCCGTGCCGTGCGAAGCGCGGCATCAGCACCAGCGGACGGTCCGACATGCGAACGTTCGTTAGTTTTGCCTGACGAGAATTGTCCGTAGTTCACGATCAAGGGATTCCGGCACCAAGGGGCCGGCCGGGTCTACGCAGTCACCACCGCCACCGGACCGACCCCGGTGTCGCCCGCTCAGCGAGCCGCCGACCGTCCCGGCGTGGGCATACGACGCATCAGCCGATGCGGATGTCGAACTGGTTACTCGCTACCGGCTTGAAGTACCGTCCGCACATTGCGCGCGGCCCGGTAGCCGGATTCGATGGCGCCGTCGATGAAGCCACACCATCCGGCCGCGATATCGGAGGTAGCGAAGACGAGTCGGCCTTCGGGCTCCGCGAACTTCTTGTACGGCGCGAACCGCGTAAGTTGACCACGCTTCGGGAAGGGCCAGCCACCCCCTGCGAACTCGTCGTCATCCAAGTATGTGCCGGTAACCGCCTCGACGATTTCAACGTCCGGGAGCAGGCTTTTGACGGCCGCGGCGACTTCGTCCGGATCGGTGGCATCCTTCAAGGCCGGAGTGCCGAAGATGGTGACAACCTGCTCGTCGGCCGACCGCAGATGGTTGGTCCACATGAAGCCGATCGGGTGTCCGGGGTGCGGCTGCACGTAGAAGCGACGGCTCTCGCCGCGGATCACCGCGATGATCTTCGAACCACGCGGAACCTGCATGCCCTCCCGAGCTGCCTCTACTCGTTCAGCGGCCAGGGCGGGCGCGAAACCGATGCGCGGCCAGATACCGCTCGGGGTGGCAACCACGGCGACCTTGGCCGAGTAGGCGCCCCCGCCCGCGGTGCTCACCGTGACGCCATCGTCGCCGTTGACGACCGTGGTCACCACCTCGTTGAGGCGAAGCTCTGCGCCGCCATCGGAGATGATCGCGTTGAGCAGGCCTACGGTGCCACCCGTCAACTTGTACCCGAACAGTGCTTCCTCGAAGGCCCCATGGTTGTGACCGGCCAGCGACCACCAGCGCAACATCGTCAGAAAGCTGGCCTCGGACACATCAACGCCCGATTCCCCGCCGAATACGCCGGCGAGATAGGCATAGTCATCGGGAGCGAGGTTCAACTGGTCGAGCCTGTCCCGGATCGAGAGCTTGTCGAACTCTGCCACCGCGTCGCCCGCATACAGCGGATCGTAGGGACGCGGAACGACCTCCATCGACTGTTCGAAGAACCGCTCGAAGAGCTCCTTCTGCCGACCTGCGTGATCCTCGAAATCGTGCCAGACCAGGTTCGCGCCGGACGGCGCCAACAACTGTTCGGGCACTTCTCTCACAGCGGGCTCGATAGCGGCGTCGAGACCGTACCGGCTGATCTCCGACCAGGTGTGCGGCTGCAGCCAATGGACATACGTGCCACCGATCTCGATCAGCTCACCATCGGACAACTCCGATGTCCATGTGCGCCCGCCGACCCGATCCCGCGCTTCCAGTACCAGAGTGCGCAATCCCAGCGTCGCACATTCACGGGCAGTAGTGGCACCGGCAAATCCGGCACCGATGACGATTACGTCGTAATCCTGAGGCATGTGGTTCCTCGAACCTCTCGTAGGTGCTCAGCAGTCCCTGAGACTTCGTTCTCGATGGGCCGACTCCCGCATCAGTGGAGCGCTTCTGGAAGCCACTCCGACGATGCTCGGCTTACGAACGATCGTAAGTTACCCCTATTGCTGCCGCAAGCGTTTGCTTATAGGCCGGTTCTATGGCTCCTGCCGTATCCAAGCACCGCTTGCTGGCCGCGTCCTCGCCCCGCTGAATTCACAAAATTCATTGATCAATTACGCCGGTCGCCACGGGCGCGAAGCCCGACTTCCAGCGGCTCGACCGGCACTGCAAGAGGACTGGGCGTCATATCTCGGACCAGCGTGCCGGTTACCTAATCTGTTCAATCAGTAGTCGAACCAGTAATTCTACTGCTTCGCATTCGAGTGAACTCGGTCACCCTCGAACGCGTCGCATACTGAACCACACGAGACGAGGCGATGACAATGTCGTGGACTGCAATCGACAGCGAGGTTGACGTCACCGTAAGTAGCGCCACCTCGAACGACTGGCATCTCGCACGCGTGCTGGAACGAGAAGATATCGTCGAGGAACTCGGTGGACTTTCCGCGTACACACGACTCACATGTCCGATACACAAGAGTTGGGTACATCAATGCGTAACTCTGACCGGTCATGACATCGCCACCATGGGCAATCGCTTGTGTCGCCGATGTGTTAACTCATCGTCGCTGTCGATAGTCGAATCCGGAGGCAAGCCGGCTGTGCGATGCTCGGGTTGCGGCGAGTTGCCGAACGGCTTGGAAGGCCGTCAAATTGCCGAAGCGTGCCTGGCGAGCATCGTCGAGTCGCGACGTAGCCTCGACAGCTACTGAGTACGGGTTCGAGTGGAACGGCGTCGCGACGGTTCCGACATTCTTCCGAGCGATGCGATCAATAGAACAGCGGCAAGGCCGATCCCGATAACCGGGGCAATTTTTTGAATTGTCCCTGTCGCGTGTGTCACGTTATATACGAGAAGCCACGCGATGAACACGAATCCGAACGCGCCGGCCACGGACGGCATAGAAAACGATCGGCCGTCTCGACGTTGCAGAGCGATGAGCCCGAGGCATATCGCGGCGTACGGGAAGAGCCACAGGTACACGACCGTGGGGGCGGTTGCGGTCAGGGCGCGCAGGGGTGATTGCCGAACTACGAACTGGGACACCGCCGGTACGCCGGCCGCAACGATGCCCAGGATCGCTACGGCACGGGCTGGGGTGCGCGTCTTCGGGCTGATCCTTCCGAGCCACGAGGGGAGCATGCCGTCGGTTCCCGCTGTTGCGAGGATCCGTGACGCGGTATTGAAAACCGAGATCGTGCAGGCGAACGCTCCCACAGTCAGGCTCGCATCCAAGGGGACGTTGAGCCAACCGACCCCTGCGGCATCAGCCAGGATCCCCGAAGGCGACTCTCCCGCGTTGATCGCATCCAGGTTGTTCAAGAGCACCGGTGCGAATACCAGGCATCCGAGCAGGATGAGCGATACAACGAGCGCGACCAGGGAGTAGAGGACTCCCGGGATGTTTCGAGCGGGATCCTTGGTCTCGCGCGCGAGGGCAGTGAATCCCTCGAATCCGACCAGTCCGCTGAAGGCGAGGACGAGACCCGCTGTCAGGTCGGACAACTGGACGCCCTGCAAGGAGAGCGCCGTACCCCAGGCGATGTTGTTATGGAGCAATGTCGCGACGAGGACGACGAGCACGAACGGAACGGACACCAGCGTCGCGCCGGTTGCCCAGCGCGCCGAAAGCTCGACGCCTCGGTAGGCGATGTACCCGGCAAGAAGTGACAGCACGGCGATGACACCGACCTGCGCCGACGGCGAATCTGCCCACGATTGGTCGAGATCGAGGAGTAGTCCTTGAGCGAAGATCAGCGTGAAGATGCTGGCGACCGGCGTCAAAACCAGATACCCGATGATCAGCGGAGACCCGGAGATAATTCGGAGCTTCTCGCCGAAGGCATCGCCCAGATAGGACATCAGTGAGCCGGTGACGATGTACCTGCGAGCGAATGCCGCGATGGCTGCCGCCAGGCAGACGAGGACGGGAATGTCCAGGAGAACGGCGAGCCAAGATCCGCGCCCAGCCGTCAGCGCAATGGACGCCGTCGTCGATATCATGATGACGCCCGGCGCGATATAAGCGGCGCCCATGGCCATCGACTTGGCCATGGATAGACTTCCCGATTGCAATGCGGCCGAATGGTCGCCGTCGACCGCGGGCAGCTCCATGTCTGTCATACTCGCTGTGTCCTCACCGCGTTGCATTCACACAATTACTTGATCAATGCCGTTACCGCCGCAGGCGGATATCCGTACCGGAACGAGAAGATGTCGTCAAATACGCAGGGCACGCAGCACAGAGTCCATCGATGCCGGCTTACAGGTCGTCCAAGGTTGCGACAGGCAGCATAGAAATGAATTCCGGGTCCGACTGTTGTTCAATCGCCTTCGCACCACCCGGTGACCCCAGTTCGGCGAAGAAGTCGGAGTTCGCCGTTGTGAAGTTTGCCCACTGATCGGGCAGGTCATCCTCGTAATGGATGGCCTCGACGGGGCACACCGGTTCGCACGCACCACAGTCGACACATTCGTCAGGGTGGATGTAAAGCATGCGAGCACCCTCGTAGATGCAATCTACGGGGCATTCCTCGACACACGCCCGGTCTTTGATATCTACACAGGGTAGGGCGATGACGTAGGCCATGAATGATCTCCGAAGTCGTAGCAAGTCCGTTTGTCTGGTTCAACGCGTCGAACTAACGACCGATCGTATGTCTGCCCGGGATGCTGAGTCAAGGAACAGTACATTCGCTTGGCCTGCGGATTCACAACAATATTGATGTAAATCGCTGCCGTATCAGCCTGGATCAGCCCGAGCATACGATCGGTTGTTAGTATGCGCTGACGAAACGCGATCGCTGAAGCCTCGAAGCTACAAGAGGCCTGCGGCGAGCACGGCAGTGGAGCATAGGACATGAATTCGCAAGTGAAGCAAGTCGGGGCATGACTGACGCGAAGCCACTGACCGGTTTCACCATTGGGGTGACGGCGTATCGGCGAGCCACGGAGTTTTCGACCCTTCTGACACGACTGGGAGGGACAGTCGTTCAGGCTCCAGCGATTCGAATATTGCCGCTGCATGACGACACCGAACTTCGGCGATCGACGCGTCAGATTATCGACGACCCACCGGAGTTCGTGCTCATCACCACGGGCATCGGCTTCCGTGGTTGGATGGAAGCAGCGGCTGGACTAGGCCAGGCCGACGAATTCAGGCACGCACTGGCGTCTACGCGTCTGCTCGCCCGAGGACGTAAAGCCAAGGGTGCAATCCGGGCGGCAGACCTTCGCGAGCAATGGTCGCCGGTATCGGGAACCGCGATCGAGATGCTCGACCACCTCGTTGCCGAGGGTGTCGTCGGCAAGCGAATCGCCGTGCAGTTGCACGGCGCCGGCAGGTTCGGTGCGGCCCCGGATCTCTGCGATCGTCTCGGTCGTGCCGGAGCGGATGTGATCCCGGTACCCGTTTACCGCACGACCACTCCCGAGGAATGTGGCCCGTTGGATCGAATGCTCGACCAGATCGCGTGCAGCGCCATCGACGCAGTGACCTTTACCAGCACGGCCGCCGCCATGGCGATACTGGCCCGCGCGAAGGAGAGGGGTATCACCGCGCCGATCGTCGACGCTTTGCGGAACCGAGTGCTGGTCGCGTGCATGGGTCCGGTGACTTCGGCACCGTTTCATCCACTCGATATTCCGACGACAACGCCGGCACGCCCGCAGCTCGGCGAGCTGGCATGGCGCCTCGCGGATGAGCTGCCCCGGCGCGCACAGAGTATTCGGCTCGATGGACACGAAGTGAGCATCCGAAGCGGTTCTCACGTCGTGGTCGATGGGGAGGCGCGCCAATTGCCGCCTTCCGCAATGGCATTGATGCGAGTTCTGGGGACGCGGCCCGGCAGAGTGATTCCGCGGGACGTGCTGCTTGCTGCGCTGCCGGGTGGCGGAAGTGACCCTCACGCGGTCGAGGTCGCGATCGGACGGCTTCGTGCTGCGTTGGGAGTGCCGACGGCAGTGCAGACAGTCGTCAAACGGGGCTACCGGCTCGCACTCGACTGACACCGGACATCACGGGCGCACTGAGGACCTCAACGGTGCAGGGCGGATTCGGGGTCTGTGCGAAGGGGAGTGAGTGGGTGCGCGTAACCGACGATGCGAAGAGCCATCTCCTCATACGCATCCAGGATGTCCGAGAGCGGATCCAAGCCATCAGGACGGTACCAGTTCGAAACACCGGTACCCATGTCGAGGACAGCGTATGAGGTATGTCGAATGTCGCGGATATGGAACAGCTCTTCGTCGGACCCGAACTGGAGAATCTGACGCAGACCGTGCTCGAACTCCTCCCGACGCTGCGCGGTGATCGAGTAGTGTGCTGGGCTCAGGCTTTCCATATTGTTGTTGACGACGCGCGCCATCTGCCGGTGCTCGGCATGGAACCGGACATGCAATCGAACAAAGGCCCGGAGCCTATCGACGGTTGTCGCCTCTTCGGTGAAAGCCCGGCGCTGATAGCTGCGGATCCGCACCAGCGCATCCTCGACGATGGACCATAGGAGCTCTTCTTTGGAGGCGTAATGGTTGTACAGACTCGCCGGCTGTATACCGACAATGGACGCGATCTGACGCATCGAGGCGCCGTCGTATCCGATCTCGGAAAAGAGCTTCAAGCCGGTTTCAACGATGATTTCCGAGGTCGACTTAGGCGGTGGATCATTCAATGCTGTCGCATTCTCACCAGCCATCGGACACCATCGGGCACACCCCTTCGAACCAACGTTTGTTAGGGAACTATAGAAGTCCCCCACTGTGGAGTCAAAGCACCCCTCCCGTTGAGGGTGCCGCACCCCGACAAGGTCGACTCGCCAGGAGGCGATCCACGAAGTCACTGGGCACAACCGGCCACTCCTGAGGCCAGTGCCCATTGCGCTGATCCTCCCGGAGGGCGACAAGAACGGCAATAACGTGTGGGCCTTCGTCGAGCAGGGGGCGAATGAGGCCGAGATCGGCGCATTGCGCGGCGACGTGCACCAACACGCTCTCAGCTTCAGCCATCCGCTTCGCCGCCGAAAGGCATGCTGCCAGTGTAAGTCTCGCATGAAGCGACGCCCGTGGCCGCCGCTGGTCGTCAAGACAGCCCGCCAGCGCCGCGGCGCGGGCACAGGCTGTCTCGACCCCTTCGGGTTCGCCGGACGCCAGCAGGAGCCTTATCGCCGAATCCTCGTCGAGCTCTGCTGTGATCGCCACGATGCCATCGTGTCGGCTTCGGAGCCCCGCATCGGAGACGCGCAGATCCAATCCGCCAGGGCGCGCGCCGGCTTCGGATGCGGACGATATACCCGACCTGATCTCCTCGTTACTGATTCCGGCGGCCAACCGCGGGAGCGCGAGATCTTCGGCCATCCGCGACCCGTCGCGCAGACGTCGCACCGCAGATTCGAGGTCGCCCCCGGCTGCCTTGACCCGGGCGCCGATGACATACGTCGCGAGCATGAAATCGACCAAGCCGCCTTCTGTTCCGAGTTCGGAGCTTTCGTCCAGAAGACGCTCGGCGGCGGCGACGTCGTTTCGTTCGTACAGAATCTCGCCCAGCAGCGCACCGGCGAGCCGCGCCGAGTACGAATGACGTCCCCCATATTCGCTGGCGAGGTCCAGCGCCTTCCGGAAGTTCTCCTCCGCCCCCGAAATATCGAGTACCTCCCGCGCGGCGATACCCGCGAAGCAATATCCGTATATCACGCTGAACGGGCCGCTCGTCCTGCTGTGATAGGTGGTAGCCCACTCCTGCCTCCGGCGTGCCGCGCCGAAGTCGAACCGGTAGATCTCGACGAACGTGGCGATGTCCGCCGCGGCGGACACAACCCAGGGGCGCTGAGTCTCCGGTTTGGCCAGACATTCCGACACCAACCCGGCCACGCCGTCGATCCGATCGGCGGAGATCTCGATCGCGCCTTGGACAACATCTGCCTCGACCCGGAGATCCGCGACCTCCGATGCGGGAAGCGTGCTCTTGTCCAGCAGGGAGTGGACGAGGTCGAGTGCCGACTGGGCCGCCGGATGACGCTGCACCTCCCGAGCCCAAGCCACCCCGAGCTGCAGCCGCGGGCTCGACACCACCAGTCGCGGTGGCAGTTTCGCGATCAGTGCGAGCAGGGTGGACATTTGCGAGTGCTCGAGCAGCCGCGTTCCGTCCGATTCGAGCAGTTCGACTGCCCGCTCCTGGTCTCCTGCTGCAAGAGCATGATCCACGGCCTCACTGAGCAGGCCGTGCTCGGCGAACCACACCGAGGCCGTCCGATGGAGTGCGACAACCCGATCGGGGTCGTCGCGCTCGAGCCGGCGACGCAGAAACTCCGCGAAGAGCTGGTGAAAATGGAACCACTCCGCGTCCTCATCCATCCGGCGCAGGAAGAGGTCTCTATCCTCGACCGCCTCGAGAATCGCCTGACCACGAGTCACCCCGGCCAGCGCCGACGCGAGATCGCCACAGATCCGTTCGGTGATCGACGTCGCCAGCAGGAAATCGAGAAGCTCGGGTTCCAGTGTGTCGAGCACGTTCTCGGCCAGATATTCGCCTATGGCGTGATGTCTGCCCGACATGTTCCCGATCAGCTCGACCGGGTCCTCACACCCGCGCAGTGACAGCGACGCCAACTGCAGCGCGGCTACCCATCCGTCGGTCGATTCCCGCAGATGGACCACGTCGTCATTCTCCAGCGCCAGGCCGGCCAGATCGACGAGGAAGGATCTGGACTCCGAATCGTTGAATCGCAGTGCTACCGAATCGATCTCGACCAGTTCGTCGCGCACTCGCATCCTGCTCAGCGGAAGCCCGGCCTGAGTTCTGCTCGTCACCACGACCTGGAGGTGGTGGCAACCGTTATCGAGCAGAAATTCCATCGCGCCGACAGTCGCACCACTCGAAATCCGGTGCCAGTCGTCGATGATCAGGACCAGATGTTCACCGCGGTCATGGATCTCGTCGATCAACGACGTCAGCACGTAGCGCTTGGCGTCGTCACCGTACTCCTCGAGCAGCTCGCCGATCCCATTCACCAGAGCGGGGCGCACGCGCCGTATCGCCTCGATCAGGTGCATGAGAAACCATGCGACGTTGTTGTCGTCGTCATCGACCGTCAGCCAGCCGACCGCACTCCCCCGCTCGATCAGAACATCACGCCACTGGGCCGCGAGGGTGCTCTTACCGAAGCCGGCCGGCGCGTGAATCACCGTCAACCGCCGTTCCTGGCCACCGCGCAGGATCTCGAGCAGTCGACGCCGCACAACCAGCGAACGGGCGGGCATCGATGGCCGGAACTTGGTTGCCGGTGTGGGCGGCGCGTCGACTCGTGCACGCCGCTCCGAATGGTCGGTCACCACACGTACAGAACTCGAGTCGTCGTCGATCCGGGCGCTCATACCGGGCTCGGCGGCGAGTGGAATTTCGTCCACGGTACAACCGTGTCGACGTTGAATCTCTCGAAGCTCGCGGCCGAGCTCGGCAGCACTGGCCGGACGGTCGCCTGCCCTCCCTGCCATCGCCCGTTCGATGGCGGCGCACACATCATCCGGAATTCGTCCCCCACGCAGATCGGGGACCGGTTGGGTGGTGATCCGCAGAAACTGGGCAACCACCTGCTCACCCTTGCGGCGTTCGAAGGCAGCGTGGCCGGTCACCGCGCAGAACAGCGTGGCACCCAGACTGTAGATGTCCGACGCCGCAGTCGCGGGATCGCCCTCAAGTATTTCCGGGGCTATAAACGCTGGTGAACCCACGATTGCGCCCGTGGAGCTCTGGAAGGCTCCCGCGATCCGCGCGATGCCGAAGTCTGCCAGTTGCGGTTCACCGTAGTCGGTCAGCAGGATGTTGCCGGGTTTCACGTCCCGATGGTGGATGCCGATACGATGCGCCGACTCGAGTGCGCCCCCCAGCTTCACTCCGACTCGCAGCGCCTCCTGCCAGCTAAGCGGGCCGTCGCGGCGGATCCGTGCCTCCAGCGAGCCGAGCGGGTGGTATTGCATCACGATGTAGGGCCGACCGCTGCCCGTAGTACCTACCTGATGAATATTGACAATGTTCGGATGTCCGGACAGTCTTCCCATTGCCCGCTGCTCGCGGAGGAAACGCTCTAGTGTTTCCGAATCAATGTCGGAGACAAGGACTTTGACCGCAACGGTGCGATCGAGGGCAGGCTCGTCGCATCGGTAGACGACACCGAATCCGCCGCGGCCGATCTCCACCGCATTATCGAAGCCGGCTGCCTCCAGCTCCGCTGTGATCGCAGGGGTGACGTCACGCTGCGTCGCAAGCGGATCGAACGTGGGCATCGATGCTCTCAGCCCCCGGCTGCGAGATCCGCGGCGGCGCCGTGGTCCGAGCGTGATTCTGAATCCCGACGGGTGCATACCGACGGGCCGATAAGGCAGACTTTCGCGGGCGTATCCAATATAACCACCTCTAGACGCCGTGGCCCCAAGGGTATCACCGATATAAATCGTCGTCGACGCTCCCGAGAAATATAACGAGGACCGGCGGCCGAGGCCACCGGCTCTCGTTTTATCAATTCATACCGGCGACGATAACCCGTTAGTCCGGCGCGGCGATCTCGTCGAGCTGCACGATCTGGTAGTTCTTACCGCGATACTTCTCATCGGTACCGAACTCTGCCCACTTCGATTCCCACATCTTGATGAACTCCTGCACGTCAGAGTTCTTTTTGAACAACTCGAAGGGATCATCCCCATCGACGACGATGAGATCGATGTAGCGGAATCCGACTTCACCCAATTTCTGATCGACTACTTTCCAGTTCGAGTATCGGACCACACTCTCGATGCTGTTGTAGAACGGCATATCGACTTCGCGAAGAAACTTGTCATAGTCGTCTTCGCTCGCATTTTTGTTGATGTTGTAGGTAGCAAGCAGCATCGTTCGCTGGGTGGTCATGAGTCCTCACTTCATTTAGTGCGTATCATATTTCGAGCGCGCGAAACCACACGCCCATACAGGAGAGAATTGCGGCCGAAGGCCTAGACCAGATGCGTGTACGCGGGGAGCGCCTTATCCTCCACTATGGCGCGCAGCACGAACCCCGTCTGACTACGGATATACTCATCAAGGGAGATTTCCCGCTCGTGGTACCAGTTCTTCAACGCCCACGAGTGGGCCATGAGCATCAGATTCGACACAGCCAGGTCGACGTCGGCGACCTTCATCAAATCTGCGGCAATGCCGTCACAAATTGCGACTCGCAGCGGCTCGCTCGTCTCGATCTCGAGCCGCTTGATCTTCGAGCGGGATTCGTCATCGAGTGAACGACTCTCACGATAGGTCACCATCGCTGCGTGCCGGTTGCTGTCGACGACTTCGCAGTAGGCCCGGAACCCGGCCGCCAGCCGCTCCACCGGATCGGGACCGGCGGACAGGACTGCAGCGGGTATCCGCGTCGCCAGGTCGTCGACGATGCCGAGAATCGTGGCCAGGAGGAGATCGTGCTTGCCGCCGAAGTAGCGGTAGATGAGGCCCACGCTCACTCCGGCTTCGGTGGCGAGCGCCTGCATCGATACGTTGCTGAACCCTTCGCGCTCCATCAACCGGGCCGCCGCGCTGAGCAGCTGCTGGTTGCGGCTCCGTGTACGCGCGGCGCGGGCCGCTTCGTCCGGATCTACAAACGACGCTGAGGACACTGCAACCTCCACCCGCACAATCGAAGTGCTCGAACGCAGTCAAAACTATCATCAGGTGACCCCATCGAACCGCCGTCCCCGGGCGAGCCCAAGGCTGCCGATCATCATCGTGCGAGTACGGTTTCGCGCTGGTAACCACCGAGAACGTCCTGAATGGCCAGCACCATCTCCCCCAATGTCGCGCGTGCTCGGGCCGCCTCGATGAGCGCCGGCATCACCGATGCGGTCTCGTCGGCCGCGACCGCTCGCACATGCGCGAGTGCTGCTTCGCACACGGCGTTATCCCGCTCTCGGCGAACCTGTTTCACGAACGCGATCTGCTTCTGCTGCGACTCCTGGCTGACCGTGAACACGTCGACAGGCTCCGGGACGGTGGGAAGGAAGTTGACTCCGACGATCTTGACCTGACCGGCGTTCACCTTCTGCTCGTACGCGTACGCCGAATCGGCCACTCGCTGCTGCAGGTCCTGCTGATCCACCGCTGCGGTGAATCCACCGAGCTCTTCGATCCTGTCGACCTCTGCGCGGATCGCCTGTGCCATGTTCGCAGTGAGATCCTCCAGGTACCAGGAACCACCCAGCGGGTCCGCGACCCTGGTGACACCGGACTCCTTGTCGATCACATGCTGGGTGAACAGGGAGATCTGCGCTGCCTCGCTGGTCGGGATCCCCAAGGCTTCGTCGTAGGACGAGGTGTGCATGCTCTGGCACCCGCCGAGTACCGCGGCAAGCGCCTCGAGAGCGACCCGAGCGACGTTCGTCTGCGGGGTCTGCGCGGTCAGTGTCGATCCCGCAGTCTGCGCATGGGCTTTCAACTTCAGCGCATCTATCTCGGTGATGGCGAACTTTTCCTTCAGCACCTCGGCGTAGACCTGGCGTGCTGCCCGGAACTTGGCGATCTCCTCGAAGAAGTCGCTGTGCACGGCCCAGCTGACTGTGAGTGTCCGCGCCAAAGCAGCAGGCTCGACCTCTCCTGATCGTGACGCGATTCTGATGAGATCCACCGCTTCGGCGATCATGTAGGCGGCTTCCTGCACCGCGGTGGTGCCCGCCTCCCGCACGTTGTAGCCATCCAGGTTCACCGCCCGGAATTTGGGCATCCGGGTCGCACAGAATTTCATCGTGTCGGTCATCGTTCGTGACGCCGCTTTCGGGCTCAGCGTCGGCCACATCGATGTCACATACTCCGAGAGCGGGTTGTTCCAGACTTGGCCGCCCATCCCCCGGATGTCGATGCCAGCTTCCTCGAGGACGACGATGTACATCGCCAGCACCATCGGTGCAGGTCCTGCCAGGATGAGGGTCGTGGTGAGCTTGTCCAGGGGCATGCCCTCCGTCAGCCGTTTCACGTCCTCGACACTGTCGATCGCGACACCGCAGAGTCCGACTTCAGCGACGGCACGGGGATGGTCGCTGTCGTACCCATCGGCTGTCGGAATGTCGACCACGATGTGGAGTGGCTTTGTTCCTCCGACGCCCTCCTGCCCTGAGTTCCAGAGCTCGATCTGGCGTTCGCGGGTCTCCTCGGCCGTGCCGTATCCCGAGATCAGCTTCTTGACCCACGAATGCTTCCGGAAGCCGAGCTGATGCAGTCCGCGGGTGAACGGAAAGGTGCCGGGGTCGGCGAGTGCGGATTCACCCGGTTCGGTGTAGAACGTGCGCGCCGGAAAGCCGGCAGGCGAGGTTACCTGGGTGTCGGTATCGGGAGCATTGGGCTGTTCACCGCGCATTGTTCTGTCCTGACCTGAGTTTCTTGCGATCGGCCTGGTGGCCGCGACCGTGATACATCACGCTGGCTCTCGCTCTGTCGCCATGGCCCAGAGAGCTCCCCGGCCATCGGTGAGCAGTCGCCGCCCGAGGTCGAGTTCCCAGTCGGACTGACTCCCGTGCTCGTCACGCCAAGCCCAGAGACGCCGGGTGACGAGATGCAGAGCATGTTCGCGGGTAAATCCCATCGCGCCATGGACTTGATGTGCGATCCGGCATGCGGTCCCCGCAGCCTGACTGACCCGGACGCGGGCAGCGATCGCGGCCAGATCCGCTCCGCGTTCCACTGCCGCCACGGCGCCGTCCGCTGCCGCACCTGCCACAGCGGATTCGGCGGCCAATGCCGCGAGGTGATGACGCACGACCTGGAAGCGGGCGATCGGCATGCCGAACTGTTCCCGCTCTCGCGCATAGGAACAGGTCATCTCGATCAGCGCGTCGATCGCCCCGCTCATCATGACCGTCCGCGCGAGACTGCCCCGCTGCCGGATGGCTTCGCCGAGGTTGCCACGGACAACGACGGCCGGCACGGAACTCGGATCGAGGCCGGTGGCCGTGAGACGGTCCACTGGCTCACCGGCAAGGTTCTGGGTGCACTCGACACGAAACCGGTCGCGCGGCACATCGAGGATGTGGGTGGTGTCGGCCCGGAGAATGACCACCAGCACCCGCTTACTCATACGACCCCACGCCACCTGCGGAAGGTCGATGTCGATGAGCAAATCCTTCGAGGTAGCCCAGTAGTTGACCCGGCGGTCGACGACCGCGACGGCGGTCGGACCGGGCTCGTGCGCCAGCCCGCAGCGGCTGCGCAACCAGGAGCCGAGAATCAGCGACTCGGCGAGTGGGACCGGCGCGGTGAAGCGGGCCGCGGCGCGCACCACTCCGCACGCGATGGCGAGGTCACCGCCGGAACCGCCCTCGTCCTCGGGAACCCCGATCGCGGTGAACCCGGACTCGTCCAACTGGTGCCAGAGCTCGGCATCCCAATCGCCTTCCGCGGCAAGGACTCGCTCGCGTGTCGCGTATTTGCGGAACAGTGGATCGAGTGATGCCACCACATCGGTCAAGTCACTCATATCCCGAGTCCTTTCGCGACAATGCTTCTGAGTACCTCGTTGGTTCCGCCGCGCAGGGTGAAGCCCGGCGAATGTTCGACCGCACGACGCAGGAGAGACTCCAGGCGCGACCCGGGCGGGCACGCTCCTACGAGCGACCTGACGTCGTCGACGAGCCGCTGTTCGTATCGCGTGCCGAGGTCCTTGACGATCGTGGCCTCGAGCGCAGGCACCTCACCGGTGTCCATCGCGCCGGCGACGCTGATCGAAAGCTGCCGGAGCGACCACAATTCCGCGGCCGCGGAGCCGACAGTCGCCGCAGCTCGGGAGTCCTCGGGTGACGGGTCACTTGCCAGGTAGGCCTCCAGCAGCGGCAGCGTGCTCAAGAAACGCTCCGGCCCGCTGCGCTCGAAACCGAGTTCTGCGGTGACCTGACTCCAGCCGGCGCCAACCTCGCCGAGCAACGCCTCGGGCCCGACCTGTACGTCGTCGAACTGGACTTCGTTGAAGTGGTGCTCGCCATTGAGCAACCGAATCGGCCGGACAGTCACACCGGGAGAGGTCAGATCGACGATGAATTGGCTCAGTCCCGCGCGCGGGTCGGCGCCGCGCCGCTCCGATCGGCACAACACCACGATGTTGTGGCAGGCGTGGGCCCCACTCGTCCACAGTTTTGTGCCTCGGATCCGCCAACCGTCGGAGTTCGGCTCCGCGCGGGTCTGGACCGACGCGAGGTCGGAACCGGAGTCCGGCTCCGAGAGCCCGACCGCGAAGAAGAGTTCTCCGCGCACAATGCGAGGGAGAAAGTACTCCTGCTGGAAGGGCGTGCCCAGCCTGATGATCGCCGGACCGACTTGCCTGTCGGCGAACCAGTGAGCCGCCACGGGCGCACCCGCGGCAAGCAGCTCTTCGATCAGTACGAACCGGTGGACGTTACTCAGACCTTGTCCGCCGAAGCGTTCCGGCCATGTCATCCCGATCCACCCACGGGCACCGAGTTTGCGACTGAAGCCGGCGTCGAAACCGCCCAGCCACGAATCGACTTCGGGTATGAACCCACCCGCGTTCCGCTCGGCTTCGAGGAACGCACGAACCTCTTTGCGCAGCACGGAGGTTTCGTGGCGGCGATCGGAATACTCGGAACTCATGGCGCGAAGCTCCGGCCGAGAAGTCGGCGCGCGACCACGAGCTTTTGAATCTGGGCAGGGCCATCCCCCAGCTCGAGGCCGATGACGTCACGCAGTCGCTGCTCGACAGGGAAATCCTGCGTGTATCCATAGTGCCCGTGCAAGAGCAGCAGCTCGTGGATCGCGTCGACGGCGTAGCGCGGACCGAGCATCTTGCACATCGAAGCCTCGGTCGTATGGTCGACTCCGGCATCACGCATGGAGAGAGCCTTGTAGCACAGCGACCTCACCGATTCGAGTTTCGCGGCGTTCTCAGCGATCACGAAGGCGACGCCTTGGTGCTCGCCCAATGCCTTGCCGAATGCCTTGCGCTGCTGCACATAAGTGATGGTTTCCGCCATGGTCTGCCGCGCTGCGGCAATGCACATCAGCGAGATCACCACGCGGGCATAGTCGAACCCGCGCATCACCGTGTAGAAGCCCTGGCCCTCGTCGCCGATCCGGTAGCGCTCCGGAATACGGACGTTGTCGAGGAACAGGTCGCCCCGCCCCAGTGCCCGGTGTCCCATGTCGTTGTACGGCTGCGCCGTCACGCCTGGAAGATTCGTCGGCATCCAGAATGCCGAAACACCGCGGTGACCCGCGTCCTTGTCCGTCCTGGCGAAAACGATCAGCCCATCCGCCGCCTGGACCAGCGAGACCGACGCCTTCTGACCGTTGAGGACATAGTCGGTACCGCTTCGGACCGCACTGGCTCCGATGGCGCCGGCGTCCGACCCGGCCTGTGGTTCGGTCAGGCTCAACCCCACGACCGACCGCCCGGAGACAATCTCGGGGAAGACTTCCCGCTGCAGCTCGACACTCGCGTTCTTGGCGAGGACGTCCGCCACCAGCCCGGTCAGCATCACCGCGTAGGCGCAGTTGAAGTCACCGCCCGCGATCTCCTCGGCGGCCAGGCCGGTCGACAGATATCGCGCGTCGGTACCGCCGTATTGCTCAGGTACCCGCAGACCGAGCAGGCCGATATCGGCCATGCGGTCCCACATTTCCCGCGGGAACGTTTTGGTCCGATCCCAATCGGTGTATTTGGGGAGCAAGACGGTCTGCGCGAATTTCCGCGTGGTCTCGACCAGGTATTGGTCGATATCGTCCAATGAGAAGTCCATTACCGAACACCTTCCGCGCTGTCTAGTTCCTCGCTGTCGCGTTCCATGCGATAAGCGCCGCAGTACTGCGAGATTCCTTCGATGGATTCCTGCAGCGATGCCCGTGGTGGAACGATCCACGCGACGCCGAGCTCTCGGAGCCGGTCGTGATCTCGCACCGGGATGACACCGCCGCAGATGACCGGAATGTCGTGGCCGTCGATTGCCCTGAGCTCTTTCATCACGTTCTCGGTCATGGCGATGTGGGCGCCGACGTGCATGCTGAGACAAACAGTCTCGACATCCTCGTCGACCGCGGCTCGCGCAATCGCCTCCGGTGACAGACACACTCCGGTGTAGATGACCTCGAAGCCGCTGCGCATGAGCTCAGCCGCCAACACGCGGGTGCCGCGGTCGTGCGAATCCAATCCTGGCTTCGCCACCAATACCCGATATCTTTCTTGTGCACCCATCAGATCTCCTTACCAATCTCGGTCTTTGCGGCTTCGAAGCAGGATTCGGCGAGTACCTCGAGGTGGGCACTGACAGTGCCGTACTCCTGTTCGAGGGCCTTGCCGTGCTTGAGCCAGAAATGCAGGTCGTACTCCCAGCTGAATCCCATGGCGCCGTGCAGCTGCAGCGCCTCCCTGTTGGCGAGGCGCTCGGCTGTCGCCGCCTGCACCTTCGCCGCCGAAGCGCTGATCGCGATCGGCCTCCGGCCGGCGTTGACCGCATCTGCTGGTTCGTAGACCAGCGCCCTGGCCAGTTCGAGTGCGACGAAAACATCCGCGATGCGATGCTGAATGCTCTGGAACGCCCCGACCGGTTGCCCGAATTGCTGCCGCTGGCTGACATAGCCGACGGTCCGTTCGAACAGCACGTCAGCGACGCCGAGCAGACGGGCGGCCGTAATCTTCACCATCGAGGTCCACGCCTCGTCGATCAGTTCCGGACCGACATCGAGTGCCCGGGCGTCCTCGGTAGCGAATTCGACCCGATACGCCCGGCGGGCCCGATCCTGCGTGGTCACCGGTTCGACCCGGTAGCGCTCACGCTCGACGAGAACGAACCGGTCGTCGCGGACGGCCAGGATGAAGTCGGCGGTGTCGGCCTCATCGACCGGCTTGCCGTCCTCGAGCATGAGGGCTCCGAACGCATTCCCCTCGGCCAAGCGGCCGAGCCAATCTCGGGCGAAACCCTGTGTGCTCCTTGCCAGTATGGGGCCGATAACCAAGAGCGTCTCGGCCACAGGCAGGGGGAAGAGCACGCGAGCGACCTCTTCCGCCAAGACCAGCCGAAGTTCGCCGGACACGACAGGCTGCTCGCCGTCGCGTGCCAGGAATATCTCGGCGAGGCCGACGCCGCGCAGAGCCGCCCATGCGTCGGGAGCGCGGTCCGGCCCGCCGTCCCATCGGGCACGGACGAACTCGGGCGTCCATTCCTTCCGGAAGATGTCCTGAAGGGCGGTCCTGAACTCCGCGGGAGCGATCTGTTCGACGGTCATCGTGCCCCCGCCCCGGCGGGAAGGTTCAGCAGCTTCCGGGCAATGATGTTGCGCTGCACCTCATTCGAACCGCCGTAGATCTCGGCCGCGCGAACGTGCCAGTACGCGTGTTCGAGTTCGGCGGAGGGTCCTCCGGGAGTTGCCGCGGCGCATTCGATCAGGCCCTCATAGCTTTCTCGGCGCGCCTGCGACCAAGCCAGCTTGATCACGCTGGACCTGTCGGTCTCCGGATCCGCCCGGCGCTGCGCGACGTAAGCCGAGAATGCACGGCTGGTGGCATAGGCCGTCGCTACCCGGCACCGAATATCAGCGCGTTCCTCGAGCGCTGCGGCCGCGGCGGCAAGCCGGTCGGCCTCCATGGTGAGCGAGACGTGGCTGGCCAACCCCGAGGCGCGTTCCTGGCGCAAGGTGCTTCGCGCGATATCCCAGCCACGGCCGACCTCGCCGATGACGTTCTCCATCGGCACCCGAACATCCTCGAAGAAGACGTCAGCAAAATCCGGTGCGCCGTGCAGCTGACGAATCGGGCGCACGTCCACCCCCTGGGCGTCCATCGGGATCATGACGAAAGTCAGACTCCCGCGCGGATCAGGGTCGGGTTTCGTCCGTACGAGGGCGAACATCCAATCCGCGATAGGCCCATGGGTGCACCACGTCTTCTGCCCGGTGATCACCAGTGAATCGCCATCGACCCGGCCGCGGGTCCGCAACGAGGCAAGGTCACTGCCGGCGTCCGGCTCGGAGAAGCCCTGGCACCAGATCTCGTCGCAGTCGGCCATCCCGGGCAGCCAACGCTGTTGCTGGGCAAGCGATCCGTGGCGCAGTACGGTGGGACCGGCCATGCCGAGGGCGACCTTGTTCAGCCGCTCGGGCGCTCCCGCGGCGAGGTACTCCTCTTGGAAGATGTTCTCGGTCTCGATGTCCGCGTTCGCGCCACCCCATTCCGGAGGCCAGCTCAGCACGGCGTACCCGGCCTCGAAAAGCTGTCGCTCCCACTGGCGCCGGCGCTGCAATCCCTCGACCGTGAAGATCGAGCCCCACTTCTCGGGGGACGAGAGGTTCGTCCGGAGCCACTGCCGAATATGCTCACGGAATTCGGCCATTTCACCTTCGTTCATCATGCTCCTTCGTTCCTTTCGTCAAGAGGCGGGCGTTCGGCGGTCACCAGATCGGCCAGGTGCCACAGCAATTCGGACGACGATGTGCTCGCCATCAATTCCGTCATTGCGCTGTCGGTCAATCCGTCGAGGACGGCATCGATGGTGCTGTGCACCAGCGTGCGCATCGCGGACCCGTCGGTGACCTGCGAACCTGCTTTTGCGCAGGCCAGCAACTCCTGCCATAGCTGGTCGAGGCCGTTCTTCTGGTGAGCGGAGAAAGGAACGACCGGAATGATCGCCTCGGATCCGGGACGATGGCCGATGATCGCCCGAACGTCGCGGAAGGTATCGGCGGCACCGTCGAGGTCGGACTTCGAGATACCGACTACATCGCCGATCTCCATCACGCCACCTTTGGCGGCCTGGACCCAGTCACCCGAGTTCGGACCGACAATCACGAGCACCGTGTCTGCGAGACGCATGACGTCGACCTCCGATTGGCCGACGCCCACGGTCTCGACGATGATCATGTCGAATCCGGCTGACGCGAGGATATTTACCGCGGCCGGACACGAGCGACTGAGCCCGCCCAGGTGCAGCCGGGTCGCCATGCTCCGCATGTAGACGCTCGCCTCGGCGTCGAGCACCTCGGCCATTCGCAGGCGATCACCCAGGAGGGCGCCACCACTGTTGATGCTGGTCGGATCGAAGGCCAGGATCGCAATGCGACGCTGAGCGCGCCGCCCCAGTTCGATCAGGCGCCTGATCGTGCTGCTCTTACCGACGCCAGGTGCGCCGGTAATACCGAGTACCCACGCACTCGAACGCGACAAGCGCAACGCCGCCGCTGTGAGTTCGGCGTCGCCGTTCTCGAGTCGGCTCAGCGCTCGACTGACAGCCCGGCGACTCCCCTCACGGACATCGGTGAGGAGGGTATCCACTGGGACCGAGGTCATCGCATTACTCCTGGGATCCGGACCGACTTTTGATCATTCGCATCGGCGTGTAGGTGAGCACCGGCTCGCCTCGCTGATTCACCACGGTGTTTCGTGTGGTCACGATCCCCCGGTCACTGTTACTCGTCGCCCGCGCATCAGTTGCCTCGATGACGACGTGGATAGTGTCACCAACGAAAACCGGCTGTTGAATTTCGAGCGACATTCCCAGAAAGGCAACCGCGGTGCCCTGCAGGACGTTGGTCTGCATGACGAGACCTTCGGCGAAGGAATAGGTCAGCATGCCCGGCACGAGACGACCGGCGAATCCGGCTTCGATCGAATATCGGGCGTCGAGGAACAAGCCCTCGGTCAGACCCGCGAGATTCACGAATGCCGCAAGATCGGGTTCGGTGATGGTCCGGGACGCCGTACGGTATCGCCCGGCGACTGCCATCTGCTCCCAGGTTTCACCGCGCGCCTTCAGTGCGACATCCACTAATGACGCGTCGCCCGGAGAGTTGGGTGTGGAACTCATGTCTGTCCTGCTTCCTGATCAAACCTGTAGTCGTCGCCGGATCGGCGCTACCCGCTCGCGCGGGTCCGCTGGGTCGACCGATTGACGAATTCCTCTATTGCGGACCGCGCATCGGCCGAGCGAAGCAAGTCGCCGATGGCCTCGCCTTCGGCCTGGAATCCGGCGCCCCGTCCTTCGACACGCCGGGCTGTGAACACGCGCCGAATCTCCGACACTGCCGCCTGCGGGTAGCCGGCGAGCTGTCGGCCGAGTTCGGTCGCCGCTGTGATCGGCTCCTGGGCGATCCTGGAGACCAATCCGAGCCTCAGCGCCTCGTCCGCATCGATCGTTCGCCCGGTGAGGATCAGGTCGAGTGCCACACCGATCCCGGCGATGTCGACGAGCCGTTGGGTACCGCCGGCGCCCGGCAGCAACCCGAGGCGCACTTCGGGCAGCGCGAGTCTCGCGTCCGGGGAAACGATCCTGATGTCACAGGCGAGGGCAAGTTCGGCGCCACCCCCCGTCGCCATTCCGCCGATGGCAGCGATCGTGGGGACTCTCGCCGACTCGACGGCGTCGAAAGCCGCACGAATGCTGCCGAGAAACTCGGCACCCTCCGATGTTGTGGCAACTGCCAGCGCCTTGATATCCGCGCCGAGGGAATAGTGCTTGCCGACGCTTCCGATCACGAGGCAGCGGACGGCAGGATCGTCGTTCGCTGCGGCGATGGACTCCGACAGCCGTTGTGCCACAGCGGTATTGATTGCGTTGGCGGGCGGATTGTCGATCTCCAGGCGCCGGACGCCGACGTCGTTGGTCGTCACGCGAATCAACTCGTTTGCAGTGTTCATCTCAGCGCCCAGCCATGGTGTCGGGGGTCGACGAATCGACGTCTGTTCTCGTTCGTGAAAATCGCGGTGCGACATTCGCCTCGTCCGGGGCAGAACCTATGAATGCGCCCTCGGCGATGACGTGCGGATGCCGAGCGGCCTCGGCGAGACTGAGAATCGGTGTCACACACGCATCACTGCCTGCGAAGAGCTGATCCCAGTGTGTCCGGTCGTGCGCAGCGAAGATCGCCGCGAGCGCAAACCGCTGTTGCGGCCATCGCGCGGGATCACTGCGATCCCAGTCGGCGGCCGGCAGACCGAGCAATCGGAGAAACTCCGCATAGAACCGGTCTTCGAGGCAACCGACGGCGACGGCTCCGCCATCAGCGGTGGCGTAGGTGGTGTAGAAGGGTCGCGAACCGTCGACGAAATTCGTTCCGCGCTGGTCTTGCCACAGATTCTCCTTGCGAAGCCCTAGGACCATCGCCTGGAGATAAGCGACCCCGTGGATCATCGCGGTGTCGACGACCTGCCCTTTCCCTGACCGGGAGCGCTCGACCAGCGCCGCGAGAATTCCCGCGACGACGAACATCCCACCGCCGGCGAAATCCGCGACCACGTTGAGGGGGATCACCGGCGGCTGCCGCGGATGTCCGACCTGATCCAGGAGCCCGGTCAACGCGATGTAGTTGATGTCATGGCCGGCTTCGTTCGCTTTGGGCCCCTCTCGACCCCATCCGGTGACCCGTGCGTAGATCAATGATGGGCAACGCGCGCCTACCTCGTCGGGGCCGAAACCCAACCGCTCCATGACTTCTGGGCGGAATCCCTCAACAAGCACGTCTGCCTCTTCGAGCAGTTTCCAAATCTGCGCTCGGTCCGCTTCGTCCTTGATGTCGAGATGAATCTCTTGCTTGCCACGCGACATCGAGCGGGTGGTAGCGCCGACGATTCCCCCGTCGGCGCCCGCCTTCTTGATCGCGGTCACCTCGGCGCCGAGGTCCGACAACATCATCGTGGCGAAAGGACCGGGTCCTACTCCGCCCATGTCGATGACCCGAATGCCGTCCAGCGGTGGTCGATCGGTGGACGCGGTGACAACGCTCATCAGGACACCCGCTCGAAAACCGCGGCCAGTCCCTGGCCACCGCCGATGCACATCGTCTCGAGGCCGAATCGGGCCTGCCGACGATCCAGTTCGCGTGCGAGAGTGGCCAGCATCCGAACACCGGTCGCGCCGACAGGATGACCCAGCGAGATCCCGGAACCGTGGACATTGGTGCGCGCGAGATCGTCCTTGCCGAACTTCCACGCGGTCATAACGGCGAGGGCTTGTGCCGCGAAAGCTTCGTTCAGCTCGATCAGGTCGATGTCGGCCAAGCTCAGTCCGAGCCGCGTCAGCACCCGTTTGGTCGCGGGTACCGGTCCGATTCCCATGAACTCCGGCGCCACTCCGCTGACCGCCCAGCCCGCCAACTTCACGAGCGGGCGGAGCCCCAGTTCGAGTGCTCGCTCCTTGGTCGTGACCACGCACATCGCAGCGGCGTCATTTTGTCCGCTGGCATTGCCGGCGGTCACGGTCGCCTCGGGATCGATGCCCAGCCGGATCGGTGTCAGCCGAGCCAGCGATTCCAGCGTGGTATCGGCGCGCGGGTGCTCATCCTTATCCACGACGACCGCGCTCCCCCGGTGCTCGACCGTCACCGGAACAATCTCTTCCGCGAGTGTCCCGTCATCGCGTGCTCGAACCGCGCGTTCATGGGAAAGCAGGGCCAGCGCATCCTGGTCCCCACGGGAGATGGCGTATTCCCTCCGCAGGTTCTCCGCCGTTTCGATCATCCCGCCGGCCACCGGATGGTGACGCCCGCCGGCCGTAGTGCGTGACCGCACCAGGCTGTCGTGGAGAACCGCGCGGTCGCGCACACCCCACCGCATATCCGTGGCGTAGAACGCCGCGTTGCTCATACTCTCGGCACCGCCGGCGACCACGACGTCGTTCACCCCGGTCTGGACTTGCATTGCCGCATTGATGACCGCCTGCAACCCGGATCCACACCGCCTGTCGACGTGCATACCCGGCACTTCCGTCGGCAGGCCTGCGTCCAGCGCGATAATTCGCCCGATTGCCGGGGCATCGCTGTTGCCATAACCGTGACCGACAATCACGTCCTCGATCAGGTGCCGAGGGATCCCGGTCCGTTCGATGAGGCCCTGTAGTGCGGCCACTCCGAGGTCGACCGCGCTGAGCGATTTGAATGCACCGCCATATCGGCCGATCGGTGTCCGCACCGGCTCGCAAATCACCACGTCTCTCACGCCAACCCACTCCTTTCTTGGCTTGTTTGCTTTGCTTGATTCGCCACGCCGACCGGGGGTCAGCTCATCGTCAGCCCGCCGCTGACACTGAGTGTCTGACCGGTGATGTAGCCGGACTCCTCGGCCGCGAAGAACGTCACCGCGTTGGCGATATCCGCAGGTTGCGCGAGGCGGCGCAGCGGAATCGCCTTCACGAGCGCGTCACGCAGCTTCGGGTCGTCACCACCGATCGATGCGAGCAGCGCCGTATCGGTGGGACCCGGGCACACGCAGTTCACGGTCACGCCATGCCTGGCCATCTCGCGGGCCGTCGACTTGCTGAACGCGACCACCCCGCCCTTGGCCGCCGAGTAGACCGCCTCGCCCGACGACCCGACGCGTCCCGCGTCCGAGGCGACATTGACGACCCGGCCACCACCCTGCTCGATCATCATCGGCAGCACGGTCTTCGAGGTGTGCAGCACGCCGAGCAGGTTGATCGCCATCACGGTGTCCCAGTCCTTGGGGGCTGAATCCACGAAGGGTGACACTTTGTCCCAACCCGCGTTGTTGACCAGAACATCGATGCGGCCGAACGCCTTTCGGACTTCGGCGGCCATGTTCTCGACGGACTCCAGGGAGGTGACGTCGGTGTGGACGGCGATTGTCGTGCCACCCAGATCCATGGCGGTCTGCTGAGCGGCGGCCAGATCAACGTCGGTCACGACGACTGCTGCTCCGGCCTGGGAGAAGCTGGTGGCGATCGCTCTGCCGATTCCTCGGGCTGCGCCGGTGACCACCACGACGGGAGTGCTGAGCTTGCTCAAGACGAATTCACTTTCTTTCAGCGAGAATCCGAGCGCCGCTTCGTGGCGGCCGCCGGATCCGCGGACATCATTTGACGTATTTGTTGAAATCCGGACTGCGCTTTTCGGCGAACGCGGCGGCTCCCTCGAGTCCTTCAGGCGTACTCGTGAACAGATCCAGTGCCGACATCGCCAGGTTGCTCAGGCCACCGTGGTGGTCGGTATCGGCATTGAACGACTGCTTGAGGAACTTCAACGCCGTCGGGCTCATCGCGGCGATCTGGTGGACCCGCTTCAGCGCCTCGGGCAGCAGTTCACCCGGTTCGACGACCGCGTTGACCAGCCCCCACCGCTCTGCGGTCACAGCGTCGTACTGCTGGCAGAAGTACCAGATCTCGCGGGCGCGCTTCTCCCCGACAACTCGTGCGAGGTAGGCCGACCCGAAGCCTGCGTCGAATGACCCGACACGAGGGCCGGCCTGGCCGAATCGCGCGGTCGAGCTCGCAATCGTGATGTCGCACAACACATGCAGGACGTGACCGCCACCGATCGCCACGCCGTTGACCGCTGCGATGACCGGCTTGGGGATCTCACGGATCAGCCGATGCAGATAGCCGATCTCGAACATGCCGCTCTCGGTGGGCCCGTAGTCACCGGTCTCCGCCCGCTGCTTGACATCCCCGCCCGTGCAGAACGCCTTCTCGCCCTCGCCGGTAAGGATGACCGCGCGCACGCTGTGGTCCGCCCAGGCCAGTCGGAAGGCCGCGATCAGCTCTTCGACGGTCTGGCCGCGAAAGGCGTTGTACCGTTCGGGCCGAGCGATGGTCACCACCGCAGCGGGGCCGTCGACCTCGTACCTGATGTCTTCCCACTTGGATTCACGCCACGTCCGAGACATAAGAGAACCTCTCAATCGAATGGTTGTTCATCTGGTGTGAACGTTCGTTCATTCGATCAAGGAAGTCAAGATTCACAACACATATGTGTCAATGCGGCAGCTTCAAAACCGTGCGGTCCGCAGCAACGTCCGAACCTGACCGCGACCGGGCCACTTCGCGATTTTCAACCGACAGCGGCAGCTTGTACGGAGGTGTATTCTTTCGCCACTCGGCAAGGAAAGCCGCAACCCGCAGCCCTTGTCTCTAGTCTTTGATACAACGCTATGCATCAGTAGAACCGCGTCGTTGTCCGACCGGGTTCGGCGCTCGAGAGGCCAGCAGGGCATGACTAACAGCCAAGAATCTCAGCGCAAACGTGATGCACTCGTAACTCGCGAGGCAGCAAGGTCGGAGCTGACCACATTTGTGGGGAGGACCGAGGAAATCCATCAGGGGTGTGAGCTTCTCCGGACGGCACGTCTCGTGACCTTCGTCGGCGTTGGCGGCGTGGGAAAGTCACGTCTCTCGGTCAATGTTGCCGCGGCAGTATCCGACGATTTCGAAGGAGGGGTCTGGCTCGTCGAACTGGCAAGCCTCACCGAGGAGCAGCAGGTCCTGCAAGCGATCATCGACACCCTCGGCCTGCCCGAACCCAGCAGTGGCGCCCAGGTGGATCTGATCATCAGCCATGTCGCGCAACGGGATACGTTGCTGGTGCTCGATAATTGCGAACACCTCCTCGACTCGATTGCCCGGCTGACCACGGAGATGCTCCGGCGCTCGCCTCGGCTGAAAATACTCGCGACCAGCCGGACAGCCCTGAATGTTCCAGGCGAACACCGCATCATGGTCGATCCACTACCGGTCCCCGACGAAGGCGAGGACGACACCGAGACGATCTTGTCCAGCGCCGCGGTAGCGCTGTTCGTCGAACGCGCCAAGGCCGTGGTGCCCAGCTTCACGCTGACATCGCAGAACGAAGTCGACATCGTCCAGATCTGCCGGCAGCTCGACGGCATACCGCTCGCGATCGAACTTGCCGCGGCTCGGCTTCGAATATTGTCCACCGGTGAGCTCGCCAGCCGTCTGAATAAGAACTTCTCGCTCCTGACGGGCGGATCGAGCGCTGCGGAGGAGCGCCATCAGACCCTCCGGGCGACACTCGATTGGAGCTACTCCCTCTGCACTCCCGCCGAACGATCACTGTGGTCGAAGGCATCCGTGTTCGCCGGTACGTTCTCTCTGGCCGCGGCCGAAGCAGTCTGTGATGAGAAGGATTCCCGAGGAATCATCGACGCCATCACGGGTCTCATCGACAAATCGATCCTCATTCGCACAGAGAGCGCCGGCGCGGTTCGCTTCCGAATACTGGAGGTGATTCGGCAATACGGCGAACTGATCGTCGACGACCCCGCCGCCGCCGATGAGTCACAGCGACGGCACTTGGACTGGTGCCTGGATCTGGTTTCAAGGGCCGCCGATGACTGGTTCGGTCCTCGGCAAAGCTACTGGTCGAGCACCCTGCGGGCCGAGCACCCGAACCTCCGGGCTGCCTTCAACTACTGTCGGCGAACCCCGAGCGCCTACGAAGCGGGCCTCCGCCTTGCCGGACCCTACTTCTTGTGGATGGCATTCGGTTCTCTCGCGGAGGGCCGCCAATGGCTGGACACTGCACTGTCACTCACGCACCGCCCGTCCGTGGACCGCGCGCGGGCGCTCTGGACGAACGCGTTCATCGCCAATACACAGGGACAATACGAACACGCGGCGGCAAGGGCGCGGGAGTGTGCGGAACTCGGCGCTGAACTCGGAGACACGAAGGTCGCTGCCATGGGCGATCATCAACTCGGATGCAGCGCGCTTTTCGGCGGCAGACTGGTCGAGGCGACCGCACTCATGGAAAGCGCACTGTGTCGATACCTCGAGGTCGGCGCGGAGCCCGACCTCGAGGTAAATCTCAGATTCGAACTGGGCCTGGCGTATCTCTTCGCAGGTCACGATGAACTCGCCCGCGAGCAGTACGAAATCAGTCGATCGATATGCGAGGGCAAAGGAGAGGACTGGCTCCGCTCATATGCGCTGTGGGGAACCGGGCTCATCAATCTTCACCACGGTGAGATCGATCTTGCGGCCGAGAACGTCCGCAAATCGCTCGAGATCAAGTCCGTATTCCGAGATCCACTCGGGATGGCAGTGGTCATCGAGACCGCCGCATGGATTGCGCAGGAAAGAGGAGATGCCGAGCGAACTGCGATCCTGCTGGGTGCAGCAAGTCGGCACTGGATAACTTTCAGCGTCCGCGATCTGTTCGGAAACAGTCAGTTCGGCTCCCTGCGCGAGAAATCTCTCGGAGTAGCCCGACACATGTTGGGAGAAGATACATTTCGACGGTCCTTCGATTACGGATCACAAATGACGATTCCGGACTCGATTGCGTTCGCTGCGGCTCGAGTCGACCCGGCAGCATTGCCGCGGAAGTCCAGCGCCATCGGAGCAAACACGAGCTCCCAGCTCAGCAGCCTCCTCACCCCGCGGGAAACGGAGATCTGCGAGTTGATCACGAGCGGCCTATCGAACAAGGAGATCGCGAAACGTCTCTTCATATCTCCACGCACGGCCGAATCACATGTGCAGCGCGTACTGAACAAGCTCGGTTTCCATTCCAGAGCGCAGATCGCGGTATTCTTCCTGGAGCACGGAAATACGGGAAATACGCAGACATGACCCCGCGCTAAATCCGAACAGCAAGGCGTGTGGCCTCGTCGACGGCCCGTCCGATGTCCACACCCGACGAATCACGCGCACCACCGATCAATGAACACCGGATACGAGCCGTAGCGAGCATCTCGACCAGGTCGGTACGCGGTTCCTGACCAGTGCAGTTGATGACGGTGTCGGCCTCGATCGTCCGATCCACGCCGCCCTGCTCAATATGTAATCCGTCCTCCCCCACCTTCGAGTACGACACACCGGTCAGAATCTCGAGCCCGGCGGCACGGAGCCTCTCGCGCTTGATCCACATCGTGGTGACACCGAGGTTTCGCCCGGGCTTGGCTCCCGAGCGCTGGGTCATGACTACGGTCCTCGGCAGCCCGCCTTCGTGAGTCTGGTTCATGCGCCGGCCGATCCCGCCGGCGGCTACCGAGCCGATCTCAACGCCATATTCGCGATGGAACCGACCGACTTCAGGCTTGGGCGGATCCGGGCGCAGCAGATACTCCGCGACGTCGAAGGCGATTCCGCCGGTCCCGAGTATGACGACGCGTTGGCCAGGTACGACCCTGCCGCTCAGTACCTCTTGATACCCGGTGACGTTGGCCCGGCGGATCCCCGGGATATCAGGCACCCGTGGACGTGTTCCAGTCGCGATGATGATGTCGTCGAACCCGCCCAGCTCCACGACGCCGGGTGTCGACCTCGTACGAACTTTGACACCTTCAGCGGACAGCCGGTACTCGAGATATCGAAGAAACTCGTCGAACTCATACTTGTCCGGCACCCTGCGGGCGAGCTGCAGCTGACCGCCCAGGCAGGAATCCCGTTCGTACAGTGTGATCTTGTGCCCTCTGGCCGCAGCCTCGAAGGCGAAGGTCATGCCGGCGACGCCACCGCCGACCACCGCGATCCGCTTCTGTTTCGCTGGCAACACCGGTTCGAACTCGACCTCGTGGAGCGCACGCGGGTTGACGACACAGGACGCCGACTGCGCGAGAAAGATCCTGTCGATACAGGATTGATTGCACGCGATGCAGGTATTGATTGCCTCCGGGACACCCTCGGCCACCTTCTTGGCGAACTCGGGGTCTGCCAGCAGCGGACGAGCGAGCGACACCATGTCGCACATGTGGGTGGCGATGAGGTGCTCGGCGTCGTCCGGATTGTTGATGCGGTTGGACGCGACCACAGGAATGCCGACCGAATGCTTGAGCGCCGCAGCTGCTTCGGCCCACGCTATTCTCGGCACGGGATACGCCACGGTCGGAACGCGCGCCTCATGCCAGCCGATACCGGTGTTCAGGCAGTCCACTCCCTCGGACTCCAGCCACTGAGCGAGGTCGATGATCTCGGACTGCGACATGCCCTCCTCGACGAGTTCCAGAGCCGAGATTCTGTAGATCAGGGGGAATTCGCGACCGACAGCCGCGCGGACGGCGCGAACCACCTCGATCGCGAACCGCATCCTGCGGCGTGCGGTGCCGCCGAACTCGTCGTCACGGTCATTGGTGCGCGCGGCCAGGAATTGATTGATGAGATACCCTTCCGAGCCCATCAGCTCCACGCCCGCGTACCCGACATCACGTGCGGTTTCCGCGGCGATCGCGTAGTCGCGAATCGTTGCCCGGACATCGTCGCGTCCCATCCGGCGCGGACTCCGAGTGCTCACCGACGACCGCCTGGCGGATGGTCCAACGCAACTGTCCACCTTGGCATACCGGCCTGCGTGCAGAATCTGAGCGAAGAACGGAACTCCCGTTGCCGCGACCTCCCGGCACAGCTCCCGCTGATATCCGAGGTCCGCTGCCGGGCTCATCACAAGCGCATCGATCTCCATCCGCCCCTCGGGATTCGGGGAGAAACCACCGGAGATGATCAACGCGATGTTCGATTCAGCGCGTCGCCGATAGAACGCGATCTCGCGGTCCAGTGTCCTGTCGAGACCCTCGACGCGGGTATGCATCGAACCCATGATCATGCGGTTCTTCAGTGTGAGCGACCCGATCACGGTCTCCGACAACAGGTTCGGGTAACGGTGTGCCGGGGTCAATTCAGGCGCTCGCGGAGATATCGATCATTTCGTCGCGTTCGACGACCTTGATCCGGTCACGGCCCTCGGCCTCGCCCAGCGCGCGCTCGTGCGCGTCCAGTCGCTGCCAGCCTTGCCAGGTGGTGACGGCGACACCTCTGTCCGCCAGGTATGTCGAGATATCAGCCGGTGCGGTGCCGACCGACGTGCCGAGCGCACCCGAAGCTCGATCGTCCATCAGGCTGGCCACCGTCTCGGCGGCACAGCTGCGGGTGTGCCCGATCAGGCCGATCGGCCCGCGCTTCGCCCAGCCCGTCGCGTAGATTCCGGCCATATGTTCGCCTGCATGGTCGAGCACGCGCCCGGCTTCGTGGAGGATCGTGCCGTCGGCCTCATCGATAGACAGTCCGGGCATCGGACGAGGCCGATAGCCGACCGCACGGTAGACGGCTTGCACGTCCCACTCACGGAAACGGCCGGTACCCCGGACATTGCCGGTCCCGTCGAGTTCGGTGCGCTCGGTCCGCAAGGCGGCCACGGCGCCGTCGCGCCCGATGATTTCCACCGGGGACTCGAAGAAGTGCAGGAACAGTTTGCGAGGGCGGTCGATCGGATCTCTCCCCACCCAGCCTTCGAGGACCTTGGCGACCATGTCGACCTGTTTCGATCGGCTGCGCGCAGCCCGCGACGCGTCGTCGTAGTCGATATCGTCTGGACTGACAATCACTTCGATACCTGGCGAGCGATCGAGCTCGCGCAGCTCGACCGGAGTGAACTTCGCCTGCGCCGGGCCGCGGCGGCCGAATACGTGCACCTCCAGAGCCGTACTCGCACGTAATCCGGAGTAGACGTTCGGTGGGATGTCCGTCGAGAGCAGCTCATCGCAGCCCTTCGCGAGCACGCGCGACACATCCAGCGCCACGTTGCCGACCCCGAGCACCGCAATTTTCTGTGCGGTGAGGGGCCAGGTTCGATCGACATCCGGATGACCGTTGTACCAGGACACGAAGTCGGCGGCGCCGTATGAACCAGCCAACGAGACCCCGGGTATATCCAGCGAGCGATCCCGGTCGGCGCCGGTCGCGAATATCACGGCGTCATAGTGCGAGCGCAACGTCGGCAGGTCGATATCGACGCCGAACTCGACGTTGCCCAGCAGGCGGATCCGTCCGTTGTCGAGCACCTTGTGCAATGCACCGACGATACGTTTGACGCTCGGATGATCGGGTGCGACTCCATAGCGCGTCAGACCGTATGGTGCGGGCAGTCGCTCGAGAATATCCACCCGCACGTCGACGCCCGAATCGACCAGAGTTTCGGCCGTATAGATCCCCGCCGGTCCGGCTCCGACGATGGCCACCAGAAGCGGTCGTGTTCCGCTGACAATATCCGTCACCTCGCACACGCTATCGCCAGGCATTGGAAGTCGACAATAATTCATTGATCGCGAATTATTGTTGATCCATCACTCGGGCCACTAACTCAAACATTCGATGCATCGAGGGATTCCTATTCTGGAGAGCCTGTGGTCGATCGGTTCGAGACTGCTGCTGATCCCCGCAAGGCGATTTCCATGAGGGCAGCCGTTCTGCGTGATCGGTCGCCGATCACCGCGGTGGTCAGGGCGCTGGACATCGATTCCACGGCATAGTTGATACCATGATGGGTGTCGACTACACCGTCGATCACCCCTAGCCGGCTCAGCTGCTCTGCGGTCAGGCACAGATGCTCGGCGACCTCGGCTGCTCTACCGGTGTCCCGGAAGAGGATTGCCGCAGCGCCCTCGGGGTCTGATGACGCTGAAAACCGCGTCGGCGAGCATGAGGAAGGTATCGGTGTGGCAGAAGGCCATCGCACCGCCACTGCCTCCTTCACCGACACACACCGAGACCGTCGGAACCGGAGCTTCCGCGAAAGCCCTGAACAAACGTGCGATTTCGCCGGCTATGCCGTCGGCCTCCGAATCGGGTCCCGGGTCCGCACCATTGGTGTCGACAAAGGTCAGGATCGGCAGCCTCCACCGGCCCGCCATCCGGACCGCACGCCGTGCGAGCCTGAAGTCATTCGGTTGCAGCAGAGCCGAACTGCCGGATTCATAGTGTCTGTCCATCGCGATGATCACGACTCGTTGCCAACCGAGCGAAGCCAGCCCGGCACGAACCGCCGAAGGCCGGCCGCCGATCTCGACCCAGGATGTTGTCAGAGCTGCCGCCCATTCCAGCCCCGAGGCACGCGTCGAGGCTCGGGCGCGCTCGACTCGTCCCATCGCTGTCGTCGGCCGAACTGGTTTCGAGCAACTGATTCCGGGGCGATCATCGGGCATCGGCAGCCATCGCGACGTCACGCCGAGCACCATCGCGACCCAATCCGTTATTTCTGCCGGCCCGAGTGCGATCGCATCGACCAACCGCGCCTGAAATGCCGACTCGGCGGTGTGCGAAGACGGAGGTGGCGCCTGACCCGTCACCTGTTCCACTACTCGTGGACCACCGAACCCGATCGTTGCCCCGGCCTCGGCAATCGTGAGGTCCAGCAGGGAAGCCCAGGACGCGAATACGCCGCCCGTGGTCGGCGATCTCAGGACGCCGATAGACATCAGCCCAGCGCGTGAGTGGCGGACTACCGCGTCCGCCGTCCGAGCCATCTGAACGAGCGAGATCATTCCCTCCTGCATCCGGGCACCGCCCGTCCGGATGACGGCCACCACAGGCAACCGCATACTCGTCGCGCGGGCGAAGGCACGCACGATCCTCCCGCCCGCGACCGCTCCCATGCTGCCGCCGAGCGATTCGAAGCGGTACTCGATGAGAACCGCACGGGCACCACGGATTTCGGCCAGCCCAGTGCGTACCGACTCTTCCGTTGGTGGACCAGAGATCTTCGTCCCCACAGCGTCGTAGGCCCTACGAGATTTGAGACCAGCGTCGAACTACGGAGCCGAGAGCCTGGAAGAACCCGACGAAGGGAATGAAACGACACAGCTGCCGGGTGCGAGTTTCTCCCCATCCTGGTTCTCGGTCCAGACATCCAATGCCACATACGTTTCATCGGCGACGACATCGATAGCAGTCACGCGAGCCCGCGCAGATACAGTCTGCCCCTTGAGATTCGGGGACCGGAACTGGCACGACAACTGCCGGATTTCACCATCTGTGCCGAGCCAAGTGCGGAGTACATTATGCAGGTACGCCCACTGTAAATTACCCATTCCAAAGGCACCAGGGTAGCCGGCCGCAACGCCTGCGTCGTCGTCCATGTGCATATCCACGAACTCGTCGTTCACCGCGGCGTACCGGTTCCAGTTCGCCAGATCGGTTGTCCTGGTAAAGGTCACGAGATCACCACCGATGCCGACTCCGTCGAGCTTCAACAGTTCAGTCATTGCAATCTCCGTCCTCAGTACCGGATGAGCGTGAAGTACGACGATTTGACCAGTCGGCCTTCTTGATTCGTCCAGGTCGATCCGACTCGACTGAAGAGCATTCGACCGAGTCGGCCGGTACGTTCGTCGTACGACACCAGCTTGGTTTCATTCGTGATCACGTCGCCCGGTCGCATTCTTGCGTGATACTCGACTTCGAGGGCACCATTCAAACCTTGTGTCAGCGGCGGTGGTTCAACACCTAGTAGCGCCTCAGTTCGGTGGATGGCGTCGGCATGTGCGACACGTCGCTGACCCAGAGGTTCGGCTGTCATCCAGGCAAATGGATTGAACTCATGGGGAGCAACGATTCCGCCGTGCCGCGTCCTCGACGCGTACTCGGCGTCCCAGAATTCGCGGGGCGGAGGCTCCGGGTAGTAGACGGCAAGAGCCCACCTGCGAATGTCGGAGGAGCTGATCGGGAACGAGACAACTCGCTCGAAGACACGTCCGACACACTCCTCCATCTCGGGCGTAATGTAGCTGATTGTCATACCGCAATATCCGTTTCTCGGCGTGAGACCTTTTCACGATGAGTTTCTATAGAACTATCAAAGCACTTCGTCATCGTCTACGACCCCGCGGATTTGTATCCACACGAATATTTGATGAGTGCGATACCAGCACCTGCTTACCCGATGATGCACTTTCGCTACCGGCTTGGAAGCCCAGGTCAGCGATGCCGTCGAAAAGGACGCTCGGGTATTGACCGGCGGCAAACGGCTCACGGACAACGGACTCGACGGTGGATACCTACTTTGCCCCGACGGTCTTGACCGACGTCACGGCCCATATGTCGATCTATCAGGAAGAGACGTTCGGCCCCATCGCGCCCGTCATCGTCTTCGACACCGAAGAAGAGGTAACGGCGAGGCCAACGACACCGCATACGGCCTGGCTTCTTATCTCTACACCAACTACCTCTCGCGCGCCGTGCGGGTATCGGAGGAGCTCCGTTTCGGGATCGTCGGAATCAACGACACCAACCCAACAGCGGCCACAACGCCGTTCGGCGGGATCGGCGACAGCGGCATCGGCCGCGGAGGCGCCCCAGGGCATAGACGAGTATCTCGACGTCAAACTCGTCGGACATACTCTCACATAGCTTCGATACCTGCCGTGCCCGCCGCTGCCCGGGCAGACGCGGCGCCTGCTGCACCGACCACAACCGACGCTCGAGCGGAGACACCGCTCGAGCGTCGACGGCCGAGGGCAACCACCTCTGTCGTAACAGTGCGGAGACCTCGATGTGACAGTTGACATAGCAGGCCGACACGCCTACTTTTGTCTATGCGTTCACATGTACGCATCGGCCGTGAGGCTCCGATGCTCTCTCACTGAACCGGCGACGACAGCGCCGAGCCGAGAGGGCACTTCCGGAGCACACATCGAGAGGCCGTCTAGCCAGCGAAGCCAGCACGTCGAACAAATGCAGTTAACCGGGAACAGAACCGGTCGTCGGCGTGATCTCGATGAGAGAGCGAAACGAAGATGACCACAGATATTGAAATGCGCCATCTCCGCGCTTTCGCTACGACCGCAGAACAATTGCATTTTACTCGCGCTGCGGCCTGCTTACATATGACCCAGCAAGCACTGAGCACCCAGATCCGTATTCTGGAAAAGCAACTCGGCGTCAAGCTCTTCGAACGGACGACTCGCAAAGTTGAATTGACCACTGCCGGAGGAATTCTATACCGGCGCGTTCAAGGTCTCATGGACCAACTCGACAATGCGGTGGAGGAAGCCCGCCGGAGCGCAGTGGCCGATCACGGAATCCGAGGCCCCGTAACGTTGCAGCACCGCAGGCCTGCGTCGAATCGGTTCCCATGGGCGCAGATCCCAGAGGATGGCCGTGAGACAGCGGCCGGGCGAAAATTTGCTGCCCCGGTCGGCCAGCCCAGCACATCGAACCGCTAAGGTATGTCCCGTAAGTCGTTGAGCGGCAACGGGTATCGTTTCTCCGGTGGTGATCTCGGCGACAGATCCGGTGATGGTGGAGTTGTTCTCTGGGCTGCGGCCACGCACGTTCGCTCGCCTGATCACCGGGTTGCGGCGCGAGGGCATCGACCGGCCGTTGCGGGGCCGACCGTGGGGGTTGTGTTTCGAAGACCGGGTGTTACTGGTGGCCACCTACTGGCGGACGAACCTGACGATGCGTCAACTCGCGGCGGTGTTCGGGGTCTCGAAGTCGGCCGCGGCCCGAGTGATCGACGACCTTGGACCGGCGTTGGCGCTGGCGCTGCGGCCTCGGGCCCGGTTCCCGCGTGGCGCGGTGTTGATCGTGGACGGGACCCTGGTCCCGACCCGGGATCACAAGGTCGCCGCCCAGAGTAAGAACTACCGGTACTCCACCAACCATCAAGTCGTGATCGACGCCGACACCGAACTCGTCGTCGCGCTCGGAAAGCCGTTACCGGGCAACCGCAACGACCCTCGCGCCTGGACCGAATCCGGTGCCGCCCACGCCTGTCGCAACGCGGTGGTGATCGCTGATGGCGGTTACCAGGGCACCGGTCTGATCATCCCGCACCGCCGGGTGCCCGGTGCCGAGCTACCGGAATGGAAACAGGCTCACAACAAATCCCACCGCAGGGTCCGTGCCCGTATCGAACACGCTTTTGCCCGGATGAAGACCTGGAAGATCCTGCGCGACTGCCGCTTACGCGGCGACGGGGTGGGTGTCGCGATGGCAGGGGTGGCGACTCTGGCCAACCTCGCCCACGCCTACTGATTCCCAGTCGGCGGACCGATCGCCGTCACCGACCCACACTTACGGGACATCCCTTAGCCTCGATCCGTGGACGTGACCGGTGAGTAGGTCGCCCCGGAATGGCAAAAGTGCCTTCCGAACTGCGATGATTGGTGTTCTCACGCAACAACCATGGCAAGTTCGGGAAGACACTTTCAGTGCGATTGTTTCACACCTTCGCCGGGGACTCGGCGCGGTTCGACGATGACAACCTTGTGGCGGTGGCCGGGCTGGTGCCGGTGATGACGCTGGCCGAGCAGACCGGCTTGACCAGCATGTTGGCCGACAAGGTCGCGATCGACTCGCCGCGAATCGAATCCGGGGCGGCCAACCCGGCACCGAAGCTGGCCACGTTGATCGCGGGAATGGCTGCCGGAGCCGACAGCATCGATGACATCGATCTGCTGCGCAGCGGCGGGATGGGCGAGTTGTTCGACGCCGTGTATGCGCCCTCCACGGTGGGTATCCTGTTGCGGGAGTTCACTTTCGGACATGCCAAGCAGCTGGAGTCGGTGATGCGCCAGCATCTGCTCGCGCTCATCGCGCGAGCCGATCTGCTGCCCGGTGCCGCAGCGAGAGTGTTCGTGGACATCGACTCGCTGCTGCGCCCGGTCTACGGCCACGCCAAGCAGGGCGCCTCATATGGACACACCAAGATCGCCGGGAAACAGGTACTGCGCAAAGGGCTTTCACCGCTGGCCGCCACGCTGTCCACCGACCTGGCCGCACCGGTGGTCGCCGGGATGCGTTTGCGCGCCGGGAAAACCGGGTCCGGCAAAGGCGCCGCCTCGATGGTCACCGCAACCATCGGCACCGCCCGCGCTGCCGGAGCCACCGGCACCATCCTGGTGCGCGGCGATTCGGCCTACGGCACCCGCAAGGTCGTGCGGGCCGCCGTGGGCGCCGGCGCCCACTTCTCACTCGTATTGACCCGCAACACCTCGGTGAACACCGCCATCGCCGCGATCGGCGACGACGCGTGGACACCGGTGAAATATCCCGGCGCGGTTCGTGACCCCGATACCGGAGAGTGGATCTCCGATGCCGAAGTCGCCGAAATCTCCTATACCGCTTTCGCTTCCACCAAAGATCGCACCACCGCAAGGTTGATCGTGCGCCGCGTCAAAGACGCCCGCTACCCCGACGCGCTGTTCCCGGTCTGGCGGTATCACCCGTTCTTCACCAACTCCACCGAGACCACCGTCGACGCCGACATCACCCACCGCAAACACGCTGTCATCGAAACCGTCTTCGCCGACTTGATCGATGGACCCCTGGCCCACATGCCCTCCGGACGCTTCGCCGCGAACTCCGCATGGGCGTTGTGCGCCGCGATCGCCCACAACCTGCTGCGCGCCGCCGGCACTCTCGCCGGCGGCCCGCACGCCCGCGCCCGCGGCACCACTCTGCGCCGCAAATTCGTCAACATTCCCGCCCGGCTCGCGCGCCCGCAACGCCACCCGATCCTGCACCTACCCACCCACTGGCCATGGACCGAATCCTGGCTTGTCCTGTGGCGCAACACAATCGGTCACGCTCCGCCGCAATCCCTGACCGCCTGACCACCCGCCCCCAACCCGGGCCCGCGCCGACACCAAAGTGGAAAAGCTGGGCAGACCAGCGGCTACGCCCTACCCACAATCCCGTGGTGGGGGGGGGGGGCGCGGGGGGCCCCCCCCGCCCCCCCCCCCCCCCCCCCCGCCCGGGGGGGGGGGGGGGGGCGGGCCCCCCCCCCACCACGGGACAACCCCCATCCACGGATTCAGGCTTAGGTCAGCAATCGTCGCAATACCTCTTCTCCGTCTTCCTGATTCACTGGTACATCATTGGCCAGCGCCTCAAGAATAAGTCCATTAACCATTAGTGCCAGAGCACGTGCCGTCGCCGGGTCGACGCGCTCGGCGAGTGTTTCAAAAATAACACCCGCCCATGAACTCGTCGAAGACTGTAGATGGGGCCGGCGTATAGCCGCCAGATAAAGATCGAGCGCTGCGGCAGTTACACGCCTCGCCTGACCAGTAGTGAGACGTTGCAGCAACGCAGCGAGTTCAGCGGGTAGATCCGCTCCGGCCGGCAAATCTGCGCCCCATTTTCGCCACGTTTCTATGCTCTCCTGAATTGTGATCTCCAGGGCACTGACCAGTAATTCATCAACGCTCTCGAAGTGGTAGGTCATCGACCCAAGCGGCACGTCCGCCACGGCGGCGACTCCCCGCAGCGTAAGCCGCTCAACTCCGACCTCGCCGATCACATCGATCGCAGCCCGCACAATCCGAGAGCGTCGATGTGGATCGAACCGGCGACGTCTCGCTGCAGGACGCGCAAGATCGTCGGAATCGTCGGGATCTGATTGTGTCATTGCGCTCCAATGGTACTACCTGGCAGCCTGCGCCGACCGATGTTCTTCCGGCTACAGCGATGCCACGGTTCGTGAACGCCCCCCGGTCCAGCGGCCCATGCGCGGCGAGCCGCCGAACCGGGTCGCTCAACACTGATCGGCGGAATGTATCGATGCCATATGACTCTCCTTTGGGGTGCTCGCACCGCCGCAACCAGGCACGAATTAGCCACTCGTCCACGGCTTCGCTTGGTAGATGTACGCATTGAAAACAAATACGGCCGAGTGCCGCAAATGCATCAAATAACGAGGTCCTGTTTATCGCCTTGTTCGACAACAGCCTCGACGAGCGATGGTCCTCGATACGCAGGTTGTCACCCGAATTACGCTAGCGCTCCGTGCCGCATATAGACAACAGCTGACTCATCGCATTTCACTGTCGACCACTCATGCGCCTGCCGACATCAAGACTGTTTGTCAATTACGTTCGATCATTGCCGAATGATCAGGACCATGTTGCCCGGCGGAGTCGAATTCTTGTGTGTGACGCAGATTGGTAACAGCCAGTTTTCTGAGTTCAGCCACTGCGGTGTTGGCCAGCGATGGATGGCGCGGGTGCCGGGTAAGTTGGTCGAGAAGACGGAGCCAGAACTGGCCTGGAGCGACCCCGAACTGCATCCAGATATCCTCAGCCGGCGGTCCCCCGAACGGCAACCACTTGACCGCTAGGACGAAAACCATGTCGTCCACGGTCGACACGGCCGAACCCTGTGCACGTTCGTCTGCCGGGAACCGTCCCTGGCGTGATTTCCCTCTGATCATTTCTGTACCTGTCTTAAGTGCTACGAGCAGACGCCGCGGCGTGCTCGCATAGATCGTCTGCGAGTAGATTCGAATCTTCGAGCGCCCGGAATCATGACGGCCGCCTCGGCCAAGGCAGGCTCTCGGGAGCGACGCAAACGTTCTTACGACCATCGGGATCCACGCTCACCGTCACGGTCGCAGGCCTTCGTGCTGTCAGCGCCATCCATAGCGCCCCTACCCCGAAAATGCTCAAACCGGGGACGGCTTTCACCAGTTTGCCGAGCTTGCGGCGGGGACGCCCGAGGAGGGTCAGCACTGCGGTGGAATCGGTGACAGCCTCGACGCGCCAGTCGTGGCTGATCGCTACCGCAAGGTAGCTGTGCAGAGTTCGTCGCTGAAGATCGTTGGCACCTACGGGCGTCTTGTTCGCACCGTTCGCTGTCCGGTGGCGGGTTGGCAGCGCCGGTAGTCCGGAAGACGCCGCATCCAGGAGTAGCGATGCGCGGGGGCTCTGCTCGTTCGGCTGCGATATCGCACTGTTGTCGGGAAGGCGGCATATTCCGGCCAGCACGTCATCAGCGAGCTGCTGGTAAGCCGTGGCGAGTTCATCCAGCTCGATCCAGATCTCCTCGAACTGGGTGTCCGATGGATCGTCGGCGGTAACCCACAGCTGAGCGGACAGCCGGGCCAGCCGATCGATCACCACGCCTATGGACTCGGTATGCAAGCGAGCAGCCATATAAGGGAGCGGGGCGGCCAGCACGACCCAGCAATCGATATCGTGCACTAATCCAACCCGCTCCGCACCAGCGCCGGTCCCGTACCGATCCTGGTCTGTCAGCAGACGATAGTGCAGTTCCACCAGGTCGGCGGCGGCATCGAGGAATAAGTGATCGAAGGACTCCCATCCCCTCAACGCCGCCAACAGAACGTTCTTTCCGGGGATCCTGCGATCATTGTCCGACAGCGCCATCTCAGTGCCCTCCAAGCATCGGCAACCGCCGCTGCCCCTGGACAACCTCAGCGACCAAATCTCTGTATCCGAGGACGACTTCGGCCAAATGATTACAGGCGCCACGCACCTCCGCGCCGGCGATATCCCAGGTGATCATGCCGTGAACCAGCCGGATACATGCCTCGGCGATTTTATCGACAACCGAGCCGATGGTCTCCGTATGCATCCGCACACCACTGCGGTGTTGCGGCACGTTGCGGTTAGTCCACAGGTCGATCTCGTGGATCAGCTCGCTCCGGCGAAGGTTGATGTCATCGAGTTCGTCCTCCCCGGCGACCTGAGCGTCCAGGTGCAGGTCCGCGAGTTCCTTACCCCATCGGACAACCGAATGATGTGCCATGCCGTGACCGTGGATCGCCGCCAACAATTCTTCCGCCATAGGAAATACCGACGCCGAGTCGATCACTCGCGGCCGACCGACCGTTGGGTTCTCATCCATCGAACTTGCCCCCATGGCTAGCACCGGCGGGGGAACACGCGCGGCCGAGCCTCAGCCACGGATACGGTTCGGAAGTAGGTGAGCCGTCCATCGGCGTACCTCCTGAGTGGTCGAATTACGGTGTCGTCGATTTGGCAAATTTCAGTTGTCAGGTAGATCCCACATGTGTCGGTCAGTGCTGCCGAGCCGTGCTCTCGAGCTGCGACCCGGCAACACCGGATCCGTGTGAATCAGCCTGCTGTTACGCCGGGCGAACCCGACTCCGGCGCCTGCTGCTGCGGGGCATTCAGTGTGTTGTACATCTGCACCGCGCTGGCGATGCCGACAGGGATGCCGAGCGCGGCAGCACCGATGACCGGGCCGATCGTCGCGCCCAGCCCCATGCCCACCAGGCAACCAGCGGGACCGCTGGCTATGAAGAACGCGGGCAACGTGGCGGCACCGATCGTGGCACCGACCAGGCAACCGACCGGAGCACCGATGAGGCTGCCGGCCAGACTGCCTATTCCGACGGCCAATCCGAACTGTGTCGCCGCGACACCCAGAGCGGCGTTGAAGTCAGCTTGAGCGTCGATGTTCTCGACCGGCGCCACAACTGGTTCCGCCGTAGGCGGGGCTTTGTACACCTGAGCCGAGGTCGCCGGATTGTTCGGATCCTGATTCGCCTGCGCCGCGGCCTCCAACGGAGTACCGAGGACAGTGCCGCCCTGAGAGTCCTTCACTTCGAATCGGAGGCCCTGCGTGCTCAGCGAGCCAACCGGACTGCTGATGAAAACCGATTGATCGGACGTGTCACTGGTGTAGCGCACACCCGGAAGCAGGTCGAAACTGAGCCTGTCCGGCACCGGCGCCGGAGAAACCGCAGGTGCCTGTTCGGCGGGCGTCGCGAAAGCGGTCCCACCCGTCATCGCTACAGCGCTCATGGCAATTGCCGCGGTGGCAACTGCGCGAGTCTTGTTCCTCATCAGTACACTCATCTCCCGTTAACCAAAATAATTAATTGAACCAAGTCTGGCGTTAGTCGTGTGGATCTAGTTTGCGCCGCGTGAAGAGCCAATATCGATGACTTTTCCGATCGTTCCCTCGGTGTCCATGAACACCGGCGCCGCATGGACGGCAGCGACCACCCGTTTCGACGATTTGGGTATTGGCACAGCAACTCCATTCTCGGGCGCCGCCATGGCACACAATAGACGGGTTCCCGAATCAAAAATACGTTGCGTACATCCGAACGCATCGTCGACGCTATGGGTGGCGTTACGGGGTGTCAAGCATTACCGGATACTCATCGCAAATTTGAGTTAACGTGGCATTCAGGCCATTCTTATGGTTATTCCGACCCGCGGGCCTCAACCGACGTCGACG
Source organism: Nocardia sp. NPDC059236 (assembly GCF_042754085.1). Classification (NCBI taxonomy): domain Bacteria; kingdom Bacillati; phylum Actinomycetota; class Actinomycetes; order Mycobacteriales; family Nocardiaceae; genus Nocardia; species Nocardia sp. NPDC059236. The sequence goes on from NZ_JBHZAF010000019.1 coordinate 163,595, forward strand.
CGTTCCGAGATATCGACGGGCCCGACTTCGATGCCGATCAGGCGCGGAAAGGCTGCGCCAGTTGACGGGTCAGCAGCGCACGCGCCCCGAGCAGCGATGGGCCGTACCAGGTCAGGCTGCGCCCGTCGACCAAGACCACCGCGATATTCGGAAAGACCTCGGGCCCATCGGTTTCGGTGAAAACATAGGGCTCGTCGGGGAGCACGGCGAGGTCCACGCCGGTCAGCAGTTCCTGCTGAGACACTGTCGGATACCGTTCCGCCCGGCCTGAGTGCACGAGCCGCAGGCCCAGCTTCTGGGCGAGATCAGCGGTGAAGGTGTCCCGGCCGACGACCATCCAAGGATCGCGCCAGACCGGAATGACCGCATTACGAACCGCTTCGGTCGGCGGTGTGGCCCACTGCGCCGCAGCATGACCCAACCAGTCCGGCGTTCCGACACCGAGTGCCACGGCGAACAGCCGGGCCAGTGATGTGAGCGCTTCCTCTAAAGTCCGGATCCTGGTCACCCACACCGCGATGCCCGCGCTACGCAGTCGCTCGACATCGATGCGGCGGTTCTCCTCCTGGTTGCACACCACCAGATCAGGCGCGATCTCGACGATTCGCCGCACGTTCGGGTTCTTGGTTCCCCTCACCCGCTCGACCCGCAGTTCTTGCGGATGCGTACACCAATCGGTGGCGCCGACCAGGAGATCAGGGCAAGTTATTGCGATCGCCTCGGTCAGCGAGGGAACCAGCGACACAACCCGCCGCACCGGACGTTGCACCGGGACAAGCGCACCGAGATCGTCGACTGGCTCGCCGCTGGGCACGTACGGCAAGCCCTCGGCCAAGCCGATGAAAGCCGACGAGCAGTTGGGGTCCACGCTTTGTGAGCGTAGTCCCGGCGCCGGGTCACACATCGAGCCCAAGTCCGCTGCCGCCCAGACGATCATGCGCGAGGTTCCGACGACTAGGTGTCGAAGACCTGTTTGGCCACCGTGATCGCGGACATCGCCCTCGGCCAGCCGGCATAGAAGGCCATGTGCAGAAAGACTTCCTTGAGTTCGGTCTCGGTTACGCCGTTCTGCTTCGCCAACGCCAGGTGCGCGCGTAACTGCTCGCCGTGGCCGCCGGCGATCAGCCCCGCCACGGTGATCAGACTGCGATCCCGCGGTGACAGCTCGGGCCGCGCCCAGATGTCACCGAATAGCAGGTCATCGGTCAGAGACACCATCTTGGGCAGGAAATCGCCGACGAGCTGCTGGGCTGCAGTCTCCTTGTCCGACGTCGTCATTTGGTCCTCGCTCTCATCAGCGGCGCGATGGCTACCACCGGCGGTCCTAAGCCTCGGGGATCCCCCGGCCGAACGCTTCCAGTGTGCCGTTGTCCGGTTCAGGCCCATCGCACACTCCCATGTCGAGCGCCCAGCGCCAACGGAAACCGCGACCGAGTGCACAGTCACTACCTCAAAGGCTTCCTGTTCTGCTCCCGATGCCACAGCGATGGGCAGACATCCACGGCTCGTCTACAGTGTGTCTACCAGCCGCAACGGGACCAAGTACGCGTACTTCAAATGCCGTAGAAGCAAAGAGGAACTGTGCGACCTTCCGTACCTGTCCGTCGATGCGGTCGAGGGAGCAGTGGTCGAGCACTACCGCACGTTGCAACTCCCGACCGCCTTCGCGGCCGAGACCCGACCCGCAGTTCCACGACCTGATCGGGGATAACGAAATAACGAACGCCGCGCGCTGAGCCCATTGTTCTGGTCCAACATCAACCCCTACGGCCGGTTCCGGCTCGACATGAACACCCGCCTCGATCTCAGCGCCTGAGATCCGCCGGCGTGTCACGACGATGACCTCACCTCGTGGCGGGCAACGGCGTCGAGTAGCTGGGCGATCTCGTCGTCGCACAGGTGGTAGCGAACCACGCGGCCGGTCTTGACCGCACCGACCGTGCCGGCGGCGCGCAACAGCCGCAGGGCCTGTGAGACCGCGGTATCGCTGATTCCCGTCGCTGTCGCCAGATCGGTGACCGCGATCTGTCCGGCACGGTGAATGGCGAGCAGCATCGACAGCCGCCCGGGATCGGACAGCAACGAGAACCGCTGCGCCCAGAACTCGACCTGTTCCTGGTCGCCGATGCCCTCGATAGCATCGCAGACCGTGTGTGCGTCGATGGTGTGCCGGTGAGCCCGATCGGCCGGTACCAGATGCATGGCCTCCATCCTGCCCGCTCGTGACCGTGATCGGTCGACTACTGCCGAAAGAATTGTGAATACCTGCGCAGTCTTGCAGGTTATCGGGAGGGGGAATTACGGTGTCCCTCGCCGTGGTGTTCGGGAAGACCGGTGCAAGTCCGGAGCGGCCCTCGCCACTGTGATCGGTTAGTCGGCACGTCGTCACACCCGCCCTCCAGGGGTGGGAAGGCCACGGGACACCTCGTCCTGGAAGGTCTGGTTTGCCTGCGCTCGACCCGTCAGCCAGGAGACCGGCCACGGCACCTGCGAACCCGTCCACGAGGTGCTGGAAAGGCCGACCGAGAAATGACCCTGCCCGAAAACTCTTCCCCCACACCGGTAACCGCCGGCTCTGGATCGGCGATGCCAGCCTTGCGCTGGGAGCGCCGCGACTGGTTGCGCACCGGCGGCCTGTTCGCCGTCATCGCCGTTCTGCACTTGGCCGCGTTCGGTATCCTGATCGCGCTGGTCGTGCCCCACCAATACACGGTCGGCACCCAGGTCTTCGGCCTGGGCCTGGGGGTGACCGCCTACACCCTGGGCATGCGCCACGCCTTCGACGCCGACCATATCGCCGCCATCGACAACACCACCCGCAAACTCATGGCCGACGGCAAACGCCCCGTCTCTGTGGGCTTCTGGTTCGCGCTCGGGCATTCCACCGTGGTGGTGCTGCTCGCGGCGGGCATCGCAGGCGGCGCGAAACTGACCACCAGCCTCACCAGCGACGACTCAACCGCCCGCCAGGATTTGCGCGTGGTCTCGACTGTGGTGTCGGGCGGGTTCCTCTACCTGATCGCCGCGCTCAACCTGGTCGCCCTTGCCGGTATCTGGCGAGTATTCAAGGCCATGCGCGCGGGCCAGTTCGACGAGCACGAACTCGAGCGGCACCTGGACAACCGGGGCTTCCTCAACCGGATCCTCGGGCGGCTGACCCGCTCGATCACCCGCCCCAGCCAGATGTACCCGATCGGGCTGCTGTTCGGCATCGGCTTCGACACCGCCACCGAGGTCACGCTGATGGTGATGGCCGGATCCGGCGCCGCGGCCGGTCTGCCCTGGTACGCCATCGTCTGCCTGCCGCTGCTGTTCGCCGCGGGCATGAGCCTGTTCGACACCCTCGACGGCACCTTCATGAACTTCGCCTACCACTGGGCGTTCTCCAACCCCGTCCGCAAGGTGTACTACAACCTCACCATCACCGGACTCTCGATCGCGGTCGCGTTCCTGATCGGCAGCATCGAACTCGTCAGCATCCTGCACGACCAGCTCGACCTCACCGACCCGGTCAGCGCGTGGGTCTCCGAAATCGACCTCAACAACGTCGGCTTCATCATCGTCGGCCTGTTCGTGGCCGTCTGGGCGATCGCCGTCGGCTACTGGAAACTGGCCAAGGTCGAACACCGCTGGCAACCCAAACCCGACACGATCGGCTGAGCCTTCACTCCTGCGCGGCCCGATCCGAGGAGACGGAAGGGTCTCATAAACGACCGAATTCGAGACCCTCGTCCGGTCCGGTCGGCTTGAGGGAAGCCGGATTCGCGTCCACAACCCGTCTCACAACCCGCTCCCCGAACGAACGAGGATTGTGAGACGGGTTGTGCGACACAATGAGTCGTGGCATCCACACAACACAACCTTGTCGGACTGGCCCGCGTCTCCACCGATACCCAAGACCTCCAACTCCAACGCGACGCACTCACCGACGCCGGATGCGCCCGCATCTTCGAAGAGTAAGGTCTCCACCCGCTCCACCGAACGGCCCGGCCTGACCGCCGCACTGAACTACTTGCGCCCAGGCGACACCCTGTGTGTGGAACTCGACCGCCTCGGCCGATCGGCAAAGACGTCCTCACTATCGCCGAAGACCTGTGCGAACGCGGCATCGGCGTCCGAATCCTCGCCGGAACGCTCGCCGGCAGCTACCACCCCACCGGGGAAGGCAAAATCTTCTTCACCATGATGGACGCCTTCGCCGAACTCGAACGCCACCTCATCCACCAGCGCACCATGGCCGGCCTGCAAGCCGCCCGCGCCAAAGGCCGCCGCGGTGGACGCCCCACCGTCATGGACCCCGACACCCTCGCCGCCGCCCGCGCCCGCCAAGCCAACGGCCAAACCCCCACCCAGATAGCAAAGGCACTCGGAGTTTCCCGCGCCACCATCTACCGGTACATCAACCACGAATCAGCCTGACCCCGAGCTACTTTGCACTTGCTGACAGCTTCAGGATCCCAGGGCCGTCGCAGGACGCGCACCGCCGGACCATCAACCTGTCTTCGGCGCGTGGACTGTCGGCGCTGGCATTCTCGGCCCGGTCTGAGTTGGGTGGGTACATGGAAACCTCCTCGGAGTGGTGCTGATGGATCTCGCTTCAGCGTCTTCCATCCGGGGTGTTCCGGCGACCATCGAATGGCCCGGGAGCATACCCTTTTTTTGGCAAGCACTCGCGTCTCGTCGACTGCGTATAGGGCAGGGACTCCCCGCTCACGGTCGAGCAATCGCGAGCAACCGGCGCAGGGGTTGGCGGGGATATTCTGGCTGATGTACGGCGACGGGTGAATTGCGGGTAGCCGATGGCCGAGATCGAACCATTCGAAACACAGCGTGATATCGGAGGTAGTGCCGTCACGGAATTGAGTGCGGTCGGGCTCGAGGATGCCGTTGAGATCGGGCGTGGCGGATTCGGTGTCGTATACCGCTGCACACAGTTCGACTTGGACCGCACGGTGGCCGTGAAGGTGCTGACCGGCGATTTGGCGGAGAACCGGGAACGGTTCTTTCGCGAACAACGGGCGATGGGCCGGTTGACGGGGCACCCGAATATCGTCGGCGTTCTGCACGTCGGTCAGACCTCGGGCGGCCACCCGTACCTGGTGATGGAGTACCACCAGCGAGGTTCGCTGGATGCACGGATCCGACGAGATGGCCCTCTGCATGTGCGGGACGTACTGCGCCTCGGCGTGCTGATGGCCGGTGCGTTGGAGTCCGCGCACCGCGCCGACGTTGTGCACCGCGACGTCAAGCCGGCGAATATCTTGCTTACTGATTACGACCAGCCGGCATTGACCGACTTCGGCATCGCCCACATCACCGGCGGGTTCGAAACCGCGACCGGCAGTATCACCGGTTCGCCGGCCTTTACCGCGCCGGAGGTTCTCGGCGGAGATTCGCCCACCCCCGCATCGGACGTGTATGGGCTTGGTGCCACGCTGTTTTGTGCACTCACCGGGCACGCCGCATTCGAGCGCCGCAGTGGGGAACAGGTGGTGGCGCAGTTCCTGCGAATCACCACACAACCGGTCCCGAATCTGCGCGAGAGCGGTATCGCCGAGAACGTCTGCGCGGCCATCGAGGCAGCAATGGCACGCAGCCCATCGGAGCGGCCCACCGCTGCCGGGTTGGGCGAACAGCTGCAGCAGATCCAGATCGACCATCGTTACCCTGTCGAAACGATGGCACTCCGCACCCCACCGGATCACGCTCAGCAAGCGCTGGCGGCGGCACCGGCAGCCGTGCCGCAGATCGGTGTCGTCCGAGGAGATGCGGGTGACCTGCCGCTGGAGCTGACCAGCTTCGTCGGTCGCCGCACGCAGTTGGCCAAGGTGAAAAGCGCGCTGTCAGGCTCCCGCCTGGTCACGTTGACAGGGATCGGCGGGGTCGGAAAAACACGACTTGCGCTGCGAGCCGCGAGCAAGATGCGACGGGACTTCCCCGACGGGGTACGGCTGGTCGAGATGGGTGAGCTCCACGACGCCGCGTTACTAGCGGACGTGGTGGCTGCCGCCGTTGGCGTACGCAACCTGGTCGGCAGGCCGATGCCGGAGGCGTTGGTGGAATTCCTCTCGACGCGCAGACTCCTACTGGTGCTCGACAACTGCGAGCACATGGTTGAGGCGGTCGCGGAGCTGGCCGACTCGCTTTTGCGGGCCTGCCCTTACCTGTCGATTCTGGCGACCAGCCGCGAGGCTCTGGGAATCGGTGGTGAATCGGTACTGCCTGTGGCGCCCCTGGAGTTTCCGGACCCTGCAGTCGAGCCCACGCCGCGCGAGCTGGCCCATTGCGAGGCGGTGGCACTGTTCGCAGACCGCGCGACAGCGGCGGTGCCGGGCTTCGAGATGACCCAGGGCAACCGGCTGCCCGTGGCCCGGATCTGCGCCCGGCTCGACGGGTTGCCGTTGGCGATCGAGCTGGCAGCGGCGCGGCTACGGACCATGTCTGCCACTCAGATCCTCCTGCGGCTCGACGACCGGTATGCGTTGTTGACCCGCGGCAGCCGCAGCGCGCCGACCCGGCAACAGACGCTGCGATGGTGCATCGGCTGGAGCTATGACCTGTGCACACCTACCGAGCAGCGATTGTGGGGACGGCTGTCGGTGTTCGCAGGCAGTTTCGACCTCGATGCCGCTGAGAATGTCTGCGGCGCTGACCTGACCGGGCCGGACCTGCTGGATGCTCTGTCGGCGCTGGTGGACAAATCGATCCTGCTCCGCGAGGAATCCGATGGCGCGGTACGGTTCCGGATGCTCGAGACGGTGCAGGATTACGGCAGGAACGCACTCGAGCAGGCCGGTGAATACCCGGAACTGTGTCGCCGGCATCACGACTGGTACGAGCGACTGGCGTGTGATGCGGAGACCGACTGGATCAGTCCGCGCCAGCTCGATTGGATTTCCCGGCTGAAGCGAGAGCTGCCGAATCTGCGTCAGGCCCTGGAATTCGGGCTGTCCGAGGCGAGTAAGGGCGAGTTGCGGCTCGTTGCTGCGCTGTACCTATTCTGGACCCTGGGTGGACGAGGCAGCGAGGGGCGCACGTGGACCGACCGTGCGCTGGCTCATTCGGTAGATGCGCCGGGCCGATTGCGCGCCAAGGGCCTCTACTCGTCCAGTAGTTTGGCCGCGTTTCAGGGTGACCTACCGGCGGCGGCCGGCCAGGCGGCGGAGCTTCGCGCACTGGCCGAGCAGATGGACGACTCGAAGACTGCCGCATTAGCCGATCTCGCCGAGGGCATGATCGCCCTTATGTGCGGTGATCCGGCTCGCGGGATTGCTCACCTTACCGGTGCCGCCGAAGTCTTCGAAACATGCGATGAACTTGCTTTGCACTTGGCGGCGCTGTTTTTCCTCGGATGGGCCTGCGAATTTCAGGGGGATTTCCGTCGTGGACTCGCCTGCCATGCGCAGGTGCTCACTCTCGCGGAAGCGCACGGGGAGAAGGTCTTTCGGTCGTGGGCATTATGGTCTACGGGCATCAAGGTGTGGCGGCAGGGTGAGGTCGAGCGCGCCACGCAACTGTTGAACGAGAGCCTGCGCCTGGCTCGTCCGATGGACGATCCGCTCACCGCCGCACTCAGTTCGGAGGCACTGGCTTGGATTGCCGCCGAGCGACATGAGGTCCGACGCGCCGCCGTATTGCTGGGCGCCGCCGAAACCCTGAGTCGAGCGGTGGGCAGCCCGACTGTCCTGTTCCCGAACCTGCTGGTCTACCACGAGGCATGCACACAGCGCGCCCGCGAGACGCTCGGCACGCGAGCATTCGAGACGGCTCTACATGCAGGAGGCGCCATGAGCTTCGACGCAGCCATCAGCTTCTGCCTCGACGAAGAACCTGAGACCACCACCCCCGCGGCTCGTCCTGCGACGGAACTGACCAAGCGTGAGCGCCAGGTTGCCGGCCTGATCGCTGAGGGCCTCACCAACAACGCAATCGCCGCCCGATTGACGATCTCACCACGCACCGCGCAGGGGCATGTCGAGCACATCCTCACCAAACTCGGATTCACCTCACGAGCCCAGGTCGCATCATGGGTCGTGGAGCGCGCCCACGACGAAAGCTCCTGACCGAAGGGTCGGCCTCGAAGCGCCCCACAGGTGGTCCTGGGCAGTCCCAAGGTGCGCAAGAAGTATCCGTCCGGGGTGTTCTGTTCTCGGTCGGACAGCACAACCGCGACCGCCGGTACCCGCCTGACGCAGCAGCGCTGCCGCGGCAAGGCCGATGACCGCGCCGGCGCAATCATCGATGGCGGTGCTGGAGAACCGGTGCCGGATCCGGGTGGTGCGCGGGCTGTAGACGGCGCGATCACCGAACCAGTCGTCTCGAAGTAGTTCGACGCGAATGCTGTCCTCGTCGGTTTTGAACGGAAACGGACGGCCCGTGGGCTGGTTCGCAGGGGCTCAGCTTGAAATTTAACCTCCGCGGCCGGTGGTGTGACCCCGGTTGATCATGCAAGCAGCCCTTGTCTGATGATTGCTGTTGCGACACAAGCAATTTCATACAAGGGCTGCGGTGATAAGTATGACCGATGGCGGGTCGGGCGGCGCGCTCGGGGACCTGGCGGCGTTCCGGCAAGGCTTCTACGAATGCCTGACCAGGCGGGCGGATGCCTTGTTCGAGCTGTGCGAAGCTCTGCTGTGCACCGACGGTCCGGTGCGGTCGCTGGTCGGGTTGTCCCTGGCTCCGGAGCATCGCCGCGGCCACGGGGCGCTGTATGACGCGGTGAACAGCGGCCGTGTCGAGATCGACCGTCTGAGAACTGTTTTGGCCGACGCGCGGTTGCCGAGGGCGGCCGACGGCCGCTTGGTGATGGCCGTCGATGTGTCGCCGTGGTTGCGTCCGGATGGCGCGACGTGCCCGGATCGATTGTTCTGCCATACCTATGGTCGCGGCAAGAACGAGCATCGGATGATCCCGGGCCGGCCGTACTCGATCATCGCCGCGCTCGAGACCGGCCGCAGTTCCTGGACCGCGCCGCTGGACGCGCAACGACTCCGCCCCGGCGCGGATATTCTCGCGGTGACTGCCTCCCAGATCCGTGACCTCGTGGAACGGCTCGTCGCCGCGGGGCAGTGGCACGAGAACGACCCGGACATGCTGTTCGTGCTCGATGCCGGATACGAGGGTCCGCGTCTGGCCTACCTGCTGTCGGATCTGCCTGTGCAGATCCTGGTGCGACTGCGCTCGGATCGGGTGTTCCGCCGCCCGGCTCCGAAATATCAGCATCCGCCCCAAGGTGGCCGGCCCGCTCGCCATGGCGGGGAGTTCATCTTCAAAGACCCGGCCACCTGGGGTGCTGAAGATGTCACAACCCGCACTGACACAAGGCTTTACGGCACGGCGACCGCGCTGGCATGGAACCGACTGCACCCACGGTTGCAACGCCGGACCACCTGGGCAGACTGGGTCGGGCCGATGCCGATCCTCGAAGGCACCGTGATCCGGCTGACGGTCGAGCAACTACCCAGCGGTGGAGTGAACAAACCCGTCTGGCTGTGGTGGTCCGGCGCCGACGCCACCACCGTCGATGTCGACCGGTGCTGGCGAATGTTTCTGCGGCGCTTCGATATCGAACACACCTTCCGAATGTGGAAGCAGACACTCGGCTGGACCTGCCCGCAGTTGCGTGACCCCGGATCAGCTGACCGATGGACCTGGCTTATCATCACCGCATATACCCAGCTACGGCTGTCCCGGCCCCTGGCTGCGGACCTACGCCTGCCATGGGAGAAACCCGCTGCACCACAACGCCTTACACCCGCCCGGGTCAGGCGGGGGTTTCGTCACATCCGCACAAAGACGGGCTCTCCCGCGGGTGCACCGAAACCCTCCCGGCCCGGACCGCGACGCCCACCCGGGGTGAAGAACCGGCATCATGCCGCTCGCCATGACGTGGGATTGGTCCTGGTCACCGGCCACGCCTATACCCGCCCGGCCCACCACAAGAAGGGCACCAAACCCCGCCGAACAGCGCAAATACCCAGCGGAGGTTAAATTTCAAGCTCAGTCGGTGTTCACGTAGGCGTCGAGTGTCAGCCGCATGTCTGCGGCAACCTTCGAGTCCGGGAAGTTCTTCCCCAGCAGGGTATTCAACTGGGTCAGCCGTTTCCGCACCCACGAGAAATGCGCGGAGACCGGTTTCTCGAGTACTGGAGACACGGCGGCCAGACTGGCGTCGAGGTCCCCGAGACGGGCGTTCGCTGACGCCAGGTAGATGATCGTCAGCATTTCGTCCCCCGGTGAGTGCTGGACCTTCCAAGCATCCATTGCTTCCTCGGATGCTTGGACCGATCGGCGAAGCGTCTTCGGGTCCTCGGCCCACATGAGCGAGAACCCGTGGTAGTAGATCTGTTTCGCGGGGGTGAATGTGAACAGCCCCGGAATCTCGTCCGGCCTGCACTGGTCCCGCACTCGGTCGGCTTGATCCAGAAGCTCGAGCGCCGTGGCCGAGTCCCCCAGGTTGGCCACCGACGCGGCCAGCCCACACAGAAGCCGCGGTTCAGCGGTACCGGTGGACTTGCCGACGTACTTCAGTCCGTCTTCAGCCGAATCACGCGCCCTCTCAAAATCTTTCGTGAATCGGTAGGCAAGAGCCTGGGTGCCTCTTGCCCAGGCACGGAGTTGATCGTGCCCGGCCCGGTCTCCGAGCTGAAAAGCAGCTTCGGCATGAACCTTCGCGTCCTGAGCCTGCCCCAGGTCGAGAGTGAGGTAGGACAGCACCCCGGAGACCCGACCTAGAGCGACGTACAGGTCTCGAATCTCTCCAGTGGAATACGCCCCGACTTTCAGGCGTCTCGCGAGCTCTGATCGCAAGCCGAGCGCCTTCCGCAAGGTCTGGTCGTACGACTCCAATCGGGCCTTGGTCGAGATGTTCACGATCTCCTGGCCGATACCCTCCAGTGGCACGCCATCGGGGGCGGCAAGCAGCGCCTCCGAGCCTTGAAGCGCTTCGCGCAGTAGGCGTTTCCTCTCGGCAGCGGCTTGCCGGTCGGCTTGGTCTGCATCCCACGAAGCGACCAACACGCCATTGCCATCGAGTGCGGCGTCGGCCCGTTCGACCCAGCTTCGATCCTTGGGCCACCGCCGGCCATGTTCGACATTGCCCAGCCAGGAGAAGTCACAGAACAGCACGGTCGAGAGTTCCCGAAGGCTCCAGTCACGTTCCTCGCGCAGTCGCCGCAGAGCATCTCCGGTGCGGTTGGGTCCCATGCTCAGTAATCGTTCTGCTGACGAGTCCATCGAGCTCCCGTCCTGTGTGTTCAGTTCGCGCCGCTCAGGTTCTGAACACAGCGTATCGATTCAGTTCAGGGCGTGAATGGCGTTGAGTCGTTGATAGGCCGTGTACCAGCAACGACAGGGGCCCGCCATGGACGACGAACCGAAGCGCTCACGACTGTTCCCGTTTCCCGGCGGGCTGTTGGAGCTCCAGTCGTACGGAGATGAGTCCGAGGATTGCGCCGGATTCCATCTGGAGGTTCACGGACATATCGCACTAGCCGCACAAGACGACAGGGGCGCTGTAATGCGTTGGAAGCCAACGTGTCTCGGGTACCTCCGAACAGATGTATCCGGACTGGCCCAGCTTTGGGACCAGACCCAGATCCGAAGGCTCGCCACGAGACTCGGTTACGACTTCGCGGACATGGTGATCTACGATCCCAAATTCGGTCGGCCGCCCTTGGCGCGGCTGAAGGCACAAGCGACCCGGCTCGAGGCCGAAGCCGTAATAGTCCCAAGCCCAGACCACTTCGACAATGCAGAAGTGCCGGGAAAGCTGGTCCAACAGATGGATGTGATCACGGTGGGCCCGGAGGAGACATACGCGCGGCGTGCTCTCCCGCCGCTGCTGAACTTGCCGCCCGTCCGAGCCGACGGGGCATAGGCCACTCCGACGTTCGAGAGACGGGGGTGGCTGATATTCGTGTAAGGGCCTCGGAGAAGACGACGAAAGCCGTTCGTGGTCGCGATGCTCTGCTGTGATAGTCCCATCCGGCCCGATCAAATGGTCGGGCACAACCATGTGAGCACGACAGGTAAGTGTCCCGGTACACAGCACCCCAAGTCTGTGCAGCGTGGCCATCGTCGAGCCCTCAGACTAGCTGATGCCCATGGCAGTCAAACCTCGGGGCAGGAAGCCACGCAAGAGCCAGAAGTTGGGCTCATCGATTGCCGGGAGCGCCGCAGCGTCGGGCGCTCCCGACGAGCCGTTGCTCCGTCGAGTGCCAGCCGCTAGACGAAGGGGGAGACTCGCACCTCGATCGTCGTCCTCGCGGCTCTGTTTACCAAGACTGGTTCTTGCTCATCAAGACCAACCGGTTCTCCCCCGCGCGATCCGGTGATCCCAGCGACGGATCCGCCTGTCTCGGGCGGATGGTCAGTTGTCGTATCAGAGCGGACTCACACTCCCTCAACTCAGATCCCGCCTCCTGGCACCTCGCGTTACAACCAGAGAGGACCTTTGGATGACTCCGGATACCTCAGCCACCAATCCAACTCAACAAGCACCCCAGCGCGGTGTTCAATGGAGCAAACCACTGCTTCACCAGGAACCAGCACAGGCGCTGTTGCGCGGCGACCGTCACGACCGCGGCGCGACTGCACCGGGACGGGGCGTCACCGTGGGAATCGACATCACGTGTCCGACTTGTGGACACGACGATCAGGTTCAGAATGTTCCTGCGGTGCATGCGACAGGAACGTCCGTGGTCCGCGGAGTCGACTCGCATTCAGGGTTTGGGATCAGCTCCGTCGGTGTGGTCCCGGTGGTCGGCTACGCCACCGTCGACCGAGTCCACTCAACCCATCTCGCTCAGGCACTCACCGTCGCACCGATGCGCCGCCGCTCCGGCAAGCTGGTTTTCCTCGGGCTGTTCTTTGCGATTCCCGCGTGCTTCTACCTTCTCTTCACCATCGTTGCGCTGAAAGATCCTGATGCTGAAGTATCCTGGCCTTGGATTGTCGCCGCGTCCTTCGCATTCATCCTGGCGCTGGCCACCCCATCGATCCTCCTCTTCTGGACCGCGCTGAGGAGAACCCGGCGCAACAACCGGATCAGTCGCGGGCTTCCAGTCGCTCGCCACGTCTGGCGGGCCGGCTACTACTGCCACCGATGCGGATCCTGCTATTGGCCCTACCAACCGGCCGCCGGAGTACCGGTGCGGTACGCGTTGTCCCCCAACCAGTTTCGATCGGTCGTCTGGAGTGCTGGAGGCTACGCCAACTTGTAGCGAATCAGGAAGCCCTCGGCTCCGCTCGTACAAGACGCCTGCTCTCGCACCCAGATCCCAGCCGCCAATCCTCGGTGGCTCTCGGATTCAGTGCTATCGCCTCTGACAACGGAACACGACAGGTCTTCGGCTGTCCGCAGGCGAACTCAGTCGCAACACGCAATGTGGATTGATTCGATTAGGGGACAGGACTTCTGACGCCATGACATCTAGGCCTCTGGCATCTCGTCGGGGATCTGCAGGGCTGACAGGTCAGAGCCCAGTTGAGTGAGTGGCACGTAACCGCTCGAGCCACCGACAGCGAGTCGCTTGCCTCTCATCCCCTTTCACCAATCGTGTCAGCGCACTCATGGCGCTACTCCGACCATCCAGCTCTACGACGGGTCAGCACACAACTGCCCGACCGCAGACGATGAGCACTTCAAATCACGCGCCGTGACGGAACACCTTCCGTCACGGCGTTTTTCGTCTCTGCACTCCGTTTGAAGGTGATCAGACATGCCAAATCCTCCTTCGTGCGCGATCTGTCAATCTGTCAATTCCGGTCGGCGGCAACAGACCCCAGGTTCCGAGACGGTCTGCATTCATTGCAGGACCGGCTTGCCGCGATGCGACCGGTGCCGCGAACCCAGTCAGCACCTGGCCGTGACGGTCGAACTCGGGCGCCTATGCCGAGCTTGTGCCGACGGATGGACCAAATGCGCACGCTGCCGCTACTACGCACCAACCACCTGGCGCACCGATACCGGCGACCGCGTCTGCCCGCACTGTGTCGATCGGTTCTTCGATCATTGCGGTGTCTGCAGTCTCTACACCGCCGACAGCCGGTATGTCTCCGGCGGTCTCCGCGTGTGCTCTCGGTGCGCGGAAAGCTATGGCGTCTGCGACGAATGCGGCACCCTCGTGACCGAGCATACCGACTGCGACGGCTGTGAGTCTGGCGGGCGGGTCTGGGGTTACAACTACAAGCCCGACCCCAGGTTCTTCGGTCGCGGCCCACTGTTTCTCGGGTTGGAGCTGGAAGTCGTTGTCCCTCATGAGAATTATCAGTTGTGTGCGTCGACGGCCGGCGACTATGTGCGCGATCTGGGCTATCTGAAGCATGATTCGTCGATTCTGCCGCTTGGCTTCGAACTGGTCACCCATCCGATGGATTATCGGTTCGCCATCGAGCAGTTCCCCTGGCCACTGCTCGAGCGCCTGGAAGAACTGGGGTGCCGCTCGGACGCCAGTGTCGGTATTCATGTGCATGTTTCGCGTGATGGTTTCGATTCGCCCGCGCATATTTACCGGTGGGCGAAGCTGATCTACCGCAACGAGCCTCAAACCGTGGCCTTGGCGCGGCGGCGAACGGATTTCGCACAGTTCTCGAGTACTGCGCGCGAGCGTGTGAAGCACACCGCGAAAGATGATGTGCGCCGCTTCGGGCTGAACCGGTACCAGGCCATCAATCCGCATCCGCGCAAAAGCCTCGAGCTGCGCGTGTTCGCTGGATCTCTGGACCGCCAGCAGGTTCAGGCAGCCCTGGCCTTCGCCGCAGCCACCGTCGAATACACCCGCGGCCTCACCGCGACCGAGGTGATCCAGCGCGGCGGCTGGCGGTGGGATCAGTTCAGCGCCTGGGTGAGTCAGCGGGAGGAATACGCCCCGCTTCGGGCGCAGATGGAGGCACTCCCGTGTGCCTGCTGACCTTTCTCCCGCCGGGAACACACCCCGATATCAGCGCACTACGAAACGGCGCGCGCGTCAATCGAGACGGTCATGGTTTCGCCGTGGTCACCGGCACCGGGATTCTGGTCGGCCGCGGCATGGACGCCGAGGAAGTGATCGACGATTTCGCCGCCATCCGTACACGATATCCGGACCGGCCGGCGCTGTTCCACAGCCGCTACGCCACCCATGGCGCGGCGAGCATCGACAACTGCCATCCCTTTCGTCTCGGCCGCGATCGGCGAACCGTGGTGGCGCACAACGGAGTGCTACCCCGAAGGGTGCGCCCGGCACCCTATGACCCTCGATCGGACACACGCATCGCCGCCGAGACGTATCTGTCGCGAATGCCTTTCGGGTCGTTCGATACCGCGGCCGGCCGCCGCGGCCTGGAGTCGTGGCTCGGGGCGAGCAAGCTGGTCGTGCTGACCGTCGATCCCACCTTCTGCGAGAACGCCTACGTGCTCAACGAATCGGCGGGGATCTGGGACGGCGGGATCTGGTACTCGAACCGCGGCTATCGGCCCGATGCCGGGTCTGGGCTCCTCCGGTCGCGGGCGTGGCTGTATGTGTGCGAAAGCTGTGGCGATGTCGACTTCAGTCGACGGGGCCGCTACTGCGGCCGGTGTGGCTGGTGTTTCCACTGCACCAATACCTTTCCGCACTGCGATTGCCTCCGACGCTCCATCAAACCCGCTCTTTCGATGCGCCGCGACGTGATCCATTAGGCCAAGAGCCCAGGGCGTTCATCCCGACTCCTGGCCCAGCTTTCATTCCGGAGCTGTCGCGCCCATCTGGCCGAATCCGTCATTGCCTCAGGCACGGATTCGGCCTTCTTCGCGGTGCCCGTCTTGCGATTTCGTGCGCGAGACGGGCTCGCCCTGCGAGGCGGCCGCACGACTGCGTCTCCCGCGTCCTGCCGATCCTTCGTCGTTCAGAGAGGTCCCGTAGCCATGCCCCTTGTGCCGACAGCACACGCTGTGTGTGATCTGTGTGCCGCGCAGATCCCCGACGCTCCCCCTACCGGCAAACGCAGCCCGCTGTGCCGTGTCTGCGAGGCTCTTCCGTTCTGCGATGACTGCGGCGAGCGTGCCACCGAGATTCGCCGCACTGTCGACGATGGCACATTGTGCACGCACTGCGCAGCTCGATGGCGCGAATGCGAATGCTGCCAGCGCTACACCACTGATGGTGCGTCCACGATCAACGACGGCGTCGTGTGCGACTCGTGCGGAGATGATCATTATTGGCGATGCTCGGACTGCGGGCTGCTCGCACGCTCGCTGCGCACGCTCGACAACGGTGACGAGGTCTGCGGCGACTGTGAATACCAATACCGCGCATGCGGTGACTGCGACCGCCTGACCAGCCACGGCACCTACTGCGCACACTGCGAATCCAGCCAGCGCGACGACCGCGTCTACGACTACTCCTACAAACCCGAGCCGGTCTTCCACGGCCAGGGCCCGGTGTTTCTCGGGCTGGAACTCGAGGTCAAAACCCCCGGCACCGCGCTCGAGGACTGCGTCGACATCGCCACGAGCCACCTCGACACGGTGGCCTATCTCAAAGAGGACGGCTCCATCGGCTACAGCGGCGGATTCGAAATCGTCACCCACCCCATGAGCTACACGTGGGCCATCGACGAGTTCCCGTGGAATGTGCTGCGGGAGCTCCGCATTCGCGGCGCCTACATCGACAACCACCTCGGCATCCACGTCCACGTCTCCCGCGACGGATTCGACTCCCCCGCCCACGTGTACCGGTGGATGAAATTCGTGTACCGCAACGAAACCCACGCCACCCGCCTGGCGCGGCGACGCAGCGACGACTGGGCCA
Source organism: Nocardia sp. NPDC059236 (assembly GCF_042754085.1). NCBI lineage: Bacteria > Bacillati > Actinomycetota > Actinomycetes > Mycobacteriales > Nocardiaceae > Nocardia > Nocardia sp. NPDC059236. The sequence continues at coordinate 180,367 of NZ_JBHZAF010000019.1, forward strand.
GCTTCGACCCCGACGCCCGCGCCGAGATCGTCAACTTCGCCAAAGGCGACCGCTTCGGCTACGGCCGCTACCAAGCCATCAACGTCTGCCCGCAAGACACCTTCGAAGTCCGCATCTTCGCCAGCTCCCTACAACCCCAACAAGTCCAAGCCGCACTCGCCTTCGTCGCCGCCTCCGTGGAATACACCCGCACCCTCACCTCCGGCGACGTGGCGCGCCGGCGCGGCTGGGAATGGACCGCATTCGTCGCCTGGGTGCGACACCACCCGATCTATCTGCCCTTGCTGGCGGAAATGGAGGCCCTCTCGTGTGCATCCTGAGCTTCTACAAACCCGGTATCGCCCCGGATCTCGACGCTCTGCGCAATGGTGCGGTCGCCAATCCCCATGGGCACGGATACGCACTCATCGCCGACGGACGAATCCGCGTCGGCCGCGGACTCGACGCCGACACCGTGATCGACGAGTTCGCCTCCATGCGAGCGCAATTCCCCGACACACCAGCCTTGTTCCACTCGCGGCTGGCCACCCACGGCCATATCGACGAACAGAACTGTCACCCCTTCGCCATCGGCGGCGACGAGCGAACAGTCCTGGCACACAACGGGATTCTGCCCGAGAGCGTGCACCCCCGAATCGGGGATCCCCGCTCCGACACCCGGGTAGCAGCCGAGGACTTCCTCCCCCACGAACCGTTCGGGCCGCTGGATTCCTGGATCGGCCGCAGCGGGCTCGAGGACTGGCTGGCCGGGGACAAAATGATCATCCTGACCGTCGATCCCCGCTACAAACACACCGCCTACCTGCTCAACGAGCACCGCGGACATTGGAGCAGCAACGGGATCTGGTACTCCAACCACTCCTACCTGTGGCGCGCACTGGAAACCCCCCACAAGCCCGGCGGCTACCTCTACGACTACTGCGACTACTGCGGCCAGTTCGACCTCGAACGCCCCGGACCGCACTGCACCAGCTGCGGGTTCTGCGATGAATGCTGGCAGGAATTCCCGCACTGCGAATGCGAATTCCTCACCGGCACCGAACGATACGCCGACCTGAGCTTCTCCGACGTCGCCTGAACCGGTCGGCCCGCACCGACCGCCACCGTCCGTATTCGACATCCAGCGGCACCCAGCCCGACAAGAAGGAGTTCCGAGCGTGATTCACCGGTTCGCTCCATCTAGCCCGCACCCAGCCGACAGCTGTCGGCCGACCAGGCTGCGCGGCGGTGACTCGTGAATGGTGACTTGAACAGCTATTCTGCCCGGCTGCGCGTCGATCCCCGCTACGTCGAGGTCGTCTCTGCGCCGCCGGTGACCGGCATACTGGTCGTCGGTTACCGTGCCTGCTTCGCGACCGCCCCGAAGCCCAGCACGCCGGTGGCGGCCTTCCCCACAATCACGCAGGCGACGACCACTGCCATCACCGCACCGCCGATGGCGCTGGTGTCGGTCGAACGCGCCACCCAGATCATTCGAGACCATGAAACTCACTGGGAAGAAGACTATTTCGGCGGCTTCGGCGACTCCGGCATCGACTGGTGCCTCATCCCGGTCGATCCCACGTTCGACGGCGGGTTCGTCGTCGCCGAGGGCTGGTGGGCTGCCGGCGGCTACCAGGCTGTCCTCACACGATCGGTGATCGCCAACGCACCCACCGCGCCGACCGTCGTCGCCGTGCACAACGCCCACCCGAGCACCGGCCGCAAAAGGTGGTGATCAGCAGCGCCGCGGCCCTGGTGGCCTGGATCGAGGCAGCCCTGCCCGAGGCCGACCCCGCGGCCTTCGGCCCGTGGCTCGCCGAGCCGCCCGGCCCAGGTGCGCTCGCCGCCATCGTGCACATCCGCATCGAATCCACAAACCAGCCAACGCAGTCCGCCTGCGTGACCTTGTCGGCTCACCCGCTCACCGACAACCGCACCGCCCCCTGACGACGTCCCGCTGCCCCGGACAATCGAGCAATCTGAGGAGAACTGTGAACTCCGAAGCCACGTCATCGAATTCGTCCCGCCCACCGATCCCCGCGCACCTGCACGACGCACCGACCGCACAAGGGCTGACCATCCCGTACCTGACCCTGTGCCACCGCGGGCGAGTCTCACCAGTGTGGGGTGCGATCGACCCCGAACGCTACGCACTGGTGCTGGCACTGCGCCTGTGTCAGGTGTGCGGGGAACCCCTCGGCACCGGCGAGGGACCCAGGAACCACGTCGTGGTCTTCATCCGGCCACAAGACTGGGTTCGGGGAATCGGCCCGGAGCCCGGCCTGCACCCCGACTGCGCCGCATACGCCACCCGCGGATGCCCGATGCTGGCCGGCCGCATGCCGACCTACCGCTCCAATGCAGTCGCCGCTCGCATCACGCCGTGCGATGACCCGGAATGCGATTGCCGGCAATGGACCCCGCCCGGTTCGGAGTCCGAAGAGTCCCAGCGGGCGGGCAAGCCTTGTCAGCGTTCACTCAATTCCCCACCTGGAAATTCACGTAATTGGACAGGTGGTGGGGTCCTGAGTGTTGGTTCTACCCGACCTCCTTGCGTGTTGTCTTGTGTTCGGTTCGGGCCCCGGGGCGTTTGTTGGGGCGGTAGGAGGGTCCGTTCATGAACACCTGGTGGCTGGTGTTGATGAGGCGGTCCAGCAGTGATTCGGCGACTACGGGATTCGGGAACAGTGGGTACCAGTCGACCGGGGAGCGGTTGGAGGTCAGCACCATCGAGCCGCCGGCGGCGGTGCGTTCGGAGATCAGTTCGTAGAGGTCGTCGGCCTGGGGCGCGGTGAGCTCGCGCATCCCGAAGTCGTCGAGGATCAGCACGGGCGGGCGGACGAACTCGCGCAGGCGTTTGTCCCAGGTGCGGTCGGCGTGACCACCGGCCAGCGTTGCGAGCAGGCGGCTGGTTTTGAGGAACCGGACCTCGGCGCCCTGGCGGATCGCCAGATGCCCCAAACCCTGTGCTACGTGTGTTTTTCCGACTCCAACCGGGCCATATAAGACTACCGACTCACCCGCGCCCAGCCACCGCAGCGCGGCGAGGTCGCGGATCTGGGCGGCGGGAAGCTTCGGGCTGGCGGCGAAGTCGAACTCTTCGAGGGTGAGTTGTTGTTCGAACTGGGCTCTGCGGATGCGGCGGGCGATGGATTGCGATTCCCGCCTCGAGATTTCGTCGTGGCAGAGGACTTGCAGGAACTCGATATGCCCGAGATCGCCCGCGCGGGCTTGGGCGAGGCGGGATTCGAGGGTTTGCAGCATGCCCGAGAGCTTCAAGGTCCGCAGCGCTTGTTCGAGGGAGGCGTCGACGATCATGCCGAAACCCCCTGACCGCGACCGGAATCGGTGAGACCGTCGCGGTCGTCGATGTCGTCGATGTCCATGACGGAGTTCGTGATGGCGGTGATCACGGACGGGTGGTCCGGATTGGGCAGGGCCATCACGGCGGCGAACAGCCGCGAAGGACCGTGCAGGAACGCCGCGGCTCCTCCATCTCCGGTCGCCGGCGGCGGCGGATCGGCCTCCAGCCCGGCAGCGAGGATTCCTTTGATGGTCCGATAGGACGGGTCCCCGACGGTGATCGCTTTGGCGCAGGCCAATTCGAGCCGATCGGGGCTGTGACGGTCGGCCAGGCCGAGCACGCCCTGGGCGGCCCGAAGCCGGAAAAGCGCGTTGTCGGTGAGGAGTTCGGCGATCACGGCGACCGTCGCCTCACCGATCTCGGCGGCGCGGTTGCGGCACCAGGTCGGGCCCTTCATGGCGAAGGCGACCTTCTCCGGCGGATAGTGCGACATATTCGATTGCTTGCCCAACGGCTTGCGCACATGGGTGGCGACCAGCTCACCGCGGTCGAAGATCTGGACCATGTCATGGGTCGACCGGGCGTCGAGCTGGCGGCCGATCAACCGCCACGGCACCGAATACAAGGTCTTGCCGACCTTGATATGAATATCGGGCCCGACCTTGCCGGTCGACCAGTCCGCGAGCTGGAACTCCCGCTCCGGCAACGCCATCAGAGCCTCGGATTCGACCGCCTCGAACACCGAGGCCGGGGACGCGCCCTGCAATGGCCGGCACGATCGGGCCCCGGCGACCTCGCGGCACCACACCAGCGCCGCGTCCTGCATCTGGGCCAGCGAGTTCCATTCCCGCCCCCGCCACAGCGAATCCCGGACATATGGCATAGGTCTTTCGACCCTGGGCTTGTCTTTCGGTTTCCCGCGTCGGGCTGGATCCACCAGCGTCCCATAGTGATTGGCCAGCTCGGCATAGGAGCGGTTGATCTTCGGGTCATACAGATCCGGACGCGCGACCCCGGTCCGCAGATTGTCCGGGACGAGGCGTTTGGGCACGCCACCGAAGAACCGGAACGCCAGCACATGGCATTCGGTCCAGGCGTGTTGGTCCATGGTCAGCACCGGGCGCACGAACATGAACCGTGAGGTCGCCAGCACCATCACGAACGCCCAGATCCGGCGTTTGCGGCCGCCGATCGGGTCGGTCCACGAACCCAGATATCCGTAATCGATCTGGGCTTCCTCGCCCGCTGGCGGGTCTTCCCGCAGCACCGTTACCCGCTCGCGCAGGTTCTCCTCGGGCAGGTTGGCATCCATATAGCGTTTCAGCGACGACACCGAGGCCAGGACCCCGTGTTCGTCACGCAACCGCTGCCAGATCGTCTGCCTCGTCACCCCGGCCCGAACCATCGCCACGATGAAATCGCGATGGGCTTCGAACTCCGGCCAGGTGGTCTGCCGCACCCGAGTGTCAGCCATATGCGGAAACCACGCCCCTACCAGGGATTTCCACTCCTCCGCCGTCAGGGCGGGGTCACCGGGCGAGAGCCCGGCACCGACTGCGGGCTCCACATACTTACGCACTGTCTTGCGGTCCAAACCCAAACTGGCCGCGATCTGGTTCTGCGAACGACCCGCATGCCAGTGAATCAAGATCTCGACGATATCGACCACGTCGAACGTTCTCCTCGCCAATCCCGGCTCCCATCACATCCAGATGGAAGCTCAGCCTGTCTTGCCTGCGAGGACCCTGCCAGCCGAGATCCGCCTTCCCCATGGGGAATTACGTGAACGCGACCCTGAGGAATTACGTGAACGAGAACCAACCTCGGTTGGGGAATTTCATGAACGCCGACAAGCCTGCCGACCCCTGGTACTCCATGTTGATCGACGCACGCGACTACCAGATCGTGCACTACCGCGGCGACGAATCCGGGCCCTCCGGATACGGCGTCACCTTGCGCGGAATACAGGTCCTGCGGCTACGGAAAGTAGGTGGCACGGCCGAACACGAGCGGACAGTTCTGGACGTGTTCGCAGCCGCCCTGGATCTGACTCGGCTCGCAGACCGCCTATGACCCGACCGCGATCGCTGACCGGGTCATGCTGGGTCGGTCCGGGACATGGAAAGACCCCCGGTGCAAGGCGGGACTTCAGTAGGTTTGCGGCGCAACTGAAGACACCATCCCGGGGGCCTTCCTGTGGAGCAACGCGGTAGTGGGCTACCGGCGCTGCGTCATGATGTCCAACGGCAGCCCGAGTGTCTATCCCTGACTGCCGAATTCAACTACCCCTCGACCACCTCCTCCCGAGGCTCCCGAGCATCGGAATGGCCTCTATGTCGTGCTGGACGTATCCGCGGATCTCCGCACGGAGTTCGGCCGGCGTGACGTTGAAGACAAAGACAAGGCGTGCAGTCCCGAGCACACATGCAGCGATGACCACGACGGCCGACACGGATGACTGTGGCGTCGACCACGTCGACGCATCGGGCAGGTACACCCCGTGTGCGGGGGCCTGCGATCGGGGAACGATTACTCCATGGCGAAAACTATTGCCAGGTAAGCGAAAACCCCCGACGCGATTGCAGATGGAGCTAGCTGAGGGTCCTCGCGAAGTGCGTTACCGCGCAACGCTTGTCATCGTAGTCTTGAAGTCGGCTCGATACACCACCCCCCTTTCGATTCCCGAGCTATCGGAGTGGTCTAATAAGCACCGTCGGCCTCGGCTGGCGGCAAGTCTCGAATCGGCGGCATGGCCCTTCGCGCGTAGGTCTGTTCGGGGTTCACGGTGATCACGTCGAGTTGCTGCACCAGCGTCCCCGGAATCTCCGCGCCCTCGAAGTGCTCCGGGCTGGGGACTATCACCGCTTCGGCGTCCAGGCGGGTTGCCTGTGCCCTCAGACGGGCCAGCGGGGGCCGTACGAACCTGGGGTCGTAGACCACCATGTCGGCGAAGTCGTATCCGAGACGCGTGGCGAGCTTGCGGATTTGGCTCTGGTCCCAGAGTTGGGCCACTCCAGATACGTCGGTGCGAAGATATCCCAAACACGTTGGTTTGTAACGCATTACAGCCCCTCGGTCTTCGTGTCCATCAAGTGCGATGTGTCCGTGGACCTCCAGGTAGAACCCGGAGTAGTCCTCTGATTCGTCTCCGGTGCTCTGGAGTTCCAGCACGCCGCCGGGGAACTCGAAGAGCCGCGTCCGTCTGGTCATCGGGTGCCCCTGTCCGCCGCTGGTACGGCAACTCCGGAATCGGGAGGTGCGACCTCCCCTGAGCGCCTAATCGCGACGTTAGAGATGGGATGCGCTGCAAGAACAGGAAATTGCTCCAGATTGCTCCAAGATTGGGCCATTGTGCTGGGCATTTCTAGCCATACTGGAAGCCTGGACACTCTCTACGGAGGTACTGCCATGCTGTTGCGATTCCTTGGTAAGAACACCCAGGGCAACCATTCCCCCACGCTGTGGGCATCGGACCGCGGTACCTACGTGACCCAAGGGTGGCGTGTACCGGGCAGTCCGGAACTGATCGAAATCCCGCACCCCTTGCTCGCGTACCTCGAGCCAGGCACGTGCCTCGGGGTGCTGTTGCACGACACGGGCCACGGGACGTTCACGCTGACCGGTGAACCGGTCACTGACCCGGATGCGTTGGCGCAGATGGATCTTCCGTCGCACGAGCGCGCTATCGAGGTGCCCATGGGGAAAGAGATTCGCCGCGATGCTCCACGTAATTGATCACGAGTTCGGGGACATGTTCCGGTCGTGTCGGAAATCGGCCTTTCACCTGGAGGTGCAAGATGTGTACGAGACGCCTGAGGAATCCGAGCCGTTCCGGAAGTTCCTGAACGGCGAGCCGGACGATTTTGCCTGGCTCCAGGGTTGGTTCGATCTTGTTCGTGAATCGAGCAAGCGGGGGGTTGCTTTCACTCGAGTACGGGTCGTCACGGTGCCGCATGTCGACTACGTCCGTTGGAGTTTGGCGGTGTCGCCCCTGAATATCGAAGCAGGCGAGGATATTCGGTACCTGCCACGGCATCTTGTCAACGCCGACGACCTTACGGCCGACGACTACTGGCTGTTCGATGACAGCACAGTCGCGTACACGCTGTTCACTCCAGACGGTGCGGCAGCTGGGGCGGCGGTCACGACGGACCCGGTACTGGTGCGCCGGTGCGCGCAGGTTCGTGATGCCGTTTGGCGGCAAGCGATTCCCTACGCCGAATATCGTCGGACTACCGTCACTGCGTGACCAACGTCCACAAGGCTCGGGAGGCACTCGGGCAGCGACTTCGAGACCTTCGCCGGGATGCTGGTCTAACCGGCCGTCAGCTTGCAGACCTGGCGGCCTGGCACCCCTCGAAGGTCTCGAAGATCGAGTACGGCAAGCAGACGCCAACCGAGCATGACATTCGGACGTGGTGCGGGCTCACCGCCGGCGAGGGGCACGAGGCGGATCTCGTCGCCAGCCTCCGCAACATCGATGCCGCCTACCTCGAATGGCGGCGTTCGCTCGGAACCGGCATGCGCCGAGTGCAGCAGCAGGTCAACCAAATCGAGTCGGAGACCGGCCTTCTCCGCGGCTACGATCCGGCCCTGGTTCCGGGTCTTCTCCACACCCCGGAATACGCCGAGGCCATGTTTCGCCGGGTGTCCGAGTTCAACCAGACGCCCAACGACGCAGAGGAAGCAGTCGCCGCCCGCATGGAGCGGCAGCAGCAATACCTGTACCGGGGAAAACGGCGTGTTCACTACCTCATCGGAGAGCAAGCGCTCTATACGACCGTGGGCGATGACGGCGTGATGTTCGGCCAGTTGGATCGATTGGTGACAGCAATGTCCCTGCCTCGAGTCTTGCTGGGAATCGTGCCCAAGATGGCTCAATATCTAGTCTCCCCAACCAATTTCGTCATCTATGACAACCGGCTTGCGGTTGCCGAAGGCGTGACCGCCGCCCTGACCACCACCCAGCCTCGGGAGGTGGCCGCGTTCACCCGCGCGTTCGAGCTCCTGGCGGACCAAGCTGTCACGGGAGGCGCGGCCCGCGAGTTGATCAGCAATGCGCTCGCAGCGCGAAGGCGTGCCATCGATGGTGGGTGACTGGGCTTCAGGCGGAACCTCGTAGAGGGCTGGGGAGTGGTCCAAGGCCGAAGTGACCCGGATTGCGGCAGACGGGTCGTCCGGATTTTGTCACTTTGACCAGTTTCTTGACCTTTGGCAGGTCCAACTGGAGCGCACAGCTTCCGCAGCGCGGTGGCGACGATTCTGGACGACGCCGGATTGTCGGCATGGGTGACCGCGGACGTGCTCATGCATGTTGATCCGGCCATGACCCAGCGACACTACACGGCTCGCGGGCGGGCGCACCAGGCTGCCGCCGATGCGCTCGATCGGGCAGCCAGCGGGCAAGGCTGATCGCCATAGAAAGAGGAATTAGTTGGGAGATCCGGAAAAGCAAGAGGCCGGCCCTCTGGGAGGAACCGGCCTTCACCTGCGGTGATTGTGGAGCTAAGGGAAATCGAAGCCCTGACCTTCTCGATGCGAACGACGGCGCGGTCCGTTTTGGGTAGTTACGGCGGTGTTGGTAACCGAGGCAGCGATTCAGCAAGCCGCGAAGGCCGCCGTACAGCGTCCAAGCGACAGCCACGTATCGTCGAAGTTGCAGCGCCGGAGACCACCAGCAGCCAGTCCAGGAAACCCCACGAAATCGAGTCACTCCGTTCGCCCAGGATCAGCCTCTTAAACAAGCGGGCCCCTCGAAGCTGACCTGCACCTCCCCCTCTCGTCACACCCCTCGGGCCGGAACAGCACGCCTTCGAGATCAGCATCGTGGAACCAACATCCTGAGAGCACAGTGTTGAGTCGGCCTGAAGCGCAATCCGAAGTGCTGAACCACTTCTGAAGCGAGGACAGCCGAATCCATCTGACAACTCGGCATAGAAAGACGTTCTGTGCCTTGGGTGTCTGGACGTGGGGAACGTCCTCCTGATGCGCTTGTCGGGCTTGGTGTCCCATCGCTGTAGGAGGACGTTCCATGGGTAACGGTAGTGGCGTTTCCCGGGGTGATCGCAATCGCAACGCGCGTTTGGCCCGGCTGCGGGAACTGATTCCGACGGGAAACGCGATCGTCGGGATCGATCTGGCCGAACGCAAACAGATGGTGGTCGTCGCCGATCACGACTCGAAGGTGCTGGCGCGCAGAATATTCCGGTGCCGCGCCTGGGACCTCGGGGCAGCACTGGACTGGGCGGCAGATCATGCCGCCAGAGCTGGTTTCGCCGGGGTGAGTGTGGCGTGTGAACCGACAGGCCATCGATGGCGGGTGCTGGGGCAGTTGGCCGCCGACCGCGGCATGTCGTTCGTGTGCGTGCAACCGGCGATGACCACCTGGTCGCGGCGCGCCGAGGACCTCACCAGCGATAAGACCGATGACAAGGACGCCGTGCTGATCGCCCGGCTCGCCGCGCAGTTGCGGTGCTATGCGCCCGAGCCGGTCGACGAAACCTGGGGCAGGTTGCGGCATTTGGGTGCTCGACGCGAGCATCTGATCGTCGGGATCGTCGCCCAGGTTCAGCAGATGCGGGCGTTGCTGGAATGTGTGTGGCCGGCCGCGCTCGAGGCCGCGCGTCAACCGTTCCGTTCCCGTTCCTGGGTGGTGGCGATGGGGGTGATCTGCGGCCGTGACCGCGGTGACCTGGCCCGGACGCGGCGTCTCGGGTCAGCGCGGCTCGAACAAGCGGTGCGTTCGGGTGTCGTTCGTGAGGGCGGGCAGCGGCCCTGTCTGCGGATCGTGCGGAAACTGTTTGCTGCTCTGCAGGATTCGGCCGGTGTCGTGGCCCATCGACGTGGTGCGTTGGAGCGGGTGCAGCTGTTGCTCGCCGATTGGGCCGCCGATCGGCAACGGCTGGCAGACACCGAGGCGCGCATGACCGCGGTGCTCGACGAGCTCGGGTTGACCACGCTGGTCACCTCGATCACCGGACTGTCCGCGGTCGGAGCCGCTGCCATCCTGGCCGAAACCGGTGACCTCACACGGTTTCGGACTGCCCGCGCCGTGGTCAAACACGCTGGCCTGGCGCCACGGGAAAAGCAGTCCGGAGCCTTCACCGGCCGCACCAAAATCACCGGCCACGGTCGACCCGGACTGCGGTTGGCCGCCTGGCGCGCAGTCTTCGCCGCTCGCCACGCCAACCCCGTCTATGCTGCTCGCTACCAGCATTTGACCAGCAGAGACACCAACAAACTCACCCGGGCCCAAGCCGAAGCCGCGCTCGCAGCCGCGATCCTGCGGCACCTGCATGCCGTAGTCACCACTGGCCAACGCTGGAACGCCGAGATAGCCACCCACGGCAGATCGAAACCGTCCATGACCTCGACGGGACTGCCCCGGCTTCGGTTGACTCCTGACCTGAGGAGACCAGCTGGTCTTCTCCGTGAGAGGATGCATTACCGTGCCGAAGGCTTACCCCGAAGAATTCCGTCGTGACGTCGTAGCGGTCGCCCGCAAGGGCCAGGCGCCGTTGACACAGATCGCGAAGGATTTCGGGATCTCCGAGAGCTGCCTGGCGAACTGGCTCAAGAAGGCCGACATCGAAGACGGCAACCGGCCCGGGGCGACCCGGGCGGAGTCCGAAGAGCTGCGTGAGCTGCGGAAACGTAACAAGCTGTTGGAGCAGGAGAACGAGGTCCTGCGGCGGGCGGCAGCGTTCTTCGCTCGCGAGCTGCCCCCAAAATGATGTTCCCGCTGGTCCGAGATCTTGCCGCTGACCGAATCCCGGTGGCGGTGGCCTGCCGGGTATTGGGATTCACGAAACAGGCCTACTACAAATGGGCACAAAACCCTGTGTCCCAGCGTGATTGGGACGACGCGCATCTGATCAACGCCGCATTGGATATTCACGCCGACGACCCGGAGTTCGGCTACCGGTTCATCGCCGACGAACTCGACGACCTCGGGTTCGAGGCCGGGGAGAACCGGGTGCAGCGCCTGTGCTCGCTGCAGGGCATCTACAGCGCGTTCGCCAAGAAGCGGGGATTGACCCGCCGGCCGGGCCCGCCGGTCCACGACGACCTGGTCCGCCGCGATTTCACCGCAGACGGCCCGAACCGCCTGTGGCTGACCGATATCAGCGAGCACCGCACCAGTGAGGGCAAGCTCTACATTTGCGCGGTGAAGGATGTGTGGTCCAACCGGATCGTCGGCTACTCGATCGACGACCGGATGACTGCGGAGCTGGCGTGCTCGGCGCTGCGCAACGCGATCGGGCTGCGGTCACCGGCCGCTACGATCGTACATTCCGACAGGGGCAGTCAATTTCGCTCCCGAAAGTTCGTGAACCTGTTGTCCCGCAACAGATTGCACGGCTCGATGGGCCGGGTGGCCGCGTGCGCGGACAACTCGGCCATGGAATCGTGGTTCGCCCTGCTGCAACGCAACGTGCTCGACCGAAAACGGTGGGACACAAAGGAAGAACTCCGCCTGGCCATGGTCCACTGGATAGAGCGGACCTACCACCGGCGGCGGCGTCAACGTGGTCTGTCCCGACTGACCCCGGTCGAGTATGAGACCCTGTACAAGGCCTCACTCGCGGCCTGAAACCACCACAACCCGCGAGTCAATCAGATCCGGGGCAGTCCCCCCTTGAATCCCCCCGGTTTTGATGCACACCGGTTTATCTGTCTCCAGCCGGTTGCTCGGCGTGGAGTGCATAGTAGTCGGCTTCGAACTCGACCGGTG
>NZ_JBHZAF010000020.1:0-172340 GCF_042754085.1 Nocardia sp. NPDC059236
TCCTCGAACCTACCCACACCGAAGGTGTCGTTGTCCGGGTCGGCGGTCTCCATCTCGATCGGCTTGCCGTTCGACATCATCGGCTTGGCCGCACCGAGAGCGACGTCACCGTCGGCCTCACGCTTGAAGTAGATGTTCGGGAAGGCGGCGAACCGGTGCCACGCCACACCCCAGGTGACATTGCGGCCGACCAGCAGCAGGAAGGTCGCGCCGGAGACCAGCTTGATGAACGCGAAGATCGACACCATGATCACCGAGTCGGGCAGCAGCTTGGCCACCTGCTCGGTGAAGAAGTCGCTCCAGGTGTGGGATTCGTGGTAGGTGGCGATCTTGCCGGCCTTCACGAAGGTCATGCCCAGGCCCTCGACGAGGACGATCGCCTCGATGACGTACGCGGGTGCGAACCGGGAACCGCTGAACCGGGACAGCCGCTGCGGCACGCGCGGGTGATTCAGCTGGCGGATGACGATCAGCACCAGAATGCCGATCACCGTGCCGATGCCGAGGATCTCGTCCACCAGGTGGTAGATGCCCCAGGACCCGACGATGGGCCAGTGGAATTCGGGGTCGAAGATCTGGCCGTATGCCTCGAACCACAGGATGAACCCGGCGAGGAAGCCGATCATGACGAGCCAGTGGGCCCAGCCGACCGTGCGGAATTTGTTCATGCGCGTGTGCGCGAGGAATTCCACGATCATGGTCTTGAAGCGGGGGAAGAACGGCCGCCAGCGATCGGGTGCGGACTGCCCGACCATGACGGTGCGCGCGATGTTCCGCACACCTCCGATGAACGATGCCCAACAGAAGACTGTGAACACCGCCCCAATCGTGCCCAGCGTCACTGTCAGGGCATTCATGTCGCGACCTCTCTTACGGTTCTACGAGCGTCTTGCGAGGCAGCCTGGTTCCGCCTCGAGTTGCTCGTATCCTAATGGACGGTAAGTTACCCGCAGGTAACTTAGCTGTCCAGGGTTTCCCACACCGTAAATCCCGGCAAATCGGTGCGGTAACCAAGGGCAGGCTTACTCGCGAAACGCGGTGTCCAGCAGAAAGAAACGGATCTCGCAAATCGTAGGGTGATCGACTAGGCTCACGCTGTCCGACAGCTGTGCGCGTCTTCACATGCTCGGGGAGGACTCGTCCTAGCGCGTGGCATGGCCCGAGGGAAGCCGGGCCTCGCGTGGCGAAGAAGCGCACAGCGGATATACCTCATGACGGATTGGATACCAACCGAATGAAGCTTCGCAGTACCACTGCGGCTGCTGCCCTGGTCATCGGCGCAATGACCGTCGGGATGACCACCGCCCACGCCGACGACGCTCCCGCACAGCCTGCTGGAGTCAACTACTCCACCAAGCTGGTCGACGGCAAGACGATCGTCTCCACCCTGAAGAACGGCACCTTCGAGCTCGCCCAGCAGGACGGCGCGACGCCCGAGGACCCGAAGGTCACGGTGGTGAACGTCAAGGACCAGCAGGGCGCGACAGCCATCTCCTTCCCGCTGAAGTTCGACGCCGACGGCACCGACATCCCGGTGAAGTCCGAGGTCAAGGACGACGGCAAGGTGCTCGAGGTGGTCCCGGAGAAGCCGGACAACTTCCAGCCCGGCACCACCGTGCTCGCCGCCAAGCCGATCGCCTCGGCGTCGGAGAACCAGTCGGCGATGAGCTACTTCTCCACCCAGTTCGGCCTGGCCGTCGGCATCGGCAGCTTCGTGGGCACCGCGCTCGGCGCGCTCATCGGTTGCGTCGTGACCATCGTGGCCGGATGCGTTCCGGGCCTGGTGGCCGGCGCCGGCATCGGCGGCATCCTCGGCACCATCGCCGCGGGTGGCCCGACTCTGGTCGCCGCTGGTATCGACCTCCTGCAGACGCTGCAGGCTCCGGACGGCACCACGAAGTGGGCAGCTACGACGACCCCTGCTCCGGCACCGGTCACTCAGAACTGAGAACTGCGGGGGTCTCGGCCTCCGCGCACTGAACCATTCGGCCCGCCCCCACTCGTTGGAGGCGGGCCGAATGCGTTCCGCGGTGAGGATCGGACCGGTCAGGCCGGCAGTTCGAGGTGGCCGGTGAACGACACCGTGTCGCGGCGGTGGGCGAATCGGGCGAAGGTGTGCTCGGTCATCACGTAGCTGCCGTCCTCGCGCACCAGAAGAACTGTGCTGCATCGGGTTCCGTGCACGGGATGATCGACGAAGCGCGCAGAGGCCGCGCGTTCGGCGAGCGGGTCCAGTCCGGTCTCCGGCAATTCGGAGGCGGCGGCGGGGGTGCGGTCGGCCAGGACGGCCAGATAGCTCTCGACATCGCCCGGATCGGCCGTGGCCACGGCGGCCAGCGCGCGCACGCCCTCGCGGACCTTGGGCCAGGCCGGATCATCGGTGCCGGTCGATACGCTGCCGTCGGGTTCGAGGGATCCCACGAGCGCATTGTTGGACAGGCCGTGGAAACCCGGCGCGAGTTCGCGCGGGGTCCGATCGCTCCGATTGCTGTGCCACCACAGCGTTTCCAGATCCGAGACCACCAGGTTATAGCCGTTGTAGTCGCCGGGCGCGGCCGCGACGCCGCGCACGAACTTCTCCGGCACCGGATCGCCGCGCAGGAAATCCATCAGCAGCGCGCCCCGTGAGCGGGCATCGGGGCGGAAGTCGCCGGGCCGGCGCACATTGGTGACCGTCGCGAAGCGGTGCCGGTCGGACAGCAGCCCCAGCCAGGTGCCCGGCACCGGCCCCGCCGCACCCAGATCCCGGCCCGCCAGCAGACCGGGCACCTCGCCCCAGGGCCGCAGCGATTCCGTTGGGCGGGTGAAGAATTCGTCCCGATTGGCGGCCACGATCAACCGGTACTCCGGATGCACCCGCCAGCCGAGCAACACCAAACACATAACCCCAGCATGCCCGATCGGGGCTCGCCGGGACCACGCCCGATCGCTCCCCGCCCGCTGCCGCCCGCCGCCCCTGCGCTGCCACCCGAGGGCACACCCCGGGTACCCCGGAATGCGAAAAGGCCGGTAGCGGTTGGGCTACCGGCCTTTTCGAGGGTGCTGTGATCAGAGGGTGCGCACGCGCAGGCCCGGGTTGTCGGAGAGCACGGTGCTCACCGGCTGCGCGAACAGCTGCGGGGTGTTGCCGGTGATGAGACCGATCAGGTTCGGGATCTCGCAGACCGGGTAATCGGCGACCGAGGAGGCGCTGGAGATGCCCAGGGCCAGGGTGCCGGTCACCAGCGGGCCGCCCGAATCACCGGGCAGGGCGCAGATATTGGCGGAGAACGACTGGGTGAGCATGCGGTCGCCGACCTGGACGGTCTGGTCGACGGCGTTCACCACGCCGCAGCTGAAGCCGGTGCGCGCACCCGACTTGCAGACCGGGGCGCCGACCACCGGCACGGCCACGCCGGTGATGTTGACCGGGGCCGCGCCCGGGACGTTCACCAGCGGGTTGGAGAAGGCGTCCCGGTACTGGTCGCTGATCCCGATGATGGAGTAGTCCTGGTTGCCCAGCACCGACTTCTGGAACACGCCGACCTGCGGGCCCAGGTTCTCGCCGCCGACCATCTGGTAGACGCCCGGCGAGTTGGCGCCGGGGGTGGCCGAGATGTTGGGGTTGCAGTGGCCGGCGGTGATGTTCACGACGTTGCCGTTGCCATCGGTGCCGTTGAAGCCGAGCGAGCAGCGCAGCGACATGCGACCGGCCACCGAGGCGTAGGCCTGGCCGGCGGCCATGGTCTGCGGGCCGGCACCGGCGATGTCGGAAGCCTTCGGGACGTCCTGACCCTCGCCGCCGACCGGCGGGGCGGTCATGACGATGACACGAGCCGGGTCCACGAAGCCGGGCAGCGGCAGGTCGGGCTTGTCCACCCGCACCGCGATGCTGTTGTTCAGGGTGTCGACGGCCACGCCCCGGATGGCCTTGGACACGGACTCCGGCTGGTCCTTGAGCCACTGCTGGAAGGCGTTCTTCTCACCGCGCAGCGTGGTCTCGCTCTTGGCGACGTCCTTGGCGGTGAAGCCGGCGTCCGCCACGGCCTTGCGGGCCTGGTCCAGGCTGTCGCCGGGGGCCAGCGCCACGATGGCCTTGCCGGTCTCGTCCAGCCAGGCGCCACCGAAGACGCCCGGGAACTGCCGCTGGGCGGTGGTGGCGAAGCTGGCCACCTTCTGCGCGGTGTCGGCGCGCTGCAGGTAGTCCTGCGGGGAGATCTTCAGGTCGCGGGTGATGGCGGTGACCAGCTCGGCCGGCAGGTCCGGGGTCGCGGGGGTCGCGGGCTCCGCGTGCGCACTCGCCGCCAGTGGCCCGGCGACGAGCACAGTGGTGGCCGCGATCGCCGCAGTACGGACGAGGGACCGTGGGCGGCGGCCCACAGCAGGCATGGAGAAGCGCATACGTGGCAGGAGCATGGCCCCGACTATATGGTGTCGGGCCGGTTATGCCTACTTATTGTGAGATGACGTTTCGGTATTCGGCGGGCAAACGGCGGGCGTGCCTCAAACACGCCAAGAGAAAGGTGTCCGATTTTCGCGGCCCGCTGGTACGGGCCGCGAATCATCACGCGTTGGAACGCGTCCGGACCTGAATTCCGCTGCCGACGCCGCCGCCGGAATTGGCGTCGATTTCGGTGAGGATCGCGCGCACCGGGATGCCCAGCGACGCGGTACCACCGTACTGCGCCAGCGCGGTATTGGCCTCGTTGCAGTTCGGCGCGTCGGCCGCATTCGAGCCGCTGGTGATGCCCAGCGCCAGCGTGCCGGTCACGATCGCGCCGCCGCTGTCACCACCCAGGGTGCAGGCGCTGGAGGCGAAGCCGCGCACCGTCTTGGACTGGCCCTCGGCGGTGAACAACTGGGTCTCGACCCGGTCGGCCACCACGAAACCACAAGTGAAGGTGGAGGATTGACCGGACTTGCAGACCGGCGCGCCGGTGATCGGGTCGGCCACCCCGGTGATGGTCAGGGTGGTGCCGTTGGCGCCGCGCACCGACGGCTGATCCATGCCGGACCGCACCGCGTCGTCGTTCAGCTTGATGACCGAATAGTCGAGTGCGCTGCTGCCGCCCAGATTCGAGGAGACGAAGCTGCCGGCCTTCGGGCTCGACACCAGGTTTTTCACATTCGGAATGTAGACATCGGCGCTGGTGCCCTTGTCCACATTCGGATTGCAGTGTCCGGCACTGATGTTCAGGGCGTTTCCGGCGGAATCCACACTGTTGAAGCCGAACGAGCACACATCGACGCTGCGCAGCGACGAATCACTGAGCGCGGTCGGTGCGGTGATGTAGGTGTCACCGCCCATGGGGCGCCGTTCGACCGGCCCGCCGGAATCCGGGGACAGCATCACCTTGATATTCGCGATCAGCGTCGGCAGATTCAGCAAATGCCCGGCCGGGGTGTTCGCCACGCTGAGCACCAGCTGGCTGTTGAGGAAGTCGATGGCGACCGAGTTGATGGCATTGGACAGATCGCGCGGCAGGCTGGTGATCCACATGTTCAGCTGATCGGCCGAACTCTCGAGGTTGTCGGCGCTGATCGGGGCCAGCCGGGTCTGGTAGCCGTCGTCGGCGGCGATCTTGGCGGCATCGAGCGAGGTGACGGCCATGACCGGCTTGCCGTCGGTGCCCAGCCACGCGCCCGCGAAGTCGTCGGGACGCTGGCTGCGGAAAGTCGTTGCGTAGTCCCGCAATTGCTGGGCCTGGTTGGCCCGGTCCAGATATTCGGCGGGCGTCATCTTCAGATCGCGCTGGATGGCGGTGACCAGCTCGGCCGGAAGTTTGTCGGCGGCAAGCTGATCCGGGGACGCCGGGTCGGCGGTGGCGGTGCTGAGCAAGGGACCGATGAGGACGGTCGAGGCGAACGCGACGGTGGCTGCTCGAACCGTGGCGCGACGCGCCATGAACTTGCGCATGGAGTCCCTTCGTAAGTGCACCAGCAGACCGATGTCCCGGGCCCGGATCCGGTTACCTTCCGGAAGGTCGGTCAGCGCACCACTTTAGGGCATCAACCACCGAAGGTCTCTACGAAATCAACGCGGATTCTGTCCCCATGGATCCTGCAGCACCGGCGCTTGCGGCAGCTCGAAGGTCGGCACCGACGGATACTGGTAGATCGGCGGATACGGGCGTGTCGTCGTGGGCGGCGTGGTGTGCGGGGTGGGGCTCGGTGTGGTGGCCGGCGGGTCCGGCGTGGTCGTCGGCGGTGGCGGCGTGGTCGTGGGGTCCGAGGTGACCGGGACGTCCGCGGCATCGGCGGGCGGCGCGGCCGCGGTCGGATTGTCCGAACCGGTCGGCGGTAGCAGCGGCGGGGCCACCCCCGCGGTGGCCACCGGCTCCGAACGCACCTCGCCGCGCGGCGGGCCCGGGGTGGAGTCGTCGGTGCGCAACACGGCCGCCACCCCGACGCCACCGAGCAGCAAACCGATCAGGGCGGCCGTCGCGGCGATGATGTACGGGCCGCGGTTGGCGCGTGGCGCGTGGGTGACCGCGACCGCCGCTGTCGCTCGGGTGACGGCCGGCTCGGCGGTGGTGACGGCCGGGACCGCGGCCGAATACGCCTGGGCCAGTTCGGAGGACTTGAGCGCGGGCAGCACGTCGGTGACGTCGGCGGCGTGCTCGGTGGCCGCGGTGGCATCGGGCGGCGTGAGGCCGGCCGGGGTGGACAGCACCGCCGCCAGCGCCGCGCGGGCGGCGTTGTAGGCCAGGGTCTTCCCGGTCTCCGCGTCCGCCTGGGGTAGGTCCCGCTCGCTGACCAGCACCACCGACTTCAGGCCCAGATAGTCCAGCGCCTCGCGCAGGGATCGCACGTGGGTGTCGGGCCAGCCGGTCGGGTGGGCCAGATAGAACTCGGCGGGACCGTTGAGATGTTCGGCGGCCTGACTGATCAGACAGAAGACCGCCGTGGCCATCAGGTCCTCGGCCCGGTACGCCTCACCGTCGTCCACCGCGAGCCCGGCCGGATCCCCGACCGCGCCCACGAAGCCCCGGATGGAATGGCTGTAGCCCTCCGGTGCGTCGCCGCCGAGCACGGCGTCGCCGTCCTCGGACATGTGCAGCACGGACTCGCGCACGGTGTAGTGCACCGGGAGTGTGGCGTCATCGCCTGTCACCACGGCAACGACGGATTCGTCGTCCGCGATCCGCAGGCCCACCCCAGTGGCCATCCTCTTCTACCTCGCTCGATGCGTCCGGGTGCTCTCCGCGCCGAGGTCAGACGAGGAGTGAACCGTGACCCATGGCGCGAAGCATTGACAATAGCTCCGAACGCGAGCCGGCACCGATTCGACGTCTCATCCGAGCCACGTGATGTTCCACGGTTTTGGCCGAAATGTAGAGCCGGGCCCCGATCTCCCGGTACGTCAACCCCAGTAGGACCAGTTCGGCCACCTCACGCTCGCGTTCGCTCAGCACGGTATCGGTGATCGGTTCCGGGCGTGGCTGCGGGGCCGCGGGCTCGGGCGCGCGCACCGGGGACTCCGGCGGCCGAGACTGCGCGCGCACCGTGCGCGCCAGCTTGAGCAGCGCGGTCGCGGTGGCGGAATCACCCGCCGCCAGCGCGGCCTCACTGGCCAGCCGGGCCGCGTCCCAGCGCAGGCCGAGCCCGGCCAGCCGGGCCACCGCGCCCTCCACCTGCTCGCGCACCACCTGACCGCGCAGCACCAGCACCCAGGTGCGGCCCGCGTCCGCCAGCACCGCGGCCTGCGGATCGCCCGCCGCGGCGGAGGTCTTGAGCCGATGGGCGTGCGGCAGCAGGGCTTCGGGGCTCTCCTGGGCGATGGCGGCCTGAATCGCGTACCAGTGGAAGGCATTCGACCAGGCGGGCGGTTCACCGAGCCGGCGCAGCAGTTCGTCGGCGCCGGTCACCAGGGCGGTCATCCGGGCCTCGTCACGCAGGCGGATGCCGGCCAGCCACAGCTCGCCGATGGGCAGCAGCGCCAGCAGATCCGCGCCGACCTCGTCGAACAGCGGGAAGGCCTGCTGCCAGGCCATGGCCAGCGCCGCGTGATCGCCGCTGCGCCGGGCCAGGCCGACGATCACGCCGTGCGCGAGCAGCCGATCGCGCGGATCCAGTTCCGTCAGCCGGACTTCCGACATCAGGGTGGCCGCCGAATGTTCGTCGCCGCCCAGCATGGCGACCCACGCGCCCAGCACCAGGCTCTGCGGATCGCGGCTGGGGCCGCGGTCCTGAGTGCCCTGCCGCAGGGCGTCCGCGGCCCGGCGCGGATCGCCCATGCTCAGGCACAGCAGCACCGCGATCGACACCGCCGAGCACGGCAGGAAGCGATCGCCGCCGTCATCGGTGGGGGCCGGACCGGAGTGCGCGGCGTGGATGAGCGCGGACGCCGCCGTGACGGCCGCCCCGCGCCGCGCCTGCGCGGGGCTGGTGAAGCGCTGTACGGCAAGGGTTGTCGGCGCGATGGCCCGCATCTCGGCGGTGAAACCGGTCGGGGCCGACCCGGCTCCGAAGGTATTCGCCGCGCTCGCAGCGGGTCTCGCCGGTGCGGTGTCGTCGGGGCGCGATCGGTCGCCGGCGGGCCGGGCCGCGGGGCTCGCGGCCCGGGCCGGTGCGCCGGTTCCGGCGGCCGGCGCGGCAAAAGTCCGGTGCGGCGGCGGGAATGGGGTGCCGGTGTGGCCGTTTCCGCGATCGGTGCGCGTCGCCGCGCTGAAATCGCCGGGGGCACTGGTCGATCCGATCGTGTCGAACAGGGCATTGGCGATCGAGGCCGCGCGCGCGGTGGCCTCGGTCGGCGGCCACTGGGCGGCATTGACCGACAGCGCCTGTGCGCCGTGGGCGTCACCGGACAGCGACAGCACCGTGGCGGCGACCGCCCAGTCCGGGCCGACCCTGGTCGGTCCGAGCCAGGTGTAGAGCTGGGCGGCCCGGCCGGCCAGGCCGCGCCGGGTCCACACACCGGCGCAGATGCGCACGGCGGCAGCCAGATCCGCGAGCGGGATCGCCGGATTGGCCAGCGTGGGTTCGGCCAGGCGCAGGGCGGTGTCGCCGTCCCCGGCCCGGGCGGCGGCATCGGCCCAGCGCACGGCCAGGGCCTCCGGATCCGCGCCGGCGGCGGCCGCGGCCGCGTAGTGCCGGACGGCCTCGTCACCGGCGCGTTCCGCTGCGGCACACAGGAATTCGGCCAGCCGCTCGTCGCGGACGCCCGATTCGGCGAGCAGCAGTGCGGTGTGGTCGCGCAGCAGTCCGGCGTCCAGGCGCGCGTGCAGCAGGCGGCGGGCGACGGTCAGGAAGCGGCGGTCGCCGACCAGGGTGCGCAGCGGCGGGACGGCCGGGGCCAGCAGTAGATCGGCATCGGTGACCAGGGCGCTGCCCCGGGCCCGGTCCACCAGATCCTGGGCGGCCGGCGGGGAGACGTCGAGCACCTCGGTGAGCTCGCCGGTATCCAGGCCCGCGCCGATGGCCGCCACCACCAGGGCGTCCAGCAGGTCCGGGTCGGCGTCGTCGAGACGCGCTCGTGCCCAGGCCGTCACCGCCTGGTCCACCGCGGTCACGCCCGCGTCCAGGCGGGTGGCGCAGGCGGCGGTCAGCGCGGCCACCACACCACCGTGGATGCCGCCGGTCTGGCGGTGGATGTGCTGGGCCAGCCCGCGCGGCACCATCATGCCCAGTTCGCGGGCGAACGGGGCGATCTCGGTGGCGCCCAGGGCGCGCAGATCGACCACCCGGCCGCGGCGGGCCACCAGATCGGTCAGGCCCCGCAGCCGGGGGTCGTGCGGGCGCGGGCGCAGCGCGATCACCACCGGGTACTCCCCGGATTCGGCTGCGGCGCACAGCAGGTCGAATTCGGCCGGGTTCAGCGCGTGGGCGTCGTCGACGATGAGGGCGCCGCGGGCGCGGCTGTTGCCGTCCGCGCGGCCCGGGGCCGATGCGCGCAATGCGTGCGCCGGATTGTCGGTGTGCGGGACGCCCCGGGCGCGCAACCGCGCTCGGAGGGCGCCCAGCAGGGTGGACTTTCCGGTGCCGGAGCGGCCCCGGACGAGGTAGAGCACCGAGGCGGAATCGTCGGAATCGAGGTCCCGGAAAATCTCACGGGCGCACGGGATGGAATCCAGTGCGACGGGGGTCATGCCTGTCACGAGGAACCAACTCTCAGCGGCCGGTGTGCGGAACGACCGGTGGAACGGCGTTGCCGAGCTGATCAACTGCATTGTTCAGTGCGCCCGTGGGGAGCGTCACGCTGGGGACCGTCGGCGGCTGGATCTGCGGCACCGTCGGCATCTGGACCGGTTGTTGTTGCTGCTGCTGTTGCGGCGGCTGGGGGCTCGCCGGATTCTGTTGCGGCGCCGGGGTATCGGCCTGCGCGGCGGGGGTGGTCGGGTCGGCGGCGGCCGGTGCGGGGGCCGCAGCGCCGGTGGTGGCCGGGCTGCCGGGATTGGCCGCGCCCGGCTGCGACGCGGGCCTGGTCGCGGAGACCGGGTTCCCGGCCGCCGGAGCCGGGGCGCCGGAGGTGGTGGCCCCGCCCGTCGGCGCCGGGGCATCGAGCGCCACGGCGGAGGTCGAGGGCGACTGTGTGCCGGCGGGATTCGCGGGCGTGGACTGTCCGCCGGTGCCCATGGCCAGGGTGCCGGTGGCGATGGCGGCCACCGCGACCGCGGCCGCGCCGATCACCGCGAGGCGCTTCCAGTGCCGGAAGCCGCCGGCGGGTTCCTCGACCGGGAGGTCTGGCAGCAGTGGAATGCGCTGGTCCGCAGGCGATTCCGCCATCAGCGCGGTATCGTCCGCCGCCGTTCGGCCGGAATCGCCGCCGGGGCCCGGTGGTTCGGGATCCGCGGGCCCGGCCGGGGAGCCGGCCCGGGGCCGCTGGGGGAGCCCGGCCGCGGTGCGGCCGGGGGCGCGGGCCGGGCCGCCGTCGGCCGCGGCGAGGCCCACGCCGCCGACCGCGATCGCCGGATGCGCCTCGGTGTCGGTGGTGTCGGCGAGCAGGTCGGCGGCCAGCAGGGCGGCGCCGTGCGCGCTGAGGTGGGCCGGGTCGGCGGCGGCCGCGACCGGGATGCCGAATTCGGTGGACAGCAGTTCGGTTACCAGCGGGATGCTCGCGCCGCCGCCGATGACCAGGAAGCCGTCCAGATCGGCCGCGGTGAGTCCGGCCCGGCGCAGGGCCTCACGGACCAGATCGGTCGAACCGAGGAGCGGACCCCGCAGCAGTTCCTCGATATCGTCGCGAACCAGTCGTACGTCCACTTCGGCCATGGCGGGCAAACGCACGGGCACCATGGTGGCGGTATTTGTGGATAGAGTTTCTTTCGCAATTTTGCAGCGAACGCGGAGTGCCGCTAATTCTTGTTCCACCAAAGGGTCGAAAGGATCGAAATCCTTTTCGCCGACCGCATGGGCGAGCACGAAACGCATTGTCAGCAGATCGAATTCCGACCCGGCCACCTCGGTGGTCCGTACCGGTTCGCCCAGCAGGCCCGACATGGCCCCCGTGCGCGCCACCGAAACCGTCAGGCCGGTGGCCCCCAGGTCGTACACCACCATCGCGCCGTCGTGGCTGGACTCGTGCACCTCCTGCAGCCAGCGCATGGCCGCCGTCGGCTCCGGGACCAGGGCCACCGCGTCCAGGCCGGCCGCGTCCAGGGCGGCCCGCTGCACCTCCACGGTGTGCTGCGACCACCAGACCGGGTAGCAGGCGACCGTGGCCGCGGCCGGGCCCGTGCCGTCCACCGCGCGGCCGATGGCCGCCGCCACCAGGTCGGCGGCGCGGACCGCGGATCCGTCCCGGGTTCTGATGTCCACGGGATCCCCGACCCGGGCCAGGAAACCGTCCGGAACCTCCGGCTCGGCGCCCAGCACGCTGGGCCGCGTATGTACTGTGTGTTGTCCCCCCGAAGTCGTCACGGCAACCGTATGCGACGACCCGACGGTGATGCCGAGCGCCAGCCCCTGACTCATTCGAGTTCCCCTGTCATTACCCAACGCGCGACCGGTGGATCGCGTGCCGAAAGCTCTTCGGTCCGATTTGTACGAAAAATCTCGGGTTAGGCCGCGTGGCCCACCCCGCCTGTCGGTAGCTGAGGGGATCCCGTTACCGATTCCCCCGCAGGTTTGGGGAAATTCCCCTAATGTTCGCCTGCCCCCCTAGGTGATCGCTGTGGAACTTGGGGGAGTTCACCCCGTTACGCGTAACGAGATGCCTTCCTAACGTGAAAGGAAATTCGAGCAGCGCGGGTCAGCGGGGCCCGCCCATCCAGGGAGACGATTCGCCATGAGCCCCAACGCAATTCTCGAGTTCATCCTCAATCTGCTGCGCGACCACGAGGCCGCGGTCAGCTATTGCAACAATCCGGGCGGGGCACTGGCCGCCGCCGGGCTGGAGAATGTGACCCCCGAGGACATCGCCGCCGTGGCCCCCATGGTGGCCGAGTCCGCACTGGTTGCGGGAGGTTCGCAACTGTCCGACATCATTGCCGCGGGTGGGACGACCGGCCTGGGCGCCGACACCGGGCTGGGCGGCTCCGCCGGGCTGGGCGCCGACACCGGTCTCGGGGCCAACGGCGGCGTGGGCGGCTCGGCCACGATCGGCGACTCCGCGGGTGTGAATTTGGGCACCACCGCTGCCACCGCCACCCAGGTGTGCCTGACCGGCGACACCGGCACCGGTCTCGAACTGGGCCTGTCCGATGGCATCGGCGCGGTCGTCGGTGCGGCCGCCGACCTCGGCGCGGGCCTGTCCGCCGGACTCGGCGGCGCGCTCGGCGTGGCCGGTGACGTCGCCACCGGCGTGGAGGCCGACCTCGGTGGCGTGCTCGGCGCGCAGGCCGCCGCCGACCTGACCTCCGCCCTCACCGGCGGCCTCACCGCCGGCGCCGGACTCCAGACCGGCCTCCAGGGCGCCCTCGACACCGTCACCCAGGCCGGCGCGGACCTCACCACCGGCCTGACCGGTGCCCTCTCCACCGCCGGCGGCCTCGAAACCGGCCTCGGCGCGAACCTTTCCGCCGCCGTCAACGCCGCCACCGATGTGGGCGCGGGCCTCACCGGCGCGCTGAACACCGCCGCCGGAGTGGGCGCGGGCGTGCAGACGGGTCTCGACGGCGCGGTGAACGCGGCGGGTGTCCTCGGAACCGGCCTCGGCGCCGGGCTTTCCACCGGAATCGACAGCGCACTCGATGCGGGCCTGGGCGTACAGACCGGCCTCAATGGTGCGGCGAATGTGGGCGCGCAGCTCGGAAGTGGTCTGGAGACAGGGCTTTCCGGGGCGGCCGACACGGTGGTCGGGGTCGGCAGCCAGCTCGGCGGCGACCTGAACAGTGGCCTCTCGGGCGGTCTGAACACCGGTGCCCAGGTGGGCGCGGGTCTCGATACCGGAATCAACACTCTGCTGGGCGCTGGTACCCAGGCGGGCGCAGGACTGCAGACCGGCATCGGCGGCGCCGCGAACGTCGGCGCGGGCCTGGGCACGCAGGTCGGAGCCGGCCTGGAGACCGGGCTCTCCGGTACGGCCGACACTCTGGCGGGTGCCGGGACGCAGCTGGGTGCGGGGCTCGATGGTGGCCTGCACACGGGTGCGGATCTGGGTGCGCAGCTCGGAAGTGGCTTGGAAACGGGCATTTCCGGCGTGGGTACTGCGGTGACCGGGGTCGGCGCGGGCGTGCAGGGTGGTCTCGGGACCGGGATCGACACCGCGGTGGGCGCCGGGACTCAGGTCGGGACCGGTTTGGAGACCGGGCTCGGCGGGGCCGCGAATGTTGGTACGGGGCTTGGGACCCAGGTCGGGAGTGGCCTCGATGCCGGGGTGCACTCGGCCCTCGGCGCGGGGACTCAGGTGGGCGCGGGTCTGGAGACAGGGCTCGGCGGGGCCGCGAATGTGGGGACCGGGCTGGGTGCGGGTGTGCATTCGGCGCTGGATGCGGGGACGCAGCTGGGCGGGGGCGTGAATACCGGTCTGACCGGGGTGGGGAGTTCGGTCGCCGGGGTCGGCGGCGGGTTGGATGCCGGGGTGGGGACGCAGGCCGGTGGGGGCGTGCAGGTTGGGAGTGGGCTCGATGCCGGGGTGCACGGTGGGACCGCGGTGGATGCCGGGTTGCACGGTGCCGGTACGAATCCCTGGGCGGGTGTGGATGTTTCGCAGGCGTTCGGCGGCGGGGTGCATGCTCCGGGTGCGGACGCGTCGCTGTTCGGGGATGGTGGGGCGCACACCGGGGTGGATCTCGGAACGCACCCGGGCGGGGACGTCGTCGGCGACATGCTGCACTCGTAGATCGAAGGGTCGCTCGCCGCGGTGAGCGACGACCTGTCGGAACACAAACGGCTGGAATAGGTTCGGTGAGCAGGCTTTGACAGGCATGGTGGCGGCGAATCCGCTGTTGACGATGGTGTCGGAGACCATCGCGGTGGCGAAGGCCGCGGAACGCGGGGATCTGGTCGCGCGGCTGGAGACGGTCGCGGGCAAGGTGCGCGATCCGCGGCGGCGGATCCTGGTGGCCGGTCTGGGGAATCAGGGCAAGAGCCGGTTCGTCAACGCGCTGATCAACATGGATGTCTGCCCGGTCGCCGACGATGCGACCACGGCAGTCACCACGGTGCTGTCCTACGGTGAGCAACCGCGGGCGACCGTGGTCGCGGCGGGCGCCGACGGCGGCGAGAACACCCGGGAGCCGCTGCCCTTCGAGGCGGTCCCCGCCCTCACCGCTCGCAGTCCGCAGGGCCGCGCCGTGCTGCGGCTCGAGTTGGAGGCCCCGAGCCGGCTGCTGGCCGACGGCATCGTGGTGGTGGATACGCCGGGACTGGGCGTGCACGGAACCACCGGCGCGGCAGGCGTTCTCGCGCAGGCCCCGGCCGCGGACGCGGTGCTGGTGCTCACCGACGCCTCCACCGAGCTCACCGAGACCGAGGTGGATTTCCTGCGGCAGGTGCGGGAGCTGTGCCCGGCGGTGGCGGTGCTGGTCACCAAGATCGACCTGTATCCGCATTGGCGGCAGGTGTTCGAGGCGAACCGGAAGCACCTGCACGCCAATGGGATCGAGATGCCCATGCTGCCGGTGTCAGCGGTGTTGCGCGCGCACGCCATGCGCCTGCAGGACGAGGGCCTGGGTCGCGAGTCCGGGTTCGGGCTGGTGTTCCAGTTCCTGCGCGAGCAGGTGGTGGCCCGGGATCAGGCGGCGATGCGGCGTGCGGTCGCCCTCGACATATCCTCCGCCGCAGAGCATCTGGCGCTGGCGCTGGGCAGTGAGCTGGTCGCGCTGCGTGATCCCGAGCGGGGCGCGGCGGCCATCCGGGAGCTGCACGCCGCCAAGGCCGAGGCGGAGAAACTGCATCGCCACACCGCCGCCTGGCAGCAGACGCTGGGTGACGGCATCACCGATCTGGCGGGGGATATCGACCACGATCTGCGCAACCGCCTGCGCGATATCGCCCGTACCGCCGAGGACTGGATCGACCAGCACGATCCCGGCCGGCACTGGGACAGCATGGACGAATGGCTCACGGCCACCGTGGGTTCCGCGGTCGGCGACAACCTGGTGTGGACGGGCACCCGCGCGGTCAAGCTGGCCGAGCGGGTCGCCACCCACTTCGACGATCTCGGTGCGGTGGATCTGCCCGAGGTGCGCGACACCCTCGACGACGACTCCCGCGCCGAATCCTGCACCCTCGCCGATCTGGAACCCGATCTGGGACTGGGCCACAAGCTGCTGGTGGGTGTGCGCGGCTCCTACGGCGGCGTGGTGATGGCGGGCATGGTCGGCACCATGGCCGGGCTGGCCCTGATCAACCCGCTCTCGCTGGGTGCGGGAGTCCTGCTGGGCGGCAAGGCCTTCAGCGATGACAAGAAGGCCCGGCTGGCCAAGCGTCGTGCCGATGCCAAGATGGCGGTGCGCCGCTACCTGGACGACATCGCCTTCCACACCGGCAAGGAGACCAAGGACCGCCTGCACCGCATCCACCGCCTGCTGCGCGATCACTTCACCGCCATCGCCGACCGCACTCTGCGCTCCATCGACGAATCCCTGCGCGCCGCCCAGGAGGCCGCCAACCTGGAGGCCGCTCGCCGCACCGAACGCGCCGCCGAACTCGAACGCCGCCTGCGTGTCGTGGCCGAACTCCGCCGCCACGCCAACACCCTCCTCGGCCCGGAACCCCAGGCCGCGCCGGCTCCCGCCGCCCAGCCACAACTCCCGCCTGCCGCGCAGCCACAACTCCCGCCCACCGCGCACTAGTGCAGACGACTCGGCCCGCTAGCGGCCGGGTGCCGCTGCCGAGGCGGTTCCAGTGCTCACGACCGGGCCTGTCATTCCGCACCTGAGGCGGGTCAGCGGGGCGACCGTTGGACGATCCCACCGCGCGAGGCCGGCTCCGGGCGTGGCCGTGGCAGTGGCGCTGGCCAGTTGGGCAATGGGCCGGACCGGCGCGGGGCCGGGAAGAGGCGCGGCGCACCGGGAGGAAGGCGGGGCGGTCACGTTCGCGCCGGGCAAGATCAAGGGTTGGGTGGCCGGGTTCGCGGTGTGGTGAGCTGCCACTCGGAACTGGGAATCGGCTGTGAGAGCTGCGCGGTTCTGATAACGATTCGGCGTGGCCGGGCGAATGCCTTGCGATGCGTGGAGGTGCGGTGTGCTTCGGAATCGGGAGCCTATGAGGGACGACGCGAGCGGTGTCGGGTATGGGCTGGTGCCGGAGACGCGCGGGCTGGTGGCGGCGGCGCGGCGGGCGCTGGGCGAGCGGCCGCGGGTGCGCGGTCAGCTGGACGAGTGCGCGCGGCGGCTGGACGAGCCGCTGCGGGTGGCGTTGGCGGGCCAGCTCAAGGCCGGTAAGTCGACGCTGTTGAACGCCCTGGTCGGGCAGGACATCGCGCCGACCGACGCGACCGAGTGCACGCGGCTGGTCACCTGGTACCGCAATGGGACCGCGCCGCGGGTGACCGCGTTCAGCCTGGACGGGGCGCGCGCCGATGTGGTGGTGCGGCGCGGCCGCGGGGCCGAGGGGCTGCCGGGCGCGCACGGGCTCACTTTCGACCTGTCGGCGCTGCGCTGGAACGCCCCCGCGCCACGCGAGGTGGACCACCTGGCGGTGGAGTGGCCGTCGGCCGAGCTGGCGCAGACCACCATCATCGATACGCCCGGCATCTCCTCGCTGTCGAGGGAGGTGTCGGCGCGCACCTCGCGGCTGCTCACGCCGGGCGGCCCGGGCCCGGCGCTGCCGCCCGCCGATGCCGTGCTCTATCTGCTGCGTCGTCTCGACGCCGCCGATGTGGATTTCCTGGAGCGCATCGGCGCCGGCCCGAGCGCGAGTTCCGGTGCTCCGCAGTCCTTCTCCGGTCCGCTGGGTGTGGTGGGCGTGGTGTCGCGGGCCGACGAGATCGGCGCCGGGCGCATCGACGCCCTGCATTCCGCCCGCGATGTGGCCGCCCGCTTCGCGACCGAGCTGGAGCGAACCGGCCTGTGCCAGTCCGTGATTCCGGTGGCGGGCCTGCTCGCGTTCGCCGCCGCCACGCTGCGCCAGCGCGAATACGATGCCTTCGAGGCGCTGGCCGCAATCCCGGTGGACGAGCTGACCGCGGCCCTGCTGTCGGCGGACCGCTTCGCCCATCCCGATCTGCCGCTGCCGGTCCCGGCCGAGTTGCGCGCCCACCTGACGGCCCGCTTCGGTTTGTTCGGAATCCGCCTGGCCGTCACCCTGATCCGGCTCGGTGTCCGCGGCTCGCAGGCCCTGGCGGCCGAATTGTCCGACCGCAGTGGCCTCGACGAACTCCGCACCGTCCTGGACGTCCAATTCGCCCAGCGCGCCGACGAATTGAAGGCCCATTCGGCCCTCACCGCCCTGGCCCGCATTCTCATCGCCAACCCGGGTTCGGCGGCCGATGCCCTGCTGCCGCGGGTGCGCACCCTGCTCGCCGATGTGCACGGCTTCGCCGAACTCCGCCTGCTGGCGCACCTGCGCTCGGACGAATTGCCCCTGCCCCCGGAGGATCTGGCCGAGCTGAACCGCCTCATCGGCGGCACCGGCGTGGCCCCTACGCTGCGACTGGGCCTGTCCGCCCACACCGATCTCGCCACCCAGCGCGACGCGGCCCTGGCCGCGGTCCAGAAATGGCGTGCCCGGGCCCGCCACCCGCTGGCCGATCAGTTCACCGCGAATGCCTGCCTGACCGCGGCCCGCAGCGCGGAGGGCCTGCTGGACATCCTGCACGAGCCTCCGACCACGCCTTTCCCGGCGCTGCGGCGGCCCGGCCACTAGGCGCCCGGCGTCAGGGTGCCGTGCGGTCGCTGCGCGGGTCGATCAGGATCTTGGCGTGGTGCTCGGGCGAGGCGAGGGTGGTGAAGGCCGCGTCGATGCCGTCGAGGCCGACGGTCCCGGTGATCAGCGGGCTGGGATCCACCTTCCCGTCGGCGATCATATGGAGGGTGTCGCGGAATTCGCCCGGGTCGTAGCCGAGGACGAACCGCAGCTCGATCTCCTTGTTGATGGCGGTGGCGGGATGGAAGGCGTCCTGCTGCATGCACACCCCCACGACCACCACGCGGGTCAATGGCGGTGCGGCGGTGAGGATCTGGTCGATGATGCCGGGCACGCCGACGCATTCGAAGACGACGGGCCCCGTCGGACCGCGGTCGAGGGTGTGCGCGACGCGGAACAGGTACCACCACGGGAAGTTCGGGATCCGCCGCAGCCGTTCCATGGCGTCGAAGCCCAGATTGAGGATGTCGGAGGCGCCGGTGATCCGCGGCTTCTTCGGCGTTGCCTCCCAGGGTGATTCGACGGTGGGGTCGACCACCACATCGGCCCCGCACCGGCCCGCGAGTTCGCGGCGGCGCGGCGAGAAGTCGCTGGCGATCACGGTGCGCACGCCCGCCGCCTTCAGCATGGAGATGACGGCCAGCCCGATGGGACCGCACCCGACGACGAAGGCGGTCTGTCCCTTGCTGATCCGGCTGCGGCGGACCGCGTGCCAGCCCACCGCCATCGGTTCGGTGAGGGCGGCGTGGTCGGGGGACAGGCCGTTGGGGACCGGGAAGGTCATGGGTTCCTGCACCAGCACCTGCTCGGCGTAGCCGCCGGGCGCGTTGGCCGACAGTCCGGTGAGTTCGGGCTGCCGGCCGGTGCGCAGGATGGGCAGCGCCACCACCGGGGTGCCGGGCTTCCAGCGCCGGCGGGTGCCGGGACCGTATTCGGCGATCTCGCCGGTGAATTCGTGTCCCATGACGATCCGCTGGTCGGAGCGCATGAAGTGGTCGTAGCCGGTGGCGGCGGCCAGGTCGGCGAGTTCGTCGCAGTGCAGGCGGGCGTGCAGGTCGGACCCGCAGATGCCGCAGCGGGTGACGGACAGCAGTACCTGACCGGGCCCGGGTACGGGGGTGGGCAGGTCCTCGACCCGGAATTCGCCCTTGCTGACCACGGTCGCGCGCATGCCTGACTCCTGTCGAATGCCGGTGACACTGTGGATTCTTCACCGGAACGGACCGCGGGTCCGGTGAATCACCGAACCCGCGGCCGTTTTTGCCGGACTCCGTGTCCGGATCCCGCCGGTGGAGTCAGACTCCCACGAGTTCCTCCTCGGTCTCCACCTCGTGCTGCTCGAGCCGGGTGTCGCGCGGCAGCGCCAGGAATCCGAGGCACACCAGCGCCATCAGCCCGATGCCCCACACCAGCGTGTGGTCGAAGGTGTGCGCGAAGTTGACCGCATTGGCCTGTTCACCCCCATGCGCGAGGGCCTGGCCGACAGCCGGATTCGCGGCCGGAGACTGGCAGCTCGCCGGGATGACGGAGGGATCCACCTCGGCGGAGCGATCCCGCACACAGGCCCGGAAGTTCGCGAGGATCTGCTCCTGCGCGGGCCCCGGCACCCCGGCCGCCGCCAGCTCGGTGCGGGTCTGCGCGGCAACGGAATCCACGCCGCGCGCCGAATCATGATCCAGCTGGGCGAAGAACAGAATGCCGACCAGTGCCACGCCCAGCGCCATCCCCAGCTGCTGGCCGGTGTTCAGCAGCCCGGATGCCGCCCCGGCCTCGCGGTCGGGAATCTGCCCGAGCAGCATGTCGATGGTCGGCGCGACCACGATGCCGAATCCGATGCCGGTCACGATGAGCGGCAACACCATCTGCCAGGACGCGAAATCGGATTCGTAGTGGGCGGCCATCGCGCCGTACAGCGCGAACCCGCCCGCCGTGACCAGTCCGCCCGCCAGCAGCACCCACTTGCCGAACCGCGGCGCCAGCACGCTGACCGACACGCCCGCCCCGATGCCCGCGCCGACCGCGAAGAACACCGAGGTCAGGCCGGCCCGCATGGGCGACCAGCCCAGCCCGGCCTGCATGAACAGCGTCCAGATCAGGAAGAACCCGCCGAAGCCGATCCAGAACAGCAGCCAGCTCGCCAGGCCGACGGTGAACGGCCGCGACCGGAACAGGTCCAGGTCGATCAGGGGTGATCCGCCGTTGCGGCTGCGCCACCGTTCGTAGACCACGAAGGCGGCGAAGGCCACGGCCGCCGCGCCCATCATGACGAAAGTCCAGGCGGGCCAGTCCAATCGACGGCCTTCGGTGAGCGGATACACCAGCAGCAGCACCGCGGAAATGGCGAGCACCATGCCGGCGATGTCCAGGCGCGGCGCGTGCGCGGACCGCGAATCCCGCATCACCAGGGCCGCGGCGGCCAGCGCGATCAGGCCGACCGGCACGTTCACCAGAAAGATGGGCCGCCAGCTCAGATCGAAGAGATTCCACTGCACCAGCAGCCCGCCCAGGGACAGCCCGGCCGCGGACGCGGATCCGCCGACGCCGCTGTAGACGGCAATGGCCTTGGCGCGCTCGTCCTTCGGGAAGGTGACGCGAATGATGGCGAGGATCTGCGGCACCATGAGCCCGGCCATCGCGCCCTGGACGAACCGCGAGCCGATGAGCAGTGCGGGTGAGGACGCCAGGCCGCAGGCCAGTGAGGCCGCGGTGAATCCGGCCATGCCGAGCAGGAACAGGCGTTTGCGGCCGTAGATGTCGCCGAGCCGCCCGCCGGTGATGAGTACGGCCGCGAAGGACAGCACGTACGCGGCGATGATCCATTCGATCTGCGAGTAGGCCGCGCCCAGGTTCTTCTGGATGCTCGGCACGGCCACATTGACGATGGTGACGTCGAGCAGGTCCATGAATCCGGCGGCCAGCACGACGGTGAAGGCGATCCAGCGACGCGGATCGAGGGTGGGGGAATTGTCGGTATCCATGCGCGAGCTCTCTTCGCTATCGGGGGTTGGATCGACTCCTCAAACTATGCACCTGAAGTGATTATCAATCAAGTGGGCAATCATAGTTAGGGCATTGCTGTAACCTGTGTAGGTGACCGACGCCGATCCCCAGTACTCACCGCTGTTCGAGAGCGCCGCCTTCCTGCTGGGGCAGTTGGGATCGCATTCCGCGTATCGCTTCGACGCGCTGCTCGCGCCCCTGGGGATCAGGCCGCCGCAATACGGCACGCTGCGCCTGCTCGAGGCCAATGACGGCCGGACCCAGCAGCAGCTGTGCGATGCCCTGGGGATCCACCGGAATGTCATGGTCAGCCTGATCGACGACCTGGAGAAGCGCGGCCTGGTCGAGCGGCGCAAGCATCCGGTCGATCGCCGCGCCCACGCCGTGCACCTGCTGCCCGCCGGGCGCGAGACCATCGCCCGCGCGGCCGCGATCGCCGATGGGCTCAATGCGGAACTGCTCGCCGCGCTCGACCCCGAGGACCGGCCGCGGCTGCTCGCGCTGCTGCAGCGGACGGCGATCGGCAACGGCCTGACGCCGGGTGTCCATCCCGGCCTGACCGTCGCGCCGGGCACCGTGCCCATGTATGGCCCAGATCACACCTAGGTGGCTGGTGTTTTTCGTGCGGTGAGGGGCCCGGCTCGAGCAGAATGACTGGGTGACGTTGGGGCGTGTGCCGGTTCAGGGTGATCTGTTGGGGTCGACGGTGGAATTCTGTGCCGGTCGGGTTGGCGAGGATTCGATTTATGGTGTGCTGCACCGAGAATGCGGGCGGTTGTTCCCCGATGAGATGTTCGCGGACCTGTTCACCGATGTCGGGCGGCGCAGCGTGCCACCGATGATCGTGGCGGTGGTGATGGCGCTGCAGCGCATCGAGGGGCTCTCGGATCGAGAAGCGGTGGAGCGCTTCGCTTTCGATGCCCGCTGGAAGTACGCCGCTGGTGGCCTGAGGTTCGATTATCCGGGATTCGTGCACACGGTGCTGGTGGATATGCGCGCCCGGTTGGCCCGTTCGCAACGACCGAATCGCATCTTCGATGCCGTGCTCGACGTGGCGCGGGCCGCCGGGCTGGTGGGCCGGCGGCGGGTGCTGGACTCGACCCCGCTGTATGACGCGGTGGCCACGATGGACACCATCACCCTGATCCGGTCGGCGATCCGTGGCCTGCTCGCCGTCGCCGCCGACCAGCAGGCCACGGCGTTGCGGGCGGTGATCACCAGCGGCGACGACTACATCAGCACCGCCAAACCCGTGATCGACTGGGACGACGAGAACGCCCGGGAGCAACTGATCGACTCCCGTGCCCGCGACGGGTCGGCGATGCTGGCGGTGCTGGACGGGATCGAACTCGATGACCGCGTGGCCAAGGCCGCGCAGCTGTTGGCGACCGTGCTCGGCCAGGACATCACCACTGATGACGACGGGAATTTCGCGATCGTGCGCGGCACGGCAGCCGACCGGGTGATCTCGACTGTCGATCCCCAGACCCGCCACGGGCACAAGACCAGCGCCCGCGGATTCGACGGCTACAAAGCACATATCGCGATCGATCCCGACAGCGAGATCATCACCGCCACCACGGTCACCCCCGGCAACAGCGGCGACGCCGACCCCGCGACCGACCTGCTCGCCGACATACTCCCTTCCGAAGCCGAAGCCGAAGCCGAAGCCGAAGCCGAAGCCGAAGCCGAAGCCGAAGCCGAAGCCGAAGCGGCGGTGTTCGGTGACGCCGCTTATGGGGCAGGTGAGTTGCTGAAACAGTTGGACGACAACGGAATTCACAATGGGATCAAAGTGCAGCCGTCGTCGTCGGTGAAAGGACACTTCTCCAAGGACCGCTTCACCATCGACCTGGACGCGCGGACGGTGACCTGCCCGGCCGGGGTCACCGCGACGATCGCGGCCCGCACCGGCCGTCATACCGGTGCCGCATACTTCGGTGTCGCCTGCACCGAGTGCCCGCTGCGCGCGCAGTGCACCACCGCGGCCGGCGGGCGCACGATCACCGTCGGCGCCCACGAGAAATACCTGGCCACCGCCCGCGCCCGCCAGCTTGACCAGAGCTGGAAGGCCGACTACCGCGCGACCCGGCCGAAGGTGGAACGCAAGATCGGCCACCTGATGCGCCGCCGCCACGGCGGACGCCGCGCCCGCCTGCGTGGTACCGCCAAGATCGGTGCCGACTTCGGCCTGCTCGCCGCCGCAGTCAACCTGGCGCGTCTGGCCGTCCTCGGAATCGGCTACACCAACGGCGGCTGGACCGCTGCCACAGCCTGATAGCGGAACCCAGCACACGGCTTCGACACCCAAATCACCACAGCCACAGCCCGAAACGGCAATCATGCCCCACAGTTGTCATCAGCCGACCCGCCGGCACGGCGGCATCACCGCCCAACAGACCCCATTCGACACCAGCCACCTAGGTGCTGTCACAGGCCGGGCCGGCGCGTGTCCAACCAGGTGTAGGCAACTCACTCGGAAGGACACCGACGATGGCCACCATCGACGTTCTGGACTCGTTCATCAACTACACCGACACCGGCAGCGGTGCGGTGCCCGTCGTGTTCCTGCACGGCAACCCCACCTCGTCCTACCTCTGGCGCAATGTGATCCCGCACGTGAGCGGCGAGACCCGCGCCCTGGCACCCGATCTCATCGGCATGGGCGCCTCCGGCAAGCCGGAGAGCGACTACCGCTTCGTCGATCACGCCCGCTACCTGGATGCCTGGTTCGACGCCCTGGGCCTGGACCAGGTCGTGATCGTGGGCCACGACTGGGGCGGCGCACTCGGAATGGACTGGGCCGCACGGCATCCCGAGCGGGTGCGCGGTATCGCCGTGGTGGAGACCTTCCTGCGGCCGATGCGCTGGTCGGAGATGCCGCCGCAGGGCGCGGAACTGTTCCGCCGCTTCCGTTCTCCCGAAGGCGAGGAGATGGTGCTGGAACGCAATATGTTCATCGAATTCAACCTGCCTGCCGCCACCCGGAATCTGAGCCCCGAGGCCCTGGACGCCTACCGCGCGCCCTACCCGACCCCGGAGTCCCGCCGGCCGATGCTGGCGTGGCCGCGCGAATTCCCGCTGGAGGGTGAGCCGGCCGACGTGGTCGCCATCATCGAGAACTACGACCGGTGGATGGCCGCGAGCCCCGAGGTGCCGAAGCTGGTCATGCATGTCGAGGACGGTGTCGGTCTCGGCTCGCCGGAGGTGATGGAGTGGGCGCGGCGGACCTTCGCCGCCGCCGAGCTCGCGAATATCGGACCGGCGGGACATCACTGCCCCGAGGACCAGCCCGATGCCATCGGGCAGGCGGTCGCGCAGTGGATACACCGCCACGCCCTCACCGCCACTGCGGCCGTGGCCTGATCCGCCGGGTCGCACGGCCGGGCGGTTCGACCGGTTAGCCTGGTTTCGCCGTGGCAGGGCTGATCGCGGGGCGCACCATGGTGTGCCCCGCGATCCCTATGCTGGCGATATGGACACCGGATCGGACATCGACGAGCGCGCGCTCGTCGCACGGGCCGTCGAGGGCGATCGCGCCGCCGTCTCGGATGTCGTTCGGCTGCTGCAGGATCCGATCTACCGGCTGGCGTTGCGCATGGTGTGGCGGCCCGCCGACGCCGAGGACGCCACCCAGGAGATCCTGCTGCGGGTGGTCGGCAATCTCGCGACCTGGCGCGGCGAGGCCCGGCTCACCACCTGGGCCTACCGCATCGGCGTCAACTACCTGCTGAATCTGAAGCGGCAGACGCCGCAGGAAGCGCAGCAGCTCAGCCTCGATCAGTTCGGCGAGGGACTGAAAGACGGCCTTGCCGAGGAGGATTACCGCGGCCCGGAGTCCACGCTGCTCACCCACGAGGTGCGGCTCAACTGCAGCCAGGCCATGCTGCAGTGCCTGGGCCGCGACGAACGCGTGGCGTACGTGCTCTCCGACGTCTTCGAGGTGAGTTCGGAGGAGGCCGCCTGGATCGTCGGCGCGACACCCGCCGCGTATCGGAAACGGGTGGAGCGGGCCAAGAAACGGCTCGGGAACTTCCTGCAATCCACCTGCGGGCTGGCGAATCCCCAGGCGTTCTGCCGGTGCTCGCGGCGGGTGGAGAAGGCCGTCGAGCTGGGCCGGGTGGATCCGCGCCGCCCCGCCTTCGCCGCGCACCCGATCACGCCGGGCGGGCGCAGTGTGGAGGAGGCGGAGCGGCAGATGGTGCGCCTGCACGATGCCGCCGCCGTGCTCGGCGCGCATCCGGATTACGCCGCGCCGCAGGCGAAGCTGGAGGCCATCGCCGGGCTGCTGCGTTCGGGGCGGTTCCCGCTACTGGAGTGACGCGGGCGTCCCGTACTTCATCTCGTACGCCCACGGCGCGAGCTCGGCCGTCACCGCTGCCAGGTCGGGGCTGGCGTCGCAGTCCGAACACTCCAGGCGCACATCGACTTTCCCGCCGCACCCGGTGTGCCGGTAGGTGACCGGCGGTCCGTCCGGCGCCGCCCAGCGGTCGCCCCAGTCGGTGAGCGCGAGGATGACCGGTTTCAGGTCGAGTCCCTTGGCGGTGAGCAGATATTCGGGGTGGCCGCTGCCGGTGCCGCTGCGCTGCTCGAAGATTCCGGCCTCGACGAATTCGGCGAGCCGCTTGGTGAGGATGTTCGGCGCGATGCCGAGCGAGCGCTGGAACTCGGTGAACCGGGTCATCCCGGCGAACATGGCATTGCGCACGATGAGCAGGCTCCAGCGCTCGCCCACGATCTCCAGCGTGCGCGCGGCCGAGCACACCTCCCCGTCGTACATGCGTCCCAACATGTATCCAGATTGACTCATCCGCTTGTGTGATGCAAGTAACCACACTATCGTTATGCAAGTAAGTTCTCGCGAGACAGTCCACTCCGACCCGTCCTGTGTGTTCAGGAAAGAAATGGGACCTGCCATGACTGATCAGAACTTCACCACCAGCGTCACCGTCGACCGCACCCCCGCCGAGGTCTTCGCCGCCGTCCTGAACGCCCGCGGGTGGTGGGGGAAGGGCATTACGGGCGGCACCGAGCGCCAGGGCGACACTTTCGTCTTCGAGGTCCCCGGCGTCCACCGCAGTGCTATCGAGATGACCGAGGTGGTGCCGAACCGCCGCGTGGTCTGGCTGGTCAAGGACAACTGGATGTCCTTCGTCCAGGACAAGACCGAATGGGTGAATACCGAAATCCATTTCGACATCACCGAAACCGACGGCGGCACCGAACTCCGCTTCACCCACGTCGGGCTCGTTCCCGACTACGAGTGCTACGACTCCTGCTCCCCGGCGTGGACGTTCTACATCACCGAGAGCCTGCGCGACCTGGTCACCACCGGCGTCGGCCAGCCCAGTGAACTTCCCGCCGAGATCGAGGCGGTCGAGGCCGCGAAGGCGGCGCCGTAACCTCGAGGAGGTCCGCGAACGGCGCTCCGATCGCGGGTTCAGCCGTCGCCCAGGAGCTTTCGCGCGATGGGCACCACCTGTCGCGCGAAACGCTGCACCTGGTCGACGTCGAAACCCGGCGGCCAGTAGATGAAGGTGTCGAACCCGGCGTCGCGGGCCAGGCGGACGATGATGTCCGCCCACTCCTCCGGGGAGCCGTGAATCGGGTCGGAGCCATGGGGATCCGGGTGTAGCGACCGGTCGCTCACCACGCCGGGCAGCGCCGCCAGCCGGGTGATGGTGCGCGGATCCCGCCCGAGCGAGCGCGCCACCGCGTCGATGCGGGCATTGGCTCCGGCCCACTGCTCCCAGGGCATCCAATTCGGCAGCGGCGCAACCCATCCGTCGGCCGCCGAGCCGATCAGGTCCAGCGCGTGCGGGCCCATGGCGCCCAGCCAGATCCCGATATTGTGCGCGGGCGCGGGCCCACCCTCGATGCCCTGCACCGTGTATTCGGTGCCCACCACGGACACCAGCTGCCCGGGCCGCCATTCCGCCCGGATGATGGCAATGCTCTCGGCCAGGGCCATGAGCGCCGACCGGCCCTTGCGGGCGGGCCCGCCCATGGCCACCACGCCGCTCTCGAAAGCGCCCGCCCCCAAACCCAATTCGAAGCGCCCGCCGCTGAGCAGGTCGAAGGTGGCGGCCTGCTTGGCGATCATGGCGGGCGTGCGCAGCGGCAGATTCGCCACGCCCGGATACAGGCTGACCCGGCCGGTGGCCGCCAGGCAGGCCCCGATCACCGCGAAGGTGTCGCCGAACTGCGCGTTGTAGGGATGGTCCTGGATGGCCACCAGATCCAGCCCCTCGGCGTCGGCGGCCACGGCCATATCGATGACGTCCGGCAGCGCGGCCGCGACGGGCGGGATCGAAATACCGAACCTTGCCTGCATCGCGCCTCCTCACCAGCGGAAATCGACGCTCACGATCTTCGTGGGCGGTTGCGTGCAACACCGGCATTTCGGACGTCGGCGCGCATCCCGGGCGTGTCCCGCCCCCGCTCACCGCCCTGCCGGAAACCGCGCGGTACGGCCGGGTTCCGTTTACGATCCCCGCGTGAGCTCGAAATCGTCCGGATCGCCCGGGGATTCGCCCGGGGCCGGGCGGATGCGGGCGCGGGACATCGACCGCGTCAATGCACGGGCGCTGCTCGACGCCGCCTTCGAGGAGGGCGAGCTCGCGGTCGAGGAGTACCACCAGCGGTCCGGGCAGGCGCAGACCGCACAGACCCTCGGCGAACTGCAACGACTCATCGGCGACCTGCAGCCGAGCACCAAGACCGCCGACCTCACGCCCGCCGGCCGGCGGGCGCGTCGGCCGTCCGCGGGCGGCTATCCGCCGCGCACCCGGGCCCGCGACAGCGACCGCCAGGCCACCTGCACCCTGCTCGACGCCGCCCGCGCGGACGGGCAGCTGAGCGCCGCCGATCATCGCACCCTCACCGAACTCGCCGGCGAGGCGCGGACATTGGGCGAACTGGCCCAGCTCACCGATGAGCTGCAGCGGCCCGCCGACGCCCCGCCGGATCCCGCCCCGCCGAAGTCGCGGCGCGAGAACTGGTTCGCGGCCGGTGTCGCCGCGCTCAGCATCGCGGTGGCGGTGGGGACCTTCGTGGCGGTGGACCGCCCGGCCTCCCCGCCCGCGGGGCCGCCCGCGGTGGATCTCGGCATGATCAAGCCCATGGTGCTGCCCCGGCCGAAACTCACGGCGGCCGAGGGCATCGACTACTTCCGGGCCGCCTACCGCGCCAAGTTCGGCGACACCATCGTCGACGAACTGCTGCTGTACCCCGACTATGCGGTGGCGACCCGCGGTATCCAGCCGAACCGTCAGGTTCGCTACGACTACCGCGGCGGCTTCGACCTGGGCGACCAGCCCCGGACCCGGTCGCCACAGACCCCGACCGTGGACCTGGCCGCCGTGAACGTGCCGGCTGTCATGGCCGTGGTAGCCCAGGCTCCCGCGCTCACCAAGGTGGATCAGGGCAAGGTCAACTACCTCGATATCGAGGGTTCGGGCAGCGGGCCGATCGTCCGAATCTATGTGGGCAACACGGCCAATGAGAGCGGCCACGTCGAGGCGACCCTCGACGGCCGGATCGTGCGGACCCTGGCGTTCGGGGGATAGGTCGAGATCATGGCTGATGCACGCTCCCAGGGATTGCGGGCCCGCGACACCGATCGCGTGGATGCCTGCACCCTGCTCGACACCGCCCGGGACGCCGGCGAGCTCACCGCAACCGAGCACACCGCACGAACCGCGAAGGCCATGGCGGCCAAGACCTTCGGCGAACTGGACGCGGTGCTGGAGGATCTGCAGATTCCCGCCAATCTGGTGAATTCGCCTGTGGTGCGGGCGAATCGGCGTGGTCCGTCCACTCGCATGCGGGTCGCCGCCGCGATACTGGTGGCCGCGGCCCTGCTCGGCGCGTTCGCGGGGTGCGTCTCGCGCACGGCCGCACCGAAACCCGCTCTGCCGGACCCGACCACGGGCCCGGGCCTGGCCAGTTTCGTCGCGGCCTACCAGCACCACTTCGGCGACACCAAGGCCGATCAGGTTCTCCTCTATCCCACCTACGTGATCATCGAGCGCCGCCAGGATCCGTCGGCGCCACGTGACGCGCACATCCGTTACGACGGCAGCTTCCACTCCTATGACGACGTCGCCCGGTCTCCGGGCGTGGACATCTTCGACATGTCGGTCCTGGATCTGAAGAAGATCGCGGGCCTGCTCGCCGGGGCTCCGCAGTCGGCGGGCGTGCCCAACGGCCGGATCGGCCACGTCGAGATCGCCCGGGGCGCCGATGGCAGTCCGGTGGTGACCGTCTACGTCGACGACGGTTCCCAGCACGGCTACTTCAAGGTCACCGCCGCCGGCGAGCCGATGGCGATCTACCCGCCCAGCTGATCGGTCGAAGAATTTTTTTGTGCTGCGTGGAATAGATGACGTGCGGTCCCCGTTGGGACAGGTCAGCAAGGTTGAGCGAGTCGGACTCAAGTTCAAGTTGCGCGCCGCCGCCGGCGGGTGCAGGATTGAGCCGACCACGCTCAGTGTTACTGGGATTGCAGTGCGCCGGAGTCGCTCGGAAGGGATTCCGGGGCGCTCAGGTACGTCAACTAGGAGGAACCACCATGGCTCGTGCGGTCGGTATCGACCTCGGGACCACGAACTCTGTCATCGCCGTTCTCGAAGGCGGCGAACCGGTCGTCGTGGCCAACTCGGAAGGATCGCGCACCACGCCGTCGATCGTCGCTTTCGCCAAG
Source organism: Nocardia sp. NPDC059236 (assembly GCF_042754085.1). Lineage (NCBI taxonomy): Bacteria > Bacillati > Actinomycetota > Actinomycetes > Mycobacteriales > Nocardiaceae > Nocardia > Nocardia sp. NPDC059236. The sequence continues at coordinate 29,876 of NZ_JBHZAF010000020.1, forward strand.
AACGGTGAGGTGCTCGTCGGTCAGCCCGCCAAGAACCAGGCCGTCACCAACGTCGACCGCACCATCCGGTCCGTCAAGCGCCACATGGGCGAGGACTGGTCTGTCGACATCGACGGCAAGAAGTACACCCCGCAGGAGATCTCCGCGCGCGTGCTGATGAAGCTGAAGCGCGACGCCGAGGCCTACCTGGGTGAAGAGATCACCGACGCCGTGATCACCGTCCCCGCCTACTTCGAGGACGCGCAGCGCCAGGCCACCAAGGAGGCCGGCCAGATCGCGGGCATGAACGTGCTCCGCATCGTCAACGAGCCCACCGCGGCCGCGCTGGCCTACGGCCTCGACAAGGGCGACAAGGAACAGACCATCCTGGTCTTCGACCTCGGTGGCGGCACCTTCGACGTCTCGCTGCTGGAGATCGGCGAGGGCGTCGTCGAGGTCCGCGCCACCTCCGGTGACAACCACCTCGGTGGCGACGACTGGGACGAGCGCATCGTCGGCTGGCTGGTCGACAAGTTCAAGGGCACCTCGGGCATCGACCTGACCAAGGACAAGATGGCCATGCAGCGTCTGCGCGAGGCTGCCGAGAAGGCCAAGATCGAGCTGTCGTCCTCGCAGTCGACCTCGATCAACCTGCCCTACATCACGGTCGACGCGGACAAGAACCCGCTGTTCCTCGACGAGCAGCTGACCCGCGCCGAGTTCCAGAAGATCACCTCGGATCTGCTGGACCGCACCCGCAAGCCGTTCCAGTCGGTCATCAAGGACGCCGGCATCTCGGTCGGCGACATCGATCACGTTGTGCTCGTTGGTGGTTCGACCCGTATGCCCGCCGTGTCCGACCTGGTCAAGGAACTGACCGGCGGCAAGGAGCCCAACAAGGGCGTGAACCCGGACGAGGTCGTCGCCGTCGGCGCCGCCCTGCAGGCCGGTGTGCTCAAGGGCGAGGTCAAGGACGTCCTGCTGCTCGATGTCACCCCGCTGTCGCTGGGCATCGAGACCAAGGGCGGCGTGATGACCAAGCTGATCGAGCGCAACACCACCATTCCGACCAAGCGGTCGGAGACCTTCACCACGGCCGACGACAACCAGCCGTCCGTGCAGATCCAGGTCTTCCAGGGTGAGCGCGAGATCGCTTCGCACAACAAGCTGCTCGGATCGTTCGAGCTGACCGGCATCCCGCCGGCCCCGCGCGGCGTGCCGCAGATCGAGGTCACCTTCGACATCGACGCCAACGGCATCGTCCACGTCACCGCCAAGGACAAGGGCACCGGCAAGGAGAACACGATCAAGATCCAGGACGGCTCCGGCCTGTCCAAGGAGGAGATCGACCGCATGGTGAAGGACGCCGAGGCGCACGCGGCCGAGGACAAGGCGCGTCGCGAGGAGGCGGAGACCCGCAACCAGGCCGAGTCGCTGGTGCACCAGACCGAGAAGTTCATCAAGGACAACGAGGACAAGGTCCCGGCGGACGTCAAGACCAAGGTCGAGGCGGCCATCGCGGAGGCGAACGAGGCGCTCAAGGGCACCGACATCTCGGTCATCAAGACCGCGGTGGAGAAGCTCGCCACCGAGTCGCAGGCGCTGGGCCAGGCCATCTACGAGGCCTCGGCCGCGGACCAGGCCGCCCAGGGCAACGGCGCGGGCGCGCCGCAGTCCGATGACACCGTCGTGGATGCCGAGGTCGTCGAGGAGCCTGAGAAGAAGTGACGAACCAGAACCCGGAAAACATGGTCGACTCGGCCACGGGTGAGGTCTTCGAGGCCGCGGCGGACACCGCCGCGGCCCTCGGGGCCGAGGGAACTCCCGAGGTCAGTGAGGACGCCCTCGCCGACGCGATCACGGCCGAATTGGCCGAGCGCACCGCCGATCTGCAGCGTCTGACCGCGGAGTACGCCAACTACCGCCGCCGCGTCGAGCGCGACCGCAAGGCCGCCATCGACACCGCCAAGGCCGCGGTCGTGGGCGAACTGCTCCCGGTGCTCGACGATCTGGATCGTGCCCGCGCGCACGGTGACCTCGACAACGGGCCGCTCAAGTCGGTCGCGGACAAGCTGGTCACCGCCCTGCAGAAGCAGGGCCTCGAGGAATTCGGTTCGGAGGGTGAGCCTTTCGACCCGACCCTGCACGAGGCCGTGCAGCACGAGGGCAGTGGTGCGGACCCGATCCTCGGCATGGTGATGCGCAAGGGCTACCGCTTCGGCGATCGCGTGCTGCGGCACGCGCTGGTCGGCGTCACCGACGGTGTGGCGGATCTGGCTGCGGCGCAGCCGGATACGACGAACGCTGGCACCGATGCCGCTGGCACTGATTAACAACGCACAGACGCCCCCGGCGTCACCGACAACACAGAAAGGAGGAGATGCCCGGTGAATCGAGAGTGGCTCGAGAAGGACTTCTACAAGGATCTGGGTGTTTCCTCCGGCGCCACCCAGGACGAGATCAAGAAGGCCTACCGCAAACTGGCCCGTGACCTGCACCCGGACAAGAACCCCGGGGACAGCACGGCCGAGGAGCGGTTCAAGGCCGTCAGCGAGGCGAACGCCGTGCTGTCGGATCCGGAGAAGCGCAAGGAGTACGACGAGGCCCGGAAGCTGTTCGCCGGCGGCGGTTTCGGCCGCGGCGGGTTCTCGCCCGGGGGTGGCTACGGCCAGCCCGGCGGCGGGTTCTCCGGCGAGTTCAACCTCGGCGACATCTTCGGCGCGGGCGCCGGGGCCGGTGGCGCCGACGGCGGCCTGGGCGATCTGCTGGGCGGACTGTTCAATCGCGGTGGCACCCGGACCTCGTCGCGTCCGCGGCGCGGTTCGGATGTGGAGACCGAGACCACCCTCGGCTTCCGCGAGGCCGCCCAGGGCGTGACCGTCCCGCTGCGCATGACCAGCCCGGCCGCCTGCACCACCTGCCACGGCAGTGGTGCCAAGCCGGGCACCAGCCCGCGAGTCTGCCCACACTGCAATGGCACCGGTGTGGTCAGCCGGAACCAGGGCGCGTTCGGCTTCAGCGAGCCGTGCGAGGACTGCCGGGGCACCGGGTCGATCATCGACGACCCGTGTGTCGACTGCCGTGGTAGCGGCATCCAGAACCGGACCCGCACCATCACCGTGCGCATTCCCCCGGGTGTGCGCGACGGGCAGCGGATCCGGCTGGCCGGTCAGGGCGAGGCGGGCCTGCGCGGCGCGCCTCCGGGTGACCTGTACGTCACCGTGCACGTCAGCCAGGACAAGGTCTTCGGCCGCAATGGCGACGACCTGACCCTGGTGCTGCCGGTCTCGTACGCCGAACTGGTGCTGGGTACCACGGTTTCCGTGCCCACCCTGGACGGCCGTGTCGGCGTCAAGGTGCCGCCGGGCACCGCCGACGGCCGGACCCTGCGGGTGCGCGGGCGCGGTGTGCCCAAGCGCGACGGCGGCGCCGGTGACCTGCTGGTCACGGTGAAGGTCGCGGTACCGCAGAAGCTGGACGACAATGCCGCCGAGGCGCTGCGGCGCTACGCGGAGGCGGAGAAGACCAGCGGGTTCGATCCACGTGCGGGATGGGCAGGTGCGTAATGAGTTCCGATCCGAAGAAGACCGAGGCCCAGTACTTCCTGATCTCGGTGGCCGCGCAGCTGGCGGGCATGCACGCCCAGACGCTGCGCACCTATGACCGGCTGGGTCTGGTTTCGCCGCAACGCACCTCGGGCGGCGGGCGGCGCTACTCGGACCGGGATGTGGAGCTGCTCCGCGAGGTGCAGCGCCTGTCCCAGGACGAGGGCGTGAATCTGGCCGGCATCAAACGGATCATCGAACTCACCAACCAGGTGGAGGAGCTGCAGCAGCGGGTGAGCGAGTTGACCGCCGAGGTGGAAAGGCTGCGGTCGGGGTACCGCCCCGACCTGACCCCGCCGCAGCGCAGCACCGCTCTCGTGGTGTGGCAGCCCCGAAACCGGCGAAAGCAGTAGCCGCCTCCCCGGGACTTCAGCGCCCGGCTCGGGAGCCGTCGTCGGTTTCGCACGCGTGCCGGCGGTCGGGAGCCGAACCGATTTCGGGCGTACCCGGGGAGTTACTCGCATCTCGCGAAATCAGTTGTCCCGTTTGGGGAACGGGTAGGGGTCGGGAGCGTTGCTCCCGACCCCTCCCTTGCTGTATCAGGCTTTGCGGGTGAGGACGGGTGTTCGCCCGGTTGTGATTGTTGCGGACAATGTGCTGAGTTCCCAATGGGGACTGTGGGATTGGCGAAGTTCTTGGCGCCGATGAATTGCAAACAGACCGGTACGTTATAAATTGACGCCGATCGTGAGTTTTGTCCGTATGCTGCAAGGGAATTCAAGGACCGGCGCAGTTGCGGCAGGATCGCTGTTTTCCTGAGTCTTGCAAAACGGATCAGGCAGGTTCGTTGGCTGAAAGCCTGTGTCTCACGGCGTGTTCCGGTTGAACAGTCTGTTTTCGGCTCGGATACCCCGCAACATTCACGTTTTCGAGGAATAAAGGCCGTGTTATTGAAACGTCCCGTTCCGTTGCTGGCTAACCTCGCCTACACTTGCTTGGCAACGGCTGCTGTCGAGTGTCCCGCAGCACTTCACTCGCCGGTCACGCCTGCGTTCGATTGCGAAATGGGGTTGTGACACACATGGATTCGCGCACCGTCGCATTGATAAGAACAACGTTCAAGGCGGTTGCTGCGGAAGAAGGTGGCCCCGAGAAACTCGCGCGATCGTTCTACGCCATCCTCTTCACGGAGTACCCCCACGTTCGCGACCACTTCCCCGCCGCCCTGGACGCCCAGCGCGACCGGCTGGTCAAGGCCATCGCCTACGTGGTGGACCGGCTGGAGGAGCCGGACCGGTTGCTGCCCTTCCTGGCCCAGCTCGGCCGCGATCACCGCAAGTACGGGGTGGTGGCCGAACACTATGAGGCCGTGGGGAACTCGCTCAAGAGCGCGCTGGAGGCGTACGCCGGCACCGAGATCTGGACCGACGAGATCGGGCGCGCCTGGGACGAGGGCATCGGCGTCATCGCCGACACCATGATCAACGCGGCCGAGCGGGAGACCACCCCGCCGGTATGGACCGGCACCGTCATCGAGCACCGGGAAGTACTGCGCAACCTGGCCATCGTGCGCCTGCGGCTGGACCAGCCCATGCAGTACGCGGCCGGTCAGTACATGAGCGTGCAGATCCCGTCCCGCCCGCGCATGTGGCGCTACCTGTCCCCGGCCATCCCCGCCAACGCCGGCGGCGAACTGGAATTCCACATCCGTGGCGTCACCGGCGGCTGGGTCAGCCCGGCCATGGTCGGCCACAGCCGGGTCGGCGAGCAGTGGCTGATCGGCTCGCCACTGGGCGGGCTCGGCGTGCCCCGCAACACCCGCCGCAAGCTGCTCATGATCGGCTGCGGCACCGGCATCGCCCCGCTGCGCGCCCAGCTCATGGCCATGACCGCCCGGCGCTCCAACCCCAAGGTGGATCTGTTCGTCGGCGGCCACTACCCGTGCGATCTCTACGATCTCGAGGTGCTGAGCCAATTGGCCTGCGCCAACAAGTGGCTCAGCGTGCACCCGGTCACCGAGTCCACCGTGAACCCGTGGTGGCACTTCGACGACTCCGACGGGATCCGCGAGTATCCGGGCCTGCAGCCGCGGGTGGTCGGTCAGATCGGCAAGATCGTGGCGAGCCACGGCTCCTGGGACGACCGGGACGTGCAGATCGTCGGTGCGCCGTCCATGGTGCAGACCACCAAGTTCCGCCTCATGGCCGCGGGCACCCCCACCGAGAACATCCGCCACGACCCCTTGTTCTGAGCGCGGCTGTCCCGCCTCCCCGGATATTCAGCGGACGGCTGAGAGCCGTCGGACTTGGGCACCCGTGCCGGCGGTTGGGAACCAAAACACTCTCGGGGGTACCCGCAGAGTTACTCGGATCCTTGCGAAATCAGTTGTCGCGTTGGCGATTATCAAAAACCCTCGTAGCGAATGGCTTCTGCGGGCGCGCCGATGGCGACCAGCTGATCGATGGTGTTGCGGACCATGGCCGCGCCGCCGCAGACCAGGATCTGGTGGTGGTCCAGCGGGCCGAAGCGTTCCGGGATGTCGGCGATGGTGCCCGGCATCATCTCCTCCGGGCGGAAGCCGATGTCCACCCGGCACTGCTCGTACCAGGTGTCGACGAGATCCGGGTCGTACTCGTTCTGCACCACGGGAACGACCGTGAGCCAAGGCAATTCGCCGGTCAGCAGGTAGAGCATGTCGGAGGCGTAGAGGTCGCGCGGGTAGCGCCCGCCCACGAACAGGTGGGTGCGCGGCGGCTGCTCCCGGCGCGACAGATCCAGCAGCAGCGCGCGCATCGGCGCGAGCCCGACCCCGTCGGCGATCATGACCACCTCGGTGGCCCCCGGTTCCACGGCCAGCCAGCCCGCGGGCGCGCTGATCCGCCATTCGTCGCCCGGATGCGAGTCGGCGACGATGGAACCGCTGCACCAGCCGCCCGGCACCGTGCGCACGTGGAATTCCAGCTTGCCGTCCAGCGAGGGCGGCAGCGCGGGATACAGGCGGCGCACCATGTTCGGATGCTGCGGCGTGCGCACCTCCACCGACTGGCCTGCCGCGAACGGCACGAACTCGCCGATCAACCGCACCACCGTGGTGTCCTCGCGCAGCCGGTGCGCACCCACCACCGTGGCGTTCCATTCCGTCTGCGCGCCGAGCGCGAGCTCTCCGGTCTCGTCCGGGCCGAGCGTCACCGATAACTCCTGATTGTCGAAAGGCCGTGCACTACACCGGATCCGAGCTTATCGCCGACGTCGGCGTGCCCACCGCGAGCAGGGCGCGCCTGGTGTCGGCGATCATCCGGGCCGAGCCGGCGATCTGGATCTGACGATCGGCCCAGGCGCCGAAGCTGGCCACCACCGCGCCAAGGTTGCCGATCAGCCGCCGATGCATGCCGAACGGCGTCTCGGCCGGCGGATAGGGGTGCCACCACGGGTTGGTCTCGTTCTCGCAGACCGGGACCACCGTGAGCCACGGATTGGATTGTGAGAGCTGCCACATGTTCTCCACGTCGTAGAGATCACACGGGTAGCGCCCGCCCATGAACAGGTGCACACGCGGATTGATGCCGCGCCGGCCCATCTCGATGAGCTGTGCCCGCAGCGGGGCGATGCCGGTACCGGACCCGATCATGAGCACGTCCTTGCGGCGGCTCAGATCCACGTGCAGACCACCCAGCGGAGCGGCGATCATCCACCGGTCGCCGACCTGGGTCTCGTTCACGATGCCCGGGCTCACCCAGCCGGTGCGCACCTTCCGCACATGGAACTCGATCTCGCCGTACGGATTGGTGGGGATGGCCGGCGACAGGTAGCGCCACATCTTGGGCCGCTGCGGAATGGCCACCGGCACGTACTGCCCGGCCTGATAGGGGATCGGGGTGTCGGTCTGCAGACGGACGATGGCCAGATCGTCCACCACCCGCCGGTGCCCGACCACCGTCGCCTCCCAATACGGTTGCGACTTATCCGAATTGGCGCCGATGGCCATGGACGCCGAGATCAGGATGGTGATGTCGCGCCAGCCCGCCTCCAGCTGCCGGCTCCAGTTCGCGGTGCCGTTGTAGCTGCGGAAGGCGTGGAGCAGGGCGCGCCCGGCGATGTCGTAGTGCGCCGCCTCCACCCCGTACTTGCGATGGTCGCGCGCGAGTTGCTCCAGGAAGCGTTGCGCGCGATCCCAGTCCTCCAGGTTGTCGAGCACGAACGAGATGGCCGTGACCAGCCGTTTCGGCTGCATGTCCATGGCGGAGGGGAACAATTCCCGCAGGGCGGGAATCTCTGCGAAAAGATGACCGTAGAACGCGCTGATCAGCCGTTCCGGCCCGTTGGGGGCCTCGACGACTGTCCGAAAGTTTGCGCGGACCAGCGCTGCCGAACGCGCATCCACGACGTCGAGCTTTCCTTCCTGTGCTGCTACCCCGGAACGCCTGCTGCCAGGCGGCCCTCCGCGTCAAGTATCCCTTAAAACGCGGTGGTCGCACGGATATAGCCGGAGGCCGATCGATTTGCGTAACCCGGAGTTCAGATCACCAGGACGATCTTGCCGCGTGCGCCGGATGCGCCGATCACGCCGGGGGCCTCGGCCAGCGGCGGCATGGCGCTGATCGGGACCATCAGGTCGCCGTCGCCGACCATCCGCAGCAGCTCGCGCAATTCGGCTGCGCCGCCGTGGGATTGGAGGTTGCCGCCGCGCACGCCACGGGCCTGCAGATCCGCCTCGTCGGCGGACCAGATGGTCGAATAGGCCGAACCGCCGGACTTGACCAGGCTCGCGTTGTCGGCGAAAGCCGGCGGCGGGCTGACCAGATCGAACAGCACGTCGATGCCGCCGGGATCGGTGATCCGCACCGAATCCGCGACCGACAACTCCGAGCCCTCGGCGTGGGTGGGGGAGTCGGTGACGGTGATCCGGCCGTAGTTCACCACCTCGGTCGCGCCCAGCCGGATCATCCGATCGGTGTCGTCGGGGCGGGCGGTGGCGATGACGTGCGCGCCGGCGAGCGCCGCGAGCTGCACCAGATAGGAGCCGACGCCACCCGAGGCGCCCACGACCAGCACCTTCTGGTTGCGGGTGACCCCGGCGGCGTGCATGAGGTCCAGGGCCGTGATGCCCGCGGTCGGCAGGGCGGCGCCGCGAATGGCGGAGACCTCGTCCGGCAGCTTGGCGAGGGCGCCGTCGTGCGGCACCACGATGTACTCGGCGAAGGTGCCGTGCCCGACCGGCGGGGTCAGGAACTTCCCGACCACCCGCTCCCCGACCTCGAAGTCGTTCACCCCCGCGCCCACCGCGCTGATCGTGCCCGCGCCGTCGGTGCCGGGGATCATCGGAAAGTCGTGCGGCAGTTGGCCGTCCAGGAAGCCGTCGATGATCCGCTGGTCGAGCGGGTTGACCCCGGCGGCCTCGAGCTGGATCTGGACCTGGCCCGGTCCGGCCTCGGGGGTGGGCATGTCGGCGGGCTCGGGGCGGCCACCGAATTCACGGACGACGATCGCGCGCATTTGCTGCTCCATTCATTCGGAAACCGGGATGGATGAGCTGGTGTGATGCGTCAACGAATGGAGTCATCGTACGCGTAGCGTAGGAACCGGCCTCTGACTCTGGACCTGGCGTCGAAAACTGGTCAGACTTGAGCGGAACAGACTCAACTTCTACCGCGTTGTAGAGAGCAACGACAAGTAGGAAGGTGACAGTGGACTCGTTCAATCCCACCACCAAGACCCAGGCGGCCCTGACCGCCGCGCAACAGGCTGCCGCCGTCGCCGGAAACCCGGAAATCCGTCCGGCGCACTTGCTGGTGGCGTTGCTGGATCAGATCGACGGCATCGCCGCACCGCTGCTCAAGGCCGTCGCAGTCGACCCGGCGACGGTGCGGCGCGAGGCCCAGGAGATCGTGGACCGGCTGCCCCGGGCCACCGGCGCCACCACCACCCCCAACCTCGGGCGCGAAGCCATCGCGGCGCTCAGCTCCGCGCAACGGCTGGCCACCGAGCTGGGCGACGAATACGTCTCCACCGAGCACCTGGTCTACGGCCTGGCCGCCGGTGACTCCGACGTTCAGCAACTGCTGCTGAAGTACGGCGCGACCGCCGACGCCCTGCGCGAGGCCTTCACCGCCGTGCGCGGCAACGCCCGTGTCACCTCGCCGGATCCGGAGGGCTCGTACCAGGCGCTGGAGAAGTACTCCACCGACCTGACCGCCGCCGCCCGCGAGGGCAAGCTGGACCCGGTCATCGGCCGCGACACCGAAATCCGCCGTGTCGTACAGGTTTTGAGCCGTCGCACCAAGAACAACCCGGTGCTGATCGGCGAGCCCGGCGTCGGCAAGACCGCCATCGTGGAGGGCCTGGCCCAGCGCATCGTGGCGGGTGACGTCCCGGAATCGTTGCGCGGCAAGAAGCTCGTCTCGCTCGACCTGGGCGCGATGGTGGCCGGCGCCAAGTACCGCGGTGAGTTCGAGGAGCGGCTGAAGGCCGTGCTGGAGGAGATCAAATCCTCTGCCGGACAGATCATCACGTTCATCGACGAGCTGCACACCATCGTGGGGGCCGGCGCCACCGGCGAATCCGCCATGGACGCGGGCAACATGATCAAGCCCATGCTGGCCCGCGGCGAGCTGCGGCTGGTCGGCGCCACCACCCTCGACGAATACCGGCAGCACATCGAGAAGGACGCGGCCCTGGAACGCCGGTTCCAGCAGGTGCTGGTGGGCGAGCCGTCGGTGGAGGACACCGTCGGCATCCTGCGCGGGCTCAAGGAGCGCTACGAGAACCACCACCACGTGCGGATCACCGACTCCGCGCTGGTGGCCGCGGCGACCCTGTCCGACCGCTACATCACCTCACGGTTCCTGCCGGACAAGGCCATCGACCTGGTCGACGAGTCGGCCTCGCGGCTGCGCATGGAAATCGATTCCCGCCCAGTGGAAATCGACGAGATCGAGCGCGTCGTGCGGCGGCTCGAGATCGAAGAGGTGGCGCTGGCCAAGGAGACCGACGAGGCGTCCAAGCAGCGACTGGAGAAGCTGCGCCAGGAGCTCGCCGACGACCGCGAGAAGCTCAACCAGCTGATGACCCGCTGGCAGAACGAGAAGCAGGCCATCGACGCGGTGAGCGTGCTCAAGGAGGAGTTGGAGTCGCTCAAGGGCGAATCCGAGCGGGCCGAGCGCGACGGCGACTACAACAAGGCCGCCGAACTCCGGTACGGGCGAATCCCCAAGCTGGAGAAGGAACTCGCCGAGGCCGAGTCCAAGGCGAAGACCGCCGCCGACGGCGACGTCATGCTCAAGGAGGAGGTCGGGCCGGACGATATCGCCGAGGTGGTGTCGTCGTGGACCGGTGTCCCCGTGGGCAAGATGCTGGAGGGCGAGACCCAGAAGCTGCTGCGCATGGAGGACGAACTGGGCAACCGGGTCGTCGGGCAACCGGAAGCCGTGCAAGCGGTTTCGGATGCCGTGCGCCGCGCCCGGGCCGGGGTCGCCGACCCCAACCGGCCCACCGGCTCGTTCATGTTCATCGGCCCGACCGGTGTCGGTAAGACCGAACTCGCGAAGGCGTTGGCGGACTTCCTGTTCGACGACGAGCGCGCCATGGTCCGCATCGACATGAGCGAGTACAGCGAGAAGCACTCGGTGGCCCGCCTGGTCGGTGCGCCCCCCGGCTACGTCGGCTACGACCAGGGCGGCCAGCTCACCGAGGCGGTGCGGCGACGCCCGTACACGGTGGTGCTCTTCGACGAGATCGAGAAGGCCCACCCGGACGTCTTCGACATCCTGCTGCAGGTGCTCGACGAGGGCCGGCTGACCGACAGTCAGGGCCGCACGGTCGACTTCCGCAACACCATCCTCATCCTGACCTCCAATCTGGGTGCGGGCGGTGACAAGGATGCGGTCATGAACGCAGTGCGCCGCGCCTTCAAGCCGGAGTTCCTGAACCGGCTCGACGACGTGGTCATGTTCCACGCGCTCGACGAGGAACAGCTGGAACGGATCGTCGACATCCAGCTGAACCAGCTGCAGAAGCGCCTGTCCCAGCGCCGCCTGAAGCTGGACGTGTCCGACTCGGCCCGCTTCTGGCTGGCCGTGCGCGGCTACGACCCGGCCTACGGCGCGCGCCCGCTGCGCCGCCTGATCCAGCAGGCCATCGGCGACTCGCTCGCCAAGGAACTGCTGGCCGGCGAGGTGCAGGACGGTGACACGGTGAAGGTCAACGTCACCCCCGACGGCGACACCCTCATCGTCGGCCGCTGATCCGGCGGACCCGGGCCCCCGTGCGAGCTTCGGCTCGGCGGGGGCCTTGCTCGTCCCGGGCGACCGAGCCTTGCCGGTTTCGAGGGGTGAACGGCCCGCGGATTGGGAACCGTCCGGTCGAGTTCGCGGCTCGGGACGGGTCGGCCGCCTACCCTGGAGGCCATGACCAATCCGAGCGATCCGTGGTCGCGGCGGCCGGAACCGGGCCCGGGGGAGGGGCCCGCCGAGCAGGCCGCACCTGGCGGCTACCCCTCGGATAGCGCCGCGGGCTATGGGCCCACCGAGGCCATCCCCGCCGATCGGGTCGACTATTTCGGGCAGTCGCCCGGGCTCGACGCCACCCGCGTGCTGCCGCCGGCGGACGCGCAGTGGGGTGGATACGAGACCGGTGGCGGCTACGAGCCGACCGCCGTCTACCCGGGTCAGCCGGGGTATGCCCCCACGAGTAGTTATGGCGCGCCCGGCTATCCGCCCGCCGCGGGCGGGCCCGGTTACCCGGGTGGTCCGGGAATGCCGACCGGTGGATATCAGCCCGCGGGCTTCCCGCAGCATCCGGTCCCGCCCCCGCCGCCCCGCCGGACCACCATGTGGATCGCGCTGACCATCGCCGCGGTCATCGTGGTCGCCATTGTCGGCGTCGTGGCGGGAACCCTGCTGTCGAACAACGATTCGTCGAACAGTGCCGCACCCGGCAGCGTCAGGACCTCCGGGTACCCCGCGCCGAGCCTGCCCGGCAACTCCTCGGCCCTGCCCCTGCCCAGCGGCATTCCCACCATCCCGGGTCTGGGCGATCTGGACGAGCTGGGTGCGAACATGGGCACCATCTCGAACAACGACGGTTCCACCCTCACCATCACCACCCTGTCCGGTGGCACGGCGACCGTGAAGACCGACAACAAGACACAGGTGATTTCCCTGGGCAGCACCAAGGTTTCGGACTTACCGGTCGGCGAGGTGATCATGGTCCAGGGCGACAAGAACGCCGACGGATCCATCCAGGCGAAGCTGATCATCAGCACCTCGATGCCGAGTGCTACCCGATGACACATGGTGCAAGCGGAAAAACTGACCAACCCAAAGGTTCGCGGCGCGTCTCGATTCTGGACTGACGGAGCGGGGGAGCGAAGCGGAGGAGCGGAGGAGGGAAGAATCGAGACCTCCAGCGCCGCGAACCCGCCCCGGAGCGAAGCGGAGGGGCAATTAAACACAGTAGGGTAGGCGGCGATGACGGCGATATGGTTCGGGCTGGCGGCGATCGCGCTCGTGGGTGCGATCGTGCTGCTCTATTTCGATCGGCTGCAGCGGCAGCGTACCGGGCACGTGCGACAGGTCTGGGCGAAATCCCAGGGCTACACCTATGTTTCGGTGGAGCCCGCGCTCGCCTCCACCTGGCGGCGCGGCGCCCTGGCCAAGCTCGGCTACCTGTCCGCGGTGGACGTGGTGTCGGGCAACCGCAAGGGTGAGAAGTTCGTGCTCTTCGATCTGGAGGACGCCGCCACCCTGGTCGCGGTGCGCCGGCAGATCGGCTCGGACATCGACATCGACCTGCGGCTGAAAACCGCGGCGCCGCCGAAGGATCACGATCTGGAGCTGCTCGGCGCCATCGGCGACCGGGTGGTCTTCGCCACCAACCCGGACGTGGCCCGGCACGCGGTGGATCAGCGCATGGTGGCGTTCATCGAGTCGCTGCCCGACACCGTGCAGCAGCTGTGGTCCGAGGGCAACTGGACCCTGGGCATGCTGCCGGTCGGGGCCGTGGCCAAGGACTGGGAAATGGCCATCGACGCGGTGCTGCGGCTGTCGGGCCTGCTGCACGTGCTGCCGCCGGTCATCAATGCCGAGCGCGGCCGCGACGAACTCCCCGAACCCGGTCGCTCGCGCCCGGTTCCCGAGGACGACGACTACGACGGCCACGACGAATTCGGCGACTTCGGCGACGACGACCGCGATCGCCCGCGCGGCCAGGACCGCCCGGCCCGCCCGCGCGCCGAGGAAGCCGACGACTACGAGTCCCCGCTGGTCAGCGATATCGCCGGCGCGAGCGAGCCGGACGACGAGCCCGAAAACTGGCGTCCCGCACTGAAAGTCGTGCCGGACCCGCGCAACCGCCCGCGCCGCAACTGGCCGCCCGCCCCCGAGGGGGAGGAGCCGGACCGGTACGACGAGGACGATCGGCGCCGCCCCGGGGACGAAGACCGTTGGGCGGAACCGGAATCCGAGGATTGGCACGACGAATCCGAGTCCGACCGCGAGCCCGAGGAGGGCTGGCGCAAGGACCAGGGCCGCAGCGCCCCGCCCGGCGGCCCGTTCCATCCGGGGTTCCGCCCCTACCAGGGACCCGCGCCGAGGTGACCCACCCCGGCCGTGTCCGCGCGCGGCACGCCGCAGCCACGTGGTGTCTGCGCGAATTCGCCGCGGGTGGGTCGGTCAGGGATCAGAATGGGGGCGCAGTTCCGGTCATTGCCGACCGCTCCCCAGTCGTGCGAGTTATGGGCCGCCGATGACCGAGAGTTCCCCTGATCGTCCGGCGGGCGCCCCGCGCCTGCCGGGTGCCCACCGCCCGGTGGCCCTGATCACGGGACCGACCTCCGGCATCGGCAAGGCGTACGCCACCCGGCTCGCCGCGCTCGGCTACGACCTGGTGCTGGTGGCGCGGGATGAGGATCGGCTGGCCGCGCTGGCACACGATGTGCGGGTGCGTTTCGGTGCGCGAGCCGAGACGCTGCCCGCGGACCTGGGCCGCTCCGCCGACCTCGGCCGGGTGGCCGAACGCCTGGCACAGGGCGTCGAATTCCTGGTCAACAATGCGGGATTCGGCATGTCGGGCGAGTTCTGGACGCTGGAGCCGGACGCCCTGCAGCAGCAACTGGATGTGAACGTCACCGCCGTCGTACAGCTGACCCGGGCGGCCCTGCCGCCCATGCTGCACGCGGCCAAGGGCACCGTGGTCAATGTGGCCAGCACCGCGGGCCTGATACCCGGACGGGGTTCGACCTATTCGGCCTCCAAGGCGTACGTCGTATCCTTTTCACAGGGGCTGGCCGGCGGGCTGGCCGGAACCGGAGTCCGGGTGCAGGCCTTGTGCCCGGGATTCGTCCGCACCGAATTCCATGAGCGGGCCGGAATCGACATGGCCTCGCTACCGCGACCGTTGTGGTTGAGCGTGGACGAGGTGGTGGCGGGTTCGCTGCATGATCTGGAGAGAGACCGGGTGATCAGCGTGCCCGGAATGCAGTACAAAGCGATCGTCGCGATCGCCGGGTTCATCCCACGATCCCTGGTGACCCGCCTGAACCGGGGCCTGTTCAACGCACGCGGAAGGACATAGAGAAAGCAATGCAGGTAACGACCACCGACCGGGACAGACTCGCGGCTCTGGTGCGCGACCTCGCCGTGGTGCACGGCCGGGTGACCCTGTCCTCGGGCAAGGAAGCCGACTACTACGTGGACCTGCGCCGCGCCACCCTGCACCACGAGGCGGCCCCGCTCATCGGCAAGCTACTGCGCGAACTCGTGGCGGACTGGGACTTCGACGCGGTGGGCGGGCTCACCATGGGCGCGGACCCGGTGGCGGCCGCGGTCATGCACGCGCCCGGCCGGGCCATCGATGCCTTCGTGGTCCGCAAGGCCGCCAAGACGCACGGCATGCAGCGTCAGATCGAGGGCCCGGACATCGTGGGCAAGCGGGTGCTGGTGGTCGAGGACACCACCACGACCGGAAACTCCCCGCTCACCGCGGTGCGCGCGCTGCGTGAGGCGGGCGCCATCGTGGTCGGTGTGGCCACCGTGGTGGACCGTGAGACCGGCGCCGACGACATCATCGCGGCCGAGGGTCTGGAGTACCGGTCGATCCTGGGTCTGAAGGACCTCGCGCTGGGGTGAGGACTTAGGTCCTTACCGAAGGGTTAACAAGACTTTGCTCTGGGCTGAACCCTTGCTCTGGGTTAGCCTGGTGCTGGTCTTACGTCCGACAAAGGTGTTGTGAAGGGTCGTGTGAGTCACCAGTGGTGAGCATTGCAATCAACAAGGGTCATCAAAATGTTGCGATGCTCGGCATCGGCGCCTACCGGCCCCAGCGCCTGGTCAGCAACGCCGAAGTGTGCGAGGTCCTGGACTCCACCCCGGAGTGGATCTTCGAGCGCACCGGCATCCACAACCGGCGCTGGATCTCCGGTGACGAGACACTGCGCACCATGGCGGTGGCGGCGGGCAACCGGGCGCTGAACAACACCGGCATCGACCGGTCCAAGATCGGCGCGCTGCTCTTCTGCACCTCCAGCTGGCTCAAGCTGACCCCGCACGGTGCGCCGAGCGTCGCCGCCGACCTCGGCATGAACGGCATCCCGGCCTTCGACCTGACCTCCGGCTGCGGCGGGTTCGGTTACGGCCTGGGTGTCGCCACCGACATGATCCGCTCCGGCTCGGCCGAATACATCCTGGTGATCGGCGCGGAAACCATGACCGTGGGCCTGGACCCGAAGGATCGCGGCACCGCCATGATCTTCGGCGACGGCGCGGGCGCGGTCGTGGTCGGGCCCAGCGAGGAGAACGGCATCTCGCCGACCGTGTGGGGCTCCGACGGCGAGAACGCCGAGGCCATCGCGCAGGACGTCGACTTCCTGGAGTTCATGAACAAGGCGCAGCGCCTGCAGGGCACCGACCCGGCCGTCGAGCCGGTGGGCCGCATGTCGCTGCACATGGAGGGCCCCAAGGTCTTCCGCTGGGCCGCGGTCACCCTGCCGCGCGCGCTGTCGAGTGCCATCGAGCAGTCCGGCGTGCACAAGGAGGACATCGAGGTGTTCATCCCGCACCAGGCCAATGCCCGCATCAACGAGCTCATGAAGAAGAACCTCGGGCTCGCCGACGACATCCCGATGGCCAATGACATCGAGAACACCGGCAACACCTCCGCGGCCTCGATTCCGCTGGCCATGGAGGAGATGCTGGTGACCGGCAAGGCCAAGGGCGGTCAGCTGGCGCTGCTGCTCGGCTTCGGTGCGGGTCTGTCCTACGCCGGTCAGGTCGCGGTGCTGCCGCCCGCACCGGCCGAACCCAGCTTCTGATGGCCCGCCCGTTCCGCGCCGCGTTCGTCGGCGCGGCGGTGGTGACGGTGTTCGGCGCCGTCACCGGCCGCGAGAAATTGCAGTGGGCCGCAAAGCCTTTGCTGATGCCGCTGCTGGCGGCCGATGTGGCGACGAACGGCGCGGCCCTGCATCGCACCGATCGCACGGTGCTGCTCGGGTCGCTGGCCGCGGCCACGGTCGGCGACGTGTTGCTCATCGACCCCGATGACGATCGCCGATTGATAGCCGGCGCTTCGTCTTTCGCGGTCATGCAGACCGGGTACTCGTGGTTGTGGTTCCGGCGCGGCGGCCGGCCGCGCGCGCAGATCGCGGCTCCGCGCCTGGCGGCCTGGCTGGGCGCGGCGACGCTGATGCGGTTCAAGGCCCCGGCGATCGCGGTGCCGCTCACCGTCTACGGCGCGACCCTCGGCACGGCGGCCACGCTGGCGTCCGATCCGGAACTGGCCCGGGACGCGAAGAATATCGCGGGCGTGAATATTCCGAATGCAGACCCGCGCAGCCGATTGGGCGTGGGTGCGCTGTTGTTCACGCTGTCCGACGGATTGATCGTGCTGCGGCGTATTTTCGCGCGCGGTGAGAAGTCGCGCCGGATCAGTGAGGGCGTCATTCTCGGTACGTATGCCGCCGCGCAATACCTGCTCGCGGATCCCCGCGCGCATCGGTAGCCATATCGGTAACCGAATAGGTCACCGTATCTGTCATCGGTAACCGCTGCCGGTCATCGAATTCGATTGGACAAGAACCCCATCCCGAGTTTCGGGATGGGGTTCCGGTGTTTTTATCCCCGAGGGATCAGGGCAGGACCTGCGGAATGGCATCCGGGTCGACCGCGCCGACGAGCAGGCCGATCAGGGCGCCCTGGAGCGCCGGGCCGAGGGCGCACAGCGGGATGAGCGGAATGCCGACCACGGTGACGGCGCAAATGACGGCGCCGACCACGGCCCCGACACCCGCGCCCACCACGCATGATTTTTTTCCTGTCCTCCCGACCCCCGCAGCACGCTGAACTCAGATGGCGTGCAGAACGATTCGCGTTGCCGATGGCAACGGAACAAGTTTTATCCGATCGCGGTCGCGGAATCAAGTCCCGCTGCCGCCATTCGAGATCCGTGAAATTGTGCTCGCCACCACTATTCGGTGACGCGCGCCATTCCGGGGATTGCGGATAGCAGTTCGCGGCCCGCGCCGGATTCCGTCCACCATGCGGTATGGCCGAGAAAATACTCGTCGTAGGCGATTTCGGCGTTCTTCGCATTGCCGCCGGGGATGACGCCGAGGAAGTAGTCGATCTCGGACAGCTCGTACTCGCAATGCACGAGGGGGAGCAGCGCCGGGAGGGCGCGCCGCTCGGCGGCGGTCAGCGGCCGGACCGATTCGTAGCCCTGGAGCAGCACGCGTACCTGGTCGAATCGCACCTTCGCCGGTCCGCCGTCGCGGATCGAAATCCAGTCCACGGCACTGCGTTCGATGGCGGTGGCGAGATCGTGGACGGCGGTGGTGCGGTCGCAGAGGCCGAAGTCGATGACGGAGGTGACGTCGCGGTCGCGCCAGAGCAGGTTCGTGCCGTGCCAATCATTGTGTGTCCACAGCGGTTCCAGGTCCGCGAGCAGAGGCCGGAGCCGCTCGTAGGCCGGGAGGTGGACGCGTTCCAGGTCCGCCCGCCAGTCGCGTTCGGCGAGGAATGCGCCGAGGGCCGGGCGTTCTGCGACCCGATTCGCCACGGCCGCAAGGGGATCGGCGGAGGCGAAGAGGGTGAAGCTTGCCAGTAGCGGCCGGGGCGGGCGGCGTGGCGCCTCGTATCCCGTGGCGGCCAGGTGCAGGCGGGCCAGCAGGCGCCCGGCCGCGGCCGCCCCGGCGAGGGAGCGGTACGGCGTCCAGGAGAAGACGCCCTCGTACTCGTCTCGCCCGTCACCCGATTCCTGGACCTCGTAGGCGAAATCGCCCAGGTCGACCGTGTGCCGTACGCGCGGCACCGGAATTCCTTGCGAGCGCAGGTGATCCATGAAGCGGTGCTCCTCGCCGAGCGCGGCGGCGTCGCGCAGCGCCCGGGGGAGGCGTTTGACGATGAGGTCGTGCCCGTCCGTGGGGCGTACCCGGGCGGTCGCCGACAGTGGTCTCGGGCTGCGCCACACGATCGCCGTGTCCGTGCCCAGCACCGCGTCCACCTCGGCGGAAGTCAGTGCGGGCCAATCGGGTTCGACCAGCGGGTCGAAGCCCATGCCGTAGACGCGGCCGTCGGTCATCCCCGCCGGACCCGCACCAGGAGCGCGGTCACCGCCGCGGCCGCCAGGAACGAATAGAGCGAGGCCGAGGACCACCAGCCCGGATGCACGCCGAGCGCGTCCTGCGCCCGGGTCCAGAATGTCGCCCACCAGCTGATGGAGCCGGGATTGAACAGCTGGTACACCACGAAGCCGATGGCCCACGGCAGCAGCATGAGCGGCCGGGCGGGCGCGTTCTGCGCCAGATTCCAGTCGCGGCGGCCCTGACCGAGGAAGTAGTCGACGATGAGCACCGCGCACAGCGGCACGAAGACCGAGCCGATCAGATAGAGGAAATTCGCGTAGCTGCTGAAGTCGCGCACCGGTAGCGCCAGCAGTGTCACCGCCACACCGACCAGTCCGGCCAGCAGTCGCCGATCCACCCGCGGCAGCAGGTTCTGGATGGACATGGCCGTCGAATACACATTTGCGAAGGACTGGTCCGACTCGCGCAGCACCAGTACCGCGAAGAAGACCCAGCCCGCGGTGACGCCCAGGAAGGAGTCGAATACGTGGTCGGCATTGCCGCCCGCCTGCAGGATGGCGATGATGCCCAGCAGGTAGCACCACACCTGGGCGATCGAGTAGCCGGCCACGGTGGCCCCGGCGGCGGTCTTCGCCGAGCGGGAGTGCCGGGTGTAGTCGGCGGCCAGCGGCACGAACGAGATGGATACGGCCAGGGTGGTGTCGACGGCGGGCCAGAACCCGCTCCAGCTGGTGTCGTGCTGCACCGGAATCGGTTGCCGCAGTAGCTGAATCGTGAAGTAGAGCATGGCGACGGCCACCGCCACCGAGACGTATTTGCGGAGCGCCCGCACCGCGGACAGCGGCCAGATGGCCATGGTGGTGGACAGCGTGCCCGCCGCGACGATCGCCACCCAGTGCGGTACCCGGTCGTGGGTGAGCGCCGAGACGCCGAGCGCGATCACGGTCAGCTCGTACACACCCCAGCCGATGCACTGCACGATATTGGCGACCGTCGGCAGATACGACAGCCGCGTCCCGAACAGGCCGCGCAGCACCGCCATGGCCGGTGCGCCGGTGCGGGCCCCGATGGCGCCCGGTCCGGCCACCATGGCCGCGCCGACCACGGTGCCCAGGACGGTCGCCAGCAGCGCCCCGGCCAGCGGGAGCGGCGGGTTCCCGGTCGGGAAGAGCACGTACGCGGCGCCGCTGAAGCCGATGAGACTGACGCCGAGATTGAGCCAGAACGCCGCCTGATCCGTGAACCCCAGCGTGCGCGGCGGCTGGGTGTCGAGCACCAGCGGCGCTTCCCTGCGGTCGGGTTTCTCGGCGATCGTCATGCCCAGGAGCCTACGGCCCGAATCGTGCGAATCCGGCACTGAGCTGGATATATATCAGAGGCAGAGGATGATCCGGTCCCGGTTCTGCGGGTCGACACGGATCGAAATCGTGCCGCCCACAGCGATTCTCGGTTTCACCACCGGTTCGACATCGAAGACGATGCTGCCGTAGTAGGTCTCCGAGCCCGGCACCACGAGTTCGAGATCGAGTTCGGTGATCTCGGTGCAGTGGTCGGTGCGCTGCAGGGGATGGACCGCTTCGATGTTCGCCCAGCCCTCGAGCCCGTGCCGGCGTAGTCTGCGGTCGGAGCGGCTGGGGCGCTGGGCGAACAGCATGCCGAGGCCCAGGAACGTTCCGAAGAGACCGACCAGTGTGACGATCTGGACCGGCACGGTACCCGGCGGGGTGAGCGGGACCAGCCACCCCAGCCACAACCCGAGTGCGACGAGATATGCCGCCGTCACTCCGAGCACCGTACGGGCTATACGCGCGTGGTCCATGACACCCTCCAACCACGGCCTTTCAGAATTCCAGGATAGTCCCGAAGTTTGTTCCGCGTGGCCCGATCAGCCGAGGTCAGAGGGCTGGTGGGTCAAACGGTCACGCCGGATGTGCGGAGCGTGGTGAGAGCGTCCAGATCGAGCGGCAGGTCGAGCCCGCCGAGTGCCAGGGTCACCTGTCCCGAGTACTCACCGGTCGGTAGGTATCGACCGTCCTGCAGTCGATGGGTCAGCAGCCGCAGCGACTCCTCGGTCTCCAGCAGCCAGTAGCGCCCGATCCCCGCGGCCGCGTACTCGGCGAACTTCATGACCCGATCCACCCGGCGCGAACCCGGCGACACGATCTCGATGGCCGCCAGCACATCCCCCGGCCGCACCCGGGTGGCGTGCTCGGCCCCGGCCGCACCGCCCACGATCAGCACGTCCGGCACCCGCACGGTCGGCGGCGTGCCGTCGTCGATGATCAATTCGATCCGCGCCATGGCGGCCACCCGCCGCGGCAGCGCCCGCTCCAGCTGGGCGGCCAAACGCCACACCGCGAGCTGATGCCGCGGCGGCTGCGGCGCCACCACCAGCACGCCGTCCACCAGTTCGCGGCAGTGCCGATTGTTCTCCGGCAGCAGCGACCACTCCGCGATGGTCAGGAGGTGATTCGGCCAGTATTCAACCGATTTCAGCAATTCCGCGGAACTCGATCGAGTCATGGGCCCAGTCTTCCACGCCCGGCAACCGTGCAGCGATGTTTCAACCCCGCAACCGCAGAACGGCGAGTACCCGCCGATGATGCAGATCCGAGGGCGGCAATTCCAGCTTGGAGAAGATGTTGCCGATGTGTTTCTCCACCCCGCGCTCGGTCACCGAGAGGGCCCGGGCGATGGCCGCGTTCGACAGTCCCTGGGCCATGGATTCCAGCACTTCACGCTCGCGCGGGGTGAGCCGGGCCAGCGAATCCTGTTGCCGGGCAGCGCCCATCAGCTGGCCGACCACCTCCGGGTCCAGCGCGGTGCCGCCGGTGGCGACGCGGCGCAGGGCCTCGGTGAAATCGCCGACGTCGGCCACCCGGTCCTTGAGCAGGTAGCCGACGCCGCCCGCTCCGGCGGCCAGTAACTCGGTGGCATAACGGGTTTCGATCCACTGCGAGAACACCAGCACCCCGGTGCCGGGATGGCTGCGGCGCAGCGCGAGCGCGGCCAGCAGGCCCTCGTCGGTGAAGCTGGGCGGCATGCGGACGTCCACCACGGCGACATCCGGCAGCTGGTCGGCGACCGCGGCGTGCAGACCGGTCGCGTCGCTCACCGCGGCCACCACCTCGAACCCCCGTTCCGCCAGCAACGCGGTGAGGCCGTCGCGCAGGATGGCATTGTCCTCCGCGATGACCACCCGCAGCGGCTGGTTCGCGGTGTTCGCGTCCTCGTTGTCCGGAGTGTTCACAGCCTCGATCATTGCGGCCCGGCCAGCGGCAGCACCAGCGTGACCACGGTCGGGCCGCCGATGGGGCTGTCCACCGTGAGCGTGCCGTCCACCGCGCGCGCCCGCTGCGCCAGCCCCGAAAGCCCGCCCACCACAACGCCTTCGCCGGGTCCGCCCATCGGTTGCAGCGCGCCGCCCTGGCCGTTGTCGCGCACGCTCACCGCCAGCGCATCCGTCCCCGCCGGCCGCACTGCCACCCAGATCCGGTTCGCGGCAGCGTGTTTCACCACATTGGTGAGCAGTTCCGCGACCGAGAAATAGGCGATGGCCTCGATGGCCGGGCTGGGCCGCAGCGGCAGCAGCACCCGCAGCTCCACCGGCAGCGCGCAGCGGGCGGCCAGGGTCTCCAGCGCCGGTTCCAGCCCGAGTTCGAGGGCGGGTGGATGGATGCCGCGCACCAGTTCCCGCAGTTCGGTCAGTGCCTCCTTGGATCCGGTGCGGGCCTGGGCGATCAGCTCGGCGGCATCGCCGCCCGCCGCGATCCGCTCCTCGGCGCGGCCCAGCATCATGGCGATGCTGACCAGCCGGGCCTGGGTGCCGTCGTGCAGGTCGCGTTCCAGCCGGCGCAGGGTGGCGGTGGAGTCGTCGACCGCCGCGCGGCGGCTCTCGCGCAGGCCGGCCAGCTCGAGATCGCGGGCGGTCGGGGTCAGCAGCCAGTACGCGAGGGCGCGGTGCAGGAGGCAGACGCCGCGGATCAGCCACGGCAGCAGGAAGCAGCCGAGCACGCCGAGCGCCGCGAAACCCAGGACGCGCGGCCAGGTGTCGAGGTAGTAGTCGCCGAACTGGATCATCGACCGGTGCGACACGCCGCGTTCGTCCACATTGACCGGATCCATGAGTGCCCACGGAATCGGCGACAGCGCAACGAAACCCGTCACCGCCACCGCCGTCAGCACACCGTAGCCGATCACCACACCCAGCAGGCCGTCGAGGATCAGGAACAGCAGGGCGCGGTACGAGGTCCGATCGGTGAAGGCACTGCGCAGCCAGCCGATCGGCCCGGGCCGAAAGGTGAACGGGGGCGGCTCGGGCAGGGCCGCGTCGAGCAGCACCGCGCCCAGCACCCGATGAATGCGGCCCCATACCCGCCCGCCGAGGATCATGGCCGCCAGCACCGGGATGCCGACCACGAACACCGAGAGGTACAGGCTGCCGCCGATACCCAGGAACAGATAGACCGCGGCGGCACAGCCCAGCCCGAAAACGATGATCAGGTAGGCGAATTCCTTCCAGGTGCGCGCCCGGAACGGCGTGACCAGGAAGGTCCGCAGCACGGACGCGGGGGCGGGGCGGGGGCCTGGATCCGATTGCGGCGCAGGCGGATCGAGCACGATGCTGGGTAGTGCGGCCGTATCGCTCATGGATTCATGGTCGCGGGCGGCGCGGTGCGGTGGCGAGGGAGCAGCCCAGAAAATATTCGGTGTAGCCAGCACGACCACCTAGCATTCAGCCATGACCTACGACGCGCCCCCGCCGGGCTGGGATCCGCAGTCCCAGGGCTACCAGCAGCAGCCGGGCTACAACCAGCAGCCCGGCTACCCCCAGGGCTACCCGCCGCAGGCGCCCGGCTACTACCCGCCCGGCTACTACGGCGCGCCCGCGCCGGATCATCCGCAGGCGGTGGTCGTGTTGATCCTCGGCATCATGAGCCTGGTGTTCTGCCAGCTGCTCGGGCCGATCGCTTGGATCATGGGCGGCAAGGCCCGGCGGGAGATCAGCGAGTCGAACGGCATGATCGGCGGCAGCGGCATGGTGACGGCCGGCTGGATCTGCGGCATCGTCGCCACCGCGCTGATGGTCCTTGTCGTCCTGTTCATCGTGCTCGCCATCATCGTGGGCGCGGTCGGCTCCTCGCACTAGCCAACTACCATCGCCGGGGTGAGTTCCGCCCCGACCGCCCACGAACCGCCGACCCCCGGACCGACCGAATGGGGTGAGCATCCGCACGGCGTCGGACCGTGGCGCGAGGAGTTCGGCACCGAGCCGCCGGACGATCCGCGCCTGGACCCGGACCTGCTCGAGCACGGCGACCGGCGCAATGTGGTGGATGCCTACCGGTATTGGCGGCGCGAGGCCATCGTCGCCGACATCGACAGCCGCCGGCACCCGTTCCATGTGGCCATCGAGAACTTCGGGCACGACGCCAATATCGGCACGGTGGTGCGCACGGCCAATGCCTTCGCGGCGGCGGCCGTGCACATTGTCGGGCGCAAGCGGTGGAATCGCCGCGGGGCCATGGTCACCGACCGCTACCAGCACATTCACCATCACGCCGACATCGATGAGCTGCTGCGTTTCGCGGCCGGCGAGGGACTGACGGTGGTGGCGGTGGACAACGTCCCCGGTGCGGTGCCGCTGGAGACCGCGGCGTTGCCGCGCGAGTGCCTGCTGCTCTTCGGCCAGGAGGGCCCGGGCGTGACCGAGGCCGCGAAAGCGGGCGCGCTGCTGACCGTTTCGATCGCGCAGTTCGGCTCGACCCGCAGTATCAATGCCGGTGTCGCCGCGGGCATCGCCATGCACGCCTGGATCCGCCAGCACGCCGACCTCACCACCGCCTGGTGAGCTGGACGACTCTCGGTAACAAATCAGCCACGAGCGCAGTGCCCGACTGGCACGATAAGTCCTATGACTTCGCGGACCGGACGCAATATCGAGCCGACCGCCGCCCTCTGGTCGGAGCGAGCCGACCTGGCGGAGTCCGCGATCCTCTCGCGTCACCTACGCAAGTTGTGGGGCTGTCCCGGCACCCAGCTCGGCGTGGTGGGCTGGCCCGCCACCAGGGGTGAGCGGGTTTTCGCCTTCTGGCACTACTGGTGGCAGGCCCACCTGATCGACTGCGCGGTCGACGCCGCCAATCGCGCGCCGACCCCCGCCCGGCAGCGCCGCCTCTGGTCCATCGCCCACGCCTCGCGTCTGCGCAATATCACCGGCTGGACCAACAACTACTACGACGACATGGCCTGGCTGACAATCGCTTTGGAGCGGGCCGAACGCACCCAGGGTGTCGCCGAGGTGCGGGGCGCGCTGCTCACTCTGGAGAAGACGCTGGCCAACGGGTTCGATCCGGAGTTCGGCGCGGTCCCCTGGCGTAAGGGCTCCGACTTCTACAACGCCCCGGCCAACGGCCCGGCAGGCATCGCCATGGCGCGCCTGGGCCGCTACCACCTGGCACAGGAACTGGCCGACTTCCTCGACGCCAACCTGCGCGACAAGGAGACCGGCCTCATCTTCGACGGCATCCACCTACCCTCCGGCGAGGTCGAGAAGCCGGTCTACAGCTACTGCCAGGGCGTGACGCTCGGCCTGGAAACCGAACTCGCGGTGCACACCGGCGAACCGCGGCACGCCGAGCGCGCGGTCCGGCTGGTGGACGCCGTCGAGGAGCATCTGACCGCGGACAGCGTGGTGGTCGGCGACGGCGGCGGGGACGGCGGCCTGTTCAACGGCATTCTCATCCGCTATCTGGCGCTGACCGCCCTCATGCTGCCCGGCGGCGGCCCCGCCCAGGTGGCCGCGCGCCGCAAGGCCGCCGCGATGGTGCGCGCGTCCGCGACCGCGGCCTGGGAGCACCGCCTGGATGTGGAGGGTGAGCCGCTGTTCGGCGCGGATTGGCGGCAGCCCGCGCGACTTCCGGGCATCGCGGGCGCGGGCGGCTTCGAGGGCGGTTCGGTGACCGCCTCGCGCAGCCCGGAACGCGATCTGTCGGTGCAGCTTTCGGGCTGGAAGCTGATGGAGGCCGCGCACACGGTGACGGCCGCCGGGCTGTAATCGTTCAGGCGCGCGGCAGCCGGGGCAGCGGCACCGTCGCGGCCTCTGCCACGTCGAGGTCGAAATCTTCGGCGGGACGTGCCATTTCGACGCGGTACTGCCGCACGCCCAGCACCGTGCCGAGCACCAACCCGACCACCAGGGTTCCGATGACCGCGGGCATGAGCCAGGACATGTTCTCCAGGAAGCTGCCCGCGTAGTAGCTGGCCAGCAGGATCACCGGCGCCCAGATGACCGCGCCGACAGACGAGGCGATGGTGTATTTGCGGTGGTCCATTCCGGCCGCGCCCGCGACCAGCGGGCACAGCGTGCGCACCCACGGAATCCAGCGGGCCACCAGCACCGCCAGGAACCCGTGCTTGTGCAGCATGTCCGAAACCCGCGCGAGATTGCGGGTATTGATGTACTTCCCGTTCTTGCGCGCCACCAGATGGTGTCCGGCGCGCTGGCCGAAGGCGTACCCCACCTGGTTGCCGGCGATGGCCGCGATCATGGTGCCGATCGACAGCGCCCAGACCTGCCCCTCGCCGACCTGCGAGGCCAGCACCACACCGGCGGTGATGAGCATGGAGTCACCGGGCAGGAACAGCCCGATGATGAGTGCGCACTCCAGGAAGACGAAGGTGAGAACCACGGTCCAGACGAGCACTGGTCCGGCTGTCTCGAGCGGGCCGAATCCGCCGGAGGCGGAAAGAACGGCAGGGCCGCCCGATGCGAGGGTTAGCGGGGTGATCGACACCGAAGGGCTCAGTGGGTCGGCTCGTTCGTCGAGGTGGCGTACTCGGCCTGTTCCGGGGCCTGGCCGCGGTGCAGCAGGTTCTTCGCGACCGTGATGATGCCCGGCAGGATGGACACGAACACGATCAGCAGGAAGATCGCCTCGACGTTCTTACGAATGAATTCGACATTGCCCAGGAAGTAACCGAGCACGGTGACGCCGCCGCCCCACAGCACCGCGCCGATGATGTCGACGGTGGCGAACTTGCGGTAGTCCATCTTCGAGACACCGGCCAGCACCGGCATGAAGGTGCGCACGATGGGTACGAACCGGGCCAGCACGATGGTCTTGGGGCCGTGCTTCTCGAAGAAGGCGTGGGTCTCGGTGATGTAGCGCTGCTTGAAGAACCGGGTGTCTTCCTTCTTGAACAGCGCCGGGCCGATGGTGCGCCCGATCCAGTAGCCGCTCTGGTCGCCGAGCCAGGCCACGAACGCGGTGGCCGGCACCAGCCACCAGATGTTCATGCCGGCCGGCGGGTGTGCCTGGGCCGCCAGCAGACCGCCGGTGAACAGCAGCGAGTCGCCGGGCAGGATGGGGAACAGCAGACCGGTCTCGATGAAGACGATGGCCAGGATCGCCGGGAGCACTGCGTGCTGCAGCCAAGTCTCCGTCAGGAGGTGCATTGGATCCAAGATCGCGGGGAGCGCGGCATTGGTCGTCACGGCATCGGATACGGCCAGCAAGGTCACGGCCACCACAGTACCGGTAGCCCGGACATCACACCGAACGTCGAAGCAACCTCACAAACTTGTGGGGTATGTGAGGCCATTGCCCCGGAGAAAAGGGGCTGTCCTATCGTGTCAACTGACAGAATTTTGTAGTACGCACCACACACAACACGGAGGTCACTGTGCCCATCGCGACTCCGGAGATCTACGCCGAGATGATTGCTCGGGCCAAGCAGAACTCCTTCGCGTTCCCCGCCATCAACTGCACCTCGTCGGAGACCATCAACGCGGCCATCAAGGGCTTCGCGGACGCCGGAAGTGACGGCATCATCCAGTTCTCCACCGGCGGTGCGGAATTCGGTTCCGGTCTGGGCGTGAAGGACATGGTGACCGGTGCGGTCGCGCTGGCCGAGTTCGCGAACGTGGTCGCCGCGAAGTACGACGTGACCATCGCGCTGCACACCGACCACTGCCCGAAGGACAAGCTGGACACCTTCGTGCGCCCGCTGCTGGCCATCTCGGCCGAGCGCGTGAAGAACGGCCTGAACCCGCTGTTCCAGTCGCACATGTGGGACGGTTCCGCGATCCCGATCGACGAGAACCTGGAGATCGCCAAGGAACTGCTGAAGCAGGCGCACGCGGCGAACATCATCCTCGAGGTCGAGATCGGCGTGGTCGGCGGTGAAGAGGACGGCGTCGAGGCCGAGATCAACGAGAAGCTCTACACCTCGCCCGAGGACTTCGAGAAGACCATCGACGCGCTGGGCTCCGGGGAGAACGGCCAGTACCTGCTGGCCGCCACCTTCGGCAATGTGCACGGCGTGTACAAGCCGGGCAATGTGGTGCTCAAGCCCGAGGTGCTGGCCGAGGGCCAGCGGGTGGCCGCCGCCAAGCTGGGCCTGGGCGCGGACGCGCAGCCTTTCGACTTCGTCTTCCACGGCGGTTCGGGCTCGCTGAAGTCGGAGATCGAGGACTCGCTGCGCTTCGGCGTGGTGAAGATGAACGTCGACACCGACACCCAGTACGCCTTCACCCGTCCGGTCGCCGGCCACATGTTCGGCAACTACGACGGCGTCCTGAAGATCGACGGCGAGGTCGGCAACAAGAAGGTCTACGACCCGCGCAGCTACCTCAAGAAGGCCGAGACCTCGATGGCGGCGCGCGTCGTCGAGGCCTGCAACGACCTGAACTCTGCGGGACGTTCGATCAGCGCCAAGTAAGCTCAAGGGTCGGGATTCCGCTGCAACGAGCGGAATCCCGGGCAATTTTCGAGCGGCGGGCGCGCCGCGGTCTCTATCGAGGCAGGTGGCATGACTGTCGATGTGCGGGTCCTGGGCCCCGTGCAGCTGTTGGTCGCCGGTCGGTCCGTGCCGGTCGGCGGCCCCAAGCCGCGTGCGCTGCTGGCGGCTCTGACCGTGAACCGGCGGCGCGCGGTGTCCTCGCAGGCGCTGGCCGACATTGTCTGGAACGACGATCCGCCGGACTCCTATCAGGCGAGTCTGCAGGTGTTCGTCTCGAATATTCGCAAGACTCTGCGGACCGCCGGGGTCGACCCGGTGGCGCTGCTGCGCACCGAATCCTCCGGCTACCGGCTGGAGATCGAGGACGACGAGTGCGATCTCGGGCGCTTCGAGACGCTGCGCCGCGAGGGTTCGGAGGCCGCCTCGATCGGCGACCCCACCGCCGCGTCCCGGCTCTTCGGCGAGGCGCTGGCGGAATGGAGCGGCCGCGCCCTGGACGATCTGTCCGGCCTCGGCTTCGCGGAGAGCTTCGCCACCGCCATGGACGAGGAGCGGCTGCTGGTCGCCTCCGCCCGCATCGACTCCGAAATCGCTTTGGGCCGGGCCTCTTCCGTGGTCGGCGAGCTGGTGTCGATGACCAGTGCGCATCCGCTGCGGGAGCCGCTGTGGGCGCAGCTCATCACCGCGCTCTATCTGTCCGGCCGTCAGGCCGACGCGCTCGACGCCTGCCGCCGGGTGCGCACCGTGCTGGCCGACGAGCTCGGCATCGATCCCGGTCCGGCGCTCATCGCGCTGGAGCAGAAGGTGCTGCGTCAGGAACCGTTGAGCACGGGGCAGATTCACGAGGTCGAGCGCATGGCCAAGGCCATGACCGAGACCGTCACCGAGATGCCGCGCGCCGTGCGCGCCGGGCAGTTGCGGCTGTCCGACGGCCGGGTGGTGCCGATCGGCCCGAACGGCGTGAAGATCGGCCGCATGACGGACAACGATCTGGTGCTCGACGATCCCAAGGCCAGCCGGTACCACGCGCAGATCACCCCGAGCCGGGCCGGGCTGCTCATCAAGGACCTGCACTCCGCCAACGGCATCTACATCAACGAGGAGTCCATCGAATCGGCCGCCGTGCTGGCCGACGGGGACGCCATCCGGATCGGCACCACCGTGCTCACCTTCCAGGCCTTGCGCTGAGTCGCCGCTGTATTACGCTGCTGCACTGTCGGTTTCGGTTCGCAGTGCGGCGGCGGTAGGCCCACGGGTCTCGATTCGGTCGAGATCGGTCGAGTACCGGCGGTTCGCCCGGTTCCGGGGGTAGGGTCTCTGCCCGGACATATCCGGAGAGCCCGTTTATCGGAAGGTTGAGTGCATGGCCAAGCGGCTGGTGGCAGCTGCGGGGGCGGTGATCGTCGGGGCGGGCGTACTCGCCGGAATGGGCGGGCCGGTCGCGGCGGCGGATCCGGATCCGGGTGCGGCACCGGCCGTTCCGGGTATCGGGCCCTGCAGCACCGACGCCAAGCCCGGACACGAGTCGCTGGTCCCGAAGACCGTCGAAGTGCCCGTGCCCTATCCGGTGGTCACGGTCGACACCGGGCCGCTGCCGGAGAACACCAAGCGCGTGGCGACGGAGTTGCCGCCGGATCCGTGCGTGAACCCGTGCCCGGATCTTACCGACACTCCCGCTCCGCCACCGGGACTCGCCGAACAGCTCGGCCTCCCCAAGCTGATCGTGCGGCCGCAACCGTTCAATTTCGCGTTGCCCAACCCGAATCCGCCGGCGCTGCCGCCCGGTCCCGATCCGGCGCACCCGCCGATCGAGGCCGCCGCCCAGGTGCCTGCCCGGCCCACGCCGCAGGTCTCCGACGTGCGCGAGGTGGCCAAGCTGACCGGCGCCGACTCGGTGAACCGCACCGACAAGCGCTGGCAGGTCCAGGGCACCGACCTGGGCATCATGTGGCAGAGCGCGCCGGACGAGATCGCCATCGCCTTCGGCGACACCGTCGGCCGCGACTTCCACCCGCCGGGCGGCATGGGTGAGGACTGGCGCTCGAACCTGCTGGCCTTCAGCAAGAACCGGGACCTCGAGAACGGTGTCGTGTTCGACCGCATGGTCACCGACGACCGCTGTCACGCCACCGAACTGCTGAGCAGCCGCAAGCTGGACAATATCGAGATCACCACCATTCCGACCTCGGGCTTCGCCATCGGTGACCGGCAGTACCTGAGCTACATGTCGATCCGCACCTGGAACAGCGTGCCCGGCACCTGGTACACCAACTACGGCGGCATCGCCTACTCCGACGACCACGGCGAGCACTGGACCAAGGATCCGTACGCCAAGTGGGAGAACATCTTCGGCCTCTCCAACTTCCAGGTGACGGCCATGGTGCCGCAGGGGGACTGGGTCTACATGTTCGGTATCCCCAACTCGCGGCTCGGCGGGGTCGGGCTGGCCCGGGTGCCGAAGGACCAGGTGCTCAACCCGACGGCCTACCAGTACTGGAACAGCGGCTCCTGGATACCCGAGACGAACGGATCGGTCACGGTCACACCGATTGTCGACGCGCCCGCCGGTGAGCTGTCGGTGCGCTACGACGAGAGCCGCAATGTGTGGCAGATGAGCTACCTGGACACCGCCAAGGCGGCACTCGTTGTGCGGGAATCGGATACGCCGCAGGGCACGTGGTCCGACAGCGCGATCACGGTGAGCGCACTGCAATTCCCGGAGCTGTACGGCGGCTTCATCCATCCGTGGTCCACCGGCAACGACATGTACTTCACCATGTCGACCTGGAGCGACTACAACGTCTACCTGATGCACGCCACGTTGAACTGACGGCCGGACACGAAAACCCCCGGTCGTTCCCCAACCGCGACAACTGATTTCGTTGCGGTTGGGGTAACTCCGGGGGTACGACCGAAATTGGTTCGGCACCTGACCGCCGGCACGCGTGCGGGCGGCCCACGGCTCTCAGCTGTGCGCTGAAGTCTCGGGGAGGCGGGACAGCCGGATCTCGGCGATCGCGCGGCCGAACAGCTTCTTTCCCTCCGAGGTCGCGCCCAGAACGACGGTGGCCGCGCCCCGGGCGGCGTCCACCGACTTCACCTTGCCGGTGAACTCGACGATGGTCGGGGCGGTCGGCTCGACCGGTACGAAGCCGGAGAAGCGGACGCTGAACTTGCCCAGCGCCGACGGATCGCCCAGCCAGTCCACCAGGTAGCCGGCGGTCAGGCCCATGGTGAGCATGCCGTGCGCCACCACGGTGGGCAGGCCGACCAGGGTGGCGGCGGTGTCGCTGAAGTGGATGGGGTTCGGGTCGCCGGAGACGCCCGCGTAGTTGACCAGGTCGCCGCGAGTGACCGGCACCTTGGCGGCGGGCAGCTCGGTGCCGGCGGTCAGGGTCGCGGCGGTGGGGATGGTGTGGACCGGCTGCGGCGGGGCGGGGGCGGCCAGCTCGGCGACCTCGTCGGGGGCCAGCAGAATCAGACCGGTCGGGTCGCCGTCGAATTCGCCGGGCTCGACCACATGGCCGTGCATGACCACGCCCGAGACCGTCTCGACCGTGGCCGGATCGATCTCGACGCCCTTGCGGGCCACGATGGTGGTGGTGGCGACCAGCACCGGCAGCGCGTCGGCATCGGTGAGGGTGACCTTGACGGTGACGAAGTCGTTGTCGCCGAAGCTGCGGATGTTCTCGACGACAACGTCCACTCCGAGGCGGTCCTCGGCCAGGATCGGGCGGTAGTACTCGAAGATCTGATCGGTCTGCAGGATCTGCGAGACGTCGTACTCGGTGAGCACCGATCCGATGAGCGAGCGGGTGGTGGCCGCGCCGATCACCGACGCGAAGGTCGGGGAGGCGAGCAGGCCGCCGTAGCCGAGCGCCGCGGCCGCGGCCTCGGTGTGGTGACCGGGGTGATCGTTGCGCACCGAACGCGCGAACTCGCGGATCTTCTCGCGGCCGACGTCGTAGTGATCACGGACACGGAAGTGCCGTCCGACCAGCTCGGCCGCGGTGGCTTGAGTAGCCTCTGCCGTTTCCGGCATGGTGTTCAGCTCCCTGCAAATCGAAACCCGGTGGGCCCGCACCACTTCTGCAAGGACACTGCCCTCATGGAACAGACAATGTCCTTGACGGTGTACAACCGCTGAAGTGCCGGAATGCCGAAATGGCTGGCCCAGACAATCCGGGACACTCTACCGACGTGCCGGACTGTTGACCAGGTCTTTGTGATGTTCATCGCGACCGGGGCCGCAAATGCGTCAGTAAATTTTCCGGGAGCCGATCAGTGCCCGTTCTGCGGGTCGCACACCTTCCACGAACCACCCTCGTCGCGCAGATCGAAGGTGCGTGCGGACGTCTTCGACGGGTCCGCCGCGGTGTACACGGTCGCCTGCGCCAGCGCGGCGTCGCCGGTGATCTGAATGGCGTCGACGCTCTTCACCTGGGGAATGCTCTTCTGGTCCTGCGACGTCTTGTACACGCTCGCGAACTGGTCGGCCGAGATCTTCTGGTAGAAGTCGTGCTGCGCACCGCAGGTCACGGCCCGCAACGCGTCCAGATTCCCGGACTTCAGCGCGTCGGTGTACGTGGTGATCGTCTTCTGGACCAAGGCTTCCGGCGAGTTGTTGTTCTTGTGCTTCACCACACCGAACACCACACCGGCAATGGCGATCACCGCGATCACGGCCGCCGCCACGATGATCCACAGCTTCTTCGACGCACCGCCCGCGGCCGGCGCGGTCCCGGCGGCTGCCTCGGCGGCGGCCGGAACCCGCTGCGGCTGCGCCAGAATGCGCGGTCCACCCCCCTGAACATCCTGCGGCCCAGCCTGTCCCGGGCCACCCGGCACCGGACCCTGCTGCACACCCTGCGGTGCGTTCGGTCCCTGCAGTGCATTGGGTCCCTGCGGTGCATTGGGACCCGGAGCGCCCGGTCCCTGCGGGCCGCGCGGACCCTGCGGCGGCGCACCCGCCCCGACCCGCTGCGGCGGGGCGATGCGCGGACCGCCGATGGGCTGTCCCGGCGTGGTCGGCTGCATATCCGCCGGTGACGGCGCGGTCGCGGGCCGGCGCGGCCCCATCGGCGGTCGCGGCGGCGACGGCCGGGTCTCCTCGACCGGGGCGTCCGGCGCCGGCGCGTTCCCCTTCGGCCCCACATTCCGCGGCCCCGCGTTCACCCGCGGCGTCTGCGGCGGCTTGCTGACCGCCCGCCCCTGCGGCCCCGACACCCGGATCTTCTCGGTCGCCTGGTCCCCGGACACGATCGGCAACGCCGTCGTAGCGTCATCCGCTGGACTCGGAACCTTCTTGATCACAACGGTTTTCGCGTCCCCGCCGGAGGCGTCGCCGGAATCGCCGTCCCGCTTCGCCCCGGAATCGCCTGCCCCGCCGGCCTTCTCGGCCGCCGCGTCACCGTCCTTCGCCTTACCGGCATCCTTCGTCCTACCGCCGTCCGCGGCGGCCTTGCCATCCTCCGGCTGCGAATCCGCCTGCGGCATCCCCTCGGTGGGAACATCCTGCGGCGCGGGCTTCCCCTGCGCCGCATCGCTCGCGGCTCCACCCGGCTTCCCGGCAGCCGCAGGCGCGGAACCGGCCTTCGCGGCCCCGCCGTTCGCCGCCTTCCCGGGTTGCTGAATCCGAATCAACTGGGTGGTCGCATCCGCCGCGGCGGCCTCGCCCGCGGCAGGCTTCTCCCCGCTCGGCCGCTGAATCGGAATGAACTGCGTAGGAGCATCGTCCGTCGCCGCCTGCCGGCCCGGGCCGGACTGCTCCGCGCCGGTCGGCTTTCCACCGGCGTTCTGTTGCGCGGGTGCGCTCGAACCCTTCGGGTCGGCCGGGGCGGGCTGCCCCTGCTTCGCTCCGGAGGTCGAGGACGCGTCCGGGCGCTGCGCATCGCCTGCGGCCTGTGATTTTGCGCCGGGTCCGGATTGTTCAGCGCCAGTGGACTTCTCAGCGGCTGCGTTCGATGGCGTCGCCGCGTTCGCGTCCGGGCGGGTTGTCTGTCCCGCTGCGGGTTCGGCGGCCTTCGGGGTGCCCGGTCGCGGTGCGGCGCCCGCGGCGGGAGCCTGTCGGGCGGGGGCGGATTGCCGGGCCGCAGCGGGTCGGGTGCCGGGCGGGTTCTGCTTGCCGGCCGCGCCGGGGGCCGCGGGCCGGGCGCTCGAGGTGTTCTGGGGTACGAATTCGCCCGAGCCCTGGCGCGCGGCGGCCGGGGGTTGGCCGCCCGGGGTGCTCTGCGGGGCGGGGGGCTGGATGCGTCCGGCGGACTTGGGGGTTTCGTAGTGGATGGTGGCGAAACCGGCCGAGCCGGACTTGGCGGGCGGGTTGGCCGGCTTGCCTTGGCCGGGGGCCGGCTTCGAGCCGGCCGGTGCGGGTTCGGCTGCGCCGGTGCGGATCTCCTCGGTGCGGGAGTCGGCGGTGGGAATCACTTCCGTGGCCGCGGTCGGGGGAGCGTCGTCGGCGCCGGCATCGCTCGGTGCGCCGGGGCCCTTCGCGGGGTTGCTCGGGGCGGGGCCGCTGGGCCGGGACGTGGACTGGTCGGTCGGAGTCTTGGGGGCGGCGGTGTCCTCGGCGCCGGATGCCGAGTTGGCAGGACCCTGCGGCTGCTGGTCGTCTTTCGGGTCGGACACGCGCTACACCCCTTGCTTCGGCGGAACTGTGATTCGACGGTCAGCCTACTGAGCATTCCGGACGGCGGTGCAGAATGATCGGCATGACCTCCTTCGGCGATCTACTCGGACCGCAGCCGGTCCTCCTCCCGGAAAACATCGACGCGGAGGACGCGCTGCTCCAGAAACAGGACCCGGTGCAGGTTGCCGCGGCGCATCCGACCGCCTCCATCGCCTGGGCCTACCTGGCCGAGGCCGCGCTGGAGCGGGGCGCAGCCGCGGAAGGCGAGATCAACCACGACATCATCTCCGCCTACGCCTTCGCGCGCACCGGCTACCACCGCGGCCTGGACCTGTTGCGCCGCAACGGCTGGAAGGGCTTCGGCCCGGTGCCGTGGAGCCACGAGCCCAATCGGGGCTTCCTGCGCAGCGTCGGCGCGCTGGCGAAGGCCGCCCGCGCCATCGGCGAGACCGACGAGTACGCGCGCTGCCTGGACCTGCTCGAGGACTGCGACCCGCGCGCGGCCGCCGAGCTCGGCCTCGACTGAATTGAGCAGCGGCCTGGGCGAAACCTTCGACGCTGCCCGGGAGAGCAGCGTCACCCGCGTGCGCAGGGCCGCGGGGCGCGTCCGGTCCTCGCTGCTGCCGATCGTGCAGTGCGCGATCGGCGCGGGCGTGGCCTGGTTCATCGCCCACAATGTGATCGGGCACGAGCGCCCGTTCTTCGCGCCCATGGCCGCCATGATCTCCATCGGCCTGTCGTTCGGTGCGCGGCTGCGCCGGTCGGTCGAGCTGATCGTCGGCGTGGCCGTCGGCATCGGCATCGGCGACCTGTTCGTCTCCCGGGTGGGCACCGGCGGCTGGCAGATCGTGCTGCTGGTGGTGATCGCCATGTGCGCCGCCGTCTTCCTCGACGGCGGCCCGGTCATCACCATGCAGGCGGCCAGTTCCGCGGTGCTGGTGGCAACGCTCTATCCGCCCGGTCAGGGTGGTGCGTCGCTGCGCATGATCGACGCGCTGGTGGGTGGTCTGGTCGGCATCGTGGTGGTGGCGGCGATCCCGCTGCATCCGGTCCGCCGCGCCCGGGAGCAGGCCGCCGGGATTCTCGAGGTGATGGGCAATGCCCTCACCGAGTGCGCGGACGGCCTGCTCGAGCAGGATGCCGCCAAGATCAAGACGGCGCTCGAGACCGTGCGCGGCACCCAGGGTGCGATCGACGCCATGCGCAATACCCTGGAGGGCAGCCGGGAGATCATTCGAATCTCCCCGCTGTACTGGAACTCTCGCTCCCGCCTGCAGCGCCTGCGGCAGGCCGCGGACCCGCTCGACAACGCGGTCCGCAATACCCGCGTGCTGCTGCGCCGCGCGCTCACTTCGGTGCACGACGACGAGGTGCTGAATCCGGGCCTGGTCGCGGAGGTCGAGAAACTCGGTCAGGCCGTGGATGTGGTGCGCCGCATGATGCTGGCCGACCCGGACGAGAAGCCCGATCCCGCCGAGGCGACCCGTGTGCTGCGCTCGGTCGGCAAGGGCGCGACCAAGGATCTGGTGACCGGGGCGGGCCTGTCCGCCCACGTGGTCTTCGCCCAATTGCGTTCCATCGTCGTGGATCTCATGCAGGTGTGCGGGATACGAAGGCTCTCCGCCATGGCGCTGCTGCCGCCGACCGTCCCGCATCCCTATGTCACGCCGATCGACTGATCCGCATCCGCGTCCGCCCGAATCACGGGTAGGTCCGAGACCGGAATTGCAGGTATGTCCGATTCGCCTGCGGGGGCCTGCTCTTGATCTTCGGGTAGTCCGCTACTCGCGTCGAACCGCTTGCGTCTCTCTACCGTTCGTATCAGGCCGGATTTACGAGGGGTAGTCCGGTTCCGGACTCGCAGCGAAGGGTGGCAACGGTTCCTCCGGACCGATGTCGTTGCGATGGGCCGCCCGGCACCGGGTCGTCCGGGCGGCCCACCCGGGTCAGAGCCAGAAGCGCGTCAGCGCGCTGCCCGCCGACCACCAGCTGCCCGGCAGCCCGGACAATTCGAACAGCGCGTTGATCGCGTCGAAGAAGAGCCGGTTGAGTTCCGGCGTGAACAGCAGCGCGAACAGGATCAGGATGCCGAACGGCTTGATCTGATCCAGCGACCGCCGCGTCTGATAGCTCAGCGACGGCTCCAGAATCCCGTACCCGTCGGTGCCGGGAATCGGGATGAGGTTCAGCACGGTCGCCGTAATCTGCAGGAACGCAAGGTAACTGAGCCCGAACCAGAATGCCGCGTGTGAATGTGTGCTGCCGTAGAACCGCACGATCACCAGCAGCACGATCGCGCACAGCGCGTTCACCGCGGGCCCGGCGCCGCTCAGGATCCGCTGTACCCGCGGGCTGAAGTTGTGCGAGTGCACGTACACCGCACCACCGGGCAGCGCGAACCCGCCGAGCGCGATGAACACCACTGGCAGCGCGATCGACAGCAGCGGATGGCTGTACTTGAGCGGATTGAGGGTCAGATACCCGCGCATCTCCACTTCGCGGTCCCCGGCCCGCCACGCCACATACGCGTGCGCGAATTCGTGCAGGCAGATGGAGACGATCCAGCCCGCCACCACCAGGATGAAAACGCCGAATTGGGCCTGGCGCGAACCGTAGTCGGCGTCCCAGGCGAGCGCTCCGCCCGCCAGCGTGATCACCACGACCAGTAGGAACACCGGACTGGGCCGGACCGCTCCGGATGCCCGGCCCACCGCGCGCGGGTAATTCACCTGATACTCCCAACTGGTCGGCTCTGCTGTACGCCGCTACCCATTCTGGGGGTGAATCAGCGAACCAGCAGCCAAGGTTCGTGATGCCGATAGAACGTGGAGCGCTTCACCACCCGATCGGTGGTGATCCCGTCGCGGGTGACAATGGCGCCGCTGGTGCCCAGCTGCATGGCGCGCCCCTCGACCCAGCGCTTCTTGCGCAGGCCGCGCTGCACGGTGGCATGCAGGCCGGGCATCTCCAGCATGGGCGAAACATGCAGTGCCGCGACCTTTCCCGTGAACAGCCGGGTGTCGTCGACGTAGGCCTCGCCCTCCAGCTTCGCGCCCGCCTCGCCGACCAGGGTGGCGCGGCCGATCAGCACCTTGCCGGTGTCGTCGCGAATCAGCGGGGTCGCGATGGCCTTCCCCTCCAGCGCGCGCTTGGCGGCGGCGGAGCCGGTACCGGTCTCGTAGGCGCGGGAGCCGTAGGTGCGATCGATGGGCACATAACCGATTTCGACGCCGAGGCGTTCGGTGCGCATCAGATGGGTGAGGACCGCGGCCAATCCGGCATCCTCACCGAGCACGATGAGCCGGGGCAGGCTGTCGGCGGCCATGACCGGCAGCAACTCGTCCAGAGCGCCGGTATCGGGAATGGCGGAGGTCTGGGTGAGGGACAGGGATGCCAGCGCGATGGGAACGGGCGCGCCGTCGCAGCGGAGAACATGGGTACTCAACTGCCGAACACCCTCCTCTGGCTTGCCAACACCTATCCGCCTCGCTGCATATCCGATGGACCCCCGCCGGTCCTCTCCCCGTGCCACCATAGCCCTGTCTCATTTGCCACGCTGTCCTCGCTGCGCATCCGTTACGGTGCCGGATTTGCCCTCCGCTTCGCTCCGGGCGGGTTCGCGGCCAAGGCGCAGGTCTATGGAGCCGGAAGCTCGATTCTTCCCTCCTCCGGTTCGCTCCCGTTTCCGCTCCGAGCGCGGGGAGGCGGAGCGCAGTCCAGAATCGAGCCGGGCCGCGAACTGCGGGTATGCCGCCTCTCGGGACTCATGGGGGACTCCCGTAAAGTGTGCCTACGGCCACCGCCTTCTGACGGCGGGTAGCTGCAGCACCAGAGGGGCTGCGCGTCGAACCCGTAGGAGACACTCACATGCCGGCAATCGTGCTGATCGGCGCCCAGTGGGGCGACGAGGGCAAGGGCAAGGCAACCGATCTGCTCGGCGATCGGGTCCAGTGGGTAGTTCGATACCAGGGCGGCAA
Source organism: Nocardia sp. NPDC059236 (assembly GCF_042754085.1). Lineage (NCBI taxonomy): Bacteria > Bacillati > Actinomycetota > Actinomycetes > Mycobacteriales > Nocardiaceae > Nocardia > Nocardia sp. NPDC059236. The sequence continues at coordinate 69,317 of NZ_JBHZAF010000020.1, forward strand.
CAACGCGGGTCACACCGTGGTGCTGCCCAATGGTGAGAGCTTCGCGCTGCATCTGATTCCGTCCGGCATCCTCACCCCTGATGTGACCAACGTCATCGGCAATGGCGTGGTGGTGGATCCGGGTGTGCTGCTGGCCGAACTCGCCGGTCTGGAAGAGCGCGGTGTGGACACCTCCCGCCTGCTGCTCTCGGCCGACGCGCACCTGATCATGCCGTACCACGTGGCCATCGATAAGGTCACCGAACGCTTCCTGGGCAACAAGAAGATCGGCACCACCGGCCGCGGCATCGGTCCCTGCTACCAGGACAAGGTCGCCCGCGTCGGCGTCCGCGTGGCCGATGTGCTGGACGAGAAGATCCTCACCCAGAAGGTCGAGGCCGCACTGGAATTCAAGAACCAGGTGCTGGTGAAGATCTACAACCGCCGCGCGCTGGACCCGCAGCAGGTGGTGGACGAGGTGCTGGAGAAGGCCGAGGGCTTCAAGCACCGCATCGCCGACAGCCGGCTGCTGCTCAACCAGGCGCTGGAGCGCGATGAGATTGTGCTGCTGGAGGGTTCGCAGGGCACCCTGCTGGACGTCGACCACGGCACCTACCCGTACGTCACCTCCTCCAACCCGACCGCGGGTGGCGCGGCGGTGGGCGCGGGCGTCGGCCCGAACAAGATCACCACGGTGCTCGGCATCCTGAAGGCGTACACCACCCGGGTCGGCTCCGGCCCGTTCCCGACCGAACTCTTCGACGAGTCCGGCACCTACCTGGCCAAGACCGGCGGCGAGGTCGGCGTCACCACCGGCCGCGCCCGCCGCACCGGCTGGTTCGACGCCGTGATCGCCCGCTACGCCACCCGCGTCAACGGCATCACCGACTACTTCCTCACCAAGCTGGACGTGCTCTCCAGCCTGGACACCGTCCCGATCTGCGTCGCCTACGAGATCGACGGCGAGCGGGTCGAGCAGATGCCCACCACCCAGACCGAATTCCACCACGCCAAGCCGATCTACGAGGAAATGCCCGGCTGGTGGGAGGACATCTCGGGTGCCCGCACCTTCGAGGAACTCCCCGCCAACGCCCGGGCCTACGTCGAGCGCCTGGAAGAACTATCGGGAGCACGGGTTTCGTGCATCGGTGTTGGCCCCGGCCGCGACCAAACCATCGTCCGCCACGACGTTGCCGCCTCCCCGCGACTTTAGCGGGCGGCTGAGTGCCGTTGCCGGTTCTGCATCCGTGCCTGCGGATAGGTGCCGAACCGATTCTGGTCGTACCCGGTGAGTTACCCGCATCTTGCGAAATCAGTTGTCGCTGAGCGGAAAACACGCGCCCGCCGCTTTCGCGGCGGGCGCGAGCCGTTTCAGGGCATATTGCGGGTCTCGGGGTCGTGTAGCGCCGCCTGGCTGGGTGACGTCAGTAGGTGATGAGTGGGGCCAGGGGGTCGGCGGCGTGCGGGTTGAGGGCGGCGGAGGCCGCCGCGATGGACTTCACGGCGACTCGCAGGTCGGATTCCTCGTGGGTGAAGGGGAGGCGGATGAAGCGTTCGAAGGCGCCCTGGACGCCGAAACGTGGTCCGGCGGCGAGCAAGACGCCGTGGTTGGGGGCGGTGGCGGCCAAGGCGGTGGAGACCGGGGCGGGGAGTTGGGCCCACACGGACATGCCGCCGACGCCCTCGGTGACGCGCCAGTCGGGTAGTTCCTCGGCGAGGGTTTCGAGCAGGACCGCGCGGCGGGAGCGGAGCTGGTCGCGGCGGGTGGTGAGGATCTCGTCGGCATTGCGGAGCAGGTGGACGGTGGCCAGCTGGTCCATGACGGGGGTGCCGAGGTCGACGGTGGAGCGGGTGCCCAGGAGTTTGGTGATCAGGGCCTGGTTGGCGCGGACCCAGCCGACGCGCAGGCCGCCCCAGAAGGACTTGGAGGCCGAACCGATGGTGACGATCTCCGAATTGCGGGCGAAAGCGGCGGCGGGGGGTGGAGATTCGAGGTCGGTGAGGTTCAGGTCCACCATGGATTCGTCGACGATCACCGTCATGCGGGTCTCGCGGGCGATGGTGGCCAGCTCCGCCCGGCCCTCGGCGTCGAGCAGGTGACCGGTCGGATTGTTGAAGTCCGGAATCAGGTAGGCGACGCTGGCCGCGGTCTGCCGTGCGGCACTGCGGATTCCGTCCAGATCCCAGCCGTCCGGGCGCATGGGCACCGGAACCGGGCGCGCACCCACATCGCGAATCGCCTCGATGGCGTTCGGGTAGGTGGGGTGCTCGATGAGCACGCGTTCGGCCGGGGTGGTGAGCACATTGAGCAGCAGCCGCAGACCGTGCTGCGCGCCCAGGGTGATGAGGATCTGGTCCGGCTCGGTGGGCAGCCCGCGTTCGGTGTAGCGGCGGGCCAGCGCCTCGCGCAGCATGAGCACGCCCACCGGGTCCATGCCGTGCGTGCCGAGATAGGTCGGAAGGCCTTGCAGGGCAAAGGAGTACGCCTCGGTCATCTGCGGCGGGGCGGACATGGCGGCGTAGGTCATGTCGATGGTCGGCAGCTCCGGCTGCGCCATCATGGCCAGGATGCTGCGCGCGGGCTTCGCGCCGTCGTGCACCACGGTCGGCGGCAGCGCCACGGTGCTGCGCGAGCCCTGGCGGCTGATCAGGTAACCGTGCTCGCGCAGCAGGGAATACGCGGAGGTGACGGTGGTGCGGCTGACCGCGAGGGCGGTGGCCAGATCGCGCTCGCTGGGCAGCGCGACGCCGAGCGGCGCGCGGCCGTCGTGAATGAGCAGGCGGATGCTCTCCGCCAGTGCTACGTAGGCGGGCCGCGCCGAACGCTTGCCATTGTCGGCGGGGGCGCCCGGTTCGTCGTTCCGCCACCGGCCCAGGTCGCGCGTCAGGCTGGCCGCGCCGATCACTCGTGTCGCCATACAGGCCAGTATCGGGGTACTGGATATTTTCTTCAAGTCCGGGCCCGAGCCACTATGGGCTCATGGTCGCTCTGCTGGTCTCCATTCTGATCGTCGCCGCTTTCGCCGGTCTCGTGTACCGGTATGCGCCCAAGCCCGGTGAGCGCTGGGGCGAGCTGCTGGAGCGGTATCGCCCGCATGCTCCCATGTCGGACTGGTCGGTCGCCGAATATGAAGCGTCCCGGCAGTATTCGGACCTCACGGCCATTGCGTCGCTCCGCCCGGATGCCTGCCCGCCGGCTCCCGCGCGGCGATTCCGTCGCAGCGCTCCGGCCGTGGCCGCCCTGTCCACCATCCCGTGCCGAGGAGAATCAGTCCAGTTCTAGCCAACTGGACTGGAATCGGATTCTTGTCGGTGCCACCGTGCACACTGGCCTCATGTCCGCCCCGGCCCGACCCCTGGCGTCGGCGGCGCTCTTCGATACCGCGATCGGCGTGTGCGCCATCGCCTGGAGCGCCACCGGCGTCCTGCGCTTCGCCCTTCCCGACCGCGACCCCGCGGCCACCCGCACCCACATCCTGCGCCGCCACCGCCTGGCCGACATCCACGAGGCCGAGCCCACCGCCGAGCTGGCCACGGCCGTCGACCGCATCCGCGCCCACCTCACCGGCGACCTGGACGACCTTCGCTGGATCCCCCTGGACACCACCGCTTTCAACGACTTCGACCGCGCCGTCTACGAGGTGACCCGCGCCATCGACCCGGGTCACACCCTCAACTACGGCGCGGTGGCGAATCGCATCGGCGCCCCCGGCGGCGCCCAGGCCGTCGGACAATCCCTGGGCCGCAACCCGATCCCCCTGATCATCCCCTGCCACCGGGTACTAGCCGCCGACCACGCTCTGCACGGCTTCTCCGCCCCCGGCGGCCTCACCACCAAACAGCGCCTCCTGGAAATCGAACGCACTCCAGGCTTCGGCGAACCCACCCTCTTCTGACCGCCGCCATATGGAAGGCGCCCGCACCGAAAGCCTGGTGCGGATGCCCCGTATCGCCGGAAGGTGTGCGTCAGAGCGCGCCGCCCAGGAACCCACCCAGCGCCGCGCCGCCCGCTCCGACCACAGCTCCCCCGGCGAGTGCGGCCGGGATGCCCGCGGCCGCGGCTCCAGCGGCAGCGCCGACGCCTGCGCCGATCAGCGCCCCACCGGCAGTGCCGCCCGGGACGTCGATCGGCGCGGTCCACGGCGCCACGACGGCACCGGCCGAACCGAGCCCGAATCCGACCGCAGCGCCGACGCCCGCGCCGATCGCGCCGCCGACTGCCGCACCGAGCAGCGCCGCCGGAACGCCCGCACCTATGGCGCCGACGCCCCCGCCGATCGCCGCACCGCCGAGGGCGCCCGCGGCGATCTTGTCGGAGCGGCTCGGGTTCACGCCGATGGAGTTGAGGCCGGTGGCCAGGCCGGCTTCGGTGTCGGCGGCTGCGCCGTTGACGGTGTCGAGAATGTCGTCTGGCAGCTGGTCCGGGGCGGGGGTGGTGAAGTCGCCGATGCGGACGGTGCGCGGGGGCGGGGCGATCGGGAGGACCGGGTCCACCAGCGTCGGGGCGTGCAGGGTTCGGAAGTCGACCGCCGGTGCCGCTTCGTGATTCGGGATCGGGCGGAAGTTCGCGGGGATCGGGTAGTCGGCCTGCGACGGCGACTGTGCTTGCGGCAGTGGGTGATTCGGCACGGTGACGCCGGGCTGCGCGAGGCTCGGACGCGGGCCGGGGCGATCCTGGTCATGGGCCGGGAGGGCTACGCCCGGCTGGGCGGCGCCGGGGCGCGGGACGGACTGGACGGAGCTCGAGTGGCCGGCGGTGCCCGCGGCGTCCGGGGCCGCCGCACCCGGCTGCGGATTCGCTTCCGGGGCACCGGTATTGGCCGGGGCGCGGGTACCAGCCGGCTGCACGGCGGCCAGGGTCGAGCTGCCCTGCGCCGACTTGGCCGAGTGGTCACTCGTATTCGCGCAGGCCACTGCCAACACCAGCGGAACGACGCTCACGACGATCGCCCGCCGAGCCACGGCGCCCTTCACTTCACGATCCCGACCGACCACGTCGAAACACCTGCCTTCCAACATATTTCGTTGCGCCGGTTCCGAGACCGGCCATGACTACCGGTTATTCGCGGGAACCCGTGGCTCGGCTTGGCCGTGCATCGGCCCTATCCGCATCGACGCAGATCAGCGCCTCGAATTGGGGGTGCGAAGTTCCAGCGGCAGGACGCCGGCGGCGGGGGACGGCGTGGCGGAGCACGCCGGTATTCATTACTCGATCCGGATCAGGTCAGCTTTGCTGACTTGCCCGAAGGCGTCCCTCCGCGCATCAATTCCGCCAGCGCCTCCCGATCGGTGACATCGAGCTTGATGCACGCCCGGTACAGGTGCCCCTCCACCGTCCGCACCGAGACGGTCAGCCGGTCCGCGATCTGCCGGTTGGACAGCCCGGCCGCCACCAGATTCGCGATCTCCCGTTCGCGCGCGGTCAACGGCAGCGGCTGCGCGGACTGCCGCAGCGCCGGGGTCGACGCGCCGCCGCAGGCGGCCGCCAGCCGATTGGCGGTTGCCGCGGATTCCAGCAGTCGCCGGCGGTCACCCGCCCGCTCGTGCGCGGAGGCGGCCTGCGCGGCCGCATCCGCCGCGGAGAGCAGCGCCCCGATTGCCTCGAATTGCGCTGCGGCGGTGTCCAATCCGGGTCCGTCGTGGGCCGCGACCGCCACCGCGTGCCGCGCCTGCACCTGCACCAGCCGCCCGTCGATGCGGGCCGCAAGATCCGCCAACCGCCCGCCGACCGACTGATCGCCGAAGCGGGCGGCGGCGTGCAGCGCCATGGCCTCGATGGCGTGCTGGTGGGTGCGTGCGGCCAGATCCGCCGCCCCCAGCGCGAGCCGGACGGCCGGTGTCGCGGTGCCCTCGGCGGCCGTCTGCATGGCCCGCACGAGTTCGAGCAGCGGTTCATAGACGGCACTGTGACGCCCGCCTCGCAGGGTCGCCGCCGCAATGGCTTCCGCCGCTTCGGTGGGCCGCCCGAGCGCCGAGTACGCCTCAGCCAGCCGCAGTTGGGCGGGGAACATCCAGGACGCCGCGCCCTCGGTGGTGAGCGCCGCGAGCGCCTGCTCGAGATTGTCGATGCCCTGCGGGAACTGGCCCTGCGCCACGTCCACGGTGCCCTGCAGGATCTTGGCCATGCCCCAGGCCAGATATTGGCCGGGGGAGGAGAACGGGTAGGGCGTATTGGCGCATCGGCGCGCGGCTTCCAACTCGCCGATGAAGGTCAGGGCCAGCACCTCCGCGTGTGTGGAGATGAATCGGTTCAATCCGTCGATATGCGACTCCACGGCGTGCGAGCGGGCCGCGTACTGCCGGGCGGCTTCCCCGCGTCCCATGAGCGCGAGGGCGAGTCCGCCGCCGAAGGCAGCCCAGTACACCGCCCACGGTGGCGCGTCCGGGGCGGACATGACCGGCTCGGCGAGGGCGAACGCATCGTCGAGCCGGTTCTCGTTGACCGCGCACGCGGAGGCCAGACCATCCAGTGTCGCAACAATTTTCGGATGTGTGACCCGGTGTCGCACCGATTCCAGCACGGTATCGGCGCGATCCGCGTCGCCCATGGACCACAGCAGGTTCGACACCCGGGTGCTGCCCCAGCGCGCCAGCTGCACCTCGTTCATCTCGTCCGGATCGAATCCGGCCAGTGTGCGCTCGGCCTCTATGCGATGCCCCTGCCACAGCAGCGCGCGGGCCAGCAGGTCAGCGGCCTCCACTCCGCCCTGGCGTTCCACCGCCGCGCGCGCGAACCGTTCGCCCAAAGGCAGATTCGCGAGCGCGATGGCATCCGCGGCCGCCGCCTGGAACAGCTCGAGATCCGCGGATTTGTCGCTGTCCAAGGCCAATTCGGCCAATCGGATGCGCTCGGACGCGGAGTTGATGGGCCGGTCCCGGAGCGAGGAGTAGAGCCGCCCGCGCAGCCGCCGCGCCGACGCGATACCCAGCCGCCGCCGGATCACCTCGCCGAACAGCGGATGGTTGTAGCGCACCAGCAGCTGATGGCTGTTCTCGACAATCCTGATGAGACCGCGTGATTCGGCGGATTCCACCGCCTCCTCGCCCGCGAGTTCGGAGAGCACGTCCAGGTCGATGGGCTCGCAGAAGGTGAGCAGTTCCAGCACCCGCAGCACCGACTCGGGCAGCTGCTCGACCCGATCCTCCAGCAGCGCAGCCAATTCCGAGGTGACGGCCGCGCGCCCGCGCAGTTGCCACACCCCGCTGACCTGCCGCAGCGTCCCGGCCTCCAGCGCGCCCTCGACGAGGTGCCGCAGGAAAAGCGCATTGCCGCCGGAGGATTCCCACATCAGGTTGGCGGTGAAGCCCTCCAGCTGCCCGCCCAGCATGGATTCCACCAGTTCCACGCTCTGGCGCTGGGTGAACGGCTTCAGGTCGATGCGCAGCAGATGCCCGTCCTTCCACAGCGAGGTCACCGCGTCGGGCACCTGCACCCCGCTGCGTACGGTGCAGACGATGTGGGCGGCCTTGTCGAGGGCCAGCTGCAGCAGCAGGGTGGCCGAGAGCTGGTCGAGCAGATGGGCGTCGTCGACGCCGATGATGGTGTGCCCGTCGGCGAGCAGCGCCTCGCGCGCGGCCGCCATGAAGGTCACCGGATCGTGGGCGGTGTACACCCCCACCATGTGGGCGAAGACCCCGAGCGGAATGCTGCGGGCGGATTCGGTGCCCGCGACCCAGCGGATATTGCCGCCGACGGCGGCGGTGGCCTGCCGCGCCAGCGTGGTCTTGCCGACCCCCGCGTCACCGGTGAGCACCGCCCCGACGAACTCGTCGCCGGTGAGTGCCGACCTGATCGATTCGAGTTCTTTCACCCGCTCGACCATCGGCCAATTCCGAGCCATGGCTCAACTGTAGATGGCCCGACCCGCCCCGGCAGCGGGAACGAAACCCCCGGAACCTGCGGCTTTTATTCGTTGACCAGCCGTAATCCGGGCGTGCGGGCCTGGCGGCGGTCGACCAGCCAGACCATGACGGTCTGGTCGGCGGCCGGATCCAGGGTCTCGACCTCCACCTCGACCGCACCCCGGGCGGGGTGCTGAATCTTCAGCACGAGGGATCGGAAATCGGTGAGCCGGTGCTCGCGCCAGCGTCGCTCGAACTCCGGGTAGCGGTTCAGGGCGGTGACGACGGCCTCGACCGACGGGTCGTCGGGGAACCGGGTGGTGGCGGCGCGCAGGGACGAAGCAGCCATATCGGCGACGTCGGACCAGTTCAGGAAGGTCTGCTGGGCGGCCGGGTGGGCGAAGACGTAGATGGCGAAGTTGCCGTGTGCCTCCGCGTCGAACATGCCGAGGGGTTCGGCGAAGGCGCGGAAGGAGGGGTTTCCGGCGAGCAGGTTCAGCCAGCGCCCGAGCACCAGCGCGGGCGTCGGCTGCAGGGCGTCGATGACCGCCTGAATGGTCTCGGAGACCTGTTCCCGGGCCTGCCCGGATGCGGGGCAGGAAGCCTTCTGTTCCAGCCCGAGGGCCAGCTTGCCGAAGTGGTGTTTCTCGATCTCGTTGAGCCGCAAGGCTTCCGCGAGGGCGGCCAGCACGGCGGTGGAGGGGTTGGTGTCGCGTCCCTGTTCCAGGCGGGCCAGGTAGTCTGCGCTGACACCGGCGAGCGCGGCCACCTCCTCGCGGCGCAGGCCGGGTGTGCGCCGTCGCCGGCCGGCGGGCAGTCCGACGTCCTCGGGCTGCAGTTGTGCGCGGCGGGCGATCAGGAACTCGGCGAATTCGGAACGGGACACCCTTCCATACTGCCTGGTCCTGGTTCCGTTATCCGCGCCCTGGCAGTCCCCGGATAACCACGGTGTGGATAACCGGACCGAAGTCCACTTAGAGTGGTTGACATGACGACTTCCGAGCAGACCACCCTCGCCCCCGGCTCCTGGACCCTGGATGCCGCTCACTCCTCGGTCAACTTCACCGTGAAGCACCTGGGCATCTCCAAGGTCCGCGGCCGCTTCAACCGCTTCGAGACCGGCTTCGTGGTCAACGAGGCCGGCGAGGCCGCCATCGAGGCCACCATCTACTTCGACTCGTTCGACACCGGCAACGAGATGCGCGACGGCCACGTCCGCAGCGCCGACATCCTCGATGTCGCCAACCGCCCGCACCTGACCTTCCGCGTCCCCGAGCCCGTCGCCCTGAGCGGGGAGTTCGAGGTCACCGGTGAGGCCACCATCGGCGGCATCACCAAGCCCGTCACCCTCGAGGTCGAGTGGGGCGGCGTGCGGGTCTTCCCGCAGGACAACAAGGAGCACGCCGGCTTCACCGCCTCCGGCACCATCAAGCGCAGCGAGTTCGACGTCGCCCCGGGCATGCCCAACGCCATGCTGAGCGACAAGATCGCCATCGAGCTCGACATCCAGCTCGTCGCCCCGTAAGTCCGGGAGCTACCCGCCGCATCGGAAAAGTCAACGCCCCCTGTGGAATTCCATAGGGGGCGTTCGGCCGTGCGCGGAAGGTCAGTCCGCCCAGACCGTTTCGATCGGGGTGCCCTCGTTCGGCGGCGGGGTCGGGATGCCCGCCGGCGTGCGCGAGAAGCGCGGAGCCGGGGCGTGCTGCACGACGCCGTCGATGTCGATCAGCCCGGTGCGGGCCTGGATGTGCGGATTCTGTTCGGCCTCGGTGAAAGTCAGGACCGGGGTGGTGCAGGCGTCGGTGTGCTCGAAGATCGCCCACCACTCGTCGCGGGTCTTGGTCTTGAACTTCTCGGTGAACAGCTTGCGCAGCTGGTCCTGGCCGTTGGGGTCGAGCTGGTTGGGCAGGCCCTCGGGCGAGATCTCCAGGCCCTGCAGCAGTTCCGCGTAGAACTGGGGCTCGATGCAGCCCACGGCCATGTACTTGCCGTCGGAGGTCTCGTAGGTGTCGTAGAAGGCCATACCGGTGTCGAGCAGGTTGGTGCCGCGCTCATCGGACCACAGGCCCACGCCCTTCATGCCCCAGATCATGTGTGAGAGCGCGAGTGCGCCGTCGATCATGGCGGCGTCGATGACCTGGCCCTTGCCGGAGCTCTGGCGTTCCACCAGCGCGGCCAGGATGCCGAAGACCAGGAACATGGAACCGCCGCCGAAGTCGCCGACCATGTTCAGCGGCGGCACGGGGCGTTCGCCCTTGCGGCCGATGGCGTTCAGCACACCGGTGAGCGAGATGTAGTTGATGTCGTGTCCGGCGCGGTCGGCCATCGGGCCGTACTGGCCCCAGCCGGTCATGCGGCCGTAGATCAGGCGTGGATTGCGTTCCAGCGCCGTATCGGGGCCCAGTCCCATGCGCTCGGTGACGCCGGGCCGAAAGCCCTCGAGCAGCACGTCGGCCTTCTCGATGAGCCCGAGCACCTGCTCGATGTCGGCGGGATCCTTCAGGTTCGCCTCGACGATGGTGCGGCCGCGCCACTGCGGACGCTCCATGAAGCCGGGCAGCATGCCGGGCCGCTGCACCCGCACCACGTCGGCGCCGAGGTCGGCGAGCAGCAGTGCCGCGTGCGGACCGGGGCCGATGCCGGCCAGTTCAACAACCCGGATGCCCGCGAGCGGGCCCTGCTTGGCGGTGGATGGAGTGCTCACGCCCTACCTCGGTTCGTCGTCGAATCCTGCGCACCGGCTCACACACCGGTGTTGACGGTATGACAATAACGCGAAGTCTCCGCGGCCCTCAGGGGGTGGCCCGTTGCGCTAGCGATCGATGATCGGCAGCGGCAGGGTGGGCGGGGGCGGGGGTCCGGGGAGCTCCGAGCGCGGCAGCCGCAGGGTGGGTGCTTCGCCCGCGGCCCGGCGCATGGGCGGGTTCGGGTCCTCGAACAGGCGTTCCTTGGCGGGCAGCCCGTAGAACGCGCGGGCATTGTCCTCGAGCGCCCGGTGCAGATCGGAGCCCACGGCGTCGGCGAGCAGCGAGATATCGGCGTCGCGGAACGGCCGTCCGGCCCGGGTGCCCGGCAGGTCGGTGCCGAACATCAGGGCCTCGGGGTTGACCGTGTGGATCTTGCGCAGGGCCGAGCCCACATTCATCGCCACCCGGCCGAAGCCGGAGGCCTTCACCTTGGCCCCGCGGTCGACCAGGTTGAGCAGGTAGGGCAGGCAGTCGTCGGACATGCCCAGATGGTCGATCGACAGCTTGGGCAGCTTGGTGATGACCGGTTCCAGCGAGCCCAGCATGGACCCGTCGATGTAGAGCTCCACATGCCAGCCGGCCAGTTCGTAGGCCCGCAGCGCCAGCATGGTGAGCCCGACGATGTCGCCGCCCGCGCGCTTGAGGTTGAACCGGATGGCCCGCACCCCGGCCCGGTTCAGCTCGAGGATCTCCGCGTCGGTGGCGTCCACGTGCAGATTGGTGACACCGACCCAGCCCTCGCCGAGTTCGGCGAGGGCGGCCAGCAGATAGCTCTGATCGGTGCCCTGGAACGACCCGCTGACCAGGGCGCCACCGTCGATATCGAAGCGGGACATGCGCTTGCGATAGGCGGCGATGGTGTACGGGTCGGGCAGGTAGCCCTCGTTCTCGACCAGCGGGAACCGCGGATCGAAGATGTGGAGATGGGCATCGAACACGTGATCAGCATGCCTCAGAACGGTGACATGTGTGGACAACCTTGTCCGGCAGTCGGATTGGCGCTGGTCAGGACACCTTGCCCGGAGCTGGTCAGGAAACCTTGCCGGGTTCGGAGGCGGCGAGCATCTCGTCGCGCTCGACGACCTTGACCCGCTCGCGGCCCTGCGGCTCGCCCAGGGCGCGCTCATGCGCGTCGAGGCGGTACCAGCCCGCCCAGGTGGTGAACGGGATGCCCTTGTGCTCGAGGAATTCGGTGACCGCCTCCAGCTCCGGCCGCGCGGCCGGGGTGAAGTTCGCGGCATCGTCGAGCAGGCAGGCGATGGTCTCGTTGGCGTCGCCCTTGGTGTGGCCGATGAGGCCGACCGGGCCGCGCTTGATCCAGCCGGTCACATAGGTAGCGGGCATGTAGCGAGCCGCGCCGTCGGCGTCCTCGTCGACGAGCACGCGCCCGGCCTCGTTGGGCACGGTGCCGGCCTGGTCGTCGAAGGGCAGCAGCGGGATGTTCTGCGACAGGTAGCCGACCGCGCGGTACACGGCCTGGATGTCCCAGTCCTTGAATTCGCCGGTGCCCTTGCAGTTTCCGGTGCCGTCGAGCTGGGTGCGCTCTGTCCGCAGGCCCACGACCTTGCCGTCCGCGCCGAGGATCTCCGATGGGTTCTCGAAGAAGTGCAGGAACAGCTTGTGCGGGCGGTCGCCGACATCGCGGATGGCCCACTGCTCCAACGTATTGCAGATCATGTCGACCTGCTTGGAGTGGCGGCGCGCGGCCTCGGAGCCCTCGTCGTAGTCGATGTCCTCGGGGTCGACGATGACCTCGATGGTCGGGGAGTGGTCGAGTTCGCGCAGTTCGAGCGGGGTGAACTTGGCCTGGGCGGGTCCGCGGCGGCCGAAGACGTGGACCTCGAGGGCCTTGTTGTCCTGCAGGCCCTCGTAGACGTTCGGCGGGATCTCGGTGGGCAGCAGTTCGTCGCCGGTCTTGGCGAGCACGCGGGCCACGTCGAGGGCGACGTTGCCGACACCGAGGACGGCGACCTTCTCCGCGTCCAGCGGCCAGGTGCGCGGCACGTCCGGGTGGCCGTCGTACCAGGACACGAAGTCGGCGGCGCCGTAGGAGCCGTCGAGGTCGATGCCCGGCACCTCGAGGGCGCGGTCGGCGTTGGCGCCGGTGGAGAAGATGACCGCGTCGTAGAACTGACGCAGGTCCTCGAGGGTGATGTCGACGCCGTAGTCGATATTGCCGAGCAGGCGGACCTGCGGCTTGTCGAGGACCTTGTGCAGGGCGGTGATGATGCCCTTGATGCGCGGGTGGTCGGGCGCGACGCCGTAGCGGATGAGGCCGAAGGGCGCGGGCATGCGCTCGTAGAGGTCGATGCTCACCTCGGCATCGGACTTCATCAAGGCATCGGCGGCGTAAATACCGGCCGGGCCTGCGCCCACGATCGCAATGCGTAGCGGGCGGGTCGCTGCACTCTGTTCGGTCATTCTTCCGCGCACCCTTTGGGTCGAAACTAACTTGTCGTCAAAACTCAGCCGTCGTTCTTAGCTTAGGCTAAGTTGACGCCCTGGCTTCGGTGACCGCCGTTGGCCCCCGACGCTGCAGCGTTGCTGCGTAGTCCTGCTATTCCCGCGCCTGGGGCGGAAATTCTGCTGATTCTATCGATGGCGCACGAGGCCCTTCACGCGCAGGGCCGTGAACTGTGGGAATGCCGAGGCCCGAACCGGGGGAATGCCGTACCGGGCGAACGGCGGCGACCAGGCATGATCTACCCATGAGCGACGCCGAGGAGACAGCCGGGGAGACATCGGTTCCGATCGATCAGAACGAGGCCCGCAGCATGTGGCCGTTCCTGGTCGCGGCGAGCGTCATCGCGGTCGTGATCCTGGGCATCGTGATCGCGACGCTGGTCTCGCCGGTTGAGAAGAATGTCACAGATTCCGATCGGCTCGCGGCGGCCGCGGGCACCTTCATCAAGTCCCGCAGCGAGACCGGCAAGTACGATCCGACCCTGTCCTGCAAGGGATTCGACGAGAACGCCTCACCGCTCAAGGTCGCGGCCGCGACCGGGGGGACCATCACGTTCGACAAGCTGGCCGACCCGGCCGTTGACGGTGAGAAGGCCACGGCGCAGGTCACTTTCACGGTCTCCGGCGCCCAAACCACCTCGACCTGGCACTTCACCCGGGAGAATTCCCGCTGGTTGGTCTGCAATTCCTGACAACGGCGGAAGTCGCGGCCGGGGTTTGACAGTGGGGCCGTTTTTTCGGCAGTCTCAACCCAGGTCATGAGTACCAGCGTCAAGCCCCGGCTGGCTGGTCGGCAACCCTCCTCCGCGGTGGGGTGCTCCGGGTGACGACCTGGCCTCGCATCGGACAGCGGTGCGGCAAGTGCGGATTCACAGGAGGTACAAGTGAGCTACGCGGGTGACATCACGCCGAAGCAGGCGTGGGAACTGTTGCGCGACAACCCCGATGCGGTGCTGGTGGATGTGCGCACCGAAGCCGAGTGGCGGTTCGTCGGGGTGCCCGACACCAGCGGCATCGGCCGGCCGACCGCGCTGATCGAGTGGGTGGACGTCTCCGGCACCCCCAATACCCGTTTCGCCGATCAGCTGAAGCAGGCGCTCGGCGATCGCGGCCAGGACTCGGCCGCGCCGGTCATCTTCATCTGCCGCTCCGGCCAGCGCTCCATCGGCGCGGCCACCGCCGCCACCACCCTCGGCATCGCCCCGTCCTTCAATGTGGTCGACGGCTTCGAGGGTGCGCTCGACGGTCAGGGGCATCGCGGCGGCACCGGCTGGCGCGCCGACGGCCTGCCCTGGCGTCAGTCATGAGTTTCGTGTCCGGCCGGATCGCAGGGAGGCAGTCATGATCACCGGTGGTTCCTTCGACAAACCGCTCCCCGAGGGCGTCGGCCCCGCCACGCAGGCCGTGCGCGGCGGCACCCGGCGCTCGGGCTTCGACGAGACCTCCGAGGCGCTGTTCCTCAATTCGGGTTTCGTCTACGAGAGCGCCGAGGCGGCCGAAGCCTCCTTCACCGGCGATATCGACCACTTCGTCTACTCCCGCTACGGCAACCCGACGGTCGCCATGTTCGAGGAGCGGCTGCGCCTGATCGACGGCGCGGAGGCCTGTTTCGCGACGGCCTCCGGCATGTCGGCGGTGTTCACCGCGCTGGGCGCGCTGCTCGCCGCGGGTGACCGCTTGGTGGCGGCGCGCAGCCTGTTCGGCTCCTGCTTCGTGGTGGCCAACGAGATCCTGCCGCGCTGGGGCGTGGAGACCGTCTTCGTCGACGGCGAGGATCTGGACCAGTGGGAGCAGGCACTGTCGGTGCCGACCCAGGCCGTCTTCTTCGAGACCCCCTCCAACCCCATGCAGACCCTCACCGATGTGCGCGCGGTCTCCGATCTCGCGCACGCGGCGGGCGCGAAGGTGGTGCTGGACAACGTCTTCGCCACCCCGCTGCTGCAGCGCGGCTTCGACCTGGGCGCGGACATCACCGTGTACTCGGGCACCAAGCACATCGACGGGCAGGGCCGCGTCCTCGGCGGCGCGATCCTCGGACCCCGGGACTACATCGACGGCCCGGTGAAGAACCTGATGCGCCACACCGGTCCGGCGCTGAGCCCCTTCAATGCGTGGACCCTGCTCAAGGGTCTGGAGACCATGCCGCTGCGCCTGCGCCAGTCGGTGGACTCCGCGCTGAAGATCGCCGGGTTCCTGGAGACCCATCCCGCCGTGGCGTGGGTGAAGTACCCGTTCCTGTCCTCGCACCCGCAGTACGAGCTGGCCAAGCGTCAGATGTCCGGTGGCGGCACGGTGATCACCTTCGAGCTGAAGGCGTCGGAGAACGAGGCCAAGAAGCGCGCTTTCGAGGTGCTCAACCGCCTGCGCATCGTCGACATCTCCAACAACCTCGGCGATGCGAAGACGCTGATCACGCATCCGGCCACCACCACCCACCGGGCGATGGGCCCGGAAGGCCGTGCGGCCGTGGGGATTACCGATGGCGTGCTCCGCATCTCCATCGGGCTCGAGGATGTGGAGGACCTGCTCAATGACCTGGACCAGGCACTGAGCTGATCCGACGAGTGTTCGAAAGGGCCGGAACCCACTGGGTTCCGGCCCTTTTCGTGTTCAGGGGGCGACGGGGTTCGGGGCAGCCCTTGAGAATCATCGAGCGTCGTTTGACAGCATGCTGTCAAACATGACAGCATGCTGTCATGATGAAAACAGTCCACATGGCCGCGTACGACACCTTCTCGGACTGGGAGGTCGGGCATGCGACCGCACACATCAATCGCGAACTCTGGCAGCGCGAGCCGGGAACCTGGCAGGTGAAGACGGTCGCCCTCGGCGCCGAGCCGGTCACCTCGATGGGCGGCATGCGGGTCCTGCCCGATCTGGTTCTCGATGAGCTGAAGCCCGCCGACAGCGCCATGCTGATCCTGCCGGGATTCGAAACCGAGCAGCATCCCGAGACGCCGGCGGCCTTCGCGCGCAAGGCCCGGGAGTTTCTGGCGGCCGGCGTGCCGGTGGCGGCGATCTGCGGCGCGACCTTCGGGCTGGCGCAGGAGGGCCTGCTGGACGATCGGCGGCACACCAGCAATGACGCGGGATATCTTGCCTACAGCGGATATTCGGGTGGCGAGCACTATGTTCAGGCGCCCGCGGTCACCGACGGTGACCTGATCACCGCGACCGGCACCCGACCGGTCGATTTCGCCCGCGAGATCTTCGCGCGCCTGGGTATCTACGAGCCGCACGTGCTGGAGTCCTGGTACCGGCTGTACGGAAACAATGATCCCGCGGGCTTCTACGCGTTGTTCGAGTACGAGCAGCAGCGCGCGGCGGCCGCGCAATGACCCGCACCGCGCAGCAGCTGTTCGGGGCCGCGGCCGTCACGTCGTTCAAGCTGAACGGCCAATTCCTCTCGATCGCAGAGGAATTGGCCAAGCCGTCCGGGATCACGGTCGCGTGGTGGCAGGTGCTCGGTGCGATTCTGCGCGAACCGCTCCCGGTGGCCGGTATCGCCCGCGAAATGGGTATCACCCGCCAGAGCGTGCAGCGCATCGCGGATGTGCTGGCGGACAGGGGATTCGTGGAATACCGCCCCAATCCGGCGCATCGGCGCGCGAAGCTGGTGGCCATCACCGAGGCGGGTCACGACGCGGTGCGGCGGATCGACCCGCAGCACGCGGCCATGGCGAAACGGCTTGTGGCGCAGCTGGGTATCGAGCAGCTCGCCCACATCGTGGACGCGCTGACGACCCTGTCGGCCGCCCTCGACGCACTCGAGGGCGACGCGACGGGCGCGGCCTGACTACAGCGCGAACGGGTCCTTGGTCTTGCCGACCAGGGCGGCCACCGAGGGCAGGATGGTGGTCGGGCGGTACGGGAACTGCTCGACCAGGGCCGGGGTGGAAATGCCGGTGGTGACCAGGATGGTCCGCATGCCCGCCTCCAGGCCCGCGATGACGTCGGTGTCCATCCGGTCGCCGATCATGACGGTGGACTGGGAGTGGGCACCGATGCGGCGCAACGCCGATCGCATCATCAGTGGGTTGGGTTTACCGACGTAGTAGGGCTTGCGGCCGGTGGCCTCGGTGATGAGGGCGGCGACGGAGCCGGTGGCCGGAAGGATGCCTTCGCGGGACGGGCCGGTGGCGTCCGGGTTGGTGGCGATGAAGCGCGCGCCCGCGGAGATCAGCCGGATGGCGGTGGTGATGGCTTCGAAAGAGTAGGTGCGGGTTTCGCCGAGCACTACGTAGTCCGGGTCGGAATCGGTGAGAACGTAACCGATTTCGTGCAGCGCAGTCGTGAGGCCGGATTCGCCGACCACGTAGGCGGTGCCGCCTGGGCGCTGGTCGTTGAGGAATGTCGCGGTGGCGAGGGCGGAGGTCCAGATGGACTCGACCGGAATGTCGAGGCCGGTGTGCCTGAGCCGGGCCTGCAGATCGCGCGCGGTGTAGATCGAATTGTTGGTGAGAACCAGGAACGGAATGTCGTTGTCGCGCAGTTCGGCGAGGAACTGATCGGCCCCGGGCACCATGTGATTCTCGTGCACGAGGACGCCGTCCATGTCGGTCAGATAGGAGAGGATCGGTTCAGCGCTCGAGTAGGTCACGCGCACATTCTCCGCTATCCCGGGACCGGACGCTCATATATTCCTGCCCTAACTGACCGTCCGACCGGTTTCATCCCCGAAATACCGTCCGCCCACCCGCGGTTCGACCCCTTGGGTGTGACCCCTGCCGCACCGCGTTTCACCGCTGACCTATCGTGCGAAGTAGGACCGTTCGCGATGCCCGGTGTCGCGGCGGTCGTGCGGGAGGTTGGCCCGCACAGCTCGAGCGCAGCATGGCGACAGGAGTGCCCAGGTGAAAGACCTCAAGCTCGGTTACAAGGCGTCCGCGGAACAGTTCGGCCCGCGCGAACTGGTGGAGCTCGCGGTGGAGGCGGAGGCGCACGGCCTCGACAGCGCCACCGTCTCCGACCATTTCCAGCCGTGGCGGCACAATGGCGGGCACGCCCCGTTCTCGCTGGCCTTCCTGGCCGCGGTGGGCGAGCGCACCAAGCGCATTCAGCTCGGCACCTCGGTGCTGACCCCGACCTTCCGGTACAACCCCGCGGTCATCGCGCAGGCGTTCGCCACCATGGGCTGCCTGTACCCGGATCGCATCATGCTCGGCGTCGGCTCGGGTGAGGCGCTGAACGAGATCGCCACCGGCTTCCAGGGCGAATGGCCGGAGTTCAAGGAGCGTTTCGCGCGGCTGCGCGAGTCGGTGGACCTGATGCGCGCGCTGTGGACGGGCGAGCGGGTGGACTTCGACGGCCAGTACTACAAGACCGTCGGCGCCTCGATCTACGACGTGCCCAAGGGCGGCATCCCGGTCTACATCGCCGCGGGCGGCCCGCTGGTGGCCCGCTATGCCGGCCGCGCCGGTGACGGTTTCATCTGCACCTCCGGCAAGGGCATGGATCTCTACACCGAGAAGCTGATGCCCGCCGTCGCGGAGGGCGCCGCCAAGGCCGGCCGCTCCGTCGACGACATCGACCGCATGATCGAGATCAAGATCTCCTACGACACCGATCCCGTTCTGGCGCTGGAGAACACCCGCTTCTGGGCCCCGCTCTCGCTGACCGCGGAGCAGAAGCACTCCATCACCGATCCCATCGAGATGGAGGCGGCCGCCGACGCGCTGCCGATCGAGCAGATCGCCAAGCGCTGGATCGTGGCCAGCGATCCGGACCAGGCGGTCGAGCAGATCAAGCCGTACCTGGACGCGGGCCTGAACCACCTGGTCTTCCACGCGCCCGGTCATGATCAGCGCCGATTCCTGGATCTGTTCCAGCGCGATCTGGCGCCCCGCCTGCGGGCCCTCTGAGTCGGTTCACGCCGTGGCACCCGGGGACGGGCGACTCTCGCGATAGTCCGTCCCCGAATATCCGCGGCCGGGTAACCGGGTACGCGCGGAAATCAGCCCATAACGGTCGGTAGGCTTTCGCCCATGGCTGCCACACCGGTTTCCAGTGTGTACATCGCGTCCCCCGAGGGCGACACCGGCAAGTCGACGGTGGCGCTCGGTGTTCTGCAGGCCCTCGCGGCCACCACGCCGCGAGTGGGCGTGTTCCGGCCGATCACCAGGTCCGCGATCGGGCGCGACTACATTCTCGAGCTGCTGCTCGAGCACTCCACCGCCGATGTCGACTACGACCAGGCCATCGGCGTCACCTACGAACAGGTGCACGAGGATCCGGACGCGGCGATCAGCGAGATCGTCATGCGGTACCACGCGGTCGCCAAGCAGTGCGACGCCGTGCTCATCGTCGGCTCGGACTACACCGATGTCGCCAGCCCCAGCGAACTGCGCTACAACGCCCGCATCGCGGTGAACCTCGGCGCGCCCGTACTGCTGGTGGTGCGTGGAATGGGCCGCACCCCTGAGGAATTGGGCCAGCTGGTGGAGCTCTGCCGCGCCGAGCTGGCGGCCGAGCACGCCAAGCTGGTGGCGGTGATCGCCAACCGGTGCGAGCCCGGGCAGCTGGAGGCCGACGCGGCCGCCCTGAAGCGGGCCTGCACCGTGCCGTCCTGGGCGCTACCCGAGGTGCCGCTGCTGCAGGCGCCCACCATGGAGGAGCTGCGCGAGGCGATCGGCGGCGAACTCTACAGCGGCGACCCGGAACTCATGCAGCGCGAGGCGCTCGAGGTGATCGTCGGCGGCATGACCGCCGAGCACATTCTGGAACGCCTCGCCGACGGCGTTGCCGTCATCACCCCCGGTGACCGCTCCGACGTGCTGCTCGCGCTGGTGAACGCCCATGAGGCGGAGGGCTTTCCGTCGCTGGCCGGCATCATCATGAACGGCGGCATGCTGCCCGAGCCGTCCATCGCGCGACTGATGGCGGGCCTCAAACCCAAGCTGCCCATCCTCGCCACCGACCTGGGCACCTTCGAGACCGCCAAGGCCACTGCGCTCACCCGCGGCCGCGTCTCGCTGTCCAGCATCCGCAAGGTGGACACCGCGCTGGCCCTCATGGAGCAGCGGGTCGATCCGCGGGAACTGCTGCGGCAGATCGAGATTCCCATCCCGAACATCGTCACCCCGCAGATGTTCGAGTACCAGCTCATCGACCGCGCCCGCAACGACCGCAAGCGCATCGTGCTGCCCGAGGGCGACGACGACCGCATTCTGCGCGCGGCCGGGCGGGTGCTGCAGCGCAAGATCGCCGACCTCACCATCCTCGGCGACGAGGCGGCGGTGCGCGGCCGTGCCGCCGAGCTCGGCGTGGACATCGAGGCCGCCGAGGTGCTCGATCCCAAGACCTGCCCGCTGCGCGACGAATTCGCCGAGGAGTACGCCCGCCTGCGTGCCCACAAGGGCATGACGGTGGACCGCGCCCGCGAATTCATGAGCGACATCTCGTATTTCGGCACCATGATGGTGCACATGGGGGTCGCCGACGGCATGGTCTCTGGCGCGGCGCACACCACCGCGCACACCATCCGCCCGTCCTTCGAGATCATCAAGACCGAGCCGGGCGTGTCCACGGTGTCCAGCGTCTTCCTCATGTGCCTGGCCGACCGGGTGCTGGTGTACGGCGACTGCGCCGTGGTGCCGGACCCGACCTCCGACCAGCTGGCCGATATCGCCATCTCCTCCGCCCGCACCGCCGTCCAGTTCGGCATCGACCCGCGCGTGGCCATGCTCTCCTACTCCACGGGCGAGTCGGGGTCCGGCGCGGACGTCGACAAGGTGCGCGCCGCCACCAAGCTGGTCCACGAGCGGGCGCCGGAACTGCTGGTGGAGGGGCCGATTCAATACGACGCCGCGATCGAGCCCACGGTGGCCAAGACCAAGCTGCCGAATTCCGAAGTGGCGGGCCAGGCGACGGTCTTCATCTTCCCGGACCTCAATACCGGCAACAACACCTACAAGGCGGTGCAGCGCAGCGCCGGGGCCGTCGCCATCGGCCCGGTGCTGCAGGGTCTGCGCAAGCCGGTCAATGATCTGTCGCGGGGCGCGCTGGTCGCGGACATCGTGAACACCGTCGCGATCACCGCGATTCAGGCTCAGCAGGAGGCGTGATGAAGGTTCTGGTGATCAATTCCGGATCCTCGTCCATCAAATATCAGCTGCTCGATCCGGCGACCGCCGATGTGTGCGCGCAGGGCGTGGTGCAACGCATCGGCGAGGCGGTCGAGCCGGATGCGGTGACCGTCGAACACACCTCGGGCGAGAAGACTTTCGAGTATCAGGGGCCCATCGCCGATCACGCGCAGGGCCTGCGGGTGGTGTTCGATCTGTTCAGCGCGAGCGGCCAGGATCTGGCGCACGCGGATCTGGCCGCGGTCGGGCACCGGGTGGTGCACGGCGGTGAGGTCTTCTACGAGCCGACGCTCATTACAGACGCGGTGGTGCAGGCCATTGTCGACCTGTCCTCCCTTGCGCCGCTGCACAATCCGCCCAATGTCATCGGCATCGAATCGGCGCGCGCGCTGCTGCCGGACGTGCCGCAGGTCGCGGTGTTCGATACCGCCTTCTTCCACAATCTGCCCGCCGCGGCGAAGACCTACGCCATCGACGCGGAAATCGCGGCGGCGCACGGTGTTCGCAAGTACGGTTTCCACGGCACCTCGCACGATTACGTGTCCGGCCAGGTCGCGGCCTTCCTCGGGAAGGACAGAACCGAGCTGAATCAGATCGTGCTGCACCTCGGCAACGGCGCGTCGGCCTCGGCCATTCGGGCCGGGCAGGCGGTGGACACCTCCATGGGCCTGACCCCGCTGGAGGGCTTGGTCATGGGAACCCGGTCCGGGGATCTGGATCCGGGGATCATCTTCCACCTCATCCGCACGGCGGACATGGATGTGAACGATGTGGACGCCCTGCTCAACCGGAACTCCGGGATCAAGGGCATCTCCGGTGTCAATGACTTCCGGGAGCTCGGCCGCCTCATCGAAACCGGCCATCCGACCGCGAAATTGGCGTTCGACGTCTACATCCACCGGCTGCGCCGCTACATCGGCGCATACCTGATCGAGCTGGGGAAGGTGGACGCCATCACCTTCACCGCCGGTGTCGGCGAGAACGACCCCAAGGTCCGCGCCGAGTCGCTGGCGGGACTGGAGCGGTACGGGATTCGCATCGACGCCGACCGGAACACCGCGAAAGACCGTACGGCCCGGCGCATCTCGACCGACGACTCGGACGTGTCGGTGCTGGTGGTCCCGACCAACGAGGAACTCGCCATCGCCCGCGCCGCCGCCGATCTGGTCGGCTGAGCGCCACGGCACCCGCATGGCGATTCGGACTTCACGAAAACATCATGATGGGCCTGGCATGGTGGTCACCGGATCCGGTTCGCCCGGTCCACCGGAACCCGTGTCGCACCACGCACAACCGTGGTAGGGGCCGTAATTCCCTCGCCGGCCCCGTGGTTCGCAGACTGCCTCTGTGACCGCCGCGGGCGACACGGGACTCTTCCGGTTCCTCAGAACCAGGATTTGGCACGCACCGCGTTGGCCAGATCCACCAGCGCGTACCGGTGGGTGCGTTCGGGCGCGGAGCGGGCCAGGCCGCGCAGGCCGGCCTCGATGCCGCGCCGGAGATCCCGCTCGGTGAACGGTGACCCGAACAGCTTGGAGCCGACCGATTTCGGCTGCTTTCCGGCCTGCACCCAGCCCAGCGCGACCCCCAGGGTGAGAATCCGCAACTGGGCCGCGCGTCCCTCGCCGGTCGGCAGATCCTGCACCCGCGCCGCCGCCACCCGCAGCGTCGACTCGTCGAGGTCCGCGGCGGGCGCGCAGGTCAGCAGCATGAGAATGGCCGTCATCCGGGCCTCCGCGTAATGCCGTGAGGCGGGCGGCACCTGATCCAGCGCGTGCACGGCGGCGGTGATGTTCCCGGCCGCGGCCAGCTGGCGGGCCAGACCGAAGGCCGCGCTCACCACGCCCCGATCGGTGCGCCACACGGTGGCGTAGTAGTTCTCGGCATAGGACCGCCACTCCTCGGGATCGGGCGAATCCCAGTGCTGGAGAATGAGCTCCGCGGTGGCGGCCAGCGCCAGCTTGGGCGCGATCTCGCCGGGCAGCGCCTCCAGCACGGCGTCGAAGCGGGCGAAGGCGCGCTCGTACTCCAGTTCCAGCAGCTCGGTCATGCCCAGGTACCAGTCGATGCGCCAGTCCGGGGCCGGCGGCAGCGGCTCGTCGGTGAGCCGGGCCAGCAGCATGCGGGCGGCCGCGGGCTCGTCGAGGTCCAGGTGGGCGCGGGCCTCGGCCAGCGTCACCTCCAGTTCGAAAGTCTCGGGCGCGCCGCCGGGTTCGGCCGCCGCGCGCTGGCGGGCGTGCCGCAGTTCATCGAGGGAGTGCCGGGGTTCGGGATGGGCGGCCCCGGCCAGCAGCGGCGCGGACGGGTCGCCCGGATCGATGATGGGCACCGGCAGCGCCGCCACCACGTCGCCGGGCTGCAGCAGGGTGTCGCGGGGGACACCATCGATGATGCCGTCGGTCTGCGCGATGAGCTCGCCGGTGCCGAAACTGGTGCGCGGCGGGCTGAACAGGGTGGACAGCTGCGGATGCTCACTGCCGGTCTCGACGGCCAGGATCTCCCGCAGCACGCCGGTGAGCTGGGTGGCGAGCAGGCGCGCGGAGGGGAATCGGCGCTCCGGGTCCGGGTGGGTGGCGCGCAGCAGCAGCCGGTAGAGGAACGGGTGCCGGGCCAGCACCGGCTGCTCCTTCGGATCCGGGATGCCGTCGACGTGGGCGCCGCGCTCCATCGGCAGGTGCAGGGTGAGCACGGCCAGCGTGCGGCCGACGGTGTAGATGTCGGAGGCCACCGTCGGCCCGGTGTGCGCGATCTCGGGCGCCTGGAATCCCCTGGTGCCGTACAGGTTTCCGTACGCCTCGAACTGGGTGACCGCGCCCAGGTCGATGAGCTCCACCCGGTCGGTGGTGATCATGATGTTGTCGGGCTTGAGGTCGTTGTAGGCCAGCCCCACCGAATGCAGATAGTCCAGGGCCGGAAGGATTTCCAGCAGGTAGGCGATGGCCTCGGCGACCGGCATGCGGTCGGGCGCATGGTGATCGAGCAGATCGCGCAGCGAATGCCCGCCCACGTACTCCATGACGATGTAGCCGATCGGCGTCCCGTCCGGCCCCGAGTGCTCCACGAAGTTGTGGATCTTCACGATGCTCGGGTGCACGACCTCGGCCAGGAACTGCCGCTCCGCCAGCGCGACCGCCTGCGCCTCGGCGTCACCGGCGTGCAACAGGCCCTTGAGCACCACCCAGCGGTCGCTCACATTGCGGTCGATGGCCAGGTAGATCCAGCCCAGTCCGCCGTGCGCGATACAGCCCTGGATCTCGTACTGGCCCACCACCCGGTCGCCGGGATACAGCGAGGGCCGGAAATCGTAAGGCGCGCCGCAGGTCTGGCAGGTGCCCGCGGTGGTGGACACCTGGGTCGGGGTGGCCCGCCCGACCGGCTTGCCGCATCGCCAGCAGAACCGCCGCCCCTCGGCCACCACCGGATCGTCGAGCACGGCGGCTTCCGGATCCATCGGCTCCACCGCCGGGATCGGCACCAGTCCGGCCCCGAGCCGCCGCACCGCGGGGCGCGGGCGGGTCATGCGGGCGGTGCGCTGGGAGGGCCGGGTCGGGGTCCGCGTCTCGCCCTCGGCGCTCGAAACACTCGGCGCCACCGGGATTTCCGGCTCCACGGCGGTCGGCTCCGTGCCGGGGGATTCCGCGCGCGGCGTCGGCTCGGTGCGCTCGGCGGGCCGGGTGCCCGCGCCGTCGTCGCCTGCGGGTGCGTGCCGCGTGGTCAGCTCGGTCCGGGCGGGCCAGTACGGCCCCACGGTCATCTCGGTGCGCGCGACCGCCTGCGTCCCCTCGGGTTGCTCCGGTGTGGTCATCGTCAGTCCTGATACCTCGGGGGCGGCGGAATGGCGGCGTCGCCGAGCTCGGTCACCAGCCAGCGGCGGTAGAGCCGGTTCCAGGTCCCGTCCGCGCGAATGCGTTCCAGGGTGCCGTTGACGAAGCGGACCAGATCGTCCGCGCCCTTGGAGATGCCGATCCCGTACTGCTCGGTGCTCAGGTTGGGTCCGACCACCTCGGTGGCCGGATCCTGCTCGGCCAGCCCGGCCAGCACGGTGTCGTCGGTGCTGACCGCGTCCACCTGCCGCTGCTGCAGCACCACCAGGCAGTCGGCCCAGGTGGGCACGGTGAGGATGGACGCGGCGGGCTGCGAGCGCCGGATCAGGTCCAGGGAGGTGGTGCCGTTGACCAGGCACAGCCGTTTGCCCGCCAGCTCGGTCAGTCCGTTGATGCCGGAGTTGCGGAAGGCCAGCACGCGCTGATGCGCCTGCAGATACGAGGTGGAGAAGGTAACCGTCTGCCGCCGTTGACAATTGATGGTCATGGTCTTCACCACGACGTCCACGGTGTGCTCCTGCAGCGCCCGCTCGCGGTCGGCGGAGCCGAGGATCCGGAACTCCAGCGCCGCCGGATCGCCCAGCAGGTCCCGGGCCAGCTCGCGGGCGATGTCCACATCGAATCCGGCGAGCGTGCCGCTGGCCGGATCCCGGAAGCTGAACAGATTGCTGCCCGGGTCCAGGCCCACCAGCAGCCGCCCCCGCGCCCGGATGGCGTCGATGTCCGGCCCGCTCCTGGTGCCGTTGGGCCGCAGGCTCGCGGTCGGGTCACCGCAGTCGGTCACCTCCGGCGGCGGCGCGCTCTGGGTCTGTGCCGCAACGGCTCCCGACGGCAGTGGCGGCTCGACATAGCTGGGCACCCGGGTCGAGGGCGCGGGCGGCGGGGGACTGCTGTCCCCGCAGGCGGCCGTGCAGGCCACGGCCGCGGCCAGGACCGCGAGCGTCAGGGAGCGGACGGGTCTTCGGGTCATCGGTACTCCCGCAGTCGGGGCCAGAGCCCGGCCGCGATCAGCACGGCAGCGGCGGTGCTCAGCACCAGCGCCCCGGGGCCGAGCAGGTCCAGCGTGCGGGCGGCGTGCGAGGTGTCGGTGCGCAGCATGTTCCGGGTGTCGGCGATGCCGTCGCCGAGCGCGCGGTCCAGCGCGTCGGTCTGGGCGGCGGCCTCGTTGGCGCCCGGCCCGGTGGCGACCGCGGCCGCGCCGATGAAGTCGCCCTTGGACAGCGCGTCGTTCATGCGCTGGTGCGCGGCCCGCCAACGGTCCAGGGCGGCCGACGCGGTCTGCACGTCGCTCGCGCCGGGCGCGTCGGTTCGATAGCCGGACAGGATGTTTCGCAGTTTGTCGATGGCCTGGTCATAGGCCTTGTCGTAGTCCGCGCTGGTGTCGCGGCGCACCAGTTTGAGGGTCTCCGCGGTGCGGGCCTGCTGGGCCAGGATGCGGCTCTGGGTGAGCGCCGTGGTGGGGGTGCTGCCCTGGTCGCGGGCGTGGGTGGTGTCCACCGCGGAGATGATGCCCGCGATCACCGTCCAGGCCAGCAGTACCACCATGGTCCCGGTGGCCAGCAGCAGCCCGAGATTGAGCACCCGGTGCCAGCGCCGGTACAGGAACAGCTGCGCCGCGATCAGCGCCGCCACCACCAGCAGCGGCAGCAGGATGGCGGGCCAGGGCGGGCGCACGTGGGTGTGCTGGGTGGCGGTGATGGCGGCGGACCGGTGCTCCTGCAGCTCCTGCGCCATCGGCAGCAGTGTCCCCTGCATCAGGTTGGACGCCTCGCTCAGATAGGCCGCGCCCACCGGCTCCCCGGCGCGGTTGTTGGCCCGCGCGGTCTCGATGACGCCGGTGTACACCGGCAGTCCGGTGGCGATGCCGCTGCGCAGCTGCGTATCCGTGTCCCCGTCACTGCGATTGGACTGGGTCACCAGTTCGGCCGCGGCCTCGCCGACCGCCTGGTTGTACCGGTCGCGCACCGGCTTCGATTCCAGCCCACCGGAAATGAAGGCGGCACCGGCCGAGGCGTCGGCCACCGACAGTGAGGTGTAGAGCCGCTGCGCCGAATAGGCATCGGGCTCCGACTGATCCAGCAGGGCGTCCAGGGCGTGTTGCCGGTTGGTCACCGCGGTGGCGGTCACGAGGCCGGCCGCCACGCACAGGCTCAGCAGGACCAGCCCGATGGCGATCAGTTTGGCCGGTGAGGACCGGGCGAAACTGCGCAGTTCGGTGGTCGCGAAGCGTTCGCGCCAGGCCGCCGCGGCGGTGCGGGGGGACAGCTCCGCGAGCCGCAATTCCTCGGTGCGAGCCATCCTCACCTCCCACTGACCGATATCGAACGACCGACTTGGTGCTGCCGGATGAGCTTATTGTGGACGTACCGCCGCTGTGACGCGGGAATCCCCGCGATGTGCTCCGCAGAGCGGGGACTGTGCACGGCAGTGCGGTCGGACGATGGGATTGCGAAGATGCGTGGTGATGGGGACGGGTGGGCGGAGAGTCCGGATGGCACCCGCCAGTGGGGTCGTTTCGGCGCTGCCGGACTGTTGCTGCGCGCCCCGCTGGTCGGCGGCGGATCTGCAGTCCTGCTGCATCATCGGGCCGCCTGGACCCATCAGGGCGGCACCTGGGCGCTGCCCGGCGGAGCCCGCGACTCCCACGAGACCAGCGTGCACGCGGCCGTCCGTGAGGCCGAGGAGGAGGCGGGCATCGCGCCCGGCTCGATCCGGGTGCGCGGATCCCGCGTGACCGCGACCGCGCCCAGTGGCTGGACCTATACCACCGTCATCGCCGATGCCGCCGATCAGCTGCGCACCCGCGGCAACAAGGAGAGTCAGGACCTGATCTGGGTGCCCGAGGACGAGGTCGAGGACCGGCCGCTGCACCCCGGCTTCGCCGCCGCCTGGCCCGCCCTGCGTGCCACGCCCACCCTGATCAGTCTCGAAGGAATCGCCGATACCGGCGCGGTGGCGGCCGCGTTGCCGCGCACCCTGGATCTGGCCGGGCAGGAATTCCTCTGGCTGCATTCGAACGGCGACGGGGTCGGCCGCACCGCCCGCATCGGCGCGCCCGAATCGGTCACGGAACAGACCGATTTGGCCGGAAATGTGTTGTTCCTCACTCTGGACCAGGTGTTGTCTTGAGGCGTGACAACGCGCGAGCTCCCCACCTACTGCCGGATCTGTGAGCCCCTCTGCGGGCTGATCGCCACCGTCGAGGACGGGAAGCTGGTGCGCTTGCGCGCCGACAAGGACCATCCGCTCTCCCGCGGCAACGCCTGCCCCAAGGGCATCGCCTTCACCGAGATCCAGAACGATCCTGACCGGGTGCTGTATCCCTTGCGGCGTACCGTCTCCGGCGAGTTCGAGCGGGTCTCCTGGGACACGGCGCTGGACGAGATCGGCGCACGCCTGCGCGGGCTCATCCGCGAGCACGGAATCGAGAGTCTCGGCTGGTATTTCGGCAATCCGTCCTCCTTTTCCTATTCACACACCCTGTGGATGGTGGGTTTCCAGCTGGCCGCCGGGTTGAAGCACGTGTATTCGGCCGGTTCCCAGGACATCAACAACCGTTTCGTGGCCAGCGAGCTGCTCTACGGCTCCCTCACCACCGTGCCGGTGCCCGATCTGGACCGCACCGACTTCCTGCTCATGCTGGGCGCGAATCCCCTTGTCTCACACGGCAGTGTGCTGAGCGCGCCGCGTATCCGCGAGAAGCTCACCGCCATCACGAAGCGGGGCGGTCGCGTGGTGGTGGTCGACCCGCGAAACACCGAGACCGCCAAGCTGTTCGAGCACGTCGGCGTGCGACCGGACGGTGACGCCTGGCTGCTGGCCTCCCTGTTGCAGGTGATCTTCGACGAGGGTCTGGAAGACACCGGGGCGCTGCGTCGCCAGGCCGGCGGCGCACGTGAACTACGGGATGCCGTAGCGCGTTTCACGCCCGAATACACCGCCGAGGTCACCGGCCTCGAGCCCGATCGGGTGCGCGCCCTGGCCCGCGATCTGGCCCGCGCCGAATCCGCCGCGGTCTACGGCCGCACCGGTACCTGCCTGGGCAGGCACGCGACCCTGGTGGCCTTCCTCATCGACGTCCTGTCCCTGGTGACCGGAAACCTCGACAGGCCGGGCGGTTCGGTCTTCGGCAAGGAACTGGTGGCGGTCTCCGAACTGAGCGCCCGCCTCGGTTTCGCCGGCTACGGCAAGAACCATTCCCGCATCGGCGGATTCCCGGACGTGCTGGGCACCTTCCCGGCCGCCATCATGGCCAAGGAGATCACCACGCCCGGCCCTGGGCAGCTGCGTGCCCTGTTCACCTCGGCGGGCAATCCGGTTTCCTCGGTGCCCAACGGCCGCGAACTGGCCGCCGCGCTCACCGAACTGGACCTGTTCGTTTCCATAGACATATATGTCAACGACACCAACCGGATAGCCGACTACATCCTCCCGGCGACCACTTTCCTGGAGCGCGACGACATTCCGCTGCCGTTCACCGCGTTCTCCCCGACGCCGTACACCCAGTACACCGAGCGGGTCGTCGAACCGTACGGGGAGGCGCGCGAGGAATGGCGGATCATCGACGCCATCGCGACCCGGATCGGCGTGCAGCCCTTCGCCGTCGGTCCGGCCCGCCCGGCCGGTCGCCTGCTGAGCGCCCTGCGCCGCCGCGTTCCGGGCCTCGGTTCCGCCCGCCCCACCCCGACCCTGCTGGCCGACCTGGCCCTGCGCACCGGCCCCTACGGCGACCGATTCGGCCTGCGCCGCAATGGCCTCAGCCTGCGCATGCTGCGCCGTCACCCGCACGGGGTGGTGCTCGCTGACAGCATCGCCACCGGGGTGCTGCGGAACGTGGTGCGGCACAAGGGGGGCCGCGTGCGGCTGGATCCGGACGAGATCATCGGCGAACTACGCGCCCTCAGCGCGCGGCCGGCCGATCCGGCCTATCCGCTGCGCGTCATCGGCCTGCGCGAACTCAAATCGCACAACTCGTGGATGCACAATGCCGAGCCGCTCATGCGCGGCGACCGCGAGCACGCCGCCCGCATCAACCCCAAAGACGCGGCGGTGGCGGGCATTTCCGACGGCGACCGCTGCCGGGTTTCCTCCGCGCACGGCGCCATCGAGGTGACCGCCCGGCTCACCGAGGACATGACCGAGGGCACCGTGGCCATTCCGCACGGCTGGGGTCACGACGGCGGCTGGCAGCGCGCCAATGCCGCCGGGGGCGCGAATGTGAACGACCTGATGTCCACCGATCTAGCCGATGTGGAACGCCTCGCGGGCATGTCCAATCTGAACGGCGTCCCGATTCGTCTCGACCCGGTCGGCTGACTAGCGGTCGTTCGCCAGGATCCGCTGCTTGATGGCGCGGGCGGCGGCCGCCGGATCGTCGGCCTCGGTAATGGCCCGCACCACCACGATTCGCGTCGCGCCCGCGTCCAGCACCTCGGGCAGGCTGCGGGCGTCGATGCCGCCGATGGCGAACCACGGCCGCTGCGTGTGCGAATCCGCGGTGGACCGGACCAGATCGATGCCCGCCGGGGTGCGACCCGGCTTGGTCGGGGTGGCGTACACCGGCCCGGTGCAGAAGTAGTCGATGTGCTCGTCCACCGCGGCCAGTCCGGCCTGCGCGCGATTGTGCGTGGAGCGGCCCAGCACCACCTCGCCGCCCAGGATCTGCCGCGCGTACCAGGGCGGCAGGTCGCCCTGGCCCAGGTGCAGCACGTCCACCCCGGCCGCGAGCGCGATATCGGCGCGGTCGTTGCACGCGACCAGGGCGCCGTGGCGGCGGGCGGCGGCCTTCAGCTCGGCCAGCGCACCCAGTTCGGCCTTGGCCTCGAGTGGCCCGAACTGCTTCTCCCCGGGCGAGCCCTTGTCCCGCAGCTGGATGATGTCGACGCCGCCGGCCAGGGCCGCCTCGGCGAACTCCGCCAGGTCACCCCGGTCCCGGCGGGCGTCGGTGCACAGGTACAGCCGCGCGGTGGCGAGGCGTTCCCGTGGGGTGGCGGGCCGGTTCGGGTGGGAGGGTTGCACAGTCTCGACGGTAGTCGCGCTACGGTGTTCGAGTCGAAACGACCCGAGAGAGCGCACCCAGCGTGCAGCCGCGCGACGCTCCCGCCGAGTCCACTGTTTCGCGCGATATATATGCAGGTCCCGCGGATGCCGGGATGAGTTAGGTGGATTCACATGCGGACTCTGGCCGTCGTCGGCGGCGGTGTGATCGGACTTTCGGTAGCCTGGCGTGCCGCCGGAGCGGGCTGGACCGTCACCCTCTTCGACCCGGCCGTGGGCTCCGGATCCTCCTGGGTGGCGGGCGGCATGCTCGCCCCGCTCTCGGAGGGCTGGCCCGGTGAGGACGCCGCTCTCGCCTTCGGCGCCGCCTCCCTGATCCGCTGGCCCGGTTTCGCCGCCGAGCTGCGGGGCGTCACCGGCACCGATGTCTTCGTCGCCGATCAGACCCTGACCGTCGCCCTGGACGGCGCCGATGCCGCCGACCTGCGCACCATCGCCGACTGGGTGAATGCCCGCGGCCACGAGCTGCGCCTGCTGGACCGCGCCGGGGTGCGTGCCGCCGAACCCGGCCTGGGCCGCGGCGTGCGCGCCGGACTGCTCGCCGTCGCCGAACCCGCCGTGGACAATCGCGCGCTGGTGACCGCGCTCCGAACCGCCTGTGCCGCGGCCGGAGTCGAGTTCCGCGCCGAGCGGGTGGAATCGCCGGCGGGCCTGTCGCACGATCGCATCGTGCTCGCCACCGGCGCCGCGGCCGCCGAGTTGTGGCCCGGTCTGCCGGTGCGCCCGGTGAAGGGCGAGATCCTGCGCCTGCGCCGCCGCCCCAGCGCCCCGCCCGTGCCCGCCCGCGTGATCCGGGCCCGGGTACACGGCCGCCCCATATATCTTGTGCCGAGGCGTGACGGAATCGTGCTGGGTGCAACACAATACGAAGTCGGGTTCGACAACGCCGTCACCGTCGCCGGTGTCCGCGACCTGGTCACCGATGCCGAGGCCGTGCTGCCGGGTATCGGCGAGTACGAATTCGCCGAGGCCATCGCGGGTTCGCGCCCGGGCTCGCCCGACAATCTGCCGCTGATCGGTTACCTGGACGAGCGGGTGATCGTGGCCGCGGGACACGGCCGCAACGGCATTCTCGACACCCCGGTCACCGCCGACGCCGTCCTGGCGCTGCTCGCAGACACCGAGCTGCCCGAGGCGCGTGCCGCGGACCCGCGCCGGTTCACCACCGCCGCACCGTTTCACCCAGGAGGAGTCCGATGACCGCAATTCCGGTCGGCGTCACCGTCAATGGCGAGGATCATGTTTTCCCCGACGAGCTCACCATCCGGCAGCTGCTGGAACGGCTGAACCTGCCGTGCCAGGGCGTGGCGCTGGCCATCGACGGCGCGGTGTTCCCCAAGTCCCGCTGGGACGAGCCGGTCGGCCGCGGCTGGGAGATCGAGGTCCTGACGGCGGTGCAGGGTGGCTAGCGCGCCGGCGGGAGCTCAGGGCCCGGAGGCGGCAGCTCGCGTAACCACGCAGGGCCCCGCGCACGCCGCATCGAGCGCAGCGCCGCTGGTCATCGCGGGACGCGAGTTCGGCTCCCGGCTCATCATGGGCACCGGCGGCGCGGAGAATCTGGCCGTGCTGGAGGAGGCCCTGGTCGCCTCGGGCACCGAGCTGACCACGGTCGCCATGCGCCGGGTGGACGCCGCGGGCGGCACCGGCGTGCTGGACCTGCTCAAGCGGCTGGAGATCGCCCCGCTGCCCAATACCGCCGGCTGCCGCACGGCCGCCGAGGCGGTGCTCACCGCCCAGCTGGCCCGCGAGGCTCTCGAAACCGATTGGGTGAAGCTGGAAGTCATCGCCGACGAGCGCACCCTGCTGCCCGACGCCATCGAATTGGTCGCCGCCGCAGAGCAATTGGTGGACGACGGCTTCACCGTGCTGCCCTACACCACCGACGACCCGGTGCTGGCCAAGCGCCTCGAGGACACCGGCTGCGCCGCGGTCATGCCCCTGGGCTCGCCGATCGGCACCGGTCTGGGTATCGGCAATCCGCACAATATCGAGATGATCGTGGCCGCCGCGGGCGTGCCGGTCATCCTCGACGCGGGCATCGGCACCGCCAGTGATGCCGCGCTGGCAATGGAACTCGGCTGCTCGGCGGTCCTGCTGGCCACCGCGGTCACCCGCGCCCGGCAGCCCGCGCTGATGGCCGCCGCCATGGCCCGCGCGGTCGAGGGCGGCCGGCTGGCGCGGCAAGCGGGTCGAATCCCCAAGCGCTTCTGGGCCCAAGCTTCCTCGCCCGGATTCTGAAGCGCCGCACTCTGGTTCGCGGCGCGTCTCGTTCTGGACTGCGCTCCGCCTCCCCGCGCTTGTAGCGGGGGAGCGAAGCGGAGGAGCGGAGGAGGGAAGAACGAGACATTCAGCGCCGCGAACCCGCCCGGAGCGAAGCGGAGGGCAAATTGGACACAGTCATCCTCAGGGATGAGCGACGCGCGACCAATTAGCGATAGTGCGCGCTCCGTACATGGGGAAGACTGGTCGCCATGATCGAACTGAGAGGCCTGACCAAGCACTACGGCCAGACCGTCGCGGTGTCGGACCTGTCGTTCACGGTTCGTCCGGGGCAGGTGACCGGCTTCCTCGGCCCGAACGGGGCGGGCAAGTCGACCACCATGCGGATGATCCTGGGGTTGGACACACCGACCTCCGGCACCGCCCTCATCGACGGTAAGCCGTACCACGACCTGAAGCGTCCGCTCGACACCGTCGGCGCGCTGCTGGACGCGAAGTGGGTGCATCCCAATCGTTCCGCGCGCTCGCACCTGCGGTGGATGGCCGCCTCCAATGACATTCCGCAGTCGCGGGTGGAGGAGGTGCTGCGCCTGGTCGGCCTGTCCGAGGTCGCCAACAAGAGCGCCGGTGGTTTCTCCCTCGGCATGTCGCAGCGGCTCGGCCTGGCCGGCGCCCTGCTCGGCGACCCGCAGGTGCTGCTGTTCGACGAACCGGTGAACGGCCTGGATCCCGAGGGCATTCTGTGGATCCGCCGCTTCATGCAGCGGCTGGCGGGCGAGGGCCGCACCGTGCTGGTGTCGAGTCATCTGCTCTCCGAAATGGCGCAGACCGCCGAGCATCTCGTCGTGATCGGCCGGGGCCGGCTCATTGCCGACACCACCACAAAGGATTTCATCGAGAAGGCCTCGGAACAGTCTGTGCGCGTACGCAGCCCGCAGCTGGATCAGCTGCGCAGCCTGCTCACCTCGAACGGCATGACGGTGCGCGAGGACGGTGCCGAGGCGGACGGTCCGGCCCTGGTGGTCGCGGGCGTCACCAGCGACGCGGTCGGAAAACTGGCCGGCGCCAATGACATCACGCTCTACGAGCTCTCGCCGCAGCGCGCTTCGCTGGAGGAGGCGTTCATGCGCATGACCGGTGGCGCGGTGCAGTACCACGGCGAAGGCTTCGATCAGGTTATGGGAGGTGCGCTCTGATGGGAGTGCTCGCGGCGGAACGAATCAAGCTCACCTCGACCAAGTCCCCGGTCTGGTGCACGGCGCTGCTGGTGGTGTTCGCGCTGGGTATCGCGGCGCTGTTCAGCCTGGCCCTGAACGCGTCCTGGCGGGTGTTCGAGGATCAGCTGGCCCAGGGCAAGATGACCCCGGCCGATGCGCCGTACGCGGAGAACTCGGTGGCGGGCCTGGGTATCACCGGCCTGGCCCAGGGCATTCCGGGTTTCGGCTACCTGATGGTCATGATCCTGGCGGCGCTGGCGGTCACCAGTGAATACCGCTTCGGCACCATCAAGACCACCTTCCTCGCGGTTCCCGGTCGAACCACCGTGCTGCTCACCAAGGCCGGTGTCATCGGGGTTGCTATGGCGTTGCTGAGTGCGGCGCTGACCTTCCTCGGCTTCTTCATCTTCAAGGTCATGGTGAACCACGACGCGGGCAGCCACCTGAGCCTGAGTAGTGGCGATCTGCGGGTCTTCTACGCCGTGCCGCTGTTCATCCTGCTGGTGGTCTTCCTGGCGGTCGGCGTGGGCACGCTGATCCGGCAGTCGGCGGGCGCGCTGTCGCTGCTGATCGTGTGGCCGGTCATCCTCGAGCCCATGGTCGGCGCGTTCGGCAAGATCGGCCGGGAGATCCAGGTGCTGCTGCCGTTCCAGAATGCGGGCCTGTTCCTGGGCACCGTGGACGCCAAGTCGTCGTACTGGCACTGGGGTCCGTGGGGCGGCCTGGTCTACTTTGCGGTCTTTGTCGGATTGATCTTCGCAGCCGCGTTGTTCGTGGTAAATAAGCGCGACGCGTAGAGCGCGCACAGACCCTGCCCTAGGGGCCGCCGGCCACTGCCCGGCACGGCGGCGAGCATCGGCCCGATACGGATTCTCCGTATCGGGCCGGTGTCATAACGGGCCAAAAGTGTGTGCCAGCTAACTTTTCCTGTCGGCATGGATCGTTGGCCGTCGTACTGGACGGTCGGTAGCATCGAAACAGCAACCAAAACACTCAAACCTTCGGCGGGTCCAATGATGTGGCCGCTAGCACCGATCGGGAGGTGTCAGGTGGCAATCATTGATCCATTCCACGACGGAACGCTGAGATACGCTCTGGGCGTGAGCGAACGACCCTCCGACGGCGGTGAACGCGCCTCCGACGCGAACCGTACGGACGGACTGGGAACCGATCGCAACCGGTCCCGCGACGCGCCCCCCAGCCGGGCACGGCAACCCCGCATCGACCCGGATGTGGTCATCCCCCTGATTCCCGCGGAATTGTCCGAGGACGCCGACGAGACCGACGAGTCGCAGACCGGGCGGCGGCGCGGCCGCTTCCCCGGGCAACTCTCGGCCATGGTCAATGCCGCCAATCAGCGCGGCGACATCATCGACGCCATCCGCAAGGCGCGCGAGAACCTGCCCGGCGATCCGGCCTTCGGTGATCCGCTCTCGGTCTCCGGACCCGGTGGCGCGCGTGCCGTGGCCCGCGCGGCGGACAAGCTGGTCGGTGATTCCCCCAGTGCCGCACGCGAATTGGGGCTGGGTGCGCTGCAGGTCTGGCAGGCCGTGCTGGAGCGGATCGGCAAGGGCCGCGGCCCGCAGGAGATCACCATCATGTTCACCGATCTGGTGGCCTTCTCTAGTTGGTCCCTGGCCGCGGGGGACGAGGTGACCCTGGACCTGCTGCGGCGGGTGGCCAAGGCCATCGAGCCGCCCATCGTGGATCGCGGCGGCCAGGTGGTCAAGCGCATGGGCGACGGCGTGATGGCCGTGTTCCCGTCCGCGGACCGGGCCGTGCGGGCAGCGGTGGCGGCCAAGGAGAACCTGTCGGCGGTGTCGGTGGACGGCTATCGCCCGCAGATGCGCCTGGGGCTGCACACCGGCAGTCCGCGCGAGATCGGCGGCGACTGGCTCGGCATCGATGTGAACATCGCGGCCCGCGTCATGGAGGCGGGCGGCAATGGCAACACCATGCTCTCGGGCGTGACGCTGGACTCGCTGCGCCCGGAGACACTCGAGGAGCTCGGCCTGGGCGTAAAGCCCTATCGCCGTAGCTTTTTCGCGGCTCCCCTGAGCGGCGTCCCGGAAGATCTCCGCATCTTCCGCCTCGAGGCCGAGTGACGGTCGGCCGGCCCGAGAGTCAGTTCGTCATCCAGAGGACTGCGCCCGCGGCCGCGAGCACGCCGCAGACGGCGAGCCCGATGGCCAGTGGGCGCGAGGTCTTGAACAGCGAGTACGCCCCGCCGAGCAGGAATCCGGCGAGGGCGAGCAGGACGATCACGGTGACGTCTGAGGACACGTGTTCAGTGTGCCTGAAGGTTGCCGCCGCATCGGAGACCGGTCCCGACCTGGGATTATGGAAAATAACAAGCACGCGGGCTTGATTTTTTCCGGGACCGATGTGACCCTGTAACCGACCGCAGCACCGAGGCTGCGCCGACCGCGCTGTGACAGCGCAGGTGCACAGGGAGGCCCGCCATGAGTCAGCTCGCCGACACTCCGGATCTGATTCGGATCGGCAACTGTTCCGGGTTCTACGGCGATCGCCTCAGCGCCATGCGGGAGATGCTCGAGGGCGGGCAGCTCGACGTGCTCACCGGCGACTATCTGGCCGAGCTCACCATGCTGATCCTGGGACGCGATCGGATGAAGGACGCGAACCTCGGCTACGCCAAAACCTTTGTGAAGCAGCTGGAGGGCAGCCTCGGCCTGGCCCTCGAGTCCGGGGTGAAGATCGTCGCCAATGCGGGCGGGCTGAATCCGGCCGGGCTGGCCCAGCGGGTGCGGGAGGTGGCCGAAAAGCTCGGTCTCGCACCGAAGGTCGCGTACGTGACCGGCGACGATCTGCTGGCGCGGGCCGGAGAGCTCGGGCTGGGCGCGCCGCTCACCGCGAACGCCTACCTGGGCGCGTGGGGCATCGCCGAATGCCTGACCGCGGGTGCGGACATCGTGGTGACCGGGCGGGTCACCGACGCCTCGGTGGTGGTCGGTCCCGCGGCCGCGCATTTCGGCTGGGGCCGAACCGATTACGACGCGCTGGCCGGTGCGGTGGTGGCGGGGCACGTCATCGAGTGCAGCACCCAGGCCACCGGCGGCAATTTCGCCTTCTTCACCGAGATCGCCGATCTGGGGCGGCCCGGTTTCCCGATCGCCGAGGTGCGGCGCGATGGCAGCAGTGTCATCACCAAGCATGCGGGCACCGGCGGCGCGGTCACCGTGGACACGGTGAAAGCCCAGCTCATGTACGAGATCCAGAGCGCGCGCTATGCCGGGCCGGATGTCACCACGCGACTCGACACCATCCGGGTGAGCCAGGATGGCCCCGACCGGGTGCTGATCAGCGGCGTGACCGGTGAGGCCCCGCCGCCGCAGACCAAGGTGTCGACCAACACCATCGGCGGATTCCGCAACGAGATGGAGTTCATCCTCACCGGCCTGGATATCGAGGCCAAAGCCGAACTGGCGCAACGGCAGCTGGAGTCGTGGCTGCCGGCGCGGCCCGCCGAGCTGGAGTGGACCCTGGCGCGGCTGGACCGGCCCGACGCCGACACCGAGGAGCAGGCCAGCGCCCTGCTGCGCTGTGTGGTCCGCGACCCGGATCCGAACAAGGTGGGGCGCGCGTTCTCCAGTGTCGCAGTGGAATTGGCCCTGGCCAGCTTCCCCGGCTTCTCGCTGACGGCCCCGCCCGGCAATGGCGGTCCGTACGGGGTGTTCACACCGGGATACGTGGATTCCAAGGAGATTCCGCACACGGCGGTCCTGGCGGACGGCACCGAGGTGGCGATCGCGCCGGCCGGGGAAACCCTGGAGCTGGCTGCGGTCACGGAACCGGAACTGCCGCAGGCGCTTCCGGCCGGAGCCACCACCCGCGCCCCGCTGGGCGCGATCGCGCTGGCCCGCAGTGGCGACAAGGGCGGCAATGCCAATATCGGCGTCTGGGTGCGCACCGAGGAGCAGTGGCGCTGGCTGGTGCACACGCTGACCGTCGACGAGCTGCGCCGCCTGCTGCCCGAGACCGCCGCGCTGCCGGTCACCCGGCACGTGCTGCCGAATCTGCGGGCGTTGAACTTCATTGTCGAGGGCCTGCTCGGCGAGGGTGTGGCCTATCAGGCCCGCTTCGACCCGCAGGCCAAGGGGCTCGGCGAATGGCTGCGCGCCCGGTACCTCGACATCCCCGCGGAGTTGCTGCCGTGAGGCGGCGCGGCGGACCTGCGCTGCGGCCGTGGACCGGCCGAGCCGGTGACAGGCGAGGGTTCGGCCTCGCGGAAGGGAACGAGGCGGTATGAGCGCCGGATATGCAGACCCGTGGCAGACGCCCGAACGCCGCGAATTGCGCGCCACCGTGCGCGGTTTCGCGGAGCGGGAGGTACTGCCGTATCTGGACGAGTGGGAGCGCAACGGCGAGATCCCGCGTGAGCTGCACAAGAAGGCGGGTGCGCTGGGGCTGCTGGGCATCCAGTTCCCGGAATCCGCCGGCGGTTCCGGTGGCGACGGCATCGACGCCGCCATCGTGGCCGAGGAGCTGCACTACGCGGGCTGCTCGGGCGGCCTGTTCGCTTCCCTGTTCACCTGCGGTATCGCGGTGCCGCACCTCATCGCCTCGGGCAATGCCGAGCACATCGAGCGCTGGGTGCGGCCGACGCTGGCGGGCGAGAAGATCGGGTCGCTGGCCATCACCGAGCCGGGCGGCGGTTCGGATGTCGGGCATCTGCGGACCACGGCGGTCCGGGACGGCGACGACTTCATCGTGAACGGGTCCAAGACCTTCATCACCTCCGGTGTGCGCGCCGATTTCGTGGTGACCGCGGTGCGTACGGGCGGTCCGGGCGCGGCCGGTGTGTCGCTGCTGGTGGTGGAGAAGGGCACGCCGGGGTTCACCGTCAGCCGCAAGCTGGAGAAGATGGGCTGGCTGTGCTCGGACACCGCCGAACTCTCGTATGTCGATGTGCGAGTGCCGGTCTCGAACCTGGTGGGTCCGGAGAACAGCGGATTCGCCCAGATCGCACAGGCTTTCGTGAGCGAGCGGGTGGGGCTGGCCGTGCAGGGGTACGGGCACGCCCAGCGCTGTCTGGACCTGACGCTGCAGTGGTGCCGGAACCGAGAGACCTTCGGCCGCCCGCTGATCAGCCGCCAGGCCGTGCAGAACACGCTGTCGGAGATGGCGCGCCGCATCGATGTCGCGCGCGTGTACACGCACGCGGTGGCCGAGCGCGCCGCCCGCGGTGAGGCCGATCTGATCGCCGAGGTGTGCTTCGCCAAGAACACCGCCGTGGAGACCGCGGAATGGGTTGCCCACCAGGCGGTACAGCTCTTCGGCGGCCTCGGTTACATGCGTGAGTCCGAAGTCGAGCGCCACTACCGCGATGTCCGGATCCTCGGCATCGGTGGCGGCACCAACGAGATCCTGACCAGCCTCGCGGCCAAGCGATTGGGGTTCCAGTCTTGAGTATTCTGCGCACGTCCGTAGACCCGAATTCGGCGGACTATCAGGCCGCCGCCGAGGCCATGACGGCCAAGCTGGCCGAGGTGGAGGCCGAGTACGCCAAGAACATCGCGGGCGGTGGCCCGGACAAGATGGCCCGGCACCGCAAGCGCGGCAAGCTGACCGCGCGTGAGCGCATCGAACTGCTCATCGACGAGGATTCGCCGTTCCTGGAGCTGGCTCCGCTCGCGGCCTGGGGCAGCGACTTCCATGTGGGCGCCAGCGTGATCGCGGGCATCGGCATTGTCGAGGGCGTCGAGTGCATGATCGTGGCGCCGGATCCGACCGTGCGCGGCGGTACGTCGAATCCGTGGACGCTGCGCAAGAACCTGCGCATGAACGACATCGCGCTGGAGAACCGGCTGCCGG
Organism: Nocardia sp. NPDC059236; assembly: GCF_042754085.1. Lineage (NCBI taxonomy): Bacteria > Bacillati > Actinomycetota > Actinomycetes > Mycobacteriales > Nocardiaceae > Nocardia > Nocardia sp. NPDC059236. The sequence continues at coordinate 109,585 of NZ_JBHZAF010000020.1, forward strand.
TGATCGGCCTGGTCGAGTCCGGCGGCGCGGATCTGCCGACGCAGAAAGAGGTCTTCGTTCCCGGCGGGCGGATGTTCCGGGACCTCACCCGGCTGTCGGCGGCCGGAATCCCCACCATCGCACTGGTTTTCGGCAACTCCACCGCCGGTGGCGCGTACGTCCCGGGCATGTCCGACTACACGGTCATGATCAAGGAGCGCTCCAAGGTGTTCCTGGGCGGTCCGCCGCTGGTGAAGATGGCCACCGGTGAGGAGTCCGACGACGAATCCCTCGGCGGCGCCGAAATGCACGCCCGCATTTCGGGTCTGGCCGACTACCTGGCCGTGGACGAGCAGGACGCGATCCGGCTGGGCCGTTCCATCGTCAAGCGACTGAACTGGCAGAAGCAGGGTCCGGCCGCGCGCCCGGTCACCGAGGTGATCGAGCCGATGTACGACTCGGAGGAACTGCTCGGCATCGTGCCGACCGACCTCAAGATCCCGTTCGATCCGCGCGAGGTCATCGCCCGCGTGGTCGACGGCTCCGACTTCGACGAGTTCAAGCCGCTCTACGGTTCCAGCCTGGTGACCGGCTGGGCGGAACTGCACGGCTACCCGGTCGGCATTCTCGCCAATGCCCGCGGCGTGCTGTTCTCCGAGGAAGCACAGAAGGCCACCCAGTTCATCCAGCTGGCCAACCAGTCGAACACGCCACTGCTGTTCCTGCACAACACCACCGGCTACATGGTCGGCAAGGAGTACGAGCAGAAGGGCATCATCAAGCACGGCGCGATGATGATCAACGCGGTGTCGAATTCGAAGGTGCCGCACATCTCGCTGCTCATGGGCGCGTCCTACGGCGCGGGCCACTACGGCATGTGCGGGCGCGCCTACGATCCACGCTTCGTGTTCGCCTGGCCCAGCGCCAAATCCGCCGTCATGGGCGGCGCGCAGCTGGCGGGCGTCATCTCCATCGTGGGCCGGGCCGCGGCCGAGGCCAAGGGCATGCCCTTCAACGAGGAGGCCGACGCCGGGATGCGCGCCATGATCGAGGCGCAGATCGAGGCCGAGTCGCTGCCCATGTTCATGTCGGGCCGCCTCTACGACGACGGCGTCATCGACCCGCGTGACACCCGCACGGTGTTGGGAATGGCGTTGTCCGCCATCCACAATTCCCCGATCAAGGGCGCCGAGGGCTTCGGCGTCTTCCGGATGTGAGGCCAGAGATGAGCATTGCGACCCCAATGGGCACAGTGATTACCAACGTTCTGGTCGCCAACCGTGGCGAGATCGCACGACGGGTGTTCGCCACCTGCCGTCGCATGGGTATCGCGACCACTGCCGTCTATTCGGATGCCGATGCGAACGCCCCGCACGTGGCCGAGGCCGATGCCGCAATTCGCCTGCCGGGCAACACCCCTGGCGAGACCTACCTGCGCGCCGAGCTGATCATCGAGGCCGCGCTGGCCGCCGGTGCCGACGCCATCCACCCCGGCTACGGATTCCTCTCCGAGAACGCCGAATTCGCCAAGGCCGTGCAGGCCGCCGGCCTCATCTGGATCGGCCCGCCGGTCGCGGCCATCGAGCAGATGGGCTCCAAGGTCGAGTCCAAGAAGATGATGGACGCCGCCGGTGTCCCGGTGCTGAAGCAGCTGGATCCGGCCGAGGTCACCGCCGACATGCTGCCGGTGCTGATCAAGGCGTCCGCCGGCGGTGGCGGTCGCGGCATGCGCGTGGTGCGCGAACTGTCCGAGCTGACCGGTCAGATCGAGGCGGCGCAGCGGGAAGCCCAGTCCGCCTTCGGCGATCCGACCGTCTTCTGTGAGCGCTACCTGGAGACCGGCCGCCACATCGAGGTGCAGGTCATGGCCGACACGCACGGCACCGTGTGGGCGGTCGGCGAGCGCGAGTGCTCGATCCAGCGCCGGCATCAGAAGGTCGTCGAGGAGGCTCCGTCGCCCTTGGTCGAGAAGGTCGACGCCATGCGCGCGTCAGGCTCGGAGGAGGCAGCGCAGCGTAACCACGGAGAGCCCGCGCGCATGGCCGAGGGACAGAGCATGCGGGCGCGGTTGTTCGAGGCGGCGCGGCTGGCGTCGGAGGCCATCGGCTACGAGGGTGCGGGCACCGTCGAATTCCTGGCCGACGAGAAGGGTGACTTCTTCTTCCTGGAGATGAATACCCGTCTGCAGGTGGAACATCCGGTCACCGAGCAGGTCACCGGCCTCGACCTGGTGCGCCTGCAGCTGCAGGTGGCCGCCGGTCGCGCGCTGCCCGCGCGGCAGCCGGAGATGCGCGGCCACTCCATCGAGGTGCGCCTGTACGCCGAGGATCCGGCCCACGACTGGCAGCCGCAGTCCGGCCCCGTCCACAAGCTCGACATCCCCGGCACCCTGGGCGAATTCACCGTACTGACCGAGCCGGGCGTGCGCCTGGACACCGGCGTGGTGGACGGTTCCGTGGTGGGCGTGCACTACGACCCCATGCTGTCGAAGGTCATCTCCTTCGCCGAGACCCGTGACGAGGCGGCGCATCTGCTGGCTGCTGCCCTGCAGCGGGCCAAGATCCACGGTCTGGTCACCAACCGCGACCTGCTGGTGCGGGTGCTGCGGCATCCGGCGTTCCTGGCGGGCGACACCGATACCGCGTTCTTCGCGACCCACGATCTCGAGAAGCTGTCGGCGCCACTGGTTTCCGATGCCGGCGAGCAGCTGTCCATCGTGGCCGCCGCGCTCGCCGACGCCGCCGCCAACCGGCGCGCGGCCCGGGTCGGCAGCGGCCTGCCCAGCGGCTGGCGCAATCTGCCGTCGCAGCCGCAGTCCAAGTCCTACGAGTCGCGCCTGAGCGGCAAGCACGAGGTGCGCTACCGCCTGACCCGCACGGGTGTCGAGGTCGAGGGCCACGACGGGCTCGAATTGCTGGAGGCCACACCGGATCTCGTGGTGCTCCAGGTCCCGGGGGAGCGCGGCCCGGTGCGCCGTCGCTTCGAGATTGCCCGCTACGGCGACCTGGTCGCGGTGGATTCCCCGCTCGGCTCGGTGGCGGTGCGCCGCCTGCCGCGCTTCGAGGACCCGGCCGACCAGGTGGCCGAGGGCTCGCTGCTGGCCCCGATGCCGGGCGCGGTCATCCGCCTGGGCGCGGCGGTCGGTGACCGGCTCGAGAAGGGCCAGCCCATCCTGTGGCTGGAGGCGATGAAGATGGAGCACACCATTGCCGCACCCACCGCCGGCGTGCTCACCGAATTGAACGTTTCCGCCGGCCAGCAGGTCGAGGTCGGCGCGGTTCTCGCCGTGGTCCACAGCGAAGATCAGGAGTAGGCAATGAGTTTCATCGAGACCGACGAGCAGAAGGCGCTGCGGGCCGCGGTGGCCAAGCTGGCCGCCAAGTACAACTTCCGCGACTACGCCGGCCCCAAGGCTCGCCGCAACGAGCCCTTCGACGAGCTGTGGGACGAGGCCGGCAAGCTCGGCTTCCTGGGCGTGAACCTGCCCGAGGAGTACGGCGGCGGTGGTGCGGGCATCTACGAACTCGCGCTCGTGCAAGAGGAATTGGCGGCGCAGGGCTGCGGCCTGCTGCTCATGGTGGTCTCGCCCGCCATCTGCGGCACCATCATCACCAAGTACGGCACCGAGGCGCAGAAGCAGCACTGGCTGACCAAGCTGGCCGACGGCTCGTCGAAGATGGTCTTCGGCATCACCGAGCCGGACGCGGGCTCCAACTCGCACAAGATCACCACCACCGCCCGCCGCGACGGCGAGGACTGGATCCTCAACGGCCGCAAGATCTTCATCTCCGGCGTGGACCAGGCCGAGGCGGTGCTCATCGTGGCCCGCTCCGAGAACGCCAAGACCGGCAACCTGCAGCCCGCCCTGTTCATCGTCCCCACCGATGCCCCCGGCTTCGTGAAGACGAAGCAGGAGATGGACATTCTCGAGCCGGACAACCAGTTCACGCTGTTCCTCGACGATGTGCGGCTGCCCGCCACCGCCCTGGTCGGCCAGGAGGACGCCGCCATCGCGCAGCTGTTCGCGGGCCTGAACCCGGAGCGCATCATGGGCGCGGCCATGGCGGTCGGCATGGGCCGCTACGCCATCGACCGGGCCGTGGCCTACGCCAAGGAGCGCGCGGTGTGGAAGGGCGCGCCGATCGGCGCGCACCAGGGCATCTCGCACCCGCTGGCGCAGGTGAAGATCGAGCTGGAACTGGCCAAGGTCATGATGCAGAAGGCCGCGTTCCTCTACGACTCCGGTGACGACTTCGGCGCGGCCGAGGCCGCCAATATGGCGAAATACGCTGCGGCCGAGGCCAGTATCAAGGCTCTCGACCAGGCCATCCAGACCCACGGCGGTTCCGGCCTGACCTCGGATGTGGGCCTGGCGGGCATGCTGGCCGCTGCCCGCATCGCCCGGGTGGCGCCGGTCAGCCGCGAGATGATCCTCAATTTCGTGGCCCAGCACTCGCTGGGTCTGCCCCGGTCCTACTGACCGGGGCGACGAGTGGCGGCGGTGTGCGCGGCCACCGCCACTCGTCCCTCCCGCACCCGAAAGCCACACAGCAGCAGGAGTATTCGATGACCGACACAGCCGGTGCCGCCGCGGACGCGCCGTTCGTGCGCTACGAGGTGCGCGACGGATTCGCGGTACTGACCCTGGACTCCCCGCACAATCGCAACGCCCTGTCCTCCCGGCTGGTCACCGAACTGCTGGCAGGACTGGAGCGGGCGTCCGGGGACGACGCGGTGCGCGGGGTGGTGCTCACCCACACCGGCAACACCTTCTGCGCGGGAGCGGATCTCAAGGAGGCGGTGGACGCCGACCCGGCGGCCGCTGCCGATATCCGCACCCGCTGGATGATCTCGGTGCTGCGCGACATTCTCGCCATGCCCAAGCCCGTGGTGGCACAGGTGGACGGCAATGTGCGGGCGGGCGGCATGGGCATCCTCGCCGCCTGCGACCTCGTGGTCGCCGGGCGGAACAGCAGCTTCGCGCTGACCGAGGTGCGGATCGGGCTGGCCCCGTTCATGATCTCGCTGACCCTGCTGCCGCGCATGACCGGCCGGTCGGCGGCCCGCTACTTCCAGACCGGCGAGACCTTCGACGCGGCCGAGGCCGAACGCATCGGCCTCATCACCGTCGCCGCTGACGACCCCGCGACCGAGACCGCGCGCCTGCTCGGTGAACTCCGCAAGGGCTCACCGCAGGGCCTGGCCGAAGCCAAGCAGCTCGTCAACGCGGACCTGCTCACGGGCTTCGACCGCGGGGCCGAAGACCTGGCCAAACGCTCCGCGAGCTTCTTCGGCACCCCCGAGGTGATCGAGGGCATCACGGCCTTCATGCAGCGCCGCCCACCCAGCTGGGCAGAATAGGCAACCATGGCGACACCCCATGAACCCAAGCAGGACCGCAGCCGGGCCACCCGGCAGCGGCTGCTGGAGGCGACCATCGACTGCCTGGCCCAGACGGGCTGGGCGGCCGCCACGGTCGCGGTGGTGGCCGAACGGGCCGGGGTGTCGCGCGGCGCGGCCCAGCATCACTTCCCCACCCGGGAGGATCTGATCACCGCCGCACTGGAGTACATGTTCGACACCCGGATGGACCAGGCCAAGGCCGACGCCCTCGCGGTCGCCGACGTCGCCGAGGGCGTCGCGCGCACCGAGGCGGTGGTGGCCGGCCTGGTCGAGTCCTACACCAGCCCGCTGTTCAAAGCGGCGCTGCAGGTGTGGACCCACGCGGCCGCCGACCCGGCCCTGCGGGAACGAATCGTCCCCATGGAAGCCCGCTTCGGCCGCATCTCGCATCGGATGGCCGTCGAGGCGCTGAGCGTGGACGACTCGGATCCGGTCGCCCACCACCTGGTGCAGGCCACCCTCGACCTGGCCCGCGGCCTCGGCCTCGCCGATGTCCTCACCGACGACTCCCTGCGCCGCAAGGAAATCGTGCAGCAGTGGGCCGCCACCCTCCACACCGCCTTGGCCGCCCGCCACTGACCATCCGTCGCCCGGACTGCCGCGCTCACCGAAACCGCTGTACGCCTGGCCATGTCGTTCGTCTTCAACCGAAACAGCGTCATCGACCTCGACGATGAGCATGCCCTCCGCCGATACGCGCGTCGATGCGTAGCACCCCTGGCGACATTGATGTTCACGGCAACCGAATCTCCCTGAGCGGCGCCACTCACTACCGACCGCTGAACAGTGGCGAACCGGCTGGTCGGAATGGCGTTGGCGGCGGGCATGCGATACGAACAGTTGCAGCGCTGGCGAATTCGCGGTCCGTACTGGGTGCCGCCGCCGGTGGTCATGGTCGGGCGGTGGCCGGGCTGGCCGCTGCCGATGATTCAGGCGTGGGCACCGGTTGTCATCTCCGGTGCCGGTCCAGTGGTGCTGGCCGGAATCGACTGTTGAAGCCCTGGACAGCACGGCCGTGTATCACCGCTACGGGATTTCATCCGCCGGACTGTGGCTTCGGATCAGTCGCGGTGAAATCGCACGTCCGGACTTGTGGGTCGATGCCAAACCTGGCTGGATCGCCGGTCAGAACGGGTGGAGCCAGGAGCGACCCACTGTGATGAAGAGGGCCAGGGCCAAGTAGAGCACGTTGGCTATCAAGGCCGCTCGGTCACCGTGGCGGAGGTGGGTGATCATGGCGCCGATCATCAGGAGGATCCAGCAGATGGCGGTGACCGGGACCATGAACGGGGCTATGTCGAGGGCTGCGGGGAGGGTGAGGCCGAGGGCGGCCAGGACTTCCAGGGCGCCGAGGGTTTTGACGAATGTGGCGGTGGCGTCGCCGGTCCAGCCGCCGCCGGGGGCGGCGGCCAGCTTCTCCTTGGGGACGACGATTTTCGTGAGGCCGCCGAAGAGGGCTACGGCTGCCAGCAGGCCGGCGCAGATCCACAGGGCGATGCTCATGGTGGCGACTCCTTCTCGGCGATTCGCACACAAGACTCGAAATCGTCCGGTCTTGTGACATCACCTTCGTATGACCTGCGTCACGGGTGGTGGAGTCGATCGGGGAGTCGCCGCCGGTTCGGATGATCAGGCGTGGTTGTGGGATGGGCCCCATGAGGGGAAGGGGTCGGGGTAGGTGAGCCATTCCTGGTGGCCCGCAGCGAGTTCGGTGTCGGTGAGGAGGGCTGAGGCCAGGAGGTCGTGGACGTGGTGGCGGTCGAGTCTGATGCCGATGAAGACGATTTCCTGGCCGGGTTGCATGTCGAGGGCGTCCCAGTAGGCGCCGGCTTCGAAGGTCAGGTTCGGGCCGGCCTGGGACCAGATGGCGGCCAGGTGGGGGCGGCTCGCCAGCCAGAAGAAGCCTTTGCTGCGGAGCAGTCGCTGTAGTTGGGCGAGGGCGGCGTCGAGGCGTTCGGGGTGGAAGGGGCGGTCGGCGGTGAAGGTGAGGCTGCTGATGCCGTATTCCTCGGTTTCGGGGGTGTGGCCGCCCGCCAATTCCTCGTCCCAGCCTTCGAATTGGGCGGCGAGATCGGGGTTGTAGCGGCCGGTGTCGAGGACTTCCGCGAGGTCGACGACGCCGTGTGCGGCGCGCAGGATCCGCGCGGCCGGGTTCAATCGCCGGATCGTGGCCTCCACGGTTCCGAGGGCATTCGCGCTCACCAGGTCGGTCTTGTTGAGCACCAGCACGTTCGCGAACTCGACCTGATCGACCAGCAGGTCGGCGATGGTGCGCGCATCCCCTTCTCCCGCTTGCAGATTCCGCTCGGCCAGGGCCTGCCCCTTCACCACTTCGGCGAGGAAGGTGGAGCAGTCCACGACCGTCACCATGGTGTCCAGGCGCGCGAGTTCACCGAGCTGAAAGCCGTCCTCGAACTCCCACTCGAAGGTGGCCGCCACCGGCATCGGCTCGGAGATCCCGGTGGATTCGATGACCAGCTGGTCGAAGCGCCCCTCCCGCGCCAGTTTTCCCACCGATTCGATGAGGTCCTCGCGCAGTGTGCAGCAGATGCAGCCGTTGGTGAGCTCCACCAGTCTCTCCTCGGTGCGGTCCAGATGCCCCTGCCCCGCGACCAGCGCCGCGTCGATGTTCACCTCGCTCATGTCATTGACGATGACCGCCACCCGGCGGCCCTCCCGGTTGGCCAGGATGTGGTTGAGCAGGGTCGTCTTGCCCGCACCGAGGAATCCCGACAGCACGGTCACCGGCAGCTGAGTTGAAGTCATCCATTAATGATAATGATTTTCAATATCTGCGATCGATCGCCCCCAAAGGTTCGCGGCCCGTCTCGTTCTGGACTGAGCGGAGCCGGGGGAGCGAAGCGGAGGAGGCGGAGGGAGGGAAGAACGAGACCTCCAGGGCCGGGAACCCGCCCGGAGCGAAGCGGAGGGCAAAATAAGCGCCGTGCAACTGCTACCGCTTGCCCCGAACGGCACCACCCCGGTTCGCGCCCTCACCATCGCGGGCACCGACTCCGGCGGCGGCGCGGGCATCCAGGCCGACTCCCGCACCATGGCCCTGTGCGGTGTGCACGCGTGCGTGGCGGTCGCCGCGGTGACCGTGCAGAACACCGTCGGCGTCAGCGGTTTCCACGAGATCCCGCCGCAGATCGTGGCCGACCAGGTGCGAACCGTGGTCGGCGACATCGGAATCGGTGCGGCCAAGACCGGCATGCTGGCTTCCACCGCCATCATCGAGGCTGTGGCCGGGGTCTGCCGCGAGGTCGGCATCGGACGCCAGGGCAGCATCCCGCTGGTGGTCGATCCGGTCGCCGCCTCCATGCATGGCGACGCCCTGCTGCACGCCGAGGCCCTGGACGCGGTGCGCCACACCCTGATTCCGCTGGCCACCGTGGTCACCCCCAACCTCGACGAGGTCCGCCTGATCACCGGCATCGACGTGATCGACGACGCTTCCGCCCGCAAGGCCGCCGAGGCGCTCATCGCGCTGGGCCCGCAGTGGGCCATCGTCAAGGGCGGGCACCTGCGCACCTCGGAGCAGTCCACCGACCTGCTCTTCGACGGCGACACCTTCCACGAGCTCCCCGCCCGGCGCCTGGTCACCGGCAACGATCACGGCGGTGGCGACACCCTGGCCGCGTCCATCTGCTGCGCGCTGGCCCACGGCTACTCGGTCCCCGACGCCGTCGCCTTCGCCAAGGAATGGACCTTCCGCTGCCTGGAAGCGTCCTACGACCTCGGCAAAGGACACGGACCGGTCTCCCCGCTGTGGCGGCTGCATCTCGGACCGAGCTAGCGCGATCACGGCGGGGTCCGTGCGATCTCGATCCGGGTTCGCGCATCGCACGAAATCGACGCCGAGGCAAGCGGCTCCCAGGAACCTCCCAGGCAGGCCGCAGACTGATGTGAGTCTGGTGATCGAGATTGGTCACTATGAACGACACCGTAACCGCCGTGCGGGCGGCGGAACCCGCAGAAGCAGTGACCGCTCCCGTCGTGGACGTGGTCGTTCCGGTCTACAACGAAGAGGTCGACCTCGGCCCCTGCGTACGCAGACTGCACGCGTTCCTCACCCTGAACTTCCCTTTCACGGCGCGCATCACCATCGCCGACAACGCCTCCACCGACAACACCCTCGAGGTGGCCCGGCAGCTGGCCGACCAGATGGACGGCGTGCGGGTGGTGCACCTGGACCGCAAGGGCCGCGGCCGCGCGTTGCGCGAGGTCTGGCAGGCCTCCGACGCCCAGGTCGTCGCCTACATGGACGTGGACCTGTCCACCGACCTCAACGCGCTGCTACCGCTGGTCGCGCCGCTGGTGTCCGGGCACTCGGACGTCGCCATCGGCACCCGGCTGGCCTCCTCCTCACGGGTGGTGCGCGGGCCCAAGCGCGAGATCATCTCCCGCTGCTACAACCTGATCCTGCGGGCCTCGCTGCAGGCCAAGTTCTCCGACGCGCAGTGCGGCTTCAAGGCCATGCGCGGCGACGTGGCCAAGCTGGTGCTGCCGCTCGTCGAGGACGGCGAATGGTTCTTCGACACCGAACTGCTGGTGCTGGCCGAGCGCATCGGGCTGCGCATCCACGAGGTGCCGGTGGACTGGATCGACGACCCGGACTCCCGGGTGGACATCATCGACACGGCCCGCAAGGACCTGCTCGGCGTCTGGCGGGTCGGCCGCGCGCTGACCACCGGCCGGCTCCCCATCAACGAGCTGCGTGCCGCCATCGGCCGCGAGCCGCTGGTGGAGGGCGTGCCGCTGGGCATGGTCGGGCAGCTGGTCCGCTTCGGCATCGTCGGCGTCACCTCGACCCTGGCCTACCTGCTGCTCTATGTCCTGCTGCAGGGCATCACGGGCGCGCAGGCCGCCAACTTCCTGGCCCTGCTGGTCACCGCGATCGGCAATACCGCCGCCAACCGCGCCTTCACCTTCGGGGTGCGCGGATCCAATCAGGCGGTGTCGCACCACTTCCAGGGTCTGGTCATCTTCGGCGTCGGCCTGGCGCTGACCAGTGGCTCGCTCTACACCCTGCACCACTGGGCCCCGGATGCGGCGGTGCACCTGGAGCTGCTGGTGCTGGTGATCGCCAACCTGGTCGCCACCCTGCTGCGCTTCGTCGGGCTGCGCTGGGTCTTCCGCAATGCCGGACGGCATCCCGAGCCCGAGGCGGTCCGGTGACAACGATCTTCCCTGCGCCACAGGCGCTTCCGACCGATGGCTTCCGGCTGGTGCGAGTGGACTTCCCCGGCCGGTGCCATCCCGAACACGGCGACCTGCCGTACTGGACCACCCCGTCCGACACCCCCACCGATCGAGCTGACCGAGGAGGCGACCGTTGACCGCGACTCTGACCGAGCCCCGGCTCGCTCCAGCCCCGGCCGAGCCGCCCGCGGCCCGCACCGGCCGCCGGGAGTACCTGGCGCTGGCGGCCCTGCTGATCGGCACCGCCATCGCCTACCTCTGGAACCTGTCGGCCAACGGCTGGGCGAACTCCTTCTACGCGGCCGCCGTGCAGGCGGGTTCGGTGTCGTGGAAGGCCATGTTCTTCGGCTCCTCCGACGCGGCCAACTCCATCACCGTGGACAAGACGCCACTGTCGTTGTGGCCCATGGAGATCTCGGTGCGGATCTTCGGCCTGCACAGCTGGAGCATGCTGCTGCCGCAGGCCCTGCTCGGCGTGGCCTCGGTGGCGCTGCTGTGGGCCATCGTGCGCCGCACCTTCGGCGCGAGCGCCGGACTGCTGGCCGGCCTGGTGCTGGCGCTGACTCCCATTGCCGCCGTGATGTTCCGGTTCAACAACCCGGACGCCATGCTGGTGTTCCTCATGCTGGCCGCGGCCTGGGCCATGACCCGCGCGGTCGCCGACGGCCGCTGGCGCTGGGTGCTGCTCACCGGCGCGTTCATCGGACTCGGCTTCCTCGCCAAGCAGCTGCAGGTGCTGCTGGTGGTGCCCGCGTTGGCGCTGACCTACCTGATCGCGGGCCCGCCCGAGCTGGGCAAGCGCATCGCGCAGCTGTTCGGCGCGGCCGCGGCCATGGTGGCGGGCGCCGGCTGGTGGGTGCTGCTGGCCGAGCTGTGGCCGGCCTCGGATCGCCCGTACTTCGGCGGCTCGCAGCACAATTCGATCATCGAACTCACCCTCGGCTACAACGGCCTGGGCCGTCTCGACGGCAATGAGCGCGGCAGTGTCGGCGGTTTCGGCGGCGGCGACCAGCTGCCGAGCGGCGGTGGCGGCATGTGGGGCACGCCCGGCATCGGGCGGCTGTTCGAACCGGCGCAGGCCGGTCAGATCGCCTGGCTCATCCCGGCCGCCCTGGTACTGCTGGTGGCGGGAATCGCCCTGCGCGGCAAGCTGACCCGCACCGATCCCCAGCGCGCCACGCTGATCCTGTTCGGCGGCTGGCTGGTGGGCACCGGACTGGTGTTCAGCCTCATGAAGGGCATCTTCCACCCGTACTACACGGTGGCGCTGGCCCCGGCCGTGGCCGCGCTGCTCGGCGCGGGCTCGGTGCTCGCCTGGCAGCACCGCGATCGGCTGTGGGTGCGCCTGGCCGCCGTTCTGGCGATGGGCCTGACCACGGCGACGGCGTGGATCATCCTGTCCCGCAGCACGTCCTTCGTGCCGTGGCTGCGCTGGGTGGTCCTGGTGGGCGGCATTGTCGCCACCGTCCTGCTGCTGATTCGCCTGCCCCGCAAGGCCGGTCTGGCCGTCGCGGCGGCCGCGGTGCTGGTCGGTCTGGCCGGTCCCACCGCCTACGCCGTGGACGGCATCGCCACCGCACACCAGGGGCCGATGCCCTCGGCCGGACCCGCGGTGCGCGGCGGCTGGGGTCCGGGCGGTCCGCGCGGCGGCGACCACGGTATGCCGAACGGCCGCACCGGCAACGGTGGACCGGGTGGCAATGCGGGACCCGGCAATGGCATGCCCGGCGGGCAGCCGGGTGGCGGTCAGCACGGCGGATTCGGCGGCGGCGCGGGCAACATGATGATGGCGAGCAACCCGAGTGACAAGGTCACCGCGCTGCTGAAGGCCGACGGCTCCGAGTACACCTGGGTGGCGGCGACGGTCAGCTCCAACTCGGCGGCCGGATTCCAGCTGGCGACCCAGCTGCCGGTCATGCCGATCGGTGGCTTCAATGGCAGCGACCCCTCGCCGACACTGTCCCAGTTCCAGGAGTACGTGCAGGTCGGCCGGATCCACTACTTCATCAGCGGCAATCAGATGGGCGGCGACCGCGGCGGCAACGGCGGCAACCAGAGCCAGAGCTCGCAGATCACGGCGTGGGTGAAGGAGCACTTCAACTCGCAGGAGGTGGACGGCATCACCCTCTACGACCTGACCTCGCCGAAGACCACATAACCGGCGGGCTTGCCACCGCCACAACAGGACTGAGCGCTCGTACCCGATGGGGGACGAGCGCTCGGTTCTTTCCGTCGCACACAAGTCGGTGTGCAACTCGGCCGCAAGTGATCTACCTCGTCGTTAGAATCGATGTGACGGTCGTCATGATCCAGGGAATTCGCCATGAGCACGCCGCATCCCCTCAGCGATGAGCATCGAGAAGCCTTCTGGCGCAGGGCCGGATGGGATCCGTACCTCCCGGATGCCGAGCGCGCGGCCATAGAACGGCGCTGGGACGACGAATCCATCTCCATGGCAGAGGTTTTCGGTTTCTGATCAGCGGCGCACCGGGTCAGTTCGAGATGCCAGGGGTGCGGCGGACGTAGGTGCCGTCGGTGAGCTGTTCGACGAGGAACTCGGCGATGTCCGCGCGTGAGATCTTCAGCGACAGACCGGTTTCCGTGGCCGGGAAATCCCGGCGGTAGTTCCCGGTGGCCGGTCCGTCGGTGAAGGCGCTGGGCCGCACGATGGTCCAGTCCAGATCACTGGCCAGCACGTACTCCTCCTGCCGCACGTGATCGGCATAGGGCTGCCGCAGCAGCATGCCGAACATCACGTACTTCCAGACGAAGTTCAGATTGCCGCGGCTGTCGCCGACACCCAGCGAGGACTGGCAGATCAGCCGCTTCACCCCCGTCCGAGCCATGGCCTCGATGATGTGGCGGGTGCCCTCGGCGCGCACCACGCCCTTGCGGCCCGCGCCGAGGGTGACGATCACCGCGTCCTGCCCGATCACGGTGCGCTCCACCGCGGCCGGGTCCAGCACATCGCCGACCTCGACGCGCAGTCGCTCGTGGGTTGCGGCGGTCAGGTTGGCGGCATCGCGGGTCAGCGCGGTGACCTGATGCCCGGCCGCGAGGGCCCGGGCGACGACGTGGCGACCGACGGTTCCGGTGGCTCCGAAAATGGCGACCTTCATGGCTCTCACCTCGTGTAATTCGTTGTTGCGATGATGAATTCAGTACATCAGCGAGAGCCTCCGGGAACCATCGCCGCGCGTCTCGCGAACATGCGGGAGGATCCAGGCCGGCCCGTGGGATTGAACCAGGCCGGCCTTCGGGCAGAACCGGGCGAATCAGCGTAGCCCGGCGAAGAATTCGCGAATATCCGCCACCAGCACGTCGGTCGCCTCGTGTGCGGCGTAGTGTCCCGCCGCATCATTGGCGCTGGTCGAGCCCGAGTTCACGTCGTAGGCGTGCCAGCTCACGATGTTCTTGTGATCGCGTTCGGCGAAGGGGCGGATGGACTGGAAATCGCCGGCGAACATGGCCAGCGCGGTGGGGACGGTGGTCGGTCCGGTGGGCTGCTCGGTGGCGTGGGCGTCCTCGTAGTAGAAGCGGATGGACGATCCGGCGGTGCCGGTCAGCCAGTAGATGGCCATATTGCCGATCACGAATTCCGCGTCGAGGCTCTCGGGGAAGAGCTGCGAGTTCCAGCCCAGCAGCCCCAGCGGCGAATCCGACAACGCGAAGGCCAGGGTGTGCGGCTGCTGGCTCGACAGCGTATTGAACGCGAACTTGTTGTCGTAGAACCACTGCAGGTGCGCCAGTGCGGCCATGTCCTCCTCGGACAGGCCGGCCATCTCGGCCGGGTCGCCCGACGGGAACGAGAACAGCTGCGTCACATGGACTCCCAGCACGCGATCCGGCGCGATCCGGCCCATTTCCGGCGCGATCATCGAGCCGGCGTCATTGCCGATCGCACCGAACCGGGTGTAGCCGAGCCGGTCCATGAGCTCCACCCAGGCGCGGGCGGTGCGGTAGCGGTTCCAGCCGGTGGAGCGGGTCGGGCCGGAGAATCCGTAGCCCGGCAGCGACGGGATGACCACGTGGAAGGCCGGAGCGTCCGTGTCCTCGGGTGCGGTGAGCGGCGCGATGAGATCCACGTACTCGAGGATCGAGCCCGGCCAGCCGTGGGTGAGGATCACCGGGGTGGCATCCTCTCGCGCGGACCGCACGTGCAGGAAGTGGATGTCCTCACCCTCGATCTCGGTGGTGAACTGGGGGTAGGCGTTCAGCTCGGATTCCAGTGCCCGCCAGTCGAACTCCTCCAGCCAGTACTGCGCGAGCTCGCGAATGCGTGCGTTCGGGACGCCGTACGCGTCGCCCACGCCCGGCAGCTCGTTCGGCCACAGTGCCCTGCGCAGCCGCTCGGCCAGATCGTCCAGCCTGGCCTGGGGGACGTCGATGCGGAAGGGGCGGATGGCGTTCATCATTCTCTCCTTAATGGAACGGAATGCTTCGTTCTGTTCAAACCATAACGGAACGGATCATTCCGTTCAAGTGGTAAGCTCGGATTCATGCCGAAGACAGCCGAACCCGCAGCTCAGCGCGCCCTACCCGGCCGCAAGGCGCAGGCCGCGCGCAATGACGAACTCATCCTGGCCGCCGCGCGGGACGTGTTCCTGGCCGAACCCAAGGCGCCGATCTCGGCCGTCGCCGAGCGCGCGGGGGTGGGCATCAGCGCGCTGTATCGCCGCTATCCGAGCAAGGAGGAGCTGCTGCGCACCCTCTGCTACGACGGATTGCGCCGCTACAACGCGGAAGCCGAAGCGGCCCTGGAGAATTCCGACGGATGGGCGGCACTGGTCGACTTCCTGCACCGCGTGGTCGACGCCGATGTGCACTCGCTGACCGTGCATCTGGCCGGCACCTTCACCCCGGACGAATCGATCCTCCCGGACGTCCAGCGCTCGGCCGAACTCAATGACGAACTCCTGCGCCGGGCCGGGGAGTCGGGGCGGCTGCGGCCCGGGGTCACCGTCGCCGACTTCGGCCTGATCCTCGAAGCCTGCGCGACGATCGCACTGCCCGATCCCGAGCGCACCGCCCAGCTGCGCCGCCGGGTCCTGGCCCTGCTGATCGACGGCCTCACCGCCACCGGCGACTTGCCCGGCCCGCCACCGGTTCCGGGCGAATTCGCCCAACGCTGGCAGCGTCGTGACCAGTGAACGGTAGCGTTCGCCGCGGGCGTGCCGGCATTCGTTCCCGAACCATGATGAATTCCGCGGCTCGGCTCCGACTTCCGCAAGAGCACTCGAATCGGAAGGAACTGTCATGAACTGGACCCTCGAAGTGGTCATCGTCCCCGTGTCGGACGTGGACCGCGCCAAGGATTTCTACAGCACCAAGCTCGGGTTCCATGTGGACCACGATGTCCGGCCCGCGGAGGGGACGCGGATCTGTCAGCTCACCCCGCCGGGCTCGGGCTGTTCGATCGTCATCGGCGAGGGTGTGGTGCCGAAGATGGAGCCGGGATATCTCAAAGGGCTGCAGCTGGTGGTGCCGGATCTGAAGCGTGCCCACGCTGAACTGGTCGAGCGCGGAGTCGAGGTGAGCGACATCCAGGTACTGCCGGGGCCGCCGTCGGCGGGCGACCCGCTGGACAACAGCGGGTTCATCTTCTTCGACGATCCGGACGGCAACAGCTGGGCCGTCCAGCAGATCTCGAGCAGGGCCTGAGGCAACGACGCCGGGCCGGAACACGATTCGAGGCGAGCGGCTCGAAAGCCGCCCGCCCCGAATCGGATTCGCCGGCTACCGGATGCGGTCCTAGGACACGACCGGCAGGTACACCTGGTTGCCGGTGGAGGCGAACTCGGCGGACTTCTCCGCCATGCCCGCTTCGATGGCGGCGATATCGGTGAGGCCCTGCTTCTCGGCGTAGTCGCGCACGTCCTGCGAGATGCGCATGGAGCAGAACTTCGGACCGCACATGGAGCAGAAGTGCGCGGTCTTGGCGGGCTCGGCCGGGAGGGTCTCGTCGTGGTACTCGCGGGCGGTGTCGGGGTCCAGCGAGAGGTTGAACTGGTCGGTCCAGCGGAACTCGAAGCGCGCCTTGGACAGTGCGTTGTCGCGGTCCTGGGCGCGCGGGTGCTGCTTGGCCAGGTCAGCGGAGTGGGCGGCGATCTTGTAGGTGATCACGCCGACCTTCACGTCGTCCCGGTTGGGCAGGCCCAGGTGCTCCTTGGGCGTCACGTAGCAGAGCATGGCGGTGCCCGCCTGCGCGATGATGGCCGCGCCGATGGCCGAGGTGATGTGGTCGTAGGCCGGCGCGATATCGGTGGCCAGCGGACCGAGCGTGTAGAAGGGGGCCTCCTCGCAGAGCTCCTCCTCCAGCTTCACGTTCTCGACGATCTTGTGCATGGGCACGTGGCCCGGGCCCTCGATCATCACCTGCACGCCATAGGATTTCGCGATCTTGGTGAGCTCGCCCAGGGTGCGCAGCTCGGCGAACTGGGCCTCGTCATTGGCGTCCGCGATGGAGCCCGGGCGCAGACCGTCACCCAGCGAGAAGGTGATGTCGTATTTGGCCAGGATCTCGCACAGCTCGGCGAAGTTGGTGTACAGGAACGATTCCTGGTGATGCGCCAGGCACCACGCCGCCATGATGGAACCGCCGCGCGACACGATGCCGGTGACCCGCTTGGCGGTCAGCGGCACGTAGCGCAGCAGCACGCCGGCGTGCACCGTCATGTAGTCGACGCCCTGCTCGGCCTGCTCGATCACGGTGTCGCGGTAGATCTCCCAGGTGAGCTTGGTGGGATCGCCGTTCACCTTCTCGAGCGCCTGGTAGATCGGCACGGTGCCGACCGGGACGGGGGAGTTGCGCAGAATCCACTCACGGGTCTCGTGAATGTTCTTGCCGGTGGACAGATCCATGATGGTGTCGGCGCCCCAGCGGGTGGCCCACACCATCTTCTCCACCTCCTCGGCGATGGAGGAGCTCACGGCCGAATTGCCGATGTTCGCATTGATCTTGACCGCGAACTTCTTGCCGATGATCATCGGCTCGGACTCGGGGTGGCGGTGGTTGGCCGGGATCACCGCGCGACCGGCGGCCACCTCGTCGCGCACCAGCTCGGGCGCGACGCCCTCGCGCGCCGCGATGTAGCGCATCTCGTTGGTGATGATGCCCTGGCGGGCCCAGGCCAGCTGGGTCGGCGGGCCGTCGACCTGCGGCTTGTCCCAGGTGTCGCGGAGCTTGGGCAGCCCCGCCTCGAGATCGATGGTGGCGGTGTCGTCGGTGTACGGACCGGAAGTGTCGTACACGTCGAAGTGCTCGCCATTGGTGAGATTGATGCGCCGCACCGGAACCCGCAGCGTCGTGCCGTCGGCCTCGACCTGTTCGTAGTGCTTGACGCTGCCCTCGATGGGACCGGTTGTCACGGTGTCGACGGGCGCGGAGTTGCTCGGGACGCGACTCGATGACATGGGTGAATCCTCCCTACGCCGGCATTACCCGGTCAGGTTCATACGGTCGACGGCCCGCTAGCCGTCCTCTCAGCCCGCTGGTGCGAGCCCCCGTTGGCATACGTACTTTTCCGCAGCGACCATACCGCGCTCCACGGCACGCACGCTCCGAGACCGCGGAATATACGATTCGGTCTGCTCGGGGGATGGATCGGCCGGGTGCGGTTCAGCGGGTAGGCGAGTCTCAGCGCTCCTGCGGGCCGATGGGCCAGCCCAGTGCGCCGAACGCGGCGTTCAGCTCGATCTCGGTCTGGGTGGTGAGGGCGTCGAGGCTGCCGAGCATGGTGATCACATCGTCGGTACGGCAGCCGGACGGGTCGGCCGCGCCGGGGGCGAGGCGGGACTTGATCCAGTTGAAGGCGTCGGCCATGCCGAGGGTGGTCAGGGTCAGGTGCTCGCTGAGGTGGTCGCGCTTGTAATAGACGGAAGCACCCCCGTCGCACCACCGCTGGACCATGCGGTCGTTGGTGTACCACGGCACGGCCTCGTCGTAGACGCCCTGATAGACCATGGTTGGCGCGGTCGGCGGATTACTGCCCAGCACAGTCGAATCGAAGACCTCCTTGATCTCCGGCAGCGCCAGGTAGTCGGCGATCGGGATGGTCAGCATGCGCTGATAGTCGGTGAACATCAGGTTCAGCACATTGCGCACCAGGCACTGGTTCGCGGTGCGATCCATGACCGCGCGGCCCTCGGGTGTCAGGTACTTCTCGGTGGTCTCGGCGAACTTGGGATACGCGTTGCGCAGCGAGGCGATACCCACGCCGATGAGGCTGGCGAACATCGAACCGTTGACGTGCAACAGGGATTCGACATCCGAAACCGGCGCGCCGAGCGCGATGCCCTCGAGGTTCAGCTCCGGCGCATAGCCCGGCTGCATCTCCGCGGCCCAGCCGCTGCCCATGCCGCCACCGGAGTAACCCCACAGGGCCACCGGCGTCTTCGCGCCGCCCAGGCCCAGCGGCTGGAAGCTTTCGGCGGCGCGCACGCTGTCGAGAACCAGATATCCCGGTTCCTTCGCGACCGCGAGATGCCCGTTCGGGCCCTCGTAGTCGGGCACATTGATGGCGTACCCCTGGCTGATGGAGGCCGCGAGCTCCAGGTACTCGACCGTGGAGTGCACACCCTCCAGTGCGGGTAGCCCGCCGCCCTGCTGCAGCACGTAGGACGGCGCGCACGCGGGCGAGGTGCTGTCGTAGAAGAACTGATGCGAGACCAGCGGCCGACTGTGAGAAGTGTTGGCCCCCTCCGGAATCGCCACCGTGGTGGCCGCGACCGTCGGCTGCCCGAACAGGTCGGTGGTGCGGTACAGCAGTTGCCACGATCGCACGTGCACCGGCAGCACGGTGAGCACCGCCAGCTGCACCTCGCGGCTGCGCAGGATCGTGCCGGGATCGGTGGATTCGAACCCGTCGGGCGCTCGATAGAACGGGTCGATGTTCACCGGGAGTGGTTGCGCGGCAACCGTTCCCGCGGTGACTCCCCCCAGTAGTACGGCCGAGGCGGTCGTCAGTGCCGTCGTGAGGGCCGCGAGCAGCCGCCTCCCACGCCCGCGATCCCCAGTGATTGCCACGTCTCTGTTCCCTTCCGCATCGACGTGACAGCGATTACAGCACGGCATCCAGTTACCAACAAGATGTCTTTCTGAAATGAGCTTGGCTATCGTCTAGGCATGTCCCGCAGCAAATCTGCCGCGCCGACCGACCGGACCCCCGTACGGCGTCGCATCCGCGGCCTCGACGCCGACGAGCGCAGCGCCCAGCGCCGCCGTCAGCTGCTCGCCGCCGCCACCGAACTCTTTGCCCGGCAGAGCTATTCGGGCACCTCCATCGAACAGATCTGTCAGCACGCCTACGTCGGCACCAAGGGCTTCTACGACCACTTCGACAGCAAGGAAGCCTGCTACACCGCCCTGCTGGAACAGATCACCACGGGCATCCAGCAACGGGTGGCCGAGGTGGCCGTCGAAACCGCCGACGCGGACTGGGCCACCCGCCGCGCCACCGTCCTGGCCGCCTTCGTCCACGCCATCGCCGACGACCCCCGCCTGGCCAAGGTCACCTTCGGCGAAGCCGGCGGCATCTCACCCACCGTCGAAGCCATGCGCCGATCCAACCGCCGCTGGTCCGCCGAATTCCTGGAACACCAATGGCTGCAGGCCGATCCGCGCGACGACCCGCACCTGCTGGCGCTGGCCCTCGCCACCATCGGCGGCATGTTCGAACTGGTCGCCGACTGGCTGCACCACCACGACGACGGCGGCGCACCGGATTCCGTGGACACCCTCGTCGCCGATCTGAACCACTTCGTGGCGGTGGTCGACGCGGGCCGGACCGCCGCCCGCTGAGCGAACCTCCGACCGGGGCGCTCAGTCGCGCGGGCGGCGGCGAGCATGATCTCGCCGCACGGGAATTCGGCGCCGCCAGCGGCGTCGCGGTGATCGGCGCCGTTATGGCCTCACACGCCGGAGACGGCGCCCACCCGGTCGCCTTCGCCGACAGCATGGGCGTCGGTCTCGGCGTCCTGGTGCTGCTCGCCGCCGGCGTGGTCGCCCTCGGCTACCGCCGCGGCTGACTCCTCCTCCAGCCCGATCCGCTTGTGCAGCGCCGCAAGCGGTTTCGGCGCCCACCAGTTGCCGGTGGACATCAGGCGCATGAGAGCCGGGGCCAGCAGGCCGCGAATGATGGTGGCGTCGGAGACCACGGCCAGCGCCAGGCCGATGCCGAACAACTTCATGGGCGCGACCTCGGAGGTGGCCACGGCCAGCAGCACCACCGCCATCAAACCCGCTGCGGCGGTGAAGATCCGGCCGGTGCGGGCCACCCCGAGGGCCACCGAGCGGGTATTGGCCGCCCGGCCGCGATCCGAGGCCAGCCACTCCTCGCGAATCCGGGACAGCAGGAAGACCTCGTAGTCCATCGACATGCCGAAGGCCAGGCAGAACATGAGGATCGGCATGAACAGGTCGATGCTGCCGGTCGGGGTGAACCCCAGCAGACCGGACAGGTGGCCCTGCGCGAAGACCCAGATCATGGCGCCGAAGGTGGCGGTCAGCGACAGCATGTTCAACAGCAGTGCCTTCACCGGGAGCACCACGCTGCCGGTGAACAGGAACAGCAGGATCAGGGTGATGACGGCGATGAGCGCGGCCGCCAAGGGGATCCGGCTGATGACCGAGTCCATGGTGTCCTCGTTCAGGGCCGCCGCGCCGCCGTACCGCACCTCGCCGGGAGCCGGGACCGCCCGCAGATCCGCGAGCTGCAATTTGCCCGCGGCGGAGTAGGGCGCGACCTTCGTGCCGACCGAAAGATAGGTCCCGTTCGGGCCGGCCATCTGCGGGATACCGGTCGCCACCCGCTTGCCGGTCGGCGGAACGCCCTCGGCGGACGGCGACGCCAGGTAGACGCCCTCGCTGGACAGCACCGCCGCGACGCCCGGCACCTCCGACAGGCTCTTGGCATACGCGCCGATTTCCGCTGCGCCGCCGTGGAATCCGGGCAGCACGATCACCGTGCTGGAGGCCATGTCGGCATTGAAGTCCTGCCGCAGCGCGTCACCCACCTGACGGCTGGACGCGAAGGTGCCGATCACCCGATCGTCCGGGGTGCCGAAATGTGCCTTCAGGAAAGGGGATCCGAGGGCCAGCAACACCGCCGCCGCGATCACCGCGACCGGCAGTGCCCGCCGCATGACCGCGGTCACCAGCCGGTACCAGAAGGTGGTCTCCACCGGCTTGGGCGCGGGCGCGCCGCGACCCAGCCGGCGGCGCACCGGTTTCCGCAGATCCCAGGCGTTCACGCGATCGCCGAGCAGCACCAGCGCGGCGGGCAGCAACAGCACCGACGCGCCCACGGCCGCGGCGACGACGGCGACACCGGCGTAGGCGAAGGATTTGAAGAACGGCTGCGGGAACACCGCCAGCGCCGCCAGGGCCAGGGCGACGGTCAAGCCGGAGAACACCACGGTGCGGCCCGCGGTCTGCACCGAACGCAGAATGGCCGCCCGGGTATCGCGGCCATTGGCCAGCTCCTCGCGGTACCGGCTGACAATGAACAGGCTGTAGTCGATGGCCAGGGCCAGCCCCAGCGCGCTGGTCATGTTCAGCGCGAAAATGGAGACATCCATGACCGTGGTCAGCCCGCGCAGAATGCCCAGCGTCGCGGCGATCGCGAACAGTCCCACGCCGACCGGCAGCAGCGCCGCGACCACGCTGCCGAACACCAGCACCAGCAGCAGCGCCGATACCGGCACCGCGATGGCCTCCGCCAGCAGCAGGTCCTTCTCGACCTGGTGATTGATATCGGCGAAGGAACCGGCCATGCCGCCGACCCGGACCTGCACCCCGTCGTTGTCCCCATTGAGCTGGTTCGACAGCTCGGCGGCCCGGTTCTGCACCTCGGTGTCGGTGCCGGTGACCGTGGCCATGATGAGCCCGCGCTGCCCGTCCTTGCTCTTCAGCGCGGCGGCCAGGTCGGGCCGGGCGGCGAGGCTGGTCCAATACGACTGCACGCCGGTCACCGTCGGGTCCTGGCTCAGCTCGTCGGTGACGCGCTGCGCCTCGCCGCGCACCTGTGGGCTGTTGACGCCCCCGTCACCGCTGACCATGACGATGAGGTTGGGATTACCGCCGGGGAAGTTCTTCGTGATGAAGTCATTGGCGCGCACCGACTCCAGCGAGTCGGTGAGATAGCCGCCGCCGACCATGTGGGATTTCACGGTGGCTCCGAAGGCACCGCACACGAGCATCAACAGGAGTGCGGCCACCAGGACCGCGCGCGGGCGTGCCATGGCGAACCGGGCAGAACTGGTCAACATTGACGCCACCCTCCGAAGTCTTCAGACCTTCGGAACGGTAACGTTCCTGACTTACCGGTCGGTAGGGTCAGTGATGATGTTCATGGTGATGCAGATTAGCTATCACTCGGCTTTCGTGATGCGCCCGCGCACCTCACCCAGCTCCAGGTGACCGCCCCCGATGGCGGGTGCGGTGGCCGTGATGACCACCTCGTCGCCGTCCTGCAGGAAGGTCCGCTGGACCCCGTTCAACTCGATCGGTTCGGTACCGCCCCAGCTCATTTCCATCAGCGACCCACGCTCGCCACGATCGGCTCCCGAGATGGTGCCGGAGGCGAACAGGTCGCCGGTGCGGGTCGACGCGCCGTTGACCGTCAGATGCGCGAGCATCTGCGGCCCCGACCAGTACATGCGCCGGAACGGGGGAGTGGAGATCACTTGGCCGTTCCACTCGACGGTCAGCGTGATGTCCAGTCCCCAGGACGTGTCGTCCCGCAGATACGGCAGCGGCTCCGGATGCTGCGGCGGCAGCGGAATCCGCGCGGCGGCCAACGCGTCGAGCGGAGTCACGAACGCCGACAGGCTGGTCGCGAAGGACTTGCCGAGGAACGGGCCCAGCGGTTGCCCCTCCCAGGCCTGGATATCCCGGGCCGACCAGTCGTTCACCAGCGCCACCCCGAAGACGTGCTCGGCGAACTCGCCGGTCCCGATGGGCGTACCGAGCCGCGAGCCCGCGCCCACCACGAAGCCCAGTTCGGCCTCGATATCGAGGCGGCGGCTCGGCCCGAAATCCGGTGTGCCGGAATCGGCCCGGCGCTGTCCGTGCGGCCGGACGACATCCGTGCCCGACACCACCACGGTGCCCGCGCGCCCGTGATACCCCACCGGCAGGTGCCGCCAATTCGGCAGCAGCGGTTCACCGGCCGGCCGCAGCATCCGGCCCATGGCGGTGGCGTGATCGAGGCTGGCGTAGAAGTCGACGTAGTCGCCGATCTCCACCGGCAGGTCCAGCCGCACCGCCCGCACCGAATGCACCGCCGGCGCGGGCAGTTCCGCGTCGGCCGCCGCGCGCACCCGCTCGCGCACCTCCCGCCAGCACTGCGGGCCCTGGGTCATGAAGGCGTTCAGGCTGGGCTGCGCGAACATCGGATCATCCAGCGCCACCGCCAGATCGATGATCGAATCGCCCAGCCGCGCCCCCACCCGCGGGTCCCCGCCCAGCGGGCGGAACACACAGTACGGCAGGTGTTCCGGACCGAATCCGGAACCCGCGGGCACCTCGATCCGCACCCGGCTGCTCATTTCCCCACCACCCGATCCCATGTCACCAACCCCTGCACCGTCGCACCACTCGGACTCAGATCCACTCGGACGGCCCTCGCCCCGACCAGGTCCAGGCATACCGCGCGTCCTCACACGCCAGCGCGCCCTCACCCAGCTGCAACGGGTGGAAGGTGTCCACCATGACCGCCAGCTCGTCGAAGAAATCGATGCCGATGCTGCGCTCGTAGGCCCCCGGCTGCGGCCCGTGCGCGTATCCGCCCGGATGCACCGACACCGAGCCCTGCCCGATCCCGGATCCCTTGCGCGCCTCGTAGTTTCCGCCGCAGTAGAAGAGGATCTCGTCGGAGTCCACATTCGAGTGGTAGTAGGGGACCGGTATCGAGAGCGGGTGGTAGTCCACCTTGCGCGGCACGAAATTGCAGATCACGAAGTTCTGCCCCTCGAAGGCCTGATGCACCGGCGGCGGCTGATGCACGCGGCCGGTGATCGGTTCGAAGTCGGCGATATCGAAGGTGAACGGGTACAGGCAGCCGTCCCAGCCCACCACGTCGAAGGGGTGGCTGGCGTACACCATGCTGGTGCCGACGATCTCACCGGCGGGACGGTGCTTGACCAGCACCTCCACGTTCTCGCCGTCGGTCTGCATCAACTCTGCAGGCCCATGCAGATCCCGCTCGCAGTAGGGCGAGTTCTCCAGGAACTGGCCGTATTTCGAGAGATACCGCTTGGGCGGGGTGATGTGGCCGGCGCCCTCGATGACATAGGCGCGCAAGGGTTCCGGGCCGTCGGGAATCCAGCGATGCGTGGTGGCGCGCGGCAGCAGCACCTGATGCCCCTGCCGTACCGGCAGCGCCCCGAAGACGGTTTCCACCCGCCCCGAACCGGATTCGATGTAGGCGAGTTCGTCGCCGACGGCATTGCGGTACAGCGCCGATTCCCGCAGCGCCGCCACGTAGGAGATGCGCACATCGGCATTGCCCAGCAGCAGCCGCCGCCCGGTCACCACATCGCTGTCGGCCGGCTTGTCGCCCAGGAACAGTTCGTGCAGCTTCAGATGCCGGTGCCGCAGTGGATGATTCGGGTACAGCCGCTGCTCGGGCAGTATCCACACCGACGAATCCACAATGGCCGGAGGCAATCCCCGGTGATAGAGCAGCGAGGAATCACCGGAGAAGCCCTCTTCGCCCATCAGCTCTTCGTAATAGAGCGTGCCCCGCTCGTCCCGATGCTGCGTGTGCCGCTTGGGCGGCACCGAACCAACCTGCCGATAGAACGTCATGGCGGCCTCCCGATGACCGATGGTCCCTTTCCCATCGTAGCCACCGGATAACGGCAGGACCCCGGATTCTCAAGCGTGGCGCAGGGCCCGATACACCGCCGCGCCGACGAACTCGCCCAGTGTGTCGGGGGTCCACTCGCCCGGATCGGTGAGCAGGGTGCGCACCGCACCCTCGCCGGCCGAGACCCACAGCTCGACCAGGGCCGGCAGCTTGCGTTCGGCCTGCGCGGTGCCCCAGGCCTTCAGGGTCGGGCGCAACCGCCGGGTGCAGCGCTCCACGGCCAGCAGCCGGCCCTTGCCGAACGAATCCGCCACGGCCGGATCGGGATTGCCGTACAGCAGGCGCCAGGTGTCGGGCCGCTGGGACACCGTGTGCAGCAGGGCGCGGAAGCCCTCCACGAAGACCGCCTCGTCGGCTTCGACCCGGCGGCGCGGCAGCGTGTCCATGACGCCCTGCACCAGGTAGTCCTCCTCGCGGCGGATGAGCGCTTCGAGGAGCTCCACCCGATCGGCGAAGCAGGCGTAGACGACCGGGCGGGTGACCTTCATGCGGTCGGCCACGGCGGCGATGGTCACCGCCGCGATGCCGTCGGCGACGGCGATCTCGAGGGCGGTGTCGAGGACCTGCGGGCGACGCCGTTCGGGACCCAGATGCCGCGCGCGCTGGCGTGGTCGTATCGCCGAATCGATGCCCATGCGCACCGACGATAGCAGTGCGCGCGGGGTGGGGACCCGCTGGTCCGAGCCGGTAACAAGATCGTTTCCTACGGTAGTGCACAAAAATGCTACATTCACGAAGGAAACCACCCGGAGGAGCCGTGGACGCCCCCGGCCGGAGGAGACGAATCCCGATGAGTCAGACCCTGTTCAATCCGAAGACCTGCGAATTCGCCGAATTCGACGCCGAGACCAGGCGGCTGCTGCGCGCCACCGTCGACTACTTCGAGACCTTCGGCAAGGCCAGGCTGCTGGCCGAGAGCCGGGACCGGGTCTGGTACGCGGATTTCCTGGACTTCATCAAGCGCGAACGGATCTTCGCGACCTTCCTGACCCCGGCGGCGCAGGCGGGCGGCGACCCGAACAAGCGCTGGGACACCGCGCGTATCGCCATGATGAGCAAGATCCTCGGCTTCTACGGCATGCAGTACTGGTACGTGTGGCAGGTCACCATCCTCGGCCTCGGCCCGATCTGGCAGAGCGCCAATGCCGAGGCCAAGGCCCGCGCCGCCGCGCTGCTGGAATCCGGCGAGATCTTCGCCTTCGGCCTCTCCGAGAAGGAGCACGGCGCCGACATCTACTCCACCGACATGGTGCTGGAACCGAAACCGGGCGGCGGCTACACCGCCACCGGAAGCAAGCACTACATCGGCAACGGCAATCTCGCGGGCATGGTGTCGGTCTTCGGCCGCCGCGCCGACAAGCCGATCATCGACTCCTCGGACTTCCTGCGGAAGATGACCGACGAGGAGTACTCGGGCTATCTGTTCTTCGCCGCCGACTCCCGGCACAAGAACTACAAGCTGCGCAAGAATGTCGTCGACTCCCAGATGTACGTCGCCGCTTTCGATCTCGACCGGTACCCGGTCGCCGAATCCGACATCCTGCACACCGGGCGCGCGGCCTTCGACGCCGCCATGAACACCGTCAATGTCGGCAAGTTCAATCTCGGTTTCGGTGCGGTCGGCGCGTGTGAGCACGCCATGTTCGAGGCGGTCGGCCACGCGTACAACCGAATCCTGTTCGGGCACCGGGTGACCGAGTTCCCGCAGGTGAGATCGCTGTTGGCGGACAGCTACGCCCGCCTGATCGGCATGAAGCTCTACAGCGAGCGGGCCATCGACTACCTGCGCTCGGCCAATGAGAACGACCGGCGCTACCTGCTTTTCAACGCCATCGAGAAGATGTCGGTCACCCGGCACGGCCAGCGGCTGTACGAGGACCTCGCCGACGTCATCGCGGCGCGCGGCTTCGAGAACGACATGTACTTCCCGATGGCCATGGTCGGCATGTTCGGCCTGCCACGGCTCGAGGGCACCGTCCACGTGAACATGGCCCTGTCGCTGAAGTTCATGCCCAACTTCATGTTCCACCCCGCCGACGCCGGACTCGCCGCGCTGCGCTACCTGCCGGGCGCGGGCGTCGCGCCCAAGGGCGCGGTGCGCGCGGTGTCCGGCGCGCTGAGCTGGACCAGCCGTCGTGCCAGCGGCCCGGCCGCCAAGGCGGTGCCCGCGCTGAAGGGCGAATTCGCCCGGGCTGCACACGCTCCCGTGCCCACCCGCCGCGACGCCGCCGACGACGAATTCCTGTTCCGCCAGGGCCCGAGCAGCGGCCTCGGCAAGATCCGCTTCACCGACTGGCGACCGGTCTTCGAGAAGTTCGCCCACATCCCGAATGTCGCGGTCTTCCTGGAACAGGCCCTCGCCTTCCAAACCTTGCTCGCGGCCGCCACCCCGACCGCCGCACAGCAGCAGGACGTCGACTTCCTCTTCGCCCTCGGCGAGCTGTTCACCACGCTCCCGTACGCCCAGCTCATCCTCGAACAGGCCGAGATCGCCGGCGCCGACGAGTCGGTGCTCGACCAACTCTTCGACCTCTTCGTCCGCGAGTTCTCCGAGCACGCCCTGACCCTGCACACCAAACCGACCGCCACCAAGGCCCAGCAGATCCGGGCCCTGGATCTGGTCCGCCGCCCGATCGCCGGCCCCGCCCGCTTCGACCGCGTATCGGCGCAGGTCGAAGCCCTGGCCGGGGTCTACGAAATGAATCCCTGACGTTGTCCCCCGCGGCCCGGCCGGCCCGGGCCGCAAATGCCACATTCGCCGGCCGTCTGCTCGAGGAGCACATGCGAGCCTGGGTTCCCACGAATCCCGCGACCGTCACTCCGCAGCAGGCCAAGGGGCTGTATGCCCGCGGGTCCCGGTCCAGCGCATAACGGCGGGGTTAACTTTTTGGGATTCTTCCCGGTCGAACGGGGCTTTCCGGGTAAAGAGGCGTACCTACGCTTGCGTAACAGGACAGGCGTACGGCAACCTCGCCTTGATCTTCGAGACGCTCGACCAGATCTTCGACATCGCTCCACCAGTTCAGACTCAGCCGAGGAGGCCCTTCCGTGTCCCACTACAAGGCGAACCTACGAGACATCGAGTTCAACTTGTTCGAAGTATTGGGTATCGGGGAACTGCTGGACCAGGGCGCCTACGGCGACCTGGACGCCGACACCGCGCGGGAAATGCTCGCCGAGGCGAGGCGCCTGGCGGAGGGACCGATCGCGGAATCGTTCGTCGAGGCCGATCGCAACCCGGTCGAGTTCATTCCGGACCAGCACACCATCACCGTGCCGGAATCGCTGAAGAAGACCGTGGCCGCGGTCAACGAGGCCGGGTACTCCGGTCTGGGCATGGCCGAGGAGATGGGTGGCGTGCCCGCCCCCAACGCCCTCATCTGGGGCATCCAGGAAATGCTGGTCGCCGCGAACAACTCGGCCTCGTTCTTCAACATGGGTCCGCTCATGCACAAGGTGCTCTTCGACGAGGGCACCGAGCAGCAGCAGAAGTGGGCCACCCACGCGTGGGAGAACCGCTGGGGCGGCACCATGGTGCTCACCGAGCCGGACGCCGGCTCCGATGTCGGCATGGGCCGCACCAAGGCGATCCAGCAGGCCGACGGCACCTGGCACATCGAGGGCGTGAAGCGCTTCATCTCCGGTGGCGATGTGGGCGACACCGCCGACAACATCTTCCACCTGGTGCTGGCCCGCCCCGAGGGCGCCGGCCCGGGCACCAAGGGCCTGTCGCTGTTCGTGGTGCCGCGCTTCCTGTTCGACACCGAGACCATGGAACTCGGCGCCAAGAACGGCGCGCTGGTCACCGGCGTCGAGCACAAGATGGGCATCAAGTCCTCGCCCACCTGTGAGATCACCTTCGGCGGCGACCTTCCGGCCGTCGGCTACCTGGTCGGTGACAAGCACAATGGCATCGCGCAGATGTTCAAGGTCATCGAGAACGCGCGAATGATGGTGGGCACCAAGGCCACCGGCGCGCTGTCCACCGGGTACCTGAACGCCCTGGAGTACGCCAAGCAGCGCGTGCAGGGCGCGGATCTGACCCAGATGGCCGACAAGAGCGCACCGCGCGTCACCATCACCCACCACCCGGACGTGCGTCGTTCGCTGGCCACCCAGAAGGCGTACGCCGAGGGTCTGCGCGGGCTGTACATGTACTGCGCCTCGTACCAGAACGCCGATGTGGCGCAGGCCAATTACGGGGTGGACGCCGAGCTGGCGGAGAAGGTCAACGACCTGCTGCTGCCGATCGTCAAGGGCTGCGGTTCGGACCGGGCGTACGAGAGCCTGACCGAATCGCTGCAGACCCTGGGTGGTTCCGGCTACCTGCAGGACTACCCGATCGAGCAGTACATCCGCGACTGCAAGATCGACTCGCTGTACGAGGGCACCACCGCCATCCAGGCGCAGGACTTCTTCTTCCGCAAGATCATTCGCGACAAGGGCGTGGCGCTCGCGCATGTCGCGGGCCTGATGCAGCAGTTCATCGACGCCGGCCCGGACCAGTTCAAGATCGAGCGCGGGCTGCTCGGCGCGGCGCTGGCCGACGTGCAGGCCATGGCGGCCACCCTCACCGGCTACCTGATGGCCGCGCAGCAGCAGATCGACGAGATCTACAAGGTCGGTCTGGGTTCGGTCCGATTCCTGTACGCCGTGGGCGATCTCGTCATCTCCTGGCGACTGCTGGAGCAGGCCGCCATCGCCCAGGCGGCGCTGGACGCCGGTGCGGCCGACAAGGACAAGAACTTCTACACCGGCAAGGTCGGCGTGGCGTCCTGGTTCGCGAAGAACAAGCTGCCGCTCATCAGCGGCGTGCGCTCGGTCGTCGAGAACATCGACAACGACATCATGAAGCTGGACGAAGCCGCTTTCTGACCCACGCGCATCCCCGGCCCCGCACCTGTTCGGTGCGGGGCCGG
The DNA here is from genome assembly GCF_042754085.1 of Nocardia sp. NPDC059236. Taxonomy (NCBI): domain Bacteria; kingdom Bacillati; phylum Actinomycetota; class Actinomycetes; order Mycobacteriales; family Nocardiaceae; genus Nocardia; species Nocardia sp. NPDC059236. Next base: position 139,958 of record NZ_JBHZAF010000020.1, read on the forward strand.
TTTGCTTCACGCCACCCGGCTCGCCGGTCCTCGGTCGGCGGGGTCTCGACGTCGGTGCCGTCCGCCGGCGGCGGGAGTGACCACGGGGTTGGGGAGCACGATGGTCGGTGCGTCCAGCACGGCGTGTAGGTGGGCGCTGAAGGCGTCGAGGCTGCCGTAGCGCGTGAGGATCTCGTCGAGTACCTGGTGCGCACTCGAGCCTGTCGGATTGTTCATCTCGCCCCTCCGAGGTCCGCCACCGGCCGGGGCCGGGTTTTGACCGGCATTCTGCACGAGATATTCGAACGTGTAGCTACTTTGAAGATAACTGTGACTTTCCGTGCCTCGAGCACTCTCGATTCGTGCCATCGGCGTGGTATCTGGGCCGCTCCAGCACCAGATTGCATTACCGTCCGGTACGGGTGACCGGAGTGGGGAACGTGGCGGGGCTCGGGAGTGGTTATCTCGCCGCACCCCCGGTCCGGATCACCATGTCGGGGCCGTCGCCGGACGGTCCCGGAACGCGGTGCCCACACTTCATCAAACCCGGGTGGTGCACCGTGCGCGGAAAGTTGCTCGACGGCCGGGTGGATCAGCCCGCAGACTCCCCGATCCACCCGGCCCCCGAGCGAGTTCCTGTGTGTCTTGTCGGCGAGGCGCGACTCGCCGATGTGACACGCACATTCGATGTGTGACGGCGCCGTGAAGTGTCGTCCCCAGCGGGTACAACTACGGCATGGTCTTCCCGGTTACCTTCGGCTGGATCCAGATGCTGCTGCTGGTACTCGGCATCGCGGCGATCGGATTGCTCGTCACGGCTGTGCTGAAAGCGCGCAAGGTGGGGTGGCGGGCGCTGGCCGGCCGGGGCGCGGGTGCGGCCGGGCTGGTGCTCGTCGCGGTCGTGATCCTGTGGATCACCACGCTGCTGCAGACGTTTCTCGGGCTCACCGGGGAGGTGAAGGCGGCGCACATCGAGGCTAAACCTGTTGCGGGGCAAGAGCACTTGATGAACGTGGAACTGACTCTCTACGGCGACAAGGACCACGGCGACCAGCACCAGACCTATCAGGTCGAGGGCGACCTGTGGGTACTGCAGGCCAATATCGTGGAACTCGAACCGTGGGTGAACGCGCTCGGCTTCAACTCCGGGTACAAGGTGACCCGGCTCTACGGCCAGCGGCTGGACGGCATCGCCACCAAGCAGAATCAGATCTTCCTCAATGGCAGCGACGCCGACTTCTTCCAGGACATGAAGAATCAGTCCTGGTACACAAGGCCTTTCGTGCGCTCGGCCTACGGCAACGCGGTCATCGCGGCTGCGGGCAGCTACGACGTCTTCATCTCCCGCGACGCCATCAAGAGCCGGTCCGTCTAGTCGGCGAGTTCGGCCACCACGGGCGCATGGTCGCTGGCGCCCTTGCCCTTTCGCTCCTCGCGGTCCACGTTCGCCTCGGTGACCCGGGCCGACAGGGCGGGGGAGCCGAGGATGAAATCGATGCGCATGCCCTCTTTCCGGGGGAAGCGCAGCTGCGTGTAGTCCCAGTAGGTGTAGACGCCCGGGCCCGGGTGGAAGGGCCGCATCACGTCGCTGAAGCCCACCTCGCCGAAGGCGTCGAAGGCGTCGCGTTCCCGCTCGGACACATGCGTCTTGCCCTCGAAGAATTCCGGCGACCACACATCCAGATCGGTCGGCGCGATATTCCAGTCACCCACCAGCGCGATCTGCGCGTCCGGATCCTCCGACAGCCACTTGCTGCCCGCACTGCGCAGGGCGGCAAGCCATTCCAGCTTGTAGGTGTAGTGCGGATCGTCCAGGGCGCGGCCATTGGGCACGTACAGGCTCCACACCCGCACCCCGCCGCAGGTCGCGCTGATCGCGCGGGCCTCCACCACCGGCGCGCTGAGCAGCGATTCCCCGGCGTCCTTGTCGAATCCGGGCTGATCCGGGAAGCCGATCTCGACATCCTCGATCCCGACCCGGGAGGCGATGGCCACGCCGTTCCACTGGCTGTAGCCCGCGTGCGCGACCTCGTACCCGGCCGCCTCGAAGGCCTCGAACGGGAACTGCTCGTCCTTGCACTTGGTTTCCTGCATGGCCAGCACGTCGATATCGGCGCGGTCCAGCCACGCCAGCACCCGATCCTGCCGGGTACGAATCGAATTCACGTTCCAGGTAGCGATGCGCACGAGTGGTGAACCTTTCAGAACTAGTGTCTTGCGAAAGCGAGTGGCACGCAATCAGGGCGCGGCGTACCGGTAGCGGTGGTGTTCGACGAACCCCATCTCCTGGTACAGCGCCAGCGCCGCGTCATTCTCGTCCGACACCTGCACGTACGCGTGCGTGGCCCCGTGTGACTGCCCCCAGCGGATCATCTCCGCGCACACCAGCGCGCCCAGCCCGTGCCGCCGATGCCCGTTCGCCACCGTGACGCAGGTCAGCCCCGCCCAGCAGCGGCCGTCCGGGGCGGTGGTGACCGCGACCCGGCCGATGGCCAGCGGCGACTGCAACCCCAGCGTGGCGAAGGCGACCTGACCGTCGCGCACCGCCGTCAGCACCTCCACCACCGGGGTCGACCCGAGTTCGGCGTCCCCGCCGCGATGTCGGTGCATGGACAGCCAGGCCCCGTCCGGATCCGCGGTGAAGCGCACCATCGGCGGCCCGGACGGCAGCGCCATGGTCTCGATATCGACCGCCAGCACCTGGGTTTCGTTCCAGCTGCGCCAGTCCGCGGGCACGGTGGCCAGCCGGTCGGGCAGCTGGAACTGTGCGGGCAGGCCGTGCGCGGTGTACCACTCGGCGATCCGATGCAGGGTCTCGGTGTCCATCAGGGCGGGTCCGTCCGTACCGCCCAGTGGCACCGCGGAATTCGCGCGATTGGTGTACCCGTCCCCGGCGCGCAGCAGCCAGCCGCCGATCCAGGACCGCCGCAGGCCCGGCCAGCCGTCGGCCGCGGCCGCCTCCAGCGCGCGGATCTCGCTGGTCCGAATGGGCCTGGGCCCGAGCGGTTTCCAGGCCACCACCCGATCCCAGGCGATCGACACCACCTGGCCGTCGGCGGTGCGCACGGTCAGCGGATCGGTCTCGGTGAGTTCACCGATCACATCCGTCAGCGGTTGCGGATAGCCCGCGGGCAGGCGGTAGCGAACCACCACCCGCTTACCGATCGGCGGGAGTTCGGAATCGGTCATACCCGATCAGTCGTCGAGATCGTCGTCGTCGTGTCCGAAGGGATCCGGCACGGTGCCCGGTACCCAGCTCAAACCCGGCTTGCCCCAGCCGTTTCGCTTGATGGACTTCTTGGCGGCCCGGGCATTGCGCCCGATCAGCACATCGACGTAGAGGAAGCCGTCCAGGTGTCCGGTCTCGTGCTGCAGCATGCGGGCGAAGAAGCCGCGGCCCTCGATCTCGACCGGTTCGCCGTGCTCGTCGGTGCCGGTGACCTTCGCCCAGTCGGCGCGTCCGGTGGGGAACTGCTCGCCGGGCACCGACAGGCAGCCCTCCTCGTCATCATCGGGATCCGGCATGGATTCCGGGATCTCCGAGGTCTGCAGCACGGGATTCACGACGCAGCCGCGGCGGCGGACCATCTTCGCGCCGTCGGTGTCATCCGGGCAGTCGTAGACGAAAATGCGCGGCGAGACCTCGTCCTCGTCCTTGATGATGACCTGATTGGCGGCCAGGCCCACGCCATTGGCGGCGTCCATGGTCTCGTACATGTCCGCGATCAGCTCGGCCAGCTCCTCCGGGGTCTGCGTGACCGGAGTGGTCGCGCGGTGCAGAACCGGGTCGCCGACAATGCGAATCGGGAGAATAGCCATGCTGAGCAGCCTACTGGGTGGTTGCCGGGCCGCTCGAGGTGCCTGTTGCCGCTGTCGTAGGGCCGACTGACCTCGCACACTGGACGGACCCGGTCCACGGCGACACGCCGGGCGGGCGCACAGAACACGCCGATCGGTACGCATCGGGACGACTCCGCCGCGTGGTTGAATGATCGGCGACGCACAAAGCACCATATTCGTCTGGTGACCACTCGGCGAGGGAGCACTATGGACAGCGCAGCGGCACGCGACATCCCCGCAAGCGAGGACGGCCCTTCCGGCGAGGATGGCGCACACGGGCTTTCCCGCCGCGAGCTCGACATTCTCGACTTCGAGCGCAAGTGGTGGAAGTACGCCGGTGCGAAAGAAGAAGCCATCCGTGAGCTCTTCGACCTCTCACCCACCCGCTACTACCAGGTCCTGAACGCGGTCGTCGACAAGCCGGAGGCGCTGGCCGCCGACCCCATGCTGGTCAAACGCCTGCGCCGGCTGCGCGCCAGCCGCCAGAAGACCAGGGCCGCACGCCGTCTCGGTTTCCAGGTGTGAACCACGCCCGGAATGTGAACCAGCCTCCAACACCGCGTGCGTACGCGCTTGATCCCGCGCGGGCGCCCCATCACCCATTAGGCTCGACGCCGTGAGCAACCCGAATTCGTCGGCCGGCGGCCCGCCGCTACGGGCCCTGGCGATGGTCCTGATCGCGCTGGCCATCGTGTTCGCCGGGCTGGGCGCGATGTCGCTGTCGAGTTCGGACTCCTCGAGCAGCAGCGCCGACTCGACCTCGCAGTCGAGCACCGCCGCGGCCACCACCACTGCGGCACAGCAGAATTCGGCCCAGGCCACCACCACCCCACCGGTCGCGCCCACCACCACGGCGGCGCTGCCCACGACCACTACCGCGACCACCACCGCGGCCGCGGGCGTCGACAAGACCCTTCCCGTACGGGTTTACAACAACGGCACTGTGCCCGGCCTGGCCAAGAAGACCGGCGACCAGCTCACCTCCGACGGGTACAACGTCACCGAGGTGGGCAACTACGCGAACGGCGTCGTTCCGAAAACCACTGTGTACTACGGCAGTTCGCCCAAGGAGCAGGCGCTGGCCCAGGCCATCGCCGCGCAACTGGGCTGCTCGGCCGAACCCCGATTCCCCGGAATCTCGGACTCGCCCACCGGCGTCATCGTCATCGTCACCGGTAACTGAATCGCTGTTGACAGAGGCACTGAATCGCTGTTGACAAGGCACTGAATCGCAGTTGGTAAGGCACTGTCGGGTCGCTCGAAAGAAACCGTCCGGCCCCTCCACGGCACACAGGCACGTCTCTGGCATCATCTTGTCCGGTACGAAGTATGTCCACCCTGCTTTCCCGATAAACTCGGACTCGTAAAGGAGTTCCCCGATGGCCTCGTCCACAACTCGTCGCCCGTCCTGGTGGACTGTTGCTCCGGTGCTCGCGGTCGCAGCCCTCGGCCTCACCGCCTGCTCCAACAGCCAAGAGTCGAGCGACGTCAAGGGGACGACCCCGCCGGTGTTCACCAGCTCGCAGGCCCCCGCCGGCACGCAGGGGACCGAGGGCGGCAATGCTCCGGAGGATTCGTCCAGCGTCACGCTGAAGGACCCCAGCGGCGGCACCGTCGGGACCGCCACCATCGCGAAGGTGGGCAACCACCTCCAGATCACCGTCGAGGCGCACGGGCTGAAGCCCGGCTTCCACGGCCTGCACGTCCACTCGGTCGGCAAGTGCGAGCCCAACTCCACCGCACCCGCGGGCGGCGCGCCCGGCGACTTCCTCTCCGCTGGTGGCCACCTGCAGGTCGGCGACCAGAGCACCCACCCGGCCAGCGGCGACCTGACCTCGCTCGAGGTGCTCAAGGACGGCACCGCCAAGCTGGTCACCACCACCGACGCCTTCACCCTGGACGAGGTCAAGGGCAAGGCCCTGATCATCCACGCCGGCGCCGACAACTTCGGCAACATTCCCACCCGGTACGCGCCCGCACCGGATGCGGACACCCTCGCGACCGGCGACGCGGGTGCACGGGTCGCCTGCGGCGTCGTCGCCTGAACCCTCTCGAGGTGAGCCATGGCCGGGGCAGGCAGAACGAAGGTCCCCTTCAACTCATCGCCCCGGCACACGCTCGGCGTGGAATGGGAGGTCGCGCTCGTCGACAAGCACACGCGCGACCTGTCCAACACCGCCGCAGCAGTTTTCGAAGCCTGCGGTGATCTGCGCGCCTGGGACGGCACCCCGCAGATCACCAAGGAACTGCTGAAGAACACCGTCGAACTCGTCTCCGGCAAGCACGACACCGTGAGCGAAGTGGTCGACGAACTGCGGGCCACCCAGGACACCGTGCGCCGCGCCGCCGACCAGGTCGGCGTCGACCTGTTCTGCGCCGGCACCCATCCCTTCGCGCAGTGGTCCACCCAACAGCTCACGCGCAGTGCGCATTACGACGAACTCATCGAGCGCACCCAGTGGTGGGGCCGCCAGATGCTCATCTGGGGCGTGCACGTGCACGTCGGAATCTCCCACCCGGACAAGGTCTTCCCCATCCTGAACGGGCTGCTGCCGTCCTATCCGCACCTGCTGGCGCTGTCGGCCTCCTCGCCCATGTGGGCGGGCGTCGACACCGGATACGCCAGCAACCGGGCGCTCATGTTCCAGCAGCTGCCCACCGCCGGACTGCCCTTCCAGTTCGAGAACTGGGACCAGTTCGAGGGTTTCGTGCACGACCAGATGAAAACCGGTGTGATCGAACAACTCGGCGGCATGCACTGGGACATCCGGCCCGCGCCCAAGTGGGGCACCATCGAGGTCCGCGTCTGCGACGGCACCCCCACCAAGGCCGAACTGGCGGCCATCGTGGCGCTGATCCACTGCCTGGTGGTGGATCTCGACCGCCGGGTGGAATCTGGCGAGACCATGCCGGCCATCCTGCCGCCCTGGCATGTGCAGGAAAACAAGTGGCGCGCAGCGCGATACGGGCTCGACGCCATCGTCATCACCGACGCCGACAGCAATGAGCGACTGGTCACCGACGACCTGATGGAACTGCTCAACCGGCTGGAGCCGACCGCCAAGAGCCTCGGCTGCGAGAACGAGCTCGCCATGGTCGCCGACATCCCGAAGAAGGGCGCGTCCTATCAGCGTCAGCGCCGGGTGGCCGCGACCGCGCAGGGCGATCTGGTCGCGGTCGTCGATTCGCTGGTCCGCGAACTCGAGTACTGAGGTCCACGAACTCGCGCACCGCGGAACCGTCTTGCACGGTTGTGATTTCGATTACGACCGTCTACGTACGGTGTACGCGTGGCCAGGAGCGATGCCGCGCTGACCGGGGCCTGTTCATCTGGTGAGATGGGCGGCGTTCAACTACTCACCGAGCTGGCGTTCACGCGGCGTTTACTATGGCTGGATGCTGCTCGACGATCCGTACTCCCGAATCGGCGGCGAGGCACGCCGAACCGGGTTACGGATGCTGTCGCCGCGCGCCGGCCTGACGGCCGCGCTGTCGGTGGGGGCGGCGCTGCTCATCGTCCTGCAGATCGTGGCCTCGCACCACCACTTCACCGGCCCGCTGGAAAGCATCTGGGCCGACTTCGCGGGTGATGCCAAATCCTTCACCGTGCCGTGGGCCGGGCTCGGGCTCGCGCTCATCGGGCTGAGCTGGCGGCGGCGGTTCCTGGCGGTCGGCGCGGCGCTCGGCATCGACCTTGTGTACCAAGCGATTCGGACGCTGTCCGGTGGACCGCTGGCCATGGGCAACGGCCCCGTTCTCGTACTGCTCGCCCTCATCGGGCTCGCCTGCTGGAAGTGGCAGGGCAAGGACCGCGCCAATGCGCTGCACGCCGCCGCGCTCGGCATCCTGCTGGTGCTGTCCAGCAAGGTCGCCGACGTCTGGCTGGGCATCACCGTGCTGGCCGGGCCCCGGGTGCTCGACGAACACATCGTGCTGGTGGACCACGCCCTGGGCGACCCCTCCTGGCTGATGGGGCAGCTGCTGGACTGGCTGGGGCCCATCGCCTCCGTCGTGCTGCACTGGGTCTACATCGAACTGCCCGTCGGCGCGATGATCGTGACCATCTGGCAGCTGCGCAATGTGGTCACGACGGGGGACTGGCCCAAGCACTACCTGGTGCGCACCTTCCTGGTGCTCGGCCTCGTCGGCCCGGTCTTCTATGTCGCATTCCCCGTCGTCGGGCCGATGTTCGCGTTCGGCGCGGACGGGCACGTCTTCTCCCTGGGTAGCTACTGGCCGAATGTCGTGCCGCCGGCGGACCTCTCGCCGGGTTCGATCGCCTTCGACCACTACACCCCGCGCAACTGCATGCCGTCATTGCACACCGCGTGGGCGCTGTCGATCTTCATCCACTCGCGCCGCGACCCCTTCACGGGTGCGCCCGCGCCGGTCTGGCTGCGCTGGGGCGGGACCTTCTGGCTCGTCGCCACCCTGTCGGCCACCCTGGGCTTCGGCTACCACTACGGCGCGGATCTGGTGGCGGGCGCGGTGCTGTGCCTGACCATCGAATCCGCCCTGCGCGCACCGGAACGCGGCTGGGATCGCACCCGCGTGCAGCTGGTGTCGGCCGGCGCCGCGCTCTTCGCCGGGCTGCTGCTGTCCTACCGGTACCTGTCGACCGGCTTCGCCGAACATCCGGTGCCCGCGGGCATCGTCGTGCTCGGCCTGCTGGCGGGTTATGTGACGGCCTTCTACCGCACCTGGTTCGGCGACGCCGTGACCACGGCCCCCGAGCTCGAATCCGCGGTGCGCGCCTGACCGCTCGCCGGTTACACCACGGTCAGCCGGAGGTGGCCGCGTCGTTCGGAGATTCGGGCGCGGTGTCGATCGTCGCCGGGATCCGCGGGCGACTGCGCCGCAGCAGGTAGATCCCGGCCAGACAGCCCCCGGCCACCAGCGCCGACGTCCAGCCCGGGGCCACGGTGCTGCTGGAGCTCACCGCGCACATCGACGCGCTGTCGGCGGATTGCGTGGCGTAGTGGCCGCGCGACACATAGTCGCGCATGCCCAGCACCGCCGACGGGACGAACAGCACCAGGGTGCCCAGCACCCGGCTCGGCACATAGCGCGGCCGCGTGGACAGCAGGGCGAAACCGATGAGCCAGGACACGGCCGCCGCACTGCCCACGATCAGCCAGGCCCGGGTCGAATCGGCCGTGAACGCCGTGAGCAGCCCGAGCGCCATGCCCGCGGCCAGGGAGACTGCAGGACCCCCGCCCCTGCTGCCCACCCACATGCCGACCGCCGACACCGCCGCCAGCAGCGGGATCGACCAGGCCGGCATCTCGGCCGCCACGGTCGCCGAACCCACCGCTCCCAGGCCCACCGCCAGCAGCACGATCTCGCCGTCCCGGCCCGGCAACAGCATGGCCGCGACAATGGCGGTCCCCACCGCGGTCGCCACCGCGAGGACGATGCCCGCATGGCTGTCGCCGTGCCGGGCCAGCCATTCCGCACTGAACAGCGTCACCAGCACCAGCACCACGCCCGCGAGGATCGGGGCCAGCGGCAGCTCCGCCGAGAGCCGTTCCTCCACCTCGCGCTTCCGATGGGTCAGGAACCCGAAGCCGACCAGGACCAGCGCGAGCAGGAGCATCCAGATGGGCAGCACATCACCGGCGTGCCAGTGATCGCTCGCCGTCGCGTCGATGCCGCCGCCGATCCGCGACACCGGATTCACCGAACCGAGCAGCAGGCTGATCAGAACGCCCAGGGTCCAGCCGAAGGCGGGTAGCCGACGGTGCAGCACCGCCGCCCCCAGCGCGCCCAGGATCAGGCCGCCGGCCAGGGAATCGATGAAGTTCATGGTGGGCAGCGACGAATTCGGTTCGCCGGCATGGCCGAACACGTGATTGGCCAGCAGCACCAGCAGCCCGCCCAGCGTGGTCGCCCACGCCGCCACGGGGCTGCCCAGCGTGGTGATGAGCACCGCCGCGATCATGGCGATGAGCGCGCCCGCCGATACGGCGCGGGGCAGGGTGTAGGTCAGCAGGTCCCGCTGCAGGGCCGACGTCTCCGAGGTCCAGCCGAAGTCGATGGGCAGGGCCAGCGCCAGGCCGGCAACCGTTGCTGCGACCAGCGCCGTGATCGTCTCCGCGGCTACCTGATGCGACCTCACCAGCGCAAAATTACCGGTGATAGGCGGACCGATTGGTACGACTCGCCTACTTTGTACAGATTCGGCGCGCTACCGGCACGCATGGCGAACGCGCCGCGAAACCACTGGCACAGCAGACTAATCGGTCTCATATGCTCTGGTTGGGAGCCTTCAGACGTAGCCGGACACGTCGCCGGGCGGAGTCGACGATTCGCGCTGGGCGGCATACAGCCGCAGGGCCTCCACCTGGACCGGATCCAGCGAGGGCCGCACCGCCTTGCGCGCGGCCCCCACATCCGCGGCCGTCACCTCGCCGGCCTCGACATCGCGGCGCATGGCGGCGAGCGCGGCCTCGCGCAGCAGCGCCGAGCAATCCGCCGCCGAGTAGCCCTCCAGCTCACGTGCCAGCCGCCGCAGATTGACGTCCTTGGCCAGCGGCACGGATTTGGCGGCGGTGCCCAGGATTTCGGCGCGGGCATCGGCATCCGGCGGCGGCACGAACACCAGGCGCTCCAGGCGCCCGGGACGGGTCAGGGCCGGATCGATGAGTTCGGGCCGGTTCGTCGCGCCGATCACGACCACATCCCGCAGCGGCTCGACACCGTCCAGTTCGGTCAGGAGCGCGGCGACAATACGATCCGAGACGCCCGAATCGCTGGACTGCCCACGCCGCGGCGCCAGCGCGTCCACCTCGTCCAGGAAGATCAGCGACGGCGCGGAATCCCGTGCGCGCTGGAACAATTCGCGCACCGCCCGCTCCGAGGAGCCGACCCACTTGTCCATCAGCTCCGCGCCCTTCACGGCGTGCACACTCACCTGCCCCGATCCCGCCAGCGCCCGTACCAGGAAGGTCTTGCCGCACCCCGGCGGCCCGTACAGCAGCACTCCGCGCGGTGGCTCGATACCCAGCCGCTGGAACGAATCCGGATGCTTCAGCGGCCACAGCACGGCCTCGGTGAGGGCCTGCTTGGTCTCTGCCATGTCCCCGACGTCGGCGAGGCTCAGACTGCCGATGGCCAGTTCCTCGGACCCGGAACGCGACAGCGGACGGATCACCTCCAGCGCTCCGGCCAGATCCTCCTGCAGCAGCATCGGATCCGACTGCTCGCGACTGGCCCGCGCGGCCGCCCGCAGGGCCGCCTCCCGTACCAGCGCCGTCAGGTCCGCCGCGACGAAACCCGGTGTCCGCGAGGAAATCTCATCGAGCTTCAGCCCATCGGTCGGGACATTGCGCAGCAGTTGCTCCAGCAGCGCCGCGCGCACCCCGGAGGTGGGCAGCGGCAGCGACACCTCCCGATCGCACAGCTCCGGAGCACGCAGCCGCGGGTCGATACCCGCCCTGTTCGACGTCGTGGCCAGCACCGCGACCGTCTCCAGCGCCACGGCGGCGCGCAACTGGTCGAGAATCAGCGTGGCCACCGGTTCGGCCGGCGTCGGCAGCAGCGCGTCGATATCGGTGATCAGCAGCACTCCGCCTGCGCCGGAACAGATTTCGGCCACCTTGTCGGACACGTCGCGCAGCCTGGGCCCGATGTCGGTCGCACCGACCGCCGGACCGTCCAGCTCCACCAGCCGCCGCGATCCCGTCACGGCCCGCGCGAGCGTCGCCTTCCCGACGCCCGCCGGACCGGTGATCAGGACCCCCAGATGCGAGGACGCTCCGAGCTTCTTCAGCAGGTCGGGCTCGTCCAGCGCCAGGCTCAGCCACTCCCGCAGCTTCGCGGCCTGGGCCTGGACCCCGGCCAGATCGGCCACCGCCACCACCGACGGCGGTGGTGATGCCGGAGCGCTGACCCGCAGGTCGGTGCGGGTATCCGTGTCGTCCAGGGGAGCCGTCGGGAGGTCCGTCTCGGCGACGCCGAAACCCCAGCCCACCGCGCTGTTGGTACTGACGACCACCGGGCCGGGCTGCGGATCGACGGCCGTCACCCGCAGCAGCTCCGACGTCCAGGCGATATTGAGGGCTCTCGAAAGCTGCTGGGCCACACCGGATCGGCTGGCCCCGGGTTTGAGATCCATCGGGCGCAGCGACACGGCATCCTGGATCGACACCACCTTGCCCTGCAGGGCTTGCCGCAGTGTCGTCTCGTCGATGGCGCGCATGACGTCCGGCGAGCCCGTGACCGAAATCCGGGTGGCCCGGCGCGGAATCACCTTCGCGATGGTCAGTTTCGAGCCCGCCGAGATGTGCGCGTTCGACATCGTCACCTCGTCGAGCAGCGCCTCGCCGCGCCCGACGGGTTTGCCTTTCACCGGCGTCGCCACCAACGCCGAGGTCTGTCTGCCGCCGGCGATCGAGATCACGTCCCACGGATTCACGCCCAGCAGCGCCAGCGAGTCCGGATGCAACCGGACCACCCCCCGCCGATCGTCGGCGGGGGAGGTGTTCAGGCGAGCGGTGAACTGGAAACCCGGCTGTGAGTCGGTCACGCCGTCAATTCTGCCCGGGCCGGCCGGCCGCCGACGGTAGCGTCGGCGAATTGCGGCCCGGCCGTTGGTTTCAGCGCCCGGGGCGGTTCGACACCCGGTCGCGCTGACCCGGGCGGCGCAGGCGCAGCCGTGCTGTGGACACCGACACCCGCGGCACCCGCCCGGCCAGCGGGCGCTGGCGGCGCTGCGCCTTGCGCTGGGCGCGGCGCTCGGCGGGCTTGTGGTTCCAGGTCTCGGGCCGGGCCGCCACCCAGCGCGCGGAGTGCACCGCGAACGGGATGTGGCCGAGGTACAGCACGACCAGCGCCATCATCAGGATGAGCGGGTAGGTGACCAGCAGCGCGGCGGCCAGCGCGACCAGCACCAGCAGGATGGGCGCGGAGCGCGGGGCCACCGACACCGACTTGACGGCCAGGGTGGGCAGCGTGCTCACGCACAGCAGGCCGGTCAGCACCGTCCACACCGCCACCACCGGGAAGCTCACCCACCAGCCGTCGCCGAACTGCTCGGACAGCGCGATGGGCGTCAGCACGATGAGCGCGCCCGCCGGGGCGGGCACGCCGGTGAAGTACTCACGCTGCCAATCCGGGCGGTTGTCGTCGTCCATCAGCGTGTTGAAGCGGGCCAGCCGCAACACCATGCAGACCGCGAACATCAGCGCCAGGATCCAGCCGATGCTGTCGGCGTGCAGGAAGGTCACGTACAGCACCAGGGCGGGCGTGACGCCGAACGCGATGGCGTCCGACAGCGAATCCAGCTCCGCGCCCATCTTGGTGGTGGCGTCCAGCATGCGGGCGATGCGCCCGTCCAGCATGTCGAAGACCGCGGCCGCGCCGACCAGTGCCAGCGCGATCCCCAGCTTGCCCTCCATGCCGAACTTCACCGCGGACAGGCCCGAGCACAGTCCCAGAATGGTCACCATGCTCGGCAGCAGTCGGATGGTGCGGTTACGGCGACGCCCGTTCGGTGCGGGCGCGAGTTGTTCCATCATGAATCCAGTTCGGCCAGCACCGTTTCCGCACCGACGGTGCGCTGCCCCGGGGTGACCAGCAGCCTGGTCCCGGCCGGGAAGTAGGTATCCACGCGCGAACCGAACCGGATCAGGCCGTAGGTGTCACCGATGTTCAGCTTGTCGCCGGTCTCGGCCTCGCAGATGATGCGGCGCGCCAGCAGCCCCGCGATCTGCACCACCACCACGCGCTGCCCGGAGGCGGTCTCGATGACGATGCTGTTGCGCTCGTTGCGGTCGCTGGCCTCGGGCAGGTCGGCGGAGACGAACTTGCCCTTCTGGTAGGCGACCTGTTCCACCAGGCCACTCACCGGCACCCGCTGCACGTGCACGTCCAGCACCGACAGGAAGATGCTCACCCGCGGCAGCGGGGCGTCACCCAGGCCGAGTTCGGCCGGCGGCACCGCGGTGTCGACCAGGGCGACCTCGCCGTCGGCGGGGGCCACCACGACGCCGGGGCGGTTCGGCGGCACCCGGTGCGGGTGCCGGAAGAATCCGGCGCAGGCCGCGGCCGCCAGCAAACCGGTGCGGCGCAGCCACTTCCGCCGATAGCCGAGGGTGGCCACCGCCAGCGGTGCGGCCACGAACGGCAGACCTGCCGGATGCAGCGGCGGAACGGCTTTGCGGACCAGGTCGGCGACGTGGCCGAGGCCGGTCTGTTCCGGAGTGCCGGGCGGGGTGGGTCGGCGGGCCACAGGCTCCTCTTTCATGCGCGGGTAGATGCGGTCAGGGACCGCGATCACACGATACGTGAAGTGGGTTCGACGCTCGCGTTCTCGGTGACCGAACACCCGCGGCCGGCCTCCCGGACCGGAGGTGCGCCACCCCGGCAATGACCCCTCGATTGTGATGGGAAGCACTGGCATGAGAGGCTATCGCGATTAAGATGAGGGAGCCTCATGTCTGCGGCATTGTGGGTCCGCGGGGGGTGAGGAACCCGATGAAGGTCACGTTCGACGCGCGGTACGCAGTACATAGGAGAGAACCAATGTCTGCTCGAATTGCTTCGATCAACGGGGCAGAGCACACGGCCATGCTCGGGCTCGGTGTGTACCGGCCGGAGCGAATCGTCACCAATGACGAGGTGGCGGGGCCGATAGATTCCAGTGACGAGTGGATCCGGACACGTTCCGGCATCCGCAACAGACGCTTCGCCTCTCGCGAGGAGACGATCGTCAGCATGAGCGCCGCGGCTGCCCGCGACGCCATCGAAGCAGCGGAGATCGACGCGGATCAGATCGATTGCGTCATCGTCGCAACGTCCACCTGGCTACTGCTCACGCCCGCCGCGGGCCCGCAGATCGCCACTGCGCTCGGTCTGAACAATGTGGCCGCCTTCGATGTCTCGGCCGGTTGCGCCGGCTTCTGCCACGGGGTCGCCATGGCATCGGATCTGGTGAAGGGCGGCACCGCCCGGCACGTGCTGGTCATCGGCGTGGAAAAGCTGACGGACACGGTCAACCCGAGGGATCGTGGCACCGCCTTCCTCTTCGCCGACGGCGCCGGCGCGGTGGTGATCGGCCCCTCCAGCGAACCGGGCATCGGCCCGACCGTCTGGGGATCGGACGGCACCCAGCACCGCGCCATCCGCCAGGACAAGGACTGGCTTCAGTTCTTCGACGAGATCGACGAGAAGGGCCTCGATGCTGTCCGGCCCTACCTCGCCATGGAAGGAACAGCTGTCTTCCGCTGGGCCGCACACTCTTTGGAGCAGGTGTGCCGCGAGGCCATCGAGCGGGCGGGCCTGACCACGGACGATCTGGACGCGATGGTCCCGCATCAGGCCAACGGTCGCATCATCGAGATCATGGCGCGGGTGCTGAAGCTCCCCGAGCGGTGCGCCCTGGCCAATGACATCGAGGAGACCGGCAATACCTCGGCGGCCTCGATCCCGCTGGCCATGGAGGCCATGATGCGCGCGGGCGACGCCAAACCCGGCGGCACCGCACTGCTCATCGCCTTCGGTGCGGGGTTGTCCTGGGCGGCGCAGGTGGCCCAGCTGCCGAACTGGAAGTGAGCGACTCTGCGCGCCGCCACCCGGCGGCGCGCAGAGGACGAGCTATCCCATATCCCAGGCGACGGTCACGGTGAATGTGACCGTCTGCTGGCCCGGTTCGAGGTTGATGTTGGGTGCGGCGCCCGGGGCGGTGTCCCGGTACATCGGCGTCGGCGTTGCGCCGCTGCCGTTTTCGCTGATGGTCTTGACCGTCTTCAGTTTCAGCCCGGACAGGCCCGCGTACTGCTCGGCGCGGCTCTTGGCGTCGTCGAAGGCTCGCGCGCGGGCGTCGGACAGCAGCTTGGTGTTGTCCTCCAGCCCGAAGGCCACCGAGTTGATGCGGGTGTCGTTGCCGCCCGCCTGCACCGCCGCCGACAGGATGCCCGAGGCCTTCGGCAGGTCACGCACGGCCACGTGCATGGTGTTGGTGGCGCGATAGCCGGTGATGTTGTGGCCGTCGGTGCCGTAGGTGGGCTGCACGGACAGGTCGCTGGTCTTGATGTCCTCGCGCTTGGCCCCGGCCGTGACCATGGCGTCGGTGATCGCCTTGGCCTTGTCGCCGGCCTGGTTCACGGCCGCGGACACATCGGCCGCGCTCACCTCGGTGCCCAGATCGGCATTGAGCACATCCGGTGTGCCCTGGACCTTTCCGGTACCGGTGACGGTGACCGTGCGGTCGCCCGAGGAGTCGGAGCTGCCGCAGCCGGTGAGCACGAGCGTCATACCGGCCGCGGCGGCGCAGAGCGCTGTCAGTCGTCGCATAGGCCGAACATACGCTCAGCGCTCCACGGTTTGCTTGATCTTCCCGAGGGTCACCTGCATGCCGTCCTCGAGTGCGCCTTCGAAGGGCTGCTCACCGCCGAAGACGTTGTCGATCGTGAACTGCAGCCACCGGGGCAGCTTGCCGCTGGGGACGTCGCGCCGCTGGACCAGCTTGGTGCCGCCGTCGGCGGTGGGCTCGAGGGTGTAGCTCCAGATGGTCCGGTTCTCGTTCATACGGAAGGCGATCGCGCGATTCGGCTCGAATCGCACCACCCGGGAAGTGGTCGGGTAGATGTAGCCCTTGGCCTTGTTGAGGTTCACCGTCCAGGTGCCGGTGTGCACTTCGCGGCCCAGCGGCTGCATGCGCAGGGTCTGCGGGCTGAACTCGGGAATGCGCTTGAGGTCGGCGACAACGCTCCAGACCTGCTCGGGTGCTGCCGCGATATCGATGCTGGCTTCGAGAGTTTTCGGCAACGTTGCCTCCGGGGACGTGACGATCGGTACCACGCATCCTAGTTCGGGTGGCGTGGATCACCTCGGCTCCGTGGTGTGGATCACCACACCCACCTGCACGTATGAGCATGTGCCGCCGGTTCATTCCGCGGTTGAAAATCAACTAGATCACATTCTGGGGGTGTTGATGTCCGAAATGTAATGCTCGGCGCACAATGTCGATAGACGAAGCAACAGACACTGCCACCAGCTTTCCGATTGGGAAACGTGAGGTGATCGGCCGTGAACCTGCGTTCGCTCCTGCATCTCGAGACCAAGACGGTCCCGCTTCTCCCCGCTGAAGAGTCCGGTACCGATGCGGAGTCCCCGACGCTCGACAAATCGACGAAACGCTTCCGCCGCAAGGCCAACGGCGACCTCGAAGAGCGATTCGAGCGATTGCTCACCCCTACCGAGATGGATTTCATTGAGCATCACCGGATTTGAATCGGTGTGCCCAGGATGTTCGAGCAAGGACGCAGGTCTGTTCCGCCTGACGCGAACATGGCACGGTCTGGCCTTCGCGGTCTTGCCTCGTCAGCCCATACTCGTTAGGTGACTTCACCAGCTGCCGCGAAGCCGGCCATCCTCAGCGTCGACGACGATCCTGGCGTCTCGCGCGCGGTCGTGCGGGACCTGCGCCGCCGGTACGGGGCGGACTACCGGATTCTGCGGGCGGAGTCCGGCGCCGATGCGCTCGAGGCCCTTCGCGAGATGAAACTGCGCGGCCAGCCGGTCGCGGTGATGATCGCCGACTACCGGATGCCCGGGATGAACGGCGTCGAATTCCTCGAGCAGGCCATGGACCTGCACCCGTACGCGCGCCGCGTGCTGCTGACCGCCTACGCGGACACCAATGCCGCCATCGAGGCCATCAATGTGGTCGACCTGGACCACTACCTGCTCAAGCCGTGGGATCCGCCGGAGGAGAAGCTCTACCCGGTCGTCGACGCCCTGCTGGAGGCCTGGCGCGGGGACGAGCACAAGCCGGTGACCGAGACCAAGGTGGTGGGCCACCGCTGGTCGGCCCGCTGCTCGGAGGTGCGGGAGTTCCTGGCGCGCAACCAGTTGCCGTATCGCTGGTACCAGGTGGACGAGCCGGAGGGGGCGCGACTGCTGACCGCCGCCAATGCCACCGAGGACGATTGTCCGGTCATCATCAATCCCAGCGGCGAAGTGCTGATCATGCCCACCGACGCGCAATTGGCCGAGGGCGTGGGCCTGAACACCGACGCCTCCAGCGACTTCTACGACCTGATCGTGGTCGGCGGCGGCCCGGCCGGTCTCGGCGCGGCGGTTTACGGCGCGTCGGAGGGTCTGCGCACTGTGCTGGTGGAACGCACCGCCACCGGCGGCCAGGCCGGGCAGAGTTCCCGCATCGAGAACTACCTGGGCTTCCCCGACGGCCTCTCCGGCGCGCAGCTGGCCGACCGGGCCCGCCGGCAGGCCGTGAAATTCGGGGCCGAGCTGATCACCGCGCGGGAGGTGGTGGCCCTCGAGGCCTGCGGTTCCGCGCGCGTGGTGCGGTTCGCCGACGGCGGCAGCGTCGCGGCGCACTCGGTGCTCATCGCCACCGGCGTCAACTACCGCCACCACCCGGCCCCCGGCGTGGACGAATTCACCGGCCGCGGCGTCTACTACGGCTCGGCCATGACCGAGGCCAGCGACTGCGCCGACAAGGACGTCTACATCGTCGGTGGCGCGAACTCGGCGGGCCAGGCGGCGGTGTTCCTGTCCCGGCGGGCCCGGACCGTGCACATTGTGGTGCGCGGGGCGTCGCTGGAAGCGTCCATGTCGCACTACCTGATTCAGCAGGTCGCGCAGATCCCGAACATCAAGGTGCACACCCGCACCGAGGTGGTGTCCGCCGATGGCGACGACCACCTGGAATGGATCGTGCTGCGCAATAACGAGGCCGGCACGGAAGAAAAGGTGGACGCGGAGCGTTTGTTCCTGTTCATCGGTGCGGCGCCGGAAACCGACTGGCTCGAAGGCACCGTCGAGCGCGACGACAAGGGCTATGTGCTGGCCGGACCGGACCTGATGGTCGAGGGCGAACGGCCTGCGGGCTGGGAACTCCCTCGTCCCCCACAGCATCTGGAGACCAGCGTGCCCGGCGTGTTCGTGGCCGGCGACGTGCGCTCGGAATCGGCGAAGCGGGTGGCCTCCGCGGTCGGCGAGGGCGCCATGGCCGTCATGCTGGTGCACCGCTGGCTCGCGAAACAGTAGGAGTAGGTGAATGGGCAACACCCGATTGATCTGCGACCCGAACGAACTGCGGCAGCTGTTCCTGTTCGAGAAGCTCGACGACGAGCAGCTGGCCTGGCTGTGCAAGGACGGCCGGGTCGAAATGTTCGAGCCCGGAATGGTTTTCCGCGAGGGCGACCCGGCCACCTGCTTCTACGTCCTGATGGACGGCGAGGTGCGGCTGACCAAGATGTCGGGCGGCGAGGAGATCGAACTCGTCCGCACCGAGCACGTCGGCTCCTACTCGGGCGCGTGGACGGCCTACATGGGCGACAAGGTCGAACAGACCTATACCGCGTCGTTCTACGTGACCCGGCCGTCGAAGTTCTTCGTGCTGGACGCCGGCACCTTCGCGAAGATGATGCAGGAATGGTTCCCGATGGCGCTGCACCTGCTGGAGGGCGTCTTCTTCGGCAACCGAAATGCCAATGAGCGCATCGGCCAGCGGGAACGGCTGCTGGCGCTGGGGTCCCTCTCGGCGGGCCTCACCCACGAGCTGAACAATCCGGCCGCCGCCGCGGTGCGCGCCACCTCCTCGCTGCGCGAGCGGGTCGCGGGCATGCGGCACAAGCTGAAGATGATGGCGCACGGCAAGTTCAACTCCGAGACCATGGAGGCGCTGGCCCAGCTGCAGGAGGAGGCGGCCGCCCAGGTCGCCAAGGCCCCGACGCTGACGCCGCTGGAGGCCGCCGATCGCGAGGACGAGCTGGGCGACTGGCTCGAGGACCACGGCGTCGCCAATGGCTGGGACATCGCGCCGAACTTCGTGCAGGCCGGATTCGACATCGACTGGATGGAGAAGGTGCACGGCACCCTGTCCGGTTGTGGCGGCGATGTTTTCGAGGCGGCCATGCGCTGGCTCAACTACACGGTCGAGACCGAGCTGCTGATGAACGAGATCACCGACTCGACCAACCGCATCTCCTCGCTGGTGAACGCGGCCAAGCAGTACTCGCAGATGGACCGGGCCCCGTTCCAGGTGGTGGACCTGCACGAACTGCTGGACAGCACGCTGGTCATGCTGGCCCGCAAGATCGGCGACGACATCGCGGTGGTCAAGGAATACGATCCGGCGCTGCCGCCGGTGCCGTGCTACGCCGCCGAGCTCAACCAGGTGTGGACCAATCTGATCGACAACGCGGTCTCCGCCATGTCCGGGCGCGGCACCCTCACCGTCCGCACCTATCGTGAGAACGACTGCGCCGCAGTGGAAATCGGCGATACCGGGCCGGGCATCCCGGAGGAGATCCGCACCCGCATCTTCGAACCGTTCTTCACCACCAAACCGGTCGGTGAGGGCACCGGGCTCGGGCTGGACATCTCGTTCCGGATCGTGGTGAACAAGCACCACGGCGACATCCGGGTCGAATCCGGGCCCGGGAATACCCGTTTCATCGTCCGACTGCCGCTCGAGGTAGCCGCTCCCGACGCAGCGCAGTCCACTCTCGAAGCAGCGCAGTAAACGACGGAAGGCAACTGATGACCGAACAGATCGAAGGCATCGACCCCAGCATCGCGCCCAGCGGATCCGGTTGCGTCGAATGCGATGCCGCCGGCGGCTGGTGGGTGCACCTGCGCCGGTGCGCGCAGTGCGGGCACATCGGCTGCTGCGACATGTCGCCGAACCAGCACGGCACCAAGCACTTCGAGAGCACCGGGCACCCCTTCATCCAGAGCTTCGAGCCGGGTGAGGACTGGTACTACAACTTCGAGAACAAGGAGATGTACGAGGGCGGCCCGGAACTCGCGCCGCCGCACGCGCATCCGCTGGACCAGCCGGTGCCCGGCCCGCGCGGCCGGGTGCCCGCGGACTGGCAGCAGCATCTGCACTGACGAAAGCCGCGGGCCGGAACTTTTTCTACCGGGAGTCACCGGGGGCGGGTACGCTGCTGCGAGCGCCGGGCCGGTCCGGTGCTGGCACTCTCGGGAAAGTTCGGAAAGCAGGGTATGAAGCGTCTTTCGATCGTCGCCCTCGCCGCCGGTGCGATGGCGTTGACTCTCGCCGGTTGTGGCTCGGACAAATCCAGTGATACGAACGGCCTGAAGCAGGCCGGGACCACCACTGCGGCCAGAACCACCAGCGCGGGCGCTTCCACCACCGCCGCGGCCCCGGTGGAACCGCCCGCCGAGGCGCCCACCAGCGCCACCGCGGCCAAGAAGACGGCCGCGCCCGCCGGCGCCCAGACCACCTGCGGTGACTTCCGCGATCTCACCGAGGATGCCGAGAAGCAGGTGATCGACCAGGTCCTGGCCGCCAATCCGGGGTCGTTCCTGGACGGCAGCCCGAACGTGGCGCTGGGTACCGCCAAACTGGCCTGCCTGGCCTCGACGTATGCGAATACGCCGGTCGCGGTGGCGATCCGGGTGGCGCCCAAGTAGTTTCGCGCCGATTCTCGGTCGGGCGGCCGTTGGTTCCCCGGCGGGCGCGGACCGCACCCCGGTGGCCGGTGGCGGGTGGTCACCGTGGTGGCCCGCGGCGACAGGCGTATCGTCCTCAAACGATTGCGTAGGACGAGAACTGGGGCACTGATGGACGCGAACGGGCTGGCCGAATTCGAACGGCATCGGCCGCGCCTGTTCGCGCTCGCCTACCGGATGCTCGGCTCGGCCGCCGAGGCCGAGGACGCCGTGCAGGAGACCTACCTGCGCTGGGACGGCACCGATCGCGCCGGAATCCGCTCCGCCGAGGCCTGGTTGACCACCATCCTGGTGAACCTCTGCCGCAGCTGGCTGGATTCGGCCCGCGCCCGCCGCGAGACCTACGTCGGCCCCTGGCTGCCCGAACCGGTCCCGACCGGAAAGGGCGAACTCGGTCCGCTGGAATCGGCGGAACAGCGCGAACTGGTGTCGATCGCCTTCCTGACGCTGGCGGAGCGGCTCAGCCCGACCGAGCGCGCCGTCTTCGTCCTGCGCGAGGCCTTCGGCTACGCACACCGCGAGATCGCCGACATGCTCGAACTCACCGAGGCCAATGCACAGCAGGTGTACCGCCGCGCCACCCACCGCGTGCACGAGGAGCGCCCGCGCTTCGAACCCGCCCCGGCGCATGCGCGCGAACTGGTCGAAAAGTTCCTCAGCGCAGCGCAATCCGGTGATCTGGCCGCGCTCGAGGCCATGTTCACCGCCGATATCGTCGCCGTCGCCGATGGCGGCGCGAAGGTCCACGCGGCCAAGCGGCCCATCGTCGGCGCCGCGAATGTGGCCCGCTACCTGGTGGGTCTGTTCACCAAGATGCCGGGTCTCACCTTCTCGGTCGAGGAGGTCAATGCCGCGCCGGCGTTCGTGGCCCGGCTGGCGGGGACCGTGATGGGTACCGTGTCCGCCGACTTCGACGGCCCTTCGATCGCTTCGCTCCAGCTCGTGGTGAACCCGGACAAGCTGGCCTATCTCGTGCGTGCCGAGCAGCGAATCGCCGACGAAACCGCCGGATAGGGGCGATTTCCGCGCCGCGAATTCGCTGGTGACGCAGGACACACCCGGAATCTGTCAGGGATCGCGGGACTGTCCGGTCTAGAGGGTGTCGGCCACCGAGCGGGGGCCGGGTAAGGAGCACTCTGATGACCGGGCAGCATCGAATCGTCGTACTGGGCGCGGGTTATGCGGGGCTGGCCGCGGCACGGCAGGCGGTGAAGGCGAAGGGCGCGCGGGTCACCGTGATCGACCTGCACACCGAATTCGTCGACCGGGTGCGGCTGCATCAGGTCACCGCCGGTCAGGACGTGCCGCGCTGGGAACTGCGGAAGACCCTGGCGGCCAAGGGCATCGAGTTCATTGCCGGCCGCGCGGAACGTATCGACACCGCGGCCCGCCGCGTCGAACTGGCTTCCGGCGGAGTCGTCGAATACGACTCGCTGATCTACGCCCTCGGCAGCCGTGCCGACCTCGGCATGGTGCCCGGCGCCGCCGAATTCGCCCACACCGTGGCGACTTCCGAGGATGTGCGCCGGATCCCCGCGCTCACCGGCCGGGTCGCCGTGGTGGGTGGCGGCCCCACGGGCATCGAGACCGCCACCGAACTCGCCGAATCCCGGCCAGACCTCGAGGTTCTGCTGGTGAGCGCCGAGGAACCGGGAGGCTGGCTGATTCCCAAGGCGGCCGCGCACATTCGCGCCGTCCTGGACCGCCTCGGCGTCCGCGTGCACGTCGCCAAGGTGGCGGCGGTGACCGCGGCCGGACTCGAGCTGGTCGACGGCGAGCGCATCGCCGCCGAAACCGTGCTCTGGACAACGGGTTTCACCGTGCCGGAGGTGGCGGCCCGCTCCGGCCTGCCGGTGGACGCGCGCGACCGCGTCCTGGTCGACGAGCAGTTGCGGGTGCAGGGCATCCCGGATGTGTACGCGGTCGGTGACGCGGCGGTCATGCTCGGGCACAACGGCCGCGAGGCGCGGATGTCCTGCCAGGCCGCGCAGCCCGCGGGCAAGTACATCGGTGCGGCGGTGGCCGCCCGGGTGCGCGGGAAGACGCCGGCGCCCTATCGGGTCCGTTTCGTGCTGACCTGCGTCAGCCTGGGTCGTCGCGACGGCGTCGTCCAGTTCATGCACGCCGACGACTCGAATGGCCGCACGGTGCTGACCGGTCGCACGGCGGCATGGATCAAGGAGCAGATCGTGCGGGCTGTGGGCCGGGCAGCGAAGCTCTGAGCCCACGCCCGGACTATCGTCAACTTAGGGTTGACCATTTCGGTGTGGTCAACCTACAGTTGACGCATGACGAACTCCATCCGCCTCGACGATCTGATCGACGGCATCAAGAAGGCCCGTCCCGACGACGTCCTCGAACAGCTCTCCGACGCCGTGGTCCTCGGCAACCACATCGGCGAGGTGGCCGATCATCTGATCGGCCACTTCGTCGACCAGGCCCGCCGCTCCGGCGCGTCCTGGACCGATATCGGCCAGAGCATGGGCGTGACCAAGCAGGCCGCTCAGAAGCGCTTCGTCCCCAAGACTCCCGCCGACCCGGGCCAGGCCGCCGCCCTCGACCCCAATGCCGGGTTCGCCCGCTTCACCCAGCGCGCCCGCCACGTGGTGATGGCCGCCCAGGAGGAGGCCCGGGCCGTCGGTAATCTCGAAACCCGTCCCGAACACCTGATCCTGGGCCTGCTGGCCGAGCCGGAATCCTTCGCGGTGAAGGTCATCGAGGCCAGGGGTGTCTCGGCCGACGCCGTCCGCCGGGTGGCCACGGCCGCCCTCCCCGCCGCCACCGGCGAACCGGTGCCCGCGCTCATCCCGTTCGACGCGCAGGCCCGCAAGGCCCTCGAGCTGACCTTCCGCGAGGCCTTGCGGCTGGGTCACAACTACATCGGCACCGAGCACCTGCTGCTCGCCCTGCTGGACCAGGAGAACGGCACCGGCGTCCTGTCCGGCCTGGGTCTGGACAAGGACTCGGTGCAGGCCGATATCGCGGACCTGCTGAGCTCGCTGCCGGTGCCCGGCATCACGGCACCCGCCCCCGACACGCAGTAGTCGGCGTGTCGCTCCACCATGCTGCCGACCTGGTGATGTAGGGCTCGCGATCATCCCCGCGTCACCGGGTCCTCTGGTGTGCATGATGCGGCAGATACGATTGTGGAATGGCGGGCGACGAGGGTTCCGACCTAGTTGCGGGGGAAAAGCGCGCCGATCTGCTGCGCGCGCTCAGTTATGTCTCCACCGAGGACACGCCGGACGGCGGCTACATCGTGAACGGAGACCTCCCACCCGAGGTCGCACCACCGTTCATCCGGGCCATCATGCGAATCGAAGCCGAACTCCTCCTCCAGGATGCCGAACTCGTCACCGTCGAGCACGGCGAGCCGCGGACTCCGGAGGAACGTCGTACCGACGCCCTGATCGCCCTGCTGCTGCGCGTAGACGACCGTTCCCACTTCTCGTAGTCCTCGTGGGATCCGGGCCGCCGAGGGGACTCGTGCGGCCATCTCCTCAACCTTGCACTCGACTGGGGCGAGTGCTAAAAAGGGATTTGGCACTCCGCACCTGCGAGTGCTAGGTCGGAAACGGTGAGACCGGGCTGTATTTGACCAAATGAGCCGGGTCGTCCGTCGCGGGCACCGAACCTGACCAGATCATGCCAATCCCCTGATCTGGAGGATCTCAACGCAATGGCCAAGACAATTGCGTACGACGAAGAGGCTCGCCGCGGACTCGAGCGTGGCCTGAACAGCCTCGCCGACGCTGTCAAGGTGACCCTGGGCCCCAAGGGCCGCAACGTGGTGCTGGAGAAGAAGTGGGGCGCCCCCACCATCACCAACGACGGTGTCTCCATCGCCAAGGAAATCGAGCTCGAAGACCCGTACGAGAAGATCGGCGCGGAGCTCGTCAAGGAAGTTGCGAAGAAGACCGACGACGTCGCGGGTGACGGCACCACCACCGCCACCGTGCTGGCCCAGGCGCTGGTCCGTGAGGGCCTGCGCAACGTGGCCGCCGGCGCCAACCCGCTCGGCCTGAAGCGCGGCATCGAGAAGGCCGTCGAGGCCGTCACCGCCAAGCTGCTCGACACCGCCAAGGAGGTCGAGACCAAGGAGCAGATCGCTGCCACCGCCGGTATCTCGGCGGGCGACTCGTCCATCGGTGAGCTGATCGCCGAGGCCATGGACAAGGTCGGCAAGGAAGGCGTCATCACCGTCGAGGAGAGCAACACCTTCGGCCTCCAGCTGGAGCTGACCGAGGGCATGCGCTTCGACAAGGGCTACATCTCCGGTTACTTCGTGACCGACCCGGAGCGTCAGGAAGCGGTCCTCGAGGACCCGTACATCCTGCTCGTCGGCTCGAAGATCTCGACCGTCAAGGACCTGCTGCCGCTGCTGGAGAAGGTCATCCAGGCCGGCAAGCCGCTGCTGATCATCGCCGAGGACGTCGAGGGTGAGGCCCTGTCGACCCTGGTCGTCAACAAGATCCGTGGCACCTTCAAGTCCATCGCCGTCAAGGCCCCGGGCTTCGGTGACCGCCGCAAGGCCATGCTGGCCGACATCGCCATCCTGACCGGTGGCGAGGTCATCAGCGAAGAGGTCGGCCTCTCCCTGGAGACCGCCGGTCTGGAGCTGCTGGGCACCGCCCGCAAGGTCGTCATCACCAAGGACGAGACCACCATCGTCGAGGGCGCGGGCGACCCGGAGGCCATCAAGGGCCGTGTCGCGCAGATCCGCACCGAGATCGAGAACTCGGACTCGGACTACGACCGTGAGAAGCTGCAGGAGCGCCTGGCCAAGCTGGCCGGCGGTGTTGCCGTGATCAAGGCCGGCGCCGCGACCGAGGTCGAGCTCAAGGAGCGCAAGCACCGCATCGAGGACGCCGTCCGCAACGCGAAGGCTGCCGTCGAAGAGGGCATCGTCGCCGGTGGTGGCGTGGCGCTGCTGCAGGCCGCCCCGGCCCTGGACGCCCTGTCCCTGTCGGGTGACGAGGCCACCGGCGCGAACATCGTCCGCGTCGCGCTGTCCGCCCCGCTGAAGCAGATCGCCTTCAACGCCGGCCTGGAGCCGGGCGTTGTCGCCGAGAAGGTCTCGAACCTCCCGGCGGGCCACGGCTTGAACGCCGAGTCCGGCGAGTACGTAGACCTGCTGGCCGCCGGCGTTGCCGACCCGGTCAAGGTCACCCGCTCGGCCCTGCAGAACGCGGCCTCCATCGCGGCCCTGTTCCTGACCACCGAGGCCGTCGTCGCCGACAAGCCGGAGAAGGCCGCCCCCGCGGGCGACCCGACCGGCGGCATGGGCGGCATGGACTTCTGAGTCCTGCCTTCCGGCAACACATCTGAAGAACGAGGGCCCGGCCACCTGATGGTGGCCGGGCCCTCGGCCATGTGTGGGTAAGGCCCCGGAAGGAGAGCAGCGATCGGCACGCGATGGCCGGGCTCAGGCGTGTGATGGTGGCGCACAGGCCGATTCGCTTGTGTTGGATCAGCTTTCGGCGGGCAGGCCGACGAGGTCGGCCATGAGGTTCATGTGGTGGGTGAAGTAGTCGGCGACGGCTTCGATGGTGCCGTCGAGTCGGCCGAAGATCTCGAAGGTGACCAGGCCGAAAAGCTGTGTCCAGGCCAGGAATACGCGGTCGAGGACTTCTTCGGGGAGGTCGGACGACTGCTGTTCGATGAGGGTGCGCAGGTCCGCGTGCACCGGGGCGGGGAGGGGAGTGGGCAGGGGTGCGGGGTGCAGGCGGTCGGCGGTCGCGGCGTGGGCGGCGATGCCGGCGAGCAGCATGACGACGGTGGCGGCGGGGCCGACGGTGTCCTCGGGGGCGTCGTAGCCGGGGATGGGGCTGCCGTAGAGGAGTCCGTATTCGGTGGGGTTGGCGACGGCCCAGTCCCGGACCGATGCGCACACCGAAAGCCATTGTGCGCGTTCTTTGTTCGCGGGAGCGGTGGCCTGGCCCGCGGTGGCTGCCGCGCCGAGGGACCGGTAGCTGTCCAGGATCAAGGCGGTCAGCAGGTCGTCGCGGCTGGGGAAGTAGCGGTAGAGCGCGGAGGCGACGATCCCCATGTCGCGGGCGACGCCGCGCAGGGACAGGTTCGCGCCGTCGGTGGCCAGCCGCTTGCGCGCGGTGGCCTTGATCTCCTCGATCATTTCGGTGCGGACGCGGGCGCGCAGGGATCCGGCGGACATATCCGCAGTGTAGAGAACAGGCAACTGTTCGGAGAACGGCAGGCGACTGAGAGAACAGTGTTCTTGACGGGAAACGGTGTGCACTTCTACCGTCGACAGGCCGAGAACAGTGTTCTCGACTTATCCACATCCGACAGGATCGAGGACCCCATGTCCCTGCACGTCGTCATCGGAGCGGGCCCGGTGGGCACGGCCACCGCGCGACTGCTCGCCGCGCGAGGTGACCATGTCCGCATCGTCACCCGTAGCGGCTCCGGCCCCGACCACCCGAATATCGAGCGCATCGCCGCCGACGCCGCCGACCCGGCAGCCCTGCTCACCCACTGCGCGGACGCCACCGCCCTGTACCAGTGCGCCCAGCCCTCGTATCACCGCTGGCCGCAGGATTTCCCACCCCTGCATCGCGCCGTCCTGGCCGCCGCCGAGCTTTCCGGCGCGGCCGTGATCACGGTCGGAAACCTGTACGGCTACGGCGAATTCGACGGTCCGGTCACCGAATCGCATCCGCTGCGCCCGAATTCCGTGAAGGGCCGGGTGCGCGCGGACATGTGGTCCGAGCAGCTCGCCGCCCACCGGGCGGGTCGCATCCGCACCGCCGAGGTGCGCGGCTCGGACTACCTCGGCCCGGCCGCGACGTCGGCCTTCAGCGTGCTGGTGCTGCCCGCGGTGCTCGCGGGCAAGCGCGCCCTGGTCCCGGCGGACCTGGACGCCCCGCACAGCTGGACCGCCACCGAGGACGTGGCCCGCCTGCTGATCGCCGTCGCGGATGACGAAACCGCCTGGGGCCGAGCCTGGCACGTCCCGACCCCGCCGCCGCTGTCGGTCCGCGCCCTGGCCGATCTGACGGCGTCGCTGGCCGGCGCGCCGTCAGCCCGGGTCGGCCGCATGCCCGCCGCCCTGCTCTGGGCGGTCGGCCTGTTCGTACCCGATGCCCGCGAAATGCGGGAACTGCGTTACCAATTCGACCGCCCCTTCGTCCTGGACTCCAGCGCCGCGACCACTCACTTCGGCCTCGACCCGACGCCGATCGCGGATGCCGTCCGCGCCACCCTGGACGCCCAGCCCGCCGTGCGCCGGTGAAGGAGCCCGCCATATCCACTCTCACGAAATCCTCCACCGGCAGGGCGCCGCTGATGCCGCGGGTCCTGATAGCCGTGACAGTCGTGGGCATGAATGCCGGGTTCGCGGGTTTGGGCGCGGTGTTCGACTATCCGCGTGTCCTGTCCGGGTGTGGTGCTCCGTGGCAGGTGCCGGGCGCGCAGCAGGCGAATTTCGCCGGGTACGTGCTGTGGAGCGGATGGCTGCTGGCCTTGGCCGCACTGTGGGGCCGCCGGTGCGCGTGACGGTGTCCCCGGGGCATCGGTGCGCCCCGGGGTGCTGGTCACATGCCTTGCCGGAAGCGTGCGCTGCGGATGCCGTCGGCGCGTTCGGGCAGGACGCTGTCGATGAGCGCGGTGACTCGGCCCATGACCGGGGCGAGTCGCCGCGGCCGGTCGATGATGGCGTCGCAGATGATCTGCCCGCCCTCTTCGGAGGTGAGCGCGTCGGCGTTCTGGTAGACGGCGTTGGGAGCGATCATCGGGGTGCGGACGAGGGGGAGGTAGATGGAGGTGAAACGCACATTCTCGGTGTGGGTTTCGGCTTGGAGGCTGGTGCTCAGGGAGTCGAGGGCAGCTTTGGATGCGACGTAGGCCGCGTACCCCGGGCCGCCGTAGAGGTTGGCCAGGGACAGGATGTTGATGATGTGGCCGTCACGCCGGTCCCGCATGCCGGGCGCGAAGGCGAGGATGAGGCGGACGGCCGCGAAGTAGTTGAGCCGCATGGTGCGTTCGTAGTCGTGGAAGCGGTCGTAGGACTGGTCGAGCGGGCGGCGGATGGAGCGGCCGGCATTGTTGACCAGGATGTCGACGTGGCCGTGGTCGGCGAGCACGCTGGCGGTCATGGCGTCGAGGGCGTCGAAGTCGTTGAGGTCGCAGGGGTAGGCGGCGGCCTTGCCGCCGGCGGCCTCGATATCGGCGACGGCCTGTTCGAGTTCCTCGGCGCGGCGCGCGACCAGCAGCACGGTGGCTCCGGCCACGCCGAGTTGTGCGGCGGCGACGCGTCCGATGCCGGAGGAGGCGCCGGTGATCAGGACGGTGCGTCCGGTCGCGGCTTCCGCGAGGGTGCGGTTTCGCCGCAGCCGCGCGATGCTCACCTGGGTGTCGAGCCCATGCTTGATCTTGTGAATCAGCCCGCTGATGGCCTGCATGGTCAGTGATGCTAAGTGCCGCACAGTGATTCGGGACCGTTTCGGTTTGCCGTCAGTGGCGGGCGCAGGTGTAGGCGAGGACCGCGCCGTCCCCGCCACCGGGCAGTGCGCGGCAGTGTTGCCGGATCCAGGTCACACGGTCGTCGTCCGCGGGCGTCACCAGGACCAGTCCGACCTCGCCGGCCTCGATCATGCGGGCGACCTCGGCGGTGGTCGGCACCGGGGCCGCGCCCGTGAAGCCGCCGATGGCCGGCACCTGCCGGCCGCTGCTCACAATGAACGGCGAGGCCAGCGCGGAGGTGAAGGTGACCAGTGGATATCGCGGGTGGCCGGGCGTCTTCGCGAGCTGTGCATCGAGTTCCCGGGCCGAGGTGAGGGCCGAGGCCATGAAGCCCTGGGTGATCTGCCGGGCCTGCGCCGTTTCATAGGGGGTGTCCAGCGGACCGTATCCGTCCGCGACCACCGAGACCGCGGCCGTGGTCGGCGCGGCGAGCGCCGCGACGAGTAGCAGTGCGGTTGCCAATGATTCGCGGACGCGCAGCGCGGCCAGGATGAGCACCACGGTGACGACCACGAGCCCGGCCCGCACCCAGCCGGGCGCGGCCGCGGACAGCCACCAGCCGTACGCGGCGGTCGCGGCCACGGCGGCCGACCCCAGCCCGCGCATCCGGCGGTCATCCGTCTGGCGGAAAGCCTCGGCCCCCATGCCGATCAGGGCCGCGATCGCGGGTGCGAGCACCGCCAGGTAGTAGGGGTTCACCGTCCCGATCACCAGGAAGATCGCCAGGTGGACCACGAGCCAGCCGCCCCACAGCACCAGCGCCGCGGTCTCGCGGGCGGTGCGCGGCCGCCGCCGGGCCGCCCCGGCCAGGGCGATCAGGCAGACCAGCGCGAGCGGAATCAACCACCCGCTCTCGCGACCGCCGCCGCCTCCGAAGAGATGGTCGAACCGGCTGTCCGGTCCGAGCACCAGCTCCGCGCGGTATCCCGAGCCCCGGCCACCGGTGGTGAAGTTGGCCGACCCCACACTGAATCCGTCATTGGTGCGGCTGGCCGCGTTGTAGACGAAGACCTGCTCGAACAGCGAGTTGTGGTGGCTGCCGTCCACGTACGGCCGGTGCCCGGCGGGCAGCAGGCTGACCACTGTCATCCAGCTCAGCGACACCACCAGCGTGGTCGCACCGAACCAGGCCAGACCCGTGATGCGCTGCCGCAGTTCGCTTCTCGGCGCGGCGAGCAGCAGCGCCGCCGCCAGCACCGGGACGATCAACCAGGCCTGCACCATCTTCGCCTGGAAGGCGAGGCCGATGCACAGCCCGCACCACATCAGATTCCGCACCCGCCCCGACACGATCACGGCCGCCGCCTGATCCGCGGCCAGCACCAGCAGCAGGATCAGCAGGGTGTCGGAGATATTGCCGCGATCGAGCGCGACCACCGCTGGCGCCAGGGCCGCGACCGCTGCCGCGACGAGGGCCGCGTACGGACCGGACAGTCGCCGCACCGCGCGGTACAGCACGAACACAGTGAGCACGCCCTCGATGACCTGCGGCAGGAGATACGCCCAGGTGTGCGGCCCGAATACCCGTACCGACAGCGCCTGGATCCAGATCGCGCCCGGCAGTTTGTCGATGCTGATGGTCGCGTCCGGGTCGAAGGCCGCGTAGAAGAAGTTGTGCCGGCTCATGCTCATCGAGCGGGCGGCGGCCGAGTAGTAGAGGTGTGGTGTCTGCGAGCTGATGCCCCAGGCGTAGAGGACCCCGGCCGCGACGGCGATGCTCAGCAGAGCGGGTCGGGCCCAGCGTGGCTGGTCGGCCGGCCCCCGCAACCATCGTGACCAGTCGGTTCTGGATCGTTCGGGACGTGCGATTACCCCTGTCACAGCCCCAATTTCGGCCGGTTCCCGGTGGGTGTCAAAGGAATTCCACCCGTGGGCGGAGGGCTTCCGGCGGGAATCGTCCGCCCGGCGTATGCGGGCCCACCGAGGGGTGGACGGTGCGGTCGGACGGCGGTGGGGTCAGCGGTTGGGGTGTCGTGCCGAGAGGGTGACGGCCACATCGATGGGCCGGACGCCGAGCTGTTCGGCGGTCGCGGCGATGGTGGCGTGGATGTGGGCGTCCGCGGGGCGGGCGGGGTCGAAGAGGAGTTCGGCCAATTCGATGGCGGCCAGCGCCTGGGCGCGGGTGAGCAATCGGCCCGGCAGCCAACTAACACGCCAGTCGGTTTCTTTATGGCCGGGAACTCGTTCCGCGAACTCGTCGACAACAGAACTGGTAATCGACCAATCGCAGACGTACACACCACCAAGGTCGTCCACCCGACCACGGGTCGCAAGAGCGAGAGCGTGCGAATTGCGCGAATTGCGCCTCTGACCAGCCGATTTGACTTCTGTTCGTAGCAACACGTAACTTATTCCAGGTCAGAGCGACACGGACACCGACCCGGAGCCCCAAGGGCCTGGGAAACGAGGTTGGACGAGGAGCGCCTGATGATCACACTAGCTTCACCTGACCAGCGGATTTGGTTTCGCTGAGAAGGCTGGGCTAAGCTGTAAAAGTTGCCTCACGATCGAGCGGGACCAAGAGCCCGGGAGATCGTTTGTGCGTGTGTTCTTTGAGAACTCAATAGTGTGTCGATGAATGTCAGTGCCAAATTTTGAAATTTGGTTCCGATTCTCACCCCCCGTGTGAGGG
>NZ_JBHZAF010000021.1:0-161845 GCF_042754085.1 Nocardia sp. NPDC059236
GCGGTGATCGGTGTGCCGCACGAGGATCTGGGTCAGGAGGTCGCCGCGATCGTGGTGGTCGACGATCCGGAGTCGTTGTCGGAGGACGAGTTGCGCGATCACGTGGCCAAACAGCTGGCCTATTTCAAGGTGCCCGCGCGCTGGCTGGTCACCGCGCAACCCTTGCCGCGCAATGCCACCGGCAAAGTCCTGCGCCGCGACCTAACCCTGGGAAAGTGAATTCCTGTGTACGACACCATCATCAAGAACGGGCGCTGGTTCGACGGCACCGGTGCGCCCTCGGCCATCCGTAATCTCGGGATCCGGGACGGCCGGGTGGCGACCGTGTCGGCCGCGCCGCTGGACGAGACCGGCTGTGCGCGAGTGATCGACGCGACCGGCCGCTGGGTCATGCCGGGCATGATCGACATCCACACCCACTACGACGTGGAGGTGCTGCTGGATCCGACGCTGTCGGAGTCGCTGCGGCACGGCGTCACCACACTGCTGCTCGGGTCGTGCTCGCTGTCCACCGTGCATGTCGGCGGTTCGGACGCGGGCGACCTGTTCGGCCGGGTGGAGGCGATTCCGCGCAAGCACGTGGTCGAGGCGGTGGACGCGCTGAAGACCTGGAACAGCGCGCACGGCTATGTGGCGGCGCTGGAGTCGCTGCCGCTGGGCCCGAATGTCGCTGCCTTCATCGGTCATTCGGATATCCGGGCGTCCCAGCTGGGCTTGCAGCGGGCCACCGATCCGGATGTGCAGCCGACCGAGTCCGAGCTGACCGCCATGGAGCACAAGCTGACCGAGGCGCTGGACGCCGGATTCGTCGGCATGTCCTCACAGCAGCTGCTGTTCGACAAGCTGGACGGCGAGGTGTGCCGGTCGCGGACGCTGCCGTCGACCTATGCCACCGGCAAGGAGCGGCGGCGGCTGAATCGCATTCTGCGCGACCGCAAGCGGGCGTTGCAGGGTGGTCCCGACGTCGCCAAGCCGCAGAGCATGCTCGGCATGGCGGCCAGCAGCCTGGGCTTCTTCCGGCCCAAACTGAAGGTGAGCCTGCTGTCGGCGGCCGACATCAAGGCGATTCCCGGTGTGGTGAAGGTCTTTCCGCTGCTTGGCCGGATCATCAACGGGCTCGGCGGCGACTTCCGCTGGCAACATCTGCCGGTGCCGTTCGAGGTGTACTCCGACGGCATCGATCTGCCGGTATTCGAGGAATTCGGTTCCGGCGCAGCGGCTCTGCACCTGTCCAACCAGCTGGAGGAGCGGCGGGAACTGCTGGCCGACGAGAACTACCGCCGCTGGTTCCGCAAGGACTACGACAAGAAGTGGGGTCCGCGGGTCTGGCATCGGGACTTCTTCGACGCCGAGATCACCGAGTGCCCGGATGCGAGCGTGATCGGCAAGACCTTCGGTCAGGTCGGCGTGGATCGCGGCGGCGTGCACCCGGTGGACGCCTTCCTGGATCTGGTGGTGGAGTACGGGCCCAAGGTGCGCTGGCGCACCACCATCTCCAATCACCGGCCCGAGGTGCTGGATGTGCTGGCCGCGGATCCCAGTGTGCAGCTGGGCTTCTCGGACGCCGGCGCGCATCTGCGGAACATGGCCTTCTACAACTTCGGGCTGCGGCTGCTGAAGCGCGTGCACAAGGCGCAACAGGCGGGGCGGCCGTTCATGACGGTCGAGCACGCCGTGTACCGGGTGTCCGGCGAGCTGGCCGACTGGTACGACCTGGATGCCGGGCACCTGCGCGAGGGCGATCGGGCCGATGTGCTGATCATCGATCCGGCGCGCCTGGACGACAGCCTGGAAGCCTATGCCGAGAATCCGATTCCGGAGTTCGACAACCTCTCCCGCATGGTCAACCGCAATGACGACACCGTCACCGCGGTGCTGGTGAACGGGGAGTTCGTCTTCGGGCTGGGGGAGAAGGCCGACACCCTGGGCAAGGAACGCACCGGCGAATTCCTGCGGGCAGGTGCCCGATGAACGCTCGTCGATTCGACGGCCGCGCCGCGGTCGTCACCGGTGCGGCCTCCGGTATCGGCGCGGCCATCGCCGCCGCGCTGATCGCCGAGGGCGCGAACGTCGTCGGCCTCGACATCGACGAGGCGGGTCTCGGGAAGAAGGCCGCCGAACTCGGCGACGCCTTCGTCCCCGTGGTCACCGACGTCACCGACGAAGCCCAGGTGGAGGCCGGGATCGCCACCGCCGCATCCCGTTTCGGCCGTCTCGACGCGGCCTTCAATGTGGCGGGCGCGTCCCGCATCGGCGCGGTCACCGATCTCACCGAGGCCGACTGGGATTTCACCATCGACCTGATTCAGAAGAGCGTCTTCCTGTGCACCAAACATGAAGCGCGCCTGATGAAGTCGACCGGTGGCGGCGCGATCGTGAACATCTCCTCGCTCGACGCCCGCGTGCCCATGCCCGGTGGCAGCCCCTACTCCACGGGCAAGGCGGGCGTGGTCATGTTCACCAAGAACGCGGCCCTGGAGCTGGCCCAGTTCCGCATCCGGGTGAACGCCATTCTCCCCGGCCTGGTGGACACCCCGCTGGTCGCGGCGGTCATGGGCTACGAGCCCGCCAAACAGATGTTCCTGGACCGCATCCCGATGGGTGCGCCCGCCACCCCGGAACAGATCGCCGCCCCCAGCCTGTTCCTCGCCTCCGACGACGCCTCCTACATCACCGGCATCGACATGGTGGTGGACGGCGGCTGGGAGCTGAGCAACTTCCCGAACTTGGCGAAGCTCGCGGGCTGAGCCGAGAACCCGCCCTGGGCCCCGAAACACGTTCCAGCCCAGGGCGGGTCGGTCAGCGGGGCGAATCCTGTACCGCGGCCAGCGCACCGGTCAGTGCGCCGAGGCAGGCCGCGCGGACCTGCTCGCGGGTGAGGGTCTGGTGTTCCAGCCATTCCAGGCAGAGGGTGTGGACGAACATCAGCCACGAGGTCAGCAGGGCCGACATGACGTCGCGGGCCGGGCCGGTGAGTCCAATGGCGGCGAGCATCTCGTGGTGCATGGCGGTGTGGTCGCCGAACACGATCGCCTGGACGACCGGATCGCCGGAGAGCGCGCGGTTGGCGGCCAGCACCGTATTGCGGTTGGCGGCGAAGTACCCCAGGTGTGCGTCGAGCCCGGCGGCGACCTGGTCGGTCAGCGGGAGGCCGGGGTCGAGGTGTACCGCGGCCTGCAACGTTTCGGCGGCGCGCTGATAGATGGCGGCGAAAAGTGCGCTCTTGCTGGGGAAGTGGCGATACAGCAGGGCTCGCGAGATGCCTGCCCGCTCGGCGATCTGGTCCATCTGTACCTGGTCGTACGGCAGGGCAGCGAACAGCTGCGCACCCACGTCCAGTAATTCGGCGCGGCGCTGTTCGGGGCTGAGGCGACGTCGCGGCGGCATGGCACCACCGTAGTTGACGCGTGTGTACTAGCGGGCTACGCTCCGAATCATCTAGTTGACACGTGTCTACCAAGCTCCGGGTTTCGCCCGGGAAGGGGCGGTCATGCGAGCCGTATTACAGTGGTTCCTAGCCTTTTTCGGTGTCTGCTGCGTCTTGATCGCCTTGGCGCACATCTTCATCGGGCCCAGCACGATCATCGGGGCGAACACGCCCAACGCCACCTTGGACGGCGACATGCGGTTCTCGATGGTGCTCTTCCTCTCCTACGGCGCGGCCTGTGTGTGGGCGGCCCGGGACCTGGACCGCTACGCCGGCCTGATCCACCTGCTCATGGTGCTGTTCTTCGCCGGCGGCGTGGTCCGTCTACTGACCGTCGCCTACGTCGGCTGGCCGCACTGGTTCTACATCGCCATGCTCGTCATCGAATTCGCGATTCCTCTGGTCTATTCGCCGCTGCTTCAACGAGTAACCGGCCGCCCGATTCGCGCCGAGTTGGTCGAGCTGACTCGCTAACCCGGAATCGCTGTGCGCCACAGGGAAGCCAAAGCGCCACAGACGAGGACCCAAGGGGGCAGAAGACGAAAGATGCCTGGAGAAGGGAGGTGGCCGCGCTCACGTCCGCGCCTTCACCTTCCAGCCCCCTCACCTTTGAAGCCGCATGTGGGGTTGCTGCAGGAGGTATTCCATCGGATCCGGGGGTTGGAGTCGCCACGTCATGAACTCCACCGTCGGCCGCAAGTTCCAGTTGGTGGCCCCTGCACCCCTGGCGATGTGGTCGTTGGACCCTGTGGTGATCCCGCTCGGCGGCGGTCGCCTGTGCAGCGGTGGGGGTGTCTCTAGGAGGTGGTGCGTGCAGTCCGTGGGCTGGGATCAGCCAGTGGCCGCTCTCAATCCGGCGTCAGCTCGAGTCCGGCGGATTAGGCGACGTAACCACACTTCCCCGCTCCTGCGCACGCCAGCAGGACACGAGCAGCCGGGAATCATGCAGCCCGTGAACCCCACCTCTGGCAACTGGAATCGATTGCAGTGGCGACCCATTGCCCCACGTGATGTCTGTCGTTTACGCGCGGAGTGCCGGTGGGGTCGAGACGTTTCGGGGCAATCCACCCGATCCGCCCCTGATGAGGGGAATCTTTGCCCATGACAACGGTTTTCCACCCGTCGGCACTGTCATTGACCAGCGCATGGCAGTGATCGCACACCAAGGTCAGGTTGGTCAGATCCGTGGGTCCGCCCTTGGCCCAGTCGGTGATGTGGTGCACCGCGCACATCGACGCGGGCGCATCGCATCCCGGGCGGGTGCAGCCCTTGTCGCGGGCGATCAACGCCAACCGTTGGGCGGGGGTGGCCAGTCGCTCGCACCGGCCCAGGTACAGCGGCAGCCCGTCGGCGTCGAGGACCGCCAGCACCGGGCGGGTGCCCTCGGCCAGCTTCACCGCCTCGTTGATGCTCACGTGGCCGCCGGAAGCAGTGGTCGCGACCCCGGAACCACGCTCGAGATCCGCGACGGACATGGTCAGGATGGCCTGCACCGGCAAACCACGATGCGAACCCAGCTTGGCCGGGTCGACACCTGGCTGCAGCAACGCGAACAACGCGTCATGGGTGCGCTGACCGGCATCGCGACGGTCGCGGCGGGCGGCCGCTTCCAGCACCTTGGAATCGACGACTTTGACCGTGGCGGCGACGCTGTCGGTGTCGTCGATGTTGCACATGCCCGGACGCGCGAGCTTGGCGAAGACGGCATCGAGCAGGGCCCGCAGTTCGGGGGTGATCCAGCCTTCGATCCACGACATGCCGTCCACCCCGGGACGGCCGAGGATGAGGCCGCGGCGGCGACGGCGGTCGGTGTCGGAGACGACCTTGCCGTCGGGGTCGATGAGGGCGAGGATGTCGCGGCCGATCTTGGGCAGGTCATCAGGCCACCCGGTGCGGGAGTGATCGACCAGGATGTCCTCGGCTTCCGCGCGCGTCTCGGCGGGGATGTCGGCGGGCAGGTGGGTCATCACGTCGATGATGTTGCGGACATGATCACGCGAGATGTCGCCTGCCTCATAGGCTTCGGCGGTCTTCTCCAACATCGCGGGGCACGGGTGTCCGGTGGGTTCGAAGAATTCCCCGCACTGGCGGGTGATCTTTACTCGCACCGATGCGTCATACCTCGACAATCCCAGGGTTTGCCGCAGGAACGGCACCACGTCCTTCGCCCCGCTGCCTTCGGGCAGCGAACGGTTGCAAGCTTCGATGATCAGGCGTGAATCCAGCGCCGACAGTTGACGTTTGCAGGTCTCCAGGCGCTGCATCAACTCCACGACATCAGCATCGGAGAACGGGTTCAGGTTTCCGTGCAGGACGGAATTCGACAGGGTTTCGACGGCGGCCGCCAGGTCGGCGATGCCGCACGCGTCGAGTGTTTCCCCTTTCGAATCCATGTGCTAATTCTACCGCTGCGCGATCATTGAGAGAACCCGAATTGTCCTGTACGCCTTCCTCTTTCGCAAATAGTCGATCTCGGAGCGTGGGCGTGGGTGGAGCGCGCCGCAGCCCACACCTGGCTGGCCCGGCTGACACGGAGCGCTTACGCCGGAAGATTCCAAACGGCTCGACCTGTACGGCACCGTCAACATCGTCGCGAGGATTCGTGCCCGCCGCCGAATTCTGGACCGAGCGCCTGACACCCGATCTGGAAGCCAGATCGTGCTCCCGAATCCCACTCGGACGCAATGGAACAAGCGTTGCCATCCCGCTTCTCGCCGCGCCCGAGGCCGGAAGGATCACGGGACAGATCCTGCAGATCAACGGCGGAACCGTCCGCGGCCACGGCCGATCAACACCACTGCTTGGCTCGGCAGATGGCCGACCAGGTTGGCGCGCATCAGACGTGGCTCCGGCCGGTGGGGAGTAGTTCGGCGATGAGTTTCTCTACGCGCGTGCGGATTTCGTCGCGAATGGGACGGACGGCCGCCACGTCTCGGCCGGCGGGGTCGTCGAGCTGCCAGTCGCGGTAGTCGACGCCGGGGAAGTACGGGCAGGTGTCGCCGCAGCCCATGGTGATGACGACGGTGGAGGTCTGCACGGTGTCGGGCGTGAGGATCTTCGGTGTCTGAGCGGTGATGTCGATGCCGAGTTCGGCCATCGCCTCGACGGCGGCGGGGTTGATGGCCTCGGCGGGAGCGGTCCCGGCCGACCGGACCTCGATCGCGTCGCCGGCCAGGTGAGCGAGGAAGCCCTGGGCCATCTGGGAGCGTCCGGCATTGTGGACGCAGACGAACAGCACGCTGGGTGTGGCGGTCATCGGCTGGGCGGGCCTTTCAGGAGGTCTGGATGTTGTGGGGCGTGACGATGTCGTCCGCCGGTACGGGATCGGGGTAGAGCAGCCCGATCAGGACGAAACCGAGTGCGGCGCCGAGAATTTGGGCGGCGATGAACGCGGGCACCGACGCGGGGGCGATTCCGGCGAAGGTGTCGGAGAAGACGCGCCCGACGGTGACGGCCGGGTTGGCGAAGCTGGTGGAGCTGGTGAACCAGTAGGCCGAGCCGATGTAGGCGGCGACGGCTGCGGCCGAGAGTGCCGCGCGGCCGGTGCGGGCGAGCGCGAAGATGACCGCGATCAGTCCGGCCGTGGCGACGACTTCGCCGACCAGATGGCCTGTGGTGACGCGGTGATGGGTGGCAATCTGGACGGCGGGCTGGTCGAACATGATGTTGGCCAGCACCGCCCCCGCGATCCCGCCGAGGATCTGCGCACCGATGTAGGCCACCAGGTCGGTGGCGCTCAGCCCGGTGCCGCGGCGGCGTCCGGCCCACCAATCCGCTGCCGAGACAACGGGATTGAAGTGAGCCCCGGAAACCGGGCCGAGCATCAGGATCAGGATGCCCAGCCCGAACACCGTGGCGGTCGAGTTCTCCAGTAGTTGGAGACCCACATCGTGTGCGGACAGTTGCTGGGCCGCGATCCCGGAACCGACCACCACGCACACCAGCAGACCGGTGCCGACGAACTCGGCCAGCAGCCGTCGTCTCCGCGTGTTCATCGGACCGCCGCCTCGGGGAGCGCGATATCCAGTAGTGCCGAAAGCTGGTGCAGTGCAGCGGGTTCGACCCGGTAGTACACCCACGACCCGCGCCGCTCGCTGGACAGCAGCCCCGCCTCGCGCAATACCCGCAGGTGATGGGAGATGGTCGGCTGGGAGACGTCGAAGCCGTCGGAGATATCGCATACGCAGGCTTCCTGCCCGGTGTGGCTGACGATCACCGACAGCAGCCGCAAGCGCACCGGGTCCGACAACGCCTTGAACACCGCGGCCAGCTCCGTCGCCGCCTGCGCTGTCAACGGTTCGCGGACCAGGGGCGTGACCTCACACGCGGGTGGGGTCACAGCCAGCGGAAGCACTCGATTCGACACCCGTCGATATTGATGGATATCGAATCAGTGGGCAAGCGAACACCTGGTGAACGACTCGGTGCGGGCTCAGCCGCAGCAGGATGCCCCGGAGGCCACGGCATCCGCCTTGGCCGCGCTGCCGCAGCAGGCCCCCTCGGCGGCGGCTTCCTCGGCGGTGCCGCAGCAGACCGCCATGGCCTGCGCGTCGTCCGCGACCGCTCCCGAGGCCAGAACCGGTGCAGTGCCGAAGGTTTCGCTATCGGCCAGCACCGTGTAGACCTCCCAGCGCTCGGTGTCGGGCGCGGTGACCCACACCTTGTCCTGGGTGGCGAAGCAACACGTGGTCGCGATCTGCTCCTCGGTGAACATACCGGCCTCGGAGAGTCGCGCGATCTCGGCGTGCACCTGATCGCTGGACTCGACCTCGACCCCCAGGTGGTTGAGGCTGCCACCGTGCCCCGGGTTCTCGATCAGCACCAGCTTGAGCGGCGGCTCGGCGATGGCGAAATTCGCGTAACCGGGCTTGCGCTTGGCCGGCTCGGCCTGGAACAGGGTCGAATAGAACGCCACCGCCTGGTCGATGTTGTCGACGTTGAGAGCGAGCTGAACACGAGACATGAGACCGTACCTCCACTTGTGAGACATATGTCGAAGAACTGGTGTGACCGAGTCTGCGCCACTATTTCGACATATGTCAAGAAGGTGGGTAATCTGGTTCGCATGCCCAAGGCGCTCCCCGTGATCGACATGTCCGCCCCGGTCTGCTGCGCCCCCGTCGCCGCCGGTCCCGTCAGCGACGCCGCCGCCCTGGAAATCGCCCTGCGCCTCAAGGCTATAGCCGACCCCGCCCGCGTGAAACTCCTGTCCCTCCTCCTCGCCAGCCCCCTCGGCGAGGAGAACACTGGCGACCTGGCCGCAGCCGTCACCCTCGCCGAATCCACCGTCAGCCACCACCTCGGCCAACTGAAGAAGGCCGGCCTGATCGAGTCCGAACGCCGTGGCATGAACACCTACCACCGCGCCCAGCGCGACTCCCTCGCCGCCCTGTGCGTCGTCCTCGACCCGAACTGCTGCCGCTAGCCCCGACTGTCAAGATCCGCGAACAGCCCTGGTGGCGGAAAGTCGTCGCCGGCGAGAATGCATTGGCGCGGCAGGTTTTTCGTGAGTCGGCCGTGCCGATGCAGGCATCATGTTCGTGTCGGTTGTGGACGC
The DNA here is from genome assembly GCF_042754085.1 of Nocardia sp. NPDC059236. Classification (NCBI taxonomy): domain Bacteria; kingdom Bacillati; phylum Actinomycetota; class Actinomycetes; order Mycobacteriales; family Nocardiaceae; genus Nocardia; species Nocardia sp. NPDC059236. The sequence continues at coordinate 8,985 of NZ_JBHZAF010000021.1, forward strand.
CGGAGCCGGTGGCGGCGTTGTTGTAGATCTGCGCCATGGGGTGGGTGGGCTGGGGTTTCCCGTCATTGCTTCAAATCGGGTGGGGTTGCGCGGGTGGGGTCGGGCGCTCGGTGAGGGAAGTCGATAGCGGCCCCTCCGCGCGGAATCTGTGCTTGGATACGCGGACCTGGGCGGCCTGGTGAGGTAGTCCGATGTGACCTTCCGTTGGAACCTGTTCCACTGGACGAGGTGGGTCTGACCAGGGATTATCGGATTCGATGCCCCGGAAGTTGGGGGCAGTTTCCCGAATCGGGGTGGGTGGGGTGAGCGCGTTTTGTACACTCCCCGCTGAAGTGAATAGACGTCACTTCAGATCCTGAATTCGAGGTACCCATGAAGTCTTCAACACCGGTGGGGGTGTTTGCCGTCCGTGTCGCCGCGGCCGTGATCGGCGCGGGGCTGCTGATCGCGGGCGTTGCCGGGTGCGGCAGCGACAAGTCGTCCGACAGTTCGCCGGGCGGTGCCACCAGCACCGCCGCCACATCAGTCAGCTCCACGTCCACCCCCGCGCCGACGACCGTCGCGCCCGCGCCGACGACCGAGGCCCCCGCGCCGCAACCGGCGGCCACGGAACCGGCCGCGCCGCAGCCCGTCGCACCGGAGGTCGTCGCGCCGCAACCGGTCGCGCCGCAGCCGGCCGCACCCAAGCCTGCGCCGCAGACGCAGCAGCAGAAGCCCGCGCCGCCGACCCTGGACGCGCCCGGATTCGAGCCGCGTGCGGGTTACTGAGAAGGCTGGACAGGTTCGTGCTGGGTAATGGCGGGCGGTGGCTGTGTGCCGCCGCGGTAGCGCTCGCGGCCTCGGTATCCACCGTGGCCGCGGCGAACGCGGATCCGGCCTCGCCGGATGCCGCCCCCATGGGCAAAGAGCTGGTGGTGCTGGGTGATTCGTTCTCCGCGAACGCCTGGGACTTCTTCGACGAGGACAACAGCTGCCTGCGCCACGGCCGGACGGCCTGGCCGGTGCAGCTGGGCCGGCTCATGGGCGTGTACGGGACCGACGAGATGGCCGATCCCTCCTGCCCGGGCGCGTCGATCGACAGCGGCCCGGGGTGGAGCCTGGCCCAGGAGGCCCAGAAAGCGGACAAGGCAGGCGCTTTCGGGCCGAATACCAAGGTCGTCACGCTGCAGTTCGGGCTCAACGACAAGTGGGGCAAGAACGACCAGACGCTCTGGAAGTCGTTGCAGGGCTGTGTGTTCAACCTGGTCGACGGCTGCGATCCGGAGTCGATCGACCAGGGCCGGATGCCCGACTACAACGGTGTGTCCGGGGCGTTGATGGCCAAGCGCATGAGCAATGCGGTCACCTACATCAAGTACTACGCACCGAACGCCCGAATCGTGTTCGTCGGCTATCCGGAGTTGTTCACCCCGGGCAGCGGCACGGTCTGTCTCAGCATCGGCGGCATCGCGCCGTTCATCCAGTCGCGCGGTCGCGCGGTGGTGGAGTACTTCGACCGCATCGACCAGGCGCAGCGGGAAGCCGCCCAGCTGCTGGGCATCGAGTTCCTGGATTCCCGCGCGCTCACCACCGGTCATGGGCTCTGCTCGTCGCAGCCCTGGCTGAATGGCGTGTTCGATCCACGGGCCGATCTCGACGGCCTGTTCTTCCATCCGTCGAGCCAGGGTGACGCCGTGGTCGCCAACGCCATCTACGACCGATACGGGCACTGATGCCATCGAGATTCCGTCGATCGGACCGTTGACCATCGATAGCCTCCTCGTCGAGTTTCCCGATTGTCCAGGGGTTTTGCGGTTTGCTGATTCCCGCACCCCGGCCCTCGGGGCCTCTTGTACACTCCGCGCAAAAGTGAAAAGTTCACCATTCAATTTGCGATTCGAGGGTTTCATGAAGTTCGGTATCCCAGGCGCACGCACCGCGGTTGCCGCCATCGGCGGGGTCGTGCTGATCGGCGCGCTGGCCGCGTGCGGAAGCGACAAGGCCGCCGACACGCCCACCACCCCGGCGAGCACCACCGTCGCCGTCGTGAGCAGTTCGGCCGCTCCCGCGAGCAGCGCCGCCCCGGCGCCGAGCGCGGCCCCCGCGCCCGCCGCGGCCCCGGAGGCCGCCACCGAAGCACCCGCCCCGCAGCCGGCGGCCCCCGCAGCGCCCGAAGCGCCTGCGGCACAACCGGTTGCGCCCAAGCCCGCACCGCAGACCCAGCAGGCGCCCAAGCCAGCGCCGCCGACCCTGGATGCCCCCGGGTTCGAGCCCCGCGCAGGCTACTGACGAAACCGGAGTACACACGTGTCGGGAATCAACGGTCGGTGGCTGTGTGCCGCGGTGGTCGCGTTCGCCGCGGCCATGACGGGAACATCGGGGGCGCAAGCGGATTCGGTACCGCAGGGTAAGGAACTCGTCATCCTGGGCGACTCGTTCACGGCCAACGGCTGGAACCCGCTGTCCCAGGAGAAGAAGTGCGACCACGGCGACACCGCGTGGCCGGTGCAGCTGAGCGCACTGATGGGCGTGCAGGGCACCGATCGGATGTGGAACCAGTCGTGTCCGGGCGCGTCGCTCGACACCGGGGACGGGTACACCCTGAAGGTCCAGGCCGGCAACGCCGACAAGGCGGGCTCGTTCGGCCCGAAGACCAAGCTGGTGACGGTGCAGTTCGGCCTCAACGACGTCTGGGGTGGCGCCCCGCAGTCCCCGTGGAGCTCGATCGAGCGCTGCTTCTACGACGTCGTCGGCGGCTGCGGTCCCGACGCGGTGGCCGCCGGCCGAATGACCGATCCGCAGAACGTGACCGGCGCCGAGTACGCCTCCCGCATCAGCAAGGTCATCACCTACATCCGGTACTACGCTCCGAACGCGCACATCGTGATCGTCGGCTACCCGGAGCTGTTCCGGCCCGACCAGGACGCCATCTGCTTCGACATCGCCGGCGCCCCCGTCACCCAGCCGCGCGGCCGCACGGTCGTCGAGTACCTCAATCGCATCGACCAGGCCGAGCGCGAAGCCGCCGCGCGGCTGAACCTGGAATACCTCGACGCCCGCGCGCTCACCGCCGGGCATGGGCTGTGTACGCCGCAGCAGTGGGTCAACGGAGTGTTCGACCCGAAAGTCAATATCGCCGGGCTGCCGTTCCACCCCGCTCCGCAGGGCGACGCCGTGGTAGCAAACGCACTGTACGAGAGGTACGCACGATGACCCGCCCACCCGAAGTCGCCCCGCGCGAGGCCTCCGCCGCGCTCGCGGTGGAGCAGTACACCACCCAGCTCCTCCAGCCCGCCCAGTCCACGCGGGCAGCCGAACCGGTCCGGACGGCCGAGCCGGTCCGGACGAAGGGCCTCGCCGAGTCCGTCGCCGAGCGCGCCCGGCGGGAGCGGCCCGCGCTGCCCTCGCTGACCGGCGCGCGGTGGTGGGCGGCGTTCGCGGTATTCGTCTTGCACGCCTTGGTGTTCCTGCCGGTCTACCCGTTCCAGAAGTCGGCGCTGTTCCGCCACATCCACGAGTGGATCCCGATGCAGCTCGGGGCCGCGGGCGTCACGTTCTTCTTCGTGCTGTCCGGCTTCATCATCTACTGGTCGTTCCGGCCCGGCATGTCGGTGCGCGCCTTCTACCGGCGGCGGGTGCTCAAGATCTATCCGACGCACCTGTTGGCCGCCGCCGCCTTCATCGTGGTGGCGAGCGTGCCCCTGCACCGCGCGGTGGTGTGGGTGCCGAACCTGCTGCTGGTGCACACCTGGGTGCCGAAGTGGACCACGGTCGGCGGGCTGAACGTCCCGTCCTGGTCGCTGGCCGCGGAAGTGCTGTTCTACCTGAGCTTTCCGCTGCTGCTGCCGCTGGTCATGCGGATCCCGACCCGCCGCCTGCTGCTGGCCGCGGGCCTGCTGATGCTGGGCATCGCCCTGCTGCACACCTCGTACTTCCTGTGGGTGGACGGTCCGAAGGGCATCGCGAATGCCTTTGCGCCGCGGCTGGTTCCGGGCAATGCGTCGCCGCACTACGAACTGCACGCCTCCCCGGCCTGGTTCCAGCAGCCCGACATCCCGGTGTCCCCGTCGTACTGGCTCAGCTACACCTTCCCGCTGTCGCGCCTGCCGGAGTTCTTCCTCGGCGTGCTGGCGGCCCGCATGGTGCTCGAAGGTCGTTGGCGCAACACCAATCTCGCCTGGCCGCTGGTCGCGCTGACCGTCGCGTACGCGGCGACCTGGGTGGTGCCGGTGAACTACAAGATGTCGGTGCTGCTGCTGCCCCCGATGACGGCGGTGGTGGCCACCATGGCCGCCCGGGACCTGGCCGGCATCCGCGGCCTCAACTCCCACCCGCGCATGGTGTGGCTCGGCAATGTCTCCTTCGCCTTCTACCTCATCCAGTTCCCGGTCATGGTCCTGGTCACCCGATACCTGATCGGCGGCAGGGAGTTCGGCATCCTCGGCTGGGCCGGCTTCTCCCTGCTGTGCCTGGTCGTGTCCACCGCCCTCGCCGCACTGCTCTACCACTGGGTCGACCTGCCCATCATGCGGAACTTCGCCCGCTCGAAGCGGGTCGCCCGCGCGAAGGTCTAGTCCCGCTCTATCTGTTGCTTGTCGATAGCTGTATTTGCTGACCGACGTTCCTTGCGACGCAACCTTCCTCATTGCTGGTCGTCCGTCCAAAAGCCGGGTGGTGTTCACCACCCGGCCACGGGCAGAGCGGTGATCCGACACCTAGAACCTGTTCTATTCGGGGCGCACTTCGGTAACGACCCGCAAAGGAACATGTATGCGCCACAAAGGCGTTGGAAACGGCCACGGCAAAGTCTTCGCTATCACGGCTGCGGCCGCACTGGCCGTGTTGGGAGGCTCCGCGGTCACGCCGACCGTGGCGCACGCCGCGGTCACCAGCCCGAACCTGATCGTGGATGGCGATGCCGAGGCGGTGGCACAGTGCTCACCGAAGGGGCTGGACGGCATGACGCTGCCGGGCTGGACCATCGGCAAGGGTGAGCCGAATGCGGTGTGCTACGGACAGTCCGGATGGCCGGACGCGTCCTCGCCGGGTCCGTCGAATCGGGGTTCGAAGTTCTTCGCCGGCGGCGGTACCGGTAATGCCGAGATGGATCAGACCATCAGCGTCTCGGCCGCGGGCGCGGCCATCGACCAGGGCGGCGTGAGCTTCGATCTCAATGGCTGGCTGGGCGGATACGGTGCCCAGGACGACCGGGTCAACATGACGGCGACATTCCTCAGCGCATCGGGATCCCAGCTCGGCTCGGCCGAGTGCGACGACGTGAGCAGCATCGATCGCGGCCTGAAAACCGGTCTGCTGCAGCGTGATACGAAGGGCACCCTGCCGAAGGGCACGCGCGCGGTGAAGATCCAGCTGAACTTCAGCTGGACCGACGGCGACACCAACGACGGCTACGCCGACAACCTGTCGTTCACCATCGGCGCCGCACTGCCTGCGCCGAAGCTGACCGCACCCGCCTCGACGGTGCCTGGTTACGACCACGTCTTCGTGGTCTACCTGGAGAACCAGGATTACGACGGCCTCACCGGCATCATCGGTAATCCCCAGGCCCCCTACATCAACGGCCTGCGGCCGCAGGGCGCGACGCTGAGCCAGTCCTACGCCACGACGCATCCGAGCGATCCGAACTATGTCGCGCTGGCGGCGGGCGGACTGTACGGGCTGGTCGACAACAGCGTGGGCACGACGACCCTCGACGCGCGCCACATCGGCAACAGCGTGGACGCCGCGCACAAGATCTGGAAGGGCTACGCCGAGGACGCCAACGGCAATTGCGACCAGTCCTCCCACGGCCAGTACTACCCGGATGACCTGCCGTTCTTGTACTTCCAGAACATGAAGTCCAACCAGTCCTACTGCGCGGCACACCTGCAGCCGCTCACACAGATGACGACCGACCTGCAATCCGCCGCCACCACCCCGGACTTCGTCTGGTTCGCCGCCAACGAATGCCACAACATGGAGGGCTGCGGCGTCGCCTCGGGTGACAGCTGGCTGAGCTCCACCCTGCCTGCGATCCTCAACTCCCCGGCCTGGAAGCAGCAGCGGTCGCTGCTCATCCTGACCTGGGACGAGGGTGCCACCAAGGCGTTCGGCCCGCTGTTCCCGAACCGGGTCCCGACCATCGTGCTGGGCTCGCAGAACACCGTGAAGGCCGGCTTCACCAGCTCCCAGCGCACCGACCAGTACGGCTTGCTCCGCACCATCGACACCGCCCTCGGCCTGCAGCCCCTGACCAACAACGACGGTTACGCGGCCACGGTGAACGACATCTGGTCCGGCCACTGACGGTCCCGTCGCTCGTCCGGATGATCTGACCGCGCAGGCACACCCGGTGTGCCTGCGCGGCGTGGTCGGTGTTGGTGCGTGGCGTGTTCGCGCGACGCGCGGCATCCTGGGCGGATCGCGAGGTGCGGGATCCTGTCGGTTCGCACGGCTAGTCTGCGGGGATGGTCAAACCGGAGTCGGCGCTGCGCCGCTTGATGCGCGATACGGGAAAACTGCTGCAGCCGTATGGGTTTGAGGGGGCCGAGCCGACCTGGGTGCGGGGGATGCCCGGCGGTACGGCCACCGTGGCGCGGACCCGCACATTCCGAACGTTCACCGGTGGACAGCAGATGCTCCGATTCGGGCTGGGCGCCTGGGCAACCCCGACCGCGTGGTGGGAATTCCGCAACTGGCGCAACGAACGCCTGGGCCGTGCACCGCTCGCGATCGAGACCGCGGCGGGGCCCGGCCTGCTCCCGGGCGAGGGTCTACCCGAGGACCCGGACCAGCTGTGGTCGGTGCGCCTCGACCCCGACCAGCCGGGTCACGTCCAGCCCGGCGATATCGACCTCATTCGCGCAGAGCTGCCCCGGCGCGTCCACGCCCACGCCCGCCGCGCGCTGCGCCTGCTCGACCAGGACAACTATCTCGAAGAGCTACTGGCGCAACCGAATCCGACCACCGCCACCTGGGAGGCCATCGCCGTGCTGCTCGCCGAGCAGGGCCCGAGCTCCCGCCTCGACGACGCTCTGGATCGCCTGACGCGCGCAGCGCGGGAGCAGCCCGACTCTCGCACTCAGGACGTCGTCGACTTCATCGCGGCCCGGACTTTGTCGAGCCGCTCGGCGTAGAAGAACGTGGCCGGTGGCGTAACCCGCTCGGGCTCGGTCTTCTTGGAGAACACCGCGCTATTGTCGCCCGGCGGGCCTATTGCTGCCCGGCGGAGCGCTGGTATTCGCGCCAGGCCTTCTGTGTTTCGGTGAGTTTCGGCTTCGGTGTGCGATTGCGGAAGAAATTGACCACCATCACGACCGGCAGAATGAACGCCTGGAAGAAGATGAGGTAGGAGCCGCCGTCGAAAAGGAAGGCGAGATAGAAGGCGTAGCCGAGATATACCGCACCGAAAATGCCGTTGATCGAGCGTGAGGCGCTGCTCTGCCCCTGCCGCACGACCGCCAGCGCCAGCATGATCACGCCACTGAGCGCGAGCAGGCCCACATACCATTTGAACATGGTTTCCCCCGAGAACAATTCGAGCCCAACCGTTCGGCTCGGCCGCGCCGAACCATAACACCGGCCGGGACCGGGCGCCATCGATAAATCGATGCACGCCCGGTGTCTCAGCGACGGGGAATGGCTGGCGTATCCCAGGCGCGGGCGTAGCGGGTCTTGTCCGCGGACTTCGCCGGCTTGGCGCGGTACACCACGTACGGGCGGACCAGGTAGCCGATGGGCGCGGAGAACATGTGGACCAGGCGGGTGTAGGGCCAGAAGGCGATGAGGGACAACACGATCAGGCCGTGCGCCTGGAAGGTCCAGGGGGTGCCGACCATGAGGTCGGGGTGCGGGTGCAGGGTGAACAGGCTGCGGAACCACGGGGAGACGGTCTCGCGGTAGTTGTAGGTGCCCCAGAGCAGGTTGCTGCCGACGGTGTTGAGCAGACCGGTGATCAGGGCGGCGGCCAGCAGGATGTACATCACCTTGTCATTGGTGGTGGTGGCCTGACGGACCGCGGGGACGGTGACGCGGCGGTAGAGCAGGATGCCGATCCCGGCGATGACCGCCACGCCCGCAACGGATCCCGCGGAGACGGCGACCACGTGATAGGTCTCCTCGGAGATGCCGACGGCGTCGGTCCAGGACTGCGGGATGAGCACGCCGAGCACGTGCCCGCCGATCACCCCGAGCATGCCGAAGTGGAACAGCGGGCTGCCCAGGCGCAGCAGCCGCGACTCGTAGACCTGCGAAGACCGTGTGGTCCAGCCGAATTGGTCGGTGCGATAGCGCCACAGGTGCCCGAGCACGAACGACGTGAACGCGATGTAGGGCAGCATCAGCCAGAGCGCGGAGCTCATCGGCGGGCCTCCGATCCGGTGAAGGCGAGCGGGTCCATGGCGAAGGGCTCCAATCCGACTTCTTCCTCGGGCGGGCCCTGGGCGGCGAGTTCGGCGATGCGCCGGCGGTCGGCGGTGGTGACCGGTGGCAGGGTCGCCACCACCGACGCCAGCACCCCGGCGTAAGGAGATCCGCTGTCGGAAAGCGACAACCGCAGCAGTTCCAGCACCGGGACGTGTTCGCCCAGCAGTCGTTCGCCGCCGACGGGATCGACGGTGGCGGCGAATTCGAGCAGCACGGGCAGGTGGTCGGGCAGCTCCTCGTCGCCGAGCTCGACCCCGGCGTGGCGGTAGGCGTGCTTGAAACGCAGCAGCGCCATCCCGCGCTTGCGGGTGTCCCCGTAGGCGTAGAAGGTCAGGTGCAGGCTGGCCCGGCGGCGCATGTCGAAGGTCTCGACATACTCCTGTGCGAGCGCGATCGCATCGCCGGTGCGCAGGTGCGCGAGGAACCCGGCCAGCAGCGGACGGATCGCGTCCGGCAATTCCACTGTGGCGGCGTCGAGTTCGTCGAGCATGGCCAGGGTCTGCGCGCTCGGATAGTCGAGCAGCAGTGCGCCCAGCCGCCATACCAGTCGCCGATCACGTTCGCTCATGGCGACGGCGGGTTCGGGCCGTCGCCGCAGTTTCAGCAGGCTCATCGCGGGGCTCCGGTGGATTCCGTTGCGGCGGTGTCGAGTTCGTCGATCATGGCGCGCGTCCGCGGGTGCGGGTAGTCGAGCGACAGTGCGTTCAGCCGCCAGGCCTGCCGTCGATCCTCTTCGTGCGCGGTGACGGCGGGTTCGGTGCGCCGTCGCGGCTTCAGCAGGCTCATCGTGTGGCTCCGGTGGGTTCCGGCTCGGCGGCGGCAGCGCCGTTGCTGACGCCGTCGACACCGGAACCATGGTGGCCATTGCCGTTTCCGTTGCCGTTTCCGGACGTGGCGGTGGATACGCCGGCGCCGCTGCCGTTCGCTCCGTTTCCGCCGTGGCCATTGGCACCGGAGCCATTGGTGCCGGTTTCGGTGGGCACCAAGCCTTTCGTGCTCTTGCCGTCCCAGTTCAACAGGTTGATGCGGTTGGATTTCTGGTCGGGGGAGGCATCGTTGGTGTCGGTGAGGTGGAATTTGTCGGCCATGTAGTCGAAGGCCGTCATGCCGGGGCCGCCGTCGGTGTCGAGCGAGCATCCCGTGGCGAGGGAATCCAGTTCGTGGGCACGGGAAGTCGCGCCCGACGGGATCACGTAGCGGTGTTCGTATTTGGCGATCGCGAGCAGCCGGTACATGGCTTCGATCTCTTCGGGCTCGAGGCCGACCGCATCCGGGATGGACAGGTCGGGTTCCTGGCCCAGGTTGATCGAGCGCATGAACGACCGCATCCCGGCGAGCCGCTGCAACGAGGCACGGACCGGGCCGATCTCACCGGCGGTGAACAGTTCGGCCAAGTACTCCAACGGAATACGCAGGGCGTCGATGGCGCCGAAGAGGTTGTTGTGGTTCTCCCCGTCGTGCCCGGTCTGGGTCAGGGTGTCCACCACCGGCGACAGCGGCGGCACGTACCAGACCATGGGCATGGTCCGGTATTCCGGATGCAGCGGCAAGGCGATCTGGTAGTCCACGATCAGCTTGTAGACCGGCGAATCCTGGGCGGCCTGAATCCATTCCGGCGAGATCCCGGCCCGCTCGGCCTCGGCGATGACGCGCGGGTCGTGCGGGTTGAGGAACACGCCCAGCTGGGAGGGATAGAGGTCCTGGTCGTTCTCCACCGAGGCGGCCTCGAGGACCTTGTCGGCGTCGTAGAGCATGACCCCGATGTAGCGCAGTCGCCCGACGCAGGTTTCCGAGCAGACGGTGGGGATGCCGACTTCCACCCGCGGGTAGCAGAAGGTGCATTTCTCTGCCTTGCCGGTCTTGTGGTTGAAGTAGATCTTCTTGTACGGGCAGCCGGTGACGCATTGCCGCCAGCCGCGGCACTTGTCCTGGTCGACGAGCACGATGCCGTCCTCGGCGCGCTTGTAGATCGCGCCCGACGGGCACGACGCGGCACACGAGGGGTTGAGGCAGTGCTCGCAGATGCGCGGCAGGTAGAACATGAACGTTTCTTCGAACTCCAGCTTGACCTGCTCGGAGAGCTTGGCCAGCAACGGGTCCTTACCCACCTGCTCCGGACCCGACCCCAGCGAGTCGTCCCAGTTCGCGCCCCAGGTGACGTTGGTGTCCTCACCGGTGATCAGCGACTTGGGCCGCGCCACCGGCGTGGTGTCCATCTGCGGCGCGGACAGCAGATTGTCGTAGTCGTAGCTCCACGGGTCGTAGTAGTCCGACACCGTGGGCAGATCCGGGTTGGCGAAGATATTGAGCAGCCGCTTCATCCGCGACCCGGACTTGAGGGTCAGCCGGCCCTTCCTGTCGAGGGTCCAGCCGCCCTTCCACTTCTCCTGGTCCTCGTAACGACGCGGATAACCCTGTCCCGGACGGGTTTCCACATTGTTGAACCACACGTACTCGGTGCCGGAACGGTTGGTCCAGGCCTGCTTGCAGGTGACGCTGCAGGTGTGGCAGCCGATGCACTTGTCCAGGTTCATGACCATGGCCAGTTGCGCCATCACACGCATATCAGTACTCCACTTCCTGCGAGCGCTTGCGAATCGTGGTGACCTCGTCGCGCTGATTTCCGGTGGGGCCGTGGTAGTTCAGCGCGAACGACTGCTGCGCATAGCCACCGATGAGGTGCGAGGGCTTGATCATGATGCGGGTCAGCGCATTGTGGATACCACCGCGTTTACCCTTGCCCCGCTTGACATCCGCCGTGCCTTCGATGCGCGGCACGTTCACCGCGCGGTCCTGGGCGTGATACATGAACACCGTGCCCTCGGGCATGCGGTGCGACACGATCGCGCGGGCCACCACGATGCCGTTGCGGTTGATGGCCTCGATCCAATCATTGTCGGCGACACCGATTTTCGCGGCGTCCTTGTCCGACATCCAGATCGCCTGACCGCCCCGCGAGAGCGTCAGCATGTGCAGGTTGTCCTGGTAGGCGGAGTGGATCGACCACTTCGAGTGCGGCGTCAGATACCGCACGGTCACACCGTTCTCGCTCACCTTGCCGATGCCCGGCTCGGCGAACAGCGCGGTCATGTCGAGCGGCGGCCGGTAGATCGGCAGTTGCTCGCCCAGCTCCATCATCCAGTCGTGATCGAGATAGAAGTGCTGCCGCCCGGTCAGCGTGTGCCAGGGCTTGGACCGCTCCACATTGATGGTGAACGGCGAATACCGGCGTCCGCCCGTCTCGCTCCCGGACCATTCCGGTGAGGTGATCACCGGAACGGGCCGGGCCTGCGTGTCGGCGAAGGTGATTCGCTTCCCCTCGTGTTCGGCAGCCAGATCGGCCAGCTCGGTTCCGGTGCGCCGTTCCAGCGCATGGAACCCTTCCACCGCGAGCCGGCCGTTGGTGGTGCCGGACAGTGCCAGGATCGCCTCGGCCGCGTGGGTGTCCTTGGCCAGGGACGGACGGCCCTGCGCGACACCGGAAACCACAGTGCCGTTGACGCCGCGCAGGTAATCTACCTCGATATCGGGCAGAGTGGTGACACCCTTGGTAGTGAGTCCCAGCGTTTCGACCAACGGCCCGAGCGCGGCCATCTTGTCCGCGACATTCGGGTAGTCACGTTCGACGACAACGAGTTTCGGCATGGTGACACCCGGAACGGGCTCGCATTCGCCGTGCTTCCAGTCCAGCACCCGCCCGCCGGCCTGCGCCAGCGCGTCGGCGGTGTCGTGCTGCAGCGGCACCGCGACCAGGTCCCGGCGCACGCCCAGGTGCTTCTCCGCCAGCCAGGAGAACCCGCGGGCAATGCGGTGGAAGGCCTCGAAATCGGTCTTGGCCTCCCACGGCGGGGAGATGGCCGGGGAGAAGGCGTGCACGAACGGGTGCATGTCGGTGGAGGACAGGTCGTGCTTCTCGTACCAGGTGGCGGCCGGGAACACGATGTCGGAGAACAGGGTCGTGGACGTCATGCGGAAGTCCATCGACATCAGCAGATCCAGCTTGCCGGTGGCGGCCTCGTCGCGCCATTCCAGCTCCTGCGGGCGCACCCCGGTGGTCTCGGTGGTCTGCAGGTTGGAGTCCGCGCCGAGCAGGTGCTTGTGGAAGTACTCGTTGCCCTTGCCGGAAGAACCCAGCAGGTTGGCGCGCCACACCGTCAGCACGCGCGGGAAGTTCTCGGGCGCGTCGGGATCCTCGCAGGCGAAGCGGAAGTCGCCCGACTTCAGGCCGTCCACCACGTAATCCGCGGGCGTCTTGCCCGCCTGCTCGGCCTCGTCGACGAGATCGAGGGGATTGCGGTTGAGCGTCGGATACGACGGCATCCAGCCCAGACGCGTTGCGAGCGCGATATTGTCGGCCGCCGTGCGCCCGGAGAACGTGCCCTTGCTCAACGGCGAGGCGAACGACTCGGAGGTGAACGGGTCGTAGCGCCACTGGTTGTTGGCCAGGTACCAGAACACGGTGCCCTGCATCTGCCGCGGCGGCCGCTGCCAGTCCGAGCCGAAAGCCAGTGTGGCCCAACCGGTCACCGGCCGGCACTTCTCCTGGCCCACGTAATGCGCCCAGCCGCCGCCGTTCACGCCCTGGCAGCCGGTGAGCAGGGTCAGGGTGAAGAAGGAGCGGTAGATCTGGTCGGAGTGGAACCAGTGGTTGGTGCCCGCGCCCATGAGGATCATGGACCGGCCCTTGGAACGCTCGGCATTGTCGGCGAATTCGCGGCCGAGGCGTTCGGCCTGTTGGGCGGGGACGCCGGTGATCGACTCCTGCCAGGCGGGAGTGTACGGCTGGCTCGCATCGTCATAGCCGGTCGGCCAACTGCCGGGCAGGCCGGACCGGGCTACGCCGTACTGCGCCAGCAGCAGGTCGAACACCGTCGTCACCCGTCGTCCCGCGATGACGGTGGTCGGCACGCCACGGGTGAGGACAGCTGCATCACTGCCCTCGGACCCACCTGGCGGCCCGTCGAAGCGGGGGAACTGCACGGCCGCAACGTCATCGGTGCGCCCGTGCAGGGTCAGCAGGGGATCGGTGTCCCCGAGGTCCAGGTTCCAGCGCCCCTTGCCCGCCTCGTTGAAGCGGTGGCCGAGGGAGCCATTGGGCACCTGCGGACTACCGTCCGCGTCCAGCAGCACCGTCTGATGCTCGACGCCCTCGCCGGTGCGGCCGAGATCGGCGGCGGTGAGGAACTTGCCGGGCGTGAAGGTATGACCGCTGTAGTCGCCTTCGGTGGACCAGCCGCCCTCGTGCTCATCCAGCACCACCAGGTACGGCAGGTCGGTGTAGCGCTTGATGTAGTCGTTGAAGTACGGAGTCTGCTTGTCCACGAAGAACTCTCGCAGCACCACGTGACCCATGGCCATGGCCAGGGCGGCGTCCGTACCAGGGCGTGCGGGCACCCATTCGTCGGCGAACTTGGTGTTGTCGGCGTAGTCCGGGGAGACCACCACGACCTTCTGGCCGCGGTAGCGGGCCTCGGTCATGTAGTGCGCGTCCGGGGTTCGGGTGACCGGGACATTGGAGCCCCACATGATCAGATAGCCGGCGTCGAACCAGTCGGCGGACTCGGGCACGTCGGTCTGGTCGCCGAAGACCTGCGGGGAGGCGACGGGTAGGTCGGCGTACCAGTCGTAGAACGACAGCATCGAGCCGCCGATCAGCGAGATGAACCGGGCGCCGACCGCATGCGAGACCATGGACATGGCCGGGATCGGCGAGAACCCCGCGATGCGGTCGGGGCCGTACTTCTTGATCGTGTAAACGTGCGCGGCGGCGGCGATTTCGGCGGCTTCCCACCATTCGGCGCGCACGAACCCGCCCTTGCCGCGCGCGGACTTGTAGGCCTCGGCCCGGCCCGCGTCCTCGACAATGGACTCCCACGCCAGCACCGGATCCTTGAGCCGCGTCTTGGCGTCGCGGTACAGCTCCAGCAGCGTGCCGCGCACGTACGGGTAGCGGATGCGCGCGGGGGAGTAGGTGTACCAGGAGAACGACGCGCCACGCGGACAGCCGCGGGGCTCGTACTCCGGCTTGTCGGCGCCGACGCTCGGGTAGTCGGTCTGCTGCGACTCCCAGGTGATCACGCCGTCGGAGACGTAGATCTTCCACGAGCACGAACCGGTGCAGTTCACGCCGTGCGTGGACCGCACCACCTTGTCGTGCGACCACCGATCCCGATAGAACTCGTCGGCCTCGCGCCCGCCCACCTTGTGCAGGGTGCGCAGGTCACCGGACACCTCGCCGCGGTTGAAGTACTTCCCCAGTCGAAGCAGCGCATCGGCGGACGAGTGTCCGTTCTGCGTAATAGCCATAACGCCCCCTTCGAGCTGGAAAACCGGGCTGCTGGCTCGACTGTAGGGACGCCGGGGGAGGCATCAAAACGGTTTGCTCACAATGCTCGAAGCGCATTTGTGAGCTGTGAGATCGCCGCAATGTTCCGGTCACTGCGGGGTAGCGGCCGAGGTCACACCTTGCGGTCGCGACCTGGGAAAACCTCTTCGCAGGCAGTGAAACAAGTTCTCGGAAGGGGCTTCCGGGGCAGTGGCGGTGAAGCTTCCGAAACGGTTGGTTCTCGGTTACTTAATATTTGTTAACACACCTTCGGATTGCTGAGTGATCGCTATATCGTGCACCCATGCAACGATTCGACGGCGTCATCGAGACCGCTGCCAACGGTGGTGCATACATTCCTATTCCCCCCGACATCATCACCGCCCTCGGTGGCGGCGGCCGCATCCCAGTCCAGGCCACCTTCGACGGCATCGCGTACCGAGGCTCCATCGCCAACATGGGTGCGGGACCGTGTCTGGGACTGCTGAAGGCGATCCGCGCCGAACTCGGCAAGGGGGCTGGAGACCGGGTCGCCGTGACTGTCGAGCGTGAGACCGTGGAACGCACCATAGCTGTCCCCGACGACCTCGCCGCCGCACTGCGGGAGGCGGGGGTGCAGGACGCCTTCGACAGGCTCTCGTACACCAGCCGCCGTGAGCACGTCACCTCCGTGACCGACGCCAAGAAACCGGAGACTCGCACTCGCCGGATCGGCAAGATCGTCGAGTCCCTCGTCGGCGGTTCTTGAAATGGATCCGATGCGTCATCTAAATTCGTTGGGGGAGTGGTCATTTCAGCTTCAGTGGGTTGAATTATCATGGAATATAGGACATTTCGGGTTCCTCTTGGTTGGTGGCAGCGATAGAATTAGTGCATGAATTCGACGGGGGTGACACTCGACACGTGCGGCATCGCGGAACTGGCGGCCGCCGTCGAAGCCCTGTCGAATTCCGTCCTTCACGGGAACCTCGCTCCGCTCGCTGATGGTGAGGTCGTGGAGTTGATGCAGCGGTTGGAGACCTGCAAGCGCCAACTGTCGGCACTGGATTCACGCCTGATCATCGAAGCCTGCAATCGTTCGCTGCCCGCAACGAGTGGGGCGAAGGATGTGGTGCCGTTCCTGCGGCAAACCCTGGGGTTGTCGAAGTACGACGCCTCGGTGCGGGTGAAGATCACCATGCAGTGCGGGGAATTCTTCGAGCCGACCGGACACCTGCGTCCCGCCTCCCTCGTCAAGGCCGCCGAAGCCTATGAGGCGGGCGATATCTCGCGTGATCACGTCCGCAACATCATCGACGTCATGAATCACCTGCCCGCCGACATCCCCGCCGAGACGCGCGCCGAGGCCGAGGACATCCTGGTCGGCCACTCCCGGGTCGGCTGGCCCGATGACCTGCCCAAGATCGGTCGCGACATCCTCGCCCGCATCGACCCCGACGGCAAGGTCATCTCCGACGCCGACCGCCGTCGCCGCCGTGGCCTCATCCAGGGTCGCCCCGGCGTCGATGGGATGAGCTGGATCGAAGGCTGGATCACCCCCGAGTTGCGCGCCCTGCTCGATGCCGTCTTCGCCAAGCTTGCCCGTCCGGGTATGTGCAACATCGACGACACCGAAAGCGTTGCTGCCACTGCCACCGTCGTCGACTCGAAGGTCCTCGAGGCTGCTGCCCGTCGCGACCGCCGCGACGCCGGTCAGCGCACCCACGACGCCCTGTTCGCGCTGCTGCAGCCCGGTGTCGACCCCACCAAGCTCGGGTCCCACCGGGGTCTGCCGGTGCAGGCCATAGTCACCATGTCGCTCAACGATCTGGAGCGTGGAGCGGGTGTTGCGACCACCGCCACCGGTGGCCACGTCTCCATCAATGAGGCTTTGAAGATGGCCGAGGGGACCAAGCCGGTGCTGGTGGTCCTCGACGCGGACGGGCTGCCGCTGTACCTGGGTCGCTGCCAGCGACTGGCCAGCCCGGCTCAGCGCCTGGCCCTTATCGCCCGCGACAAGGGTTGCACCCGCCCGGGATGTGAGGCACCCGCGAGTATGTGTGCGGTGCACCATGTCACCGACTGGACCAAAGGCGGACCCACCGATCTGAGCAACCTGACGCTTGTTTGTGATCACTGCCACGCGCTGGTCAACGACAGTGCCGAGGGTTGGAAAACCGTTGTCATGGGCAAAGATTCCCCCTATCGGGGACGCACCGGATGGATTGCACCGAAAAGTCTCGACCCAACGGGCGCCCCGCGCGTGAACGACAGACATCACGTTGGCGAGTGGGTCGCCGCTGCGATCGAATCGAGTTGCCTGAGGTGGGGTTCACGGGCCGCATGAATCCCGGCTGCGCATATCCTGCCGGCCTGCGCAGGGACCGGGGAGTGTGGTTGCGTCGCCTCCCCTACTGGACTTGGGCTGACGCCAGGCTGGAAGCCGCCACCCACCGACCCCAGCCCACGGACCGCACGGACCACCTTCTACAGACAAAACCCACCGCAAGCCCACCCTGAAATCCTCGAACACCGAACAACCACAGCGGTATTCTCCTCGCTACATCCCATCCTGCGGATACCCCACCCCGAGATCTAAGCGAATACCTCCTGCAGCGACACCCACAGGCAGGTTCAAAGGTGAGCGGGCTGGTAGACGAAGGCGCGTCCCCAAGCCCGCCCCCTCCCTTCTCCAGGCGTCTTTGTCTTTAATCTTTTGGTTCTTTGTCCTTTCGTCCTTTTGGGTTGTCGGCTTTGGGTTTTGGGTCTGCTACTCCGCTATCAGTTCGGCTTCGGAATCCAGGGCTTGCTGAGCGTCCTCGGGCACGCCGACGGGGCCCGGCCGGTAGGTGATGGAGTGGAGGGAGCCGGAGTAGCGGAAGACGCCCCGGCGGTCGCGGAGGGACCAGGAGACGGGACCTCGGGCGTCGAGGCCGACGGAGATCCCCGTCCAGGGCGACATGCCTACGAGTTGGACTCGGTCGGGGAGGGTGGCCGCGCGGACGCCGTCGATGCCGATGGTGAAGTCCCAGCGCAGGTGGGGTTGGACGGTGGCCGATACGGTGAAATGGCGACTGCCGGAGGGTATTTCACCGGCATCGGCTTCGGCGTAGCGGCCATAGGCGTTGTAGCCGAAGATCAGGTGGCCGTTCTCCACGTAGAGGAGGTAGCCGCCGAGCGGGTCGCCGTGGGCGACGAGAACGCCCTCGTCGCCGGGTCGGTAGCCGGCCAACTCCACTGTGATCGTGAAGTCGCGGTAGGCGATCAGTCGCTGAGAGCGGTAGCGCTCCAGGGTGGGGGTGCCGGGCAGGATGCGGACCTGCTCGCCGAGCCGGGCCTCCTCCGGACGGCGCCGAGTCAGGTCCTGCCGGGTGACGAGCGGGAAAACCGTGTTGTGCCAAGCGGCTTCGTCCCACCCGGCCGAGAGCTCGGCGACCTTGTCCGGACGCTGCTCGGAAAGATCGTGGAGCTCGGTCGGATCGGTGCGGACGTCGAACAGCTGCCAGCGTGGATTGTCGATGCCGCGCTCGGGCTCGAAGAGCGCGAGGAGCTTCCAGCCGTCGCGGTAGAAGCCGCGGTGACCGGTCATCTCCGAATACTGCTCGACATGCTGTGAGACAGCGGTCGGGTCGCTCAGCACATCCACCGCCGAGACGCCGTCGAAGTCCTTGGCGGGCAGTCCGTTCCGGACCGTCGGCCGTTCGAGCCCGGCGAGCTCCAGCAGCGTGGGCGCGAGGTCGGTGATGTAGACATACTCCTCGCGCACCCCGGCATCGGCCTCCGTGCGCGGCAGCCCCCTGGGCCATGACAGCACGAACGGCACCCGCACCCCACCGGCGAAGGTCTGCCCCTTGTAGAAGCGGAACGGCGTATTCGACGCCTGCCCCCACCCGCGCGGATAGTGCACCCCCAGTTTCGCGGTGCCGATCAACTCGTCGTCGTGCGGCACATCCCGCTCCCAGTCGGGCTCGTCGACCTGGGCGAACTGCGCGAAATAGGTCCGGGTGCCCTCGGGCCCGCCCTCCGCGGTGCCGCCATTGTCGGAGGTGAACACGATAATGGTGTTGTCCAGCTCGCCGAATTGCTCGAGCACCTCCACGATCCGCCCGAGGCTCTGGTCGATGCTGTCGACCATGCCCGCGTACACCTCCATGTACCGCTCGAATCGCGCCCGCTGCTCATCGGTCAGCGCATCCCACTCCTGCGCTTCATAACCCGGCTCGGTATTGCGCGGCTTCTGCTGTGTCCCCGCCGGGAACAGTCCCTGTGCGATCTGTGCGGCGAATCGACTCTGCCGCAACCGATCCCAGCCCTCCCGATACCGCCCCCGATACTTGGCCTGATCCGCCGGCTTGGCCTGCAACGGCCCGTGCACGGCGGTATGCGCGAAGTAGAGGAAGAACGGTTTGGCCGCATCGTGCGCCCGCAGGTCCTTGAGGTAGCCGATGGCGCGATCGGTGTAGTCGTCGGTCAGGTAGTACCCCTCCGGATACTCCTCGACATCCACCGCCGAACTGTCGGAGATCAGCTGATTCGGATAGTAGAAGGAGTTCAACCCCTCCAGCGACCCGTAGTAGCGGTCGAATCCACGCTGCGTCGGCCACGAATCCCGGTGCGCCGCCGGATGCAGCGTGGCATCGCGGACCAGATGCCATTTCCCCACCGCATAGGTCGCATATCCATTGGCGCGCAATATTTCCGGCAACGTCAGCACGTCATCGGCCAATTCCAGCCGCAGCCCCGGATAGCCGGGATCGGCATTCGCGACGAAGCCGAAACCCGCACGGTGGGAATTGATTCCGGTCAGCAGCGCCGCCCGCGACGGTGAGCACAGCGGTGTGGTGTGGAAGTTGGTGAGCCGCAATCCGTTCGCGGCCAGCCGATCCAGGGTCGGGGTCTCGATCTCCGACCCGAACGGGCCGATATCGCTGAAACCCATATCGTCGATCAGCACCACGACGATATTGGGCGCACCGGCGGGCGCGGTCGGCGGATAGTTCCACTCCGGCGTGGAATCGGCGGTGGTGCGGCCGATCTCGCCGGCGAAATTCTCATAGCCACGGGCATGGGCGGGGACTGACATGCTCCCAGCAAAGGGCGCGGGCCCGCGCCGGAGCCAGGGTTTCACTCTGGCTGCGTGCAACCGGTGATCCGTCATACATCCGCGGATAGCGTCGCCGCACACCATTCGGCCCCGGTCCACACTCGAGGTTTTCCAGATGAATTCGTCCCCCGGCGGTCTGCACCGCCGTCATTTCCTGCGCGGTTCCGCCGTCGCCGCCCTGGCGATCCTCGGCAGCGGAGTGCTGGCTGCCTGCACCTCGGCGGTGAACCAGCAACGTGGCGGCGACGACAACGCGCAACCCGTGCGCGGCGGGACGCTGAAGTACGGCGTGCTGGTGGACCTCGTGCCCGCCAACCTGCTCACCAATACCGGCACCACACCGTATGTGATCGGCCTGGTCTTCGAATCCCTGGTGCGCTACCCGCACGACAAGCTCGAACCCCAGCCGCTACTGGCCAAGAGCTGGACCCTCGCCCCCGACGGCAAGTCCATCACCCTGGACCTGCGCGACGACGTGAAGTTCCACAGCGGCCGCCCCTTCACCTCCAAGGACGTCGAGTTCTCGCTGCGCACCTACGCCGATCCCAAGTGGTCGGCGCAGCTGAAGAGCACGGCCGCCGCCGTCACCGGCTTCGACACCAGCGATCCGCACCGCATCACGCTGACGCTGGCGCACCCGCTGAGCAATCTGTTCGACCTGCTCGACACCGTGCCCATCCTGGACAGCGAGTCCATCGACCAGCTCGCCACCGGCGACAAGCTCATCGGCACCGGCCCCTTCCGGTTCGTGCAGCGAATCCCCAACCAGCAGTTGGTATTCGAGAAGAACACTGCCTACTGGGTGCCCGACCGCCCCTATCTGGACCGCGTTGAATTCACCGTCATCGCCGACAATCAGGCGCAGCTCAACGCCCTCAAGACCGGCCAGATCCATCTCGCCGACGGCATCACCTACCGCGACAACGAGAACCTCGCCAAGACCGACGGCTTCCGCGTCATCACCTTCGAGGGAGCCGAGCTCCAGGTCTACGTCGGCGCGAATGTCGCCGACCCCGCCCTCGCCGATGTGCGGGTGCGCCAGGCCATCGCCTACGCCTTGGATCGTGAGCGCATCATCAAGGAGGTCTTCCGCGGCGCCGGCTATCCGCTGAACCTGCCGTGGCCCAAGAACTCTCCGGCCTTCGACGACTCCCGCAACAGCCGCTACACGCGAGATGTGGCCAAGGCCAAGCAGATTCTGGCGCAGCTGCCCAAACCGCCCAAGCTGCCGCTCACCTACAACACCGCCTACCCGGTCTTCGA
Source organism: Nocardia sp. NPDC059236 (assembly GCF_042754085.1). Lineage (NCBI taxonomy): Bacteria > Bacillati > Actinomycetota > Actinomycetes > Mycobacteriales > Nocardiaceae > Nocardia > Nocardia sp. NPDC059236. The sequence continues at coordinate 30,059 of NZ_JBHZAF010000021.1, forward strand.
GGCCGCCGCGCAGATCGTGCAGGCCAACCTCGCCGAGATCGGCATCGAGGTGGAACTCGCGCCCACCGAGAACGCCACCTTCATCAAACAGCTGATCGGCGCGCAGTTCCCGGGCCTGTGGATCACCGACCACTCCTGGGCGCAGTTCGTGCCGTCCACGCTGACGGTCAGCGCCTACCCGTTCAACGCCCGCAAGAATGCCTCCCGCTACGAATCGCCCGACTACGTCTCGGCCGCCGACGCCGCCTGGCAGCTGCCGCGCGCCACCGGCCCGGACGCCACCCGCGCCTACCAGGCACTCAGCGATCAACTGCTGGACAGCCTGTTCCTGATCGAGATCGGCGTGCACTACCCGCAGGACAGCGCATCCCGGAAACTGCACGGCCTCGACTGGACCAAGCGCCGCGAGCACGTGTTCACCCAGGCGTTCCTGGCATGACCGCCTATCTGCTGCGCCGGGTGCCGTCCGCCCTCGCGGTCCTCTTCGGCGCGTCGGTGCTGATCTTCCTGCTGCTGCGGCTGGTGCCCGGCGATCCGGCCACCACCCTGGCCGGGCCGGACGCCACGCCGGAAACCATTGCCGCCATCCGGCATCAGCTCGGCCTGGACCGGCCCATCCCGGCGCAATACGTGTCATGGCTGCACGGTGTGGTGACCGGAGACCTGGGGCGGTCCTACGTGATCGGCGGCCAGATCGCGGATCTCATCGTGCGGGGTCTGTCGAACACCCTCATCCTGGCCGCCGCGGCGTTGTCGCTGGCGGTGATCGTGAGCCTGGCGGTATCCGTCGCCTCGGTCCTGTGGGATCGGCGCTGGCTCAATGCGATCGTGGCGGCCGCCAATACGGTGACCGTCGCCATCCCGGTCTTCGTGACCGGCGTGCTGCTGGTGCTGGTGTTCGCGGTCGCCATTCCGATCCTGCCCGCGGGCGGCATCCCGCCGGACGGGTTCCTGGCCCGGCCCGATATCGCCGTCCAGTACCTGCTGCTGCCCGCCATCTGCCTGGGCCTGCCGGTGGCCGCCGCGCTGACCCGTTTCCTCACCGAGGCCCTGCGCACCGAACTGGCCAAGCCCTACGTCCTCACCGCCCGCGCCCTCGGCATTCCGCGCCGCCGCATCATCACCCACGGCGCGCTGCGAAACGCATTGCCCACCATGCTCACCGCGCTCGGCATCCAGACCGGCAACCTGCTCGGCGGCGCGGTGCTGGTGGAGGCCGCCTTCGCCTGGCCCGGCATCGGCCAGCTCATCGAACAGAGCATCAACCGGCGCGACTATCCGGTGGTGCAGGCGCTGCTGCTGTTCTCGGTGGCCGTGTTCGTGGCCATCCAGCTGACCACCGATATCGCGCACGCCTACCTGGATCCGCGCATTCGCATCGGAGGCCGCGCATGAGCGAGCTCGCCGTCGCCGAGAGCGGCGACACCACGACGGCCACGGAAAGCCCGGGCCGCGAACCGAATCCGGGGCGGCCGCTGCTGCGGGCGCTGACCCGCGGGCAGGGGCTGGCGGGCGTGCTGCTGATCGCAGTCATCGCGGTGGCGGCCCTCGCCGCCGGTCTGCTCACGAAATACGACCCGCTGGAGCAGATTCCGGGAGCCAACCTGCTCGGCCCGAGCGGCGACCACTGGCTGGGCACCGATGAAATCAACCGGGATGTCTTCACCCGGACCCTCTACGGCATCCGCGTGGACCTGCTCATCGCCTTCCTGGCCGTCCCGGCCGGCGCGGTGCTGGGCTCGATCATCGGCCTGGCGGCCACCGTGAATCCGGTGGCGGATGTACTGGCGCAGCGCGTCTTCGACCTCATCCTGGCCTTCCCGGCGCTCATCTTCGCCATCGCGCTCACCGCGGTCACCGGGCCGGGCGCGCACGCGGTCGTCATCGTGATCATCGCCGCCGAACTCCCCATCTTCGGCCGCCAGATCCGCACCGCCGTGCTGGCGGTGCGCGAACAGCCCTACGTGGAGGCCGCCGCGGTGATCGGTGCGAGCACCGGCTGGACACTGCGGAAACACGTGCTGCCCAATGTGATCGAACCGCTCGCCGTGCAACTGGCGCTGTCACTGTCCCTGGCGGTGTTCGTGGACAGCGCCATGAGCTTCATCGGCATCGGCGTGCGCCCGCCGGACCCGTCACTCGGGTCGATCATCGCCGAGTCCACCCGCAACCTGGACGCCAATCCCGCCATGGCCGTCGGCCCGCTGCTGGTGGTTTCGGCGCTCACCCTCGGATTCCTGTTGATCGCCCAGGCTCTGGGCCGTGCCCGGAGGATGATATGAACGGAGCATCGCGAAACGATTCCAGCAGGGGCGGCGGTGGGGAGACCGGTGGGCCCGACGATACCTTGCTCGACATTCGCGACCTGGTGGTGAGTTTCGGCCCGCGCACGGTGGTGAACGGCGTCGGCGTGCGCGTCGCGCGCGGCGAAACCGTCGCGCTGGTCGGCGAATCCGGCTCCGGCAAATCCCTCACCGCCCGCGCCGTCCTCGGACTGCTCCCCACCGGCGCGACCGCCACCGGCTCGATCCGCCTCGACGGCATCGAGATCATCGGCGCCACCGACACCGACCTGCGCCCCCTCCGCGGCACCCGCGCGGCCATGGTCTTCCAGGAACCACAGACCGCGCTGAACCCGGTGCGCCGCATCGGAACCCAGATCGCCGAGGCCCTGCGCGCCCACCGCCCGATCAGCAGGTCCGAGGCCCGCGCCCGCGCCATCGAACTCCTCACCCAGGTCGACCTCCCCGAACCGGCCAAACGCGTCGACTGGTACCCCCACCAACTCTCCGGCGGCCAGAAGCAACGCGTAGTCATCGCCCTGGCCCTCTCCGGCGACCCCGACCTCCTCATCGCCGACGAGCCCACCACCGCCCTCGACGTCACCGTCCAGGCCGAAATCCTCCGCCTCCTCCAGGACCTCCAGCGCCGCAACAACACCGCCATCCTCTTCATCACCCACAACCTGGGCGTAGTAGCCGCCATCGCCGACCGGGTGGTGGTCATGCGCGCCGGTGAAATAGTCGAAACCCAGCCGGTCCACGACCTCTTCACGACTCCGCAGTCCGCTTACACCCGCGAACTACTGGCCGCGGTCCCCGTGCTGCCTGCCGGCCCAGCGTCACCGTCGACTGTGGCGGCGCCGTCTTCGTCGTCGGCGTCTGTGACAGGGCTGTCTGCGTCATCGACGACCGTCACAGGTCTCTCTGCGCCGTCGGCGAATGCGGACGGGTCGGCTGAACGGATCGCATCGCCCACCCCGCGTGCTGCGCCGGTGCCCCCGCTCAATGGGGTGACCCCGGTGCCCGCAGGCGCGGGGAAGTCAGCGCCGACCGCCGAGTCGGCGGCCGAGCCGGTGCTGCGTCTCAGCGACCTGTCGGTGGTCTACCGCCGCCACGGCAAGCGCTTTCAGGCCCTGCATGATGTCTCGCTGACTCTGGCTCCGCGCGAAGTGGTGGGTCTGGTCGGGGAATCGGGTTCGGGTAAGAGCACGCTCGGCCGTACTGCGCTGGGGTTGGTGCCCGCGGCTTCGGGAGAGGTCGTGTTGCAAGGCGTCTCGTTGACCGGGTTGTCGCAGCGGGAATTGCGAGGGCTGCGGAAGAACGTCGCGCTGGTGCATCAGGACGTGGCCGCCTCCCTGGATCCGCGGCGCAGCCTCGAGGACTCGATCGGCGAACCGCTGCGGGTGCATCGGGCGGCTTCGGGGGCGCTGTTGCGGGCCAGGGTCGGGGATCTGCTCGAATCCGTGCGCCTGCCACGCGAGTATGCGAGCCGGCGTCCGGGCGAGCTGTCCGGCGGGCAACGGCAGCGCGTCGCCTTGGCGCGGGCGCTGGCCCTCGCGCCACGGCTGCTGGTGGCGGACGAGCCGACCAGCGCGCTGGATGTCTCGGTACAGGCGCAGGTGCTCGAACTCTTCGCCGATCTGCGCGCCGAATACGGATTCGCCTGCCTGTTCATCAGCCACGATCTCGCCGTCGTGCATCAGGTGGCCGACCGCGCGGTGGTGCTGCGGGAGGGTCGCATAGTCGAATCGGGCCCGGTCACAGCCGTTTTTCAGCATCCGCGCGAGGAGTACACGCGGCGCCTGCTGGACGCGGTTCCCGCCCCGGATCCGGCCCGCGCGCGCCGAGACGAAATCGTGTCCGTCCAAGTGCCCCTCGCATTGGGGGCCTGAGAGTAATTTGGGGAACGCCATTCCGCGCCGACTGCCACGACACACCGGAACTTATACCAATAGGAGTATCCGGTGATACTGACTGGATTTGCCGCGCGGAACGGTTCGTATCCGAATCTGTGTAAGTATCCGTCTCGAAGGAGATCTCGGCGGCGCCTCCACAGGGAGGCGCGGTGGGCCACCGGGATTCCGTACAGGAGGGAACCAGGTGGGCGCGAAAGCGGTATATGGACAGGATTCTCAGGAACTCGAAGCACCCACCTTGGGAAACCTGCTCCGCCGCCTGCGTGACAATCGCGGTGTTTCGCGCGAACGCCTGGCATTCAACGCCGGTGTAAGCGCAAGTTACATCACGCATTTGGAGAAAGGCGACCGCGGCAACCCGACCCGGGAAGTGGTCGAGGCGCTCACCCGGTATCTGCACCGGCTGGACCCGCTGTCCACCGAGGACCGCCGCCAGCTCGGCGACCTCGCGGGCCTGGGATCGGGAGAGCTTCCTTCCCCGCGTGAACTGCGCGCGGCGATCACACCCGAGATGCTGCGGGCCCTGGAGCTGCACAGCCCGAATATGGCCGCCCTGCTCGACACCCGCGCCAACCTGCTGGCCAGCAATGACAGCTGGGACGCCGCCTTCCCGGGCCTGACCGAGGACGGCAATATGCTGCGCTGGTTCTTCGGCAATGAGCTGGCCACCCGGGTCATGGTGAACTGGGAGGCCGATGCCCGCCGGGTCACCCGCTGGATGCGCGGATTGATCGGGCGATCGGGCAATACCGACGGATTCGCCGATCTCATTCGTGATCTCGGGCAATTCCCGAAATTCCGGCAGGCCTGGTCCGAGGGCGGGGTGGAGTTCGCACCGCATGTGTGGGCCGTGCAGCTGCGCAATCCGGTCACCGGGCTGCAGCGCAAGGTCTATGCCCAGCACGGCCGACTCGACAGCGCCGCCTACCCCGGCCAGTTGCTGACAGTTCTCGGGCTACCGGCCTGAACCCGCGTCACCCACGCAGCGGGATGAATTCGGCCGGCGCGCCGTCCACGGCGTCGGCCGGGACGACCACCACGCCATCGCGGTGCAGCAGATCGGCCAGGTGCGCGGTGCGCAGCCGGAGATCGCCCCGGAAGCCGCCGCCGGGCAGCGCCTGGGCCGGGACGATGCGTAACACCGGTGCGGTCAGCTCGGCGGCGTTCACCAGCGGGCCCACGATCGGGCGGGCCGGGGTCGCACCCGTCAGGCCCTCGACCGTGGCGCCGATCAGCGTGAGCAGGGTGGCGATCGCCGCGAACGGATTGCCCGGCAGCCCCAGAACGACTGTGCCGGAGGTCAATTGCGCGGCCACCGTGGAGCCCCCGGGCCGCAGGCGCAGGCGGCGCAGCAGCATGGTGGCCTCGGAGCGGTCCAGCGCCGAGCGCAGCTGATCGGCCGCGCCGCCGCCGGTCGCGCCGACGATGACGAGCAGATCGCAGTCCGCGGCCGCGGCCAGCACCTCGTCGAAGGCATTCGCGGTGTCGCGCAGGTGAACCCGATCGACGGTGGTCACGCCGTACCAGCCCAGGACATCGGGCAGGATGGGCCCGATCGAGTCCCGGGTCTGACCGGTGTGCAGCGGCCCCTCGCCGCGAATCTCGTCGCCGGTCATGACGATGCGCGCCCGCACCGGGCCGCGCACGTCCGCCGCCGCGACCTCCGCGCTGGCCGCCACCGAGATCAGCGCGGCTGTCACAGGGGTGCCCGCGTCCGCGACTTCCGCACCGGGGAGCCAGTATTCGCCGCGCCGGCGAACATCCTCGCGAATCGGGGTGTCCGGCAGCCGGTACAGCGTGCCATCGGCCTCGAGGCGGACGAACTCGTCGCGCACCACCGAACCGGTCCCGTCGGGCACGTGCGCGCCGGTGGCGATCCGCACCGCCTCGCCGTCCAGCAGGCCCACCGGCCGCTGCCCGCCCGCGAAACCGATATCGCGGCGCAGCTGCCAGGGCCCGTCGCCGCTCACCGCGTAACCGTCCATGGCCGAGACATCGAAGCGCGGCAGGGCGTCCGCCGCGAGCAGGGGCGCGGCCAGCGTCGCGCCGCGCGCAGCCCGCAGCACCGCGCGGCGCACCGGCAGCGGGGAGATGCTCCCGCGCAGCACATCCCGGGCCTCGTCGAGCCACAGCGGCGCGGCCGTGCGTGCCGCCCCGGTCCGGGCCCGCCGCACGTCCTCGGGGGTGTCGCAGTCGTCCACGCCGGGTAGCGTAACCATGACGGTATCCACCGGCACCAGCGCCTTCATCGGCCGATTCACCAGGGAATCCAGGTCTTTCAAAGCAGCGACCAGGGCGGCGCGCCGCCACACCCCGACCAGATACTGCGGGCGGCCCGAGGCATCCGCGGCGAAAACCGCGTCGCTGCCGGATTCCCGTGCGTGGGAAAGCAATTCGTCCACGGCCGAGGCGGTGAGGAAGGGCATGTCGGCGGCCAGCACCACGATCAGCCCGGCCGGGAACTCACAGCCGGCGAGGGCGCCCAGCCCCGCGGCAATGGCCGCCACCGGGCCCGCTCCGGCCGGTATCTCCTGTGCCTGAAGGATTTCCGGCGGCAATTCGGGCCGATGCGGGCCCACCACCACGGTGCGTGCGCAGTCGGCGACCGCCGCCAGCGCCGCGTCCAGCATGGACTGCCCGCCGACCACGATTGCCGGCTTGTCCACCCCGCCCATGCGGCTGGCCTTTCCACCGGCCAGCACGATGGCGTCGACGGGTGTCACGAGCCCGTTCCGGGGCAGGGGCGTGTCCTTCGTTCACAGCGCATGGTTGAAGATCGTAGTGGCAGGCTGTTCAGAGCTTGTTGGGCGCGCCCGGAAACCTGCGCTTGCTAAGCAATTGCCGTTAGTCGTTACGTTATGAGATGTGCCACGACACATAGTAGAAATGGTCTTGTTTTAACGTTGAGAACAATCTCATATGGCAGTATCCGACCTGAGAACTGGCGGAGTACGCGGCGTTCGTCACAGTTCACACCAGGCGTCACACCGGGTCCCACTGTCCGGTACCGGGAGGACTCAGAGCGATGAAGGTTGGTTTGCTGAATGTTTGCGGAGAGGGAACGGCGTGGTGCTGGGCGTGAAACCGGATAGGGACTCCGACGATCTGAAGCCGCCGACATTCGGACTGCTGCTGCGCCGCCTGCGTGATGAACGAGGCGTATCACGAGAAAGGCTGGCGTTCAATGCCGGCGTGAGCGCCAGCTACATCAGCCATTTGGAGAAGGGCGATCGCGGCCACCCCACCCGCGAAGTGGTGGATGCGCTGCTGCGATATCTGGACCGAATAACCCAGCTGTCGGCCGTCGAGCGCCGGCATCTGCTCGATCTGGCCGGACTCGGCGTGAGCGAATTCCCCACCGTGGAACAACTGCGCGGTGAAATCACCGACGACATGCGCCGCGCCCTCGACCTGCACGAACCAAATCTCGCCGCCTACGTCGACACCCGCTGGAATGTGCTCGCCTGCAACGAAAGCTACTCCCGCGCGTTCCCCGGGCTGGAGCGGGACATCAATATCCTGCGCTGGTTTCTGGGCAATGAGGCCGCCCGCGAGGTCATGGTCGAGTGGGAGGAGGAGGTCCGGCTGACCGTGCACTGGCTGCGCGGTCTGATCGCGAGCTCTGGAGATACCGCCTGGTCGGTTGAATTTCTCGGAGAACTCGGACGTTTCGGACTTTTCCGGGAAATGTGGGACGAGGGCGTCGCGGCCTACGGCCGGCCCCGCGCCACCATGCGCCTGCGCGACCGCGAGCGCAACCGGCGCTTCGATATCGCCGTGCAGCTGTTCAGTGTCTTCAATGCGGCTTACCCCAGCCAGATTCAAATCTTCCTCGGCATTCCGAGTTGGCGCGAGGCCGGGTGAGAATCCGCCGCCGTGACCGCCATGGGCACGGCCCGCTCCCTCGAACACTCGGGGCAGAAGGCTCCCCGTCACCGCACGGCTTGAACCTCGCGTCCTGCGCGCATCCGCGGCCACGGTGTCGACAGCGCTCGTGCCAGCCGGTTCTCCCGCCGGACATTGGACAGCTCGACCAGCCGGATCAGTAGCGGCGCAACCACTTCCGGATGAGTCCAGACCGCGCCGTGTCCCGCGCCCGGAATGGTGACCACACCGCCGGCCCCGGCCAGCCCGGTGGCCAACGCCTCGGACTTCTGGGCGGTGCTGTTGGCGTCGTGGCTACCGCGCACCACCAGGGCCGGCACGGAGATCTCCGGTAGTCGATGCAGTACCGAGCGCCGGTCCATCAGGCACCGGGCGGCGGGCATGATGCTCTGGCGGTCGGAGTTGTACCAGCGGCTGGTCCAGGCGCGCCACAGCCGCGGATCGGTGCCGCCGATGAGCTGTGGGGCCAATTCGGCGACCAGCGGGGCCAGCGGCTCCGGACCCGTCCAGCATTCGAAGAATTCGCGGTAGTAGGCCAATTCGGCCGGATTGCACGCGGTGGCCTCGGTATCGATCAGGGCCAGGCCCTGCACCCGCTCCGGCGCCAGCAGTGCCATGCGCAATGCGGCGTAGCCGCCCTGGCTCATTCCGCCGATGACCGCCTTCTCGATTCCGAGTTCATCCAGGACCGCAAATCCGTCCGCCGCCAGATCCCAATAGCTGAACGGTTCGCCATCGGGTGACTGGGTGCGACCATGGCACCGCGCATCGACCGTTACGAGATTGACACCGGCGTCTGCCAGAGGTTCGCGCATCGGCTCGAACATCGACTCGTCCATGAAGAACCCGTGGGCGAGCAGCAGGGTCGGGCCGTTGATCTGGCTGGTGACGTAATGAACTGTTGCAGAACCTGATCGCACGTAAGGCATGGTCGGACCCTAGACGGCGGACGGGCCGCTCCCTACATGTTTGCCCGCGTGGTGCCAGGCACCGTTCGGTGAGGTTCCCGACGGGTACCCACACTGGCCAGTGTCAGTACTGCTAAGGGTTTGCCCCAGATTGCCTCAAAACTGGACAACAAGATCACGAGCCACTTTTAATCAGGCCGTGGCGCTTTTGGGACAAGCGCAATTTCAAGGGAGGAAACAAATGTTCGACGTCACCACCGCAGCTCGGCGCGACGACTTCCGGATCGATCGCGGCGCGGGATTGCGGGAGTCGCTCGAAGGTCTGCTGTTGCACGACGGGGTCGGCCTGGATGCGCGGATGCGCCACGCGATTTCGGCCGTGGTTCACCTCGCGGTAGATGCCCCGCTCGGCATTCCGGAAGACGCCGAAGAATTCCTGGGCCGGCTGGACGCCTCCTGGCTTTTCGCCGCCTGGAATGACAGTGATCAGGAACTGTCTCTGCTGAATACCCTCGCGTGCGGTGAGGTTCCGGCATTGAGCTGGTGCGAACTCATGTTCACCACCGCGTTCGCGCCCTGGTCGGGTGCGCCGGCGGCCGTGCACGCCCGTCGTATCTTCGTCAATGGTGAGCAGGCCCGTCTCGCCGCCGTCAGTGGTGACTGCGGTATGAGCCGCGCATAAAACATACCGCGCGTTCTTCTTTCTGATACTTCGCGCGTATTTCTCACTGATACTTATTGAAGGGACAGAGGAAGTGAAGCTGCTTTTCACCAATTTCGACGCAATGTTCGAATCCCTCGCCCGCCGCGACGGAGCCGAGAGCGAATCCTGGCATCAACAGGCGCTGTGCACCCAAACCGATCCCGAGGCCTTCTTTCCCGACAAGGGCGGCTCCACCCGGGAGGCCAAGCGCATTTGCTCCTCCTGCGCGGTACGCAAGGAATGCCTCGACTATGCAGTGACCCACGATCAGCGCTTCGGCATCTGGGGCGGCCTTTCGCCGCGCGAGCGCCGTCGTTACGAGCGCGGCGCGGCCTGAGGGGTAATCGGACCCGCTGGGTGATCCGGCTCAGCGCGGAGCACGGAATTGCCTGATCCTCGCGCGGGGAAGCGATCGGGATCGGCAGCCTCAATCGATAGTCGCTCGTAAGAGACAGAATTCATGGGTCTCCGGATCGGCCAGGACCAGGACCGGCTCGACAGCCGGTGACTCACCGCCGAACGGCGGTGCGTCGGGGCCGGCCGGAACCGCACCCGCGGCCCGCAATCGGGCCGCCTCCACGACGGGATCGTCGTTGGGGAAGGTGACGAGATCCAGATGGAGACGGCTGCGCTCACCCGGCGCCGCCGGATCGAGCAGGAATTCCAGCCACGGGCCCTGCCCGGTAGCGGCCCGGATACCCGCGTAGCGGGCGGTCCGGTGGGTGAGCGGCCAGCCGCAGGCGGCGGACCAGAACTCGGCCAGCCGCAATGGGTCCCGGGTGTCCACCACGATGGCCGCGACCGCACCGGTGTCCACGTACTGCTCACGCGGCTCCAGCACGCAGAACTCATTGCCCTCGGGATCGGCCAGCACCGTCCACGGCACCGCGCCCTGGCCGATGTCCAGCCGGCGGGCGCCCAGGGCCAGCGCCCGGTCCACCTGCAGCCGCTGATGATCCAGCGAGCGGCTGCACAGATCCAGGTGGATGCGGTTCTTGGCGGTCTTGGGTCGCCGCGCCGGGAGGAAGGTGAGCGCCACGTCCGGAGCGTCCGGGTCCGGTGCGGCGACCTCGACCTCGCCGGGCCGGTCCACCGTCACCTCCCAGCCCAGCAGCTCGGCCCAGAACCGGGCCGCCGCCCTGGGCACGACCGCATCGAACACCACGCAGGCCAGACGGGTGGACATCTTCTCACGGTAACCGGCGGGCGGGGTGGCGCGTATCAGGTTTCGGCGAACCGGTAACGGGCGCGTCGCAGGTCCACCCGGCCATCCGCGATCGGACAGCCCTCGGCGGCCAGCTCGGCCAGCTGCCGATGCGCCAAATGTGGTGCGGGCGTGCCGTTTGCGCGCAGCACCCGGTGCCACGGCAGGTCCGCGGAATCGGTGCGCATGATCCAGCCGACCGTGCGGGGCGTGGACAGACCCGCCGCGGCCGCGATATCGCCGTAGGTGGCGACCCGGCCGGGGGGAATGGCCGCGACCAATTCGCGCACTCGCTCGACTTCGGCTTCGGTGGTTGGCATTTCGCGCCTCCCGGGGTCAGAGCAGGGCGCGGACCAGTGCGGCGGTTTGCACCGGCCGCGCCTGCGCGACCATGTGGTCGCAATCGAATTCGTGGACGGTGAGCCGGTCACCCAGATGAGCGGTGAGCGCCGCGCGGAAATCCGGAGAAACCAGCGGCGGGTTCACCTTCATCGCCTGCACCATGACCGTCGGCATCTCGCGGGGCGGCAGCACGAAGTCCCGGGCGATCTCACCCCAGAAGGCGATGATCGCCGGCATGGTCATGCGCCAGCCCACCCGGCCGTTCGCGGTGGGCACCAGGTGCTCCGCCAGCTCCGCATCCAGAACCGCCGGGTCCACCTCGGCCCACGAGGTCTCCAGCTTGTCGAAGCGGGCCTGTTCGAGACTCTCGTAATCCGGTGCCGCCAGCATGGAATTCGCGATGGTCAGCATGCGCTCGGGTTCCAGGCCGATGGCCGGATCCAGCAGTACCAGCCCGCGCACCAGCTCCGGGCGGCGATGCGCCAGATGCACCGCGGTGGCCGCGCCGAACGAATGCCCGAGCACCACCACGGGTTCGCTCGTCTCGTGTTCCAGCAGCGCCGCGAGATCATCGACGAGAGTTTCGAAATCCCACGGCGGCACGCCGGGCGACCTCCCGTGCCCCCGCAGATCCGGTGCAATGATCCGGACATCGGGGAGATGCTCGTCGGCCAGCGCCTGCCAGCGCCGGCCGTGGCCCGTCAACCCGTGCAACGCCAGCACGACCGGACCGGTCGGGGGACCGAAACGATGACTATGAAGCTCCACCACGCTGCCCATTCTGCTGCCTGCGCCCGATATGAACAGCTTCCGGACTGTGATCGGCGGCACGGCCAACTCATGGCAAACGAAACCTGTCGGGGCGGTCTGTTGAAATAGCCGACGTGATGCGATCGGATAGCTCGGTGCAATTGGTGCGCCGGGCCGAGGCGGAGACCCCCTCGCGGGAGTGGGACGCCGCCCTCCGGCCGCTGTTCGACGACCTCGGCGCCGACCCCGGCTGGCAGCCCTGGCAGGTGCTCGGCGGACCCGGGACCGGCAAGACCGCGCTGCTGGTCGATGTGGCCGCCGCGCGCATCCTGGCCGGGGCCGCACCCGAATCGGTGCTGGTGCTCACCTACACCAAGCGCGCCGCCACCGCCGTGCGCGGCGCCATCACCGCCCGCGTCGCCGCGGCCGATCCGGAACTGGGCGGAGTGCCCGGCGCCACCCGCGGGCCGCTGGTGCGGACCATCCACTCCTACGCCTTCGGACTGCTGCGCTCCTTCGCGGCGGCGCACGGCAATCCGCCGCCGCGCCTGCTCACCGGATCCGAGCAGGACATCGTGGTGCGCGAACTGCTGCGCGGCGACCTCGCCGACGGCGCCGCCGCATGGCCCGAAAGGCTGCACCCCGCGCTGCCCGCCGCAGGATTCGCCGAACAATTGCGGGACCTCATGCTGCGGGCCACCGAACGCGGTCTGGGGCCCGAGGATCTCATCGAACTCGGGCGCGCCCACGGCCATCCGGAATGGGTCGCCGCCGGGCGCTTCGCCGAACGCTACGAGCAGATCATGATGCTGCGCTGGTCGGTCGGCATGGACGTGCCCGAGGCCAGCGCCCCCGCCCTCGACGCCGCCGAACTCGTCACCGCCGCCCTCGACGCCTTCTGCACTGACCCCGAACTCCTTGCCGCCGAACGCAATCGGCTGCACTGCATCCTCGCCGACGACGCCCAGCACCTCGATCCCCATGCCGCCCAGCTCATCCGCGCCCTGGGCAGCGGCGCCGCCACCACGGTCATCGCCGCCGACCCCGACCAGGCCGTCTACACCTTCCGCGGCGCCGACCCCCGCTTCGCCGCCGACCCCGACGCCCCCGCCGACCGCCGAATCATCCTGCGCCACAACCACCGCTCCACCCCGGCTGTCCAGGAAATAGCCGACCGCATAGCCGCCCGCCTCCCCGGCGCCGCGCCCCACCGCACTCCACCGCCCGATCCGCGCCGCACTGCCGCCACCTTCGATTTCCTCCACGAGATCGCCGCCGGCCTCGTGGACGGCGACGAATCTCGCGGTGCCGCAACCCCGCCGCACATCGACGGCCCAGCCGGCACATCGGGACCGAACGACGCGATGTCCACGACCGTCAACGGCGGCACGCGCCGTTCGAACGGCATCCGGCCCGCCGCCGCGGCCCCGCCGCACGCGACCGGCGCAGGCGATAGGGGCGGCACCGGGCGTAGTCAGGTCGGAGCGAGCGATTCGGTGCGGCGCTCGGCCGGGGGTATCGATGAACGTGGTCGATCCGAGAGTGCCCGGGGCGGTACGCAGTCCGGTGGCGAGGTGCGGGTGCAGGTGCTGACCACACCGGCGAAGGAGGCGGCACTGATCGCCGATCAGCTGCGGCGCGCGCATCTCACCCACGGGGTGCCCTGGTCGCATATGGCGGTGATCGTGCGGTCGGTGCCGCTTTCGCTGGCGCCGCTGCGGCGGGCGCTGCTGGCCGCCGGTGTGCCGGTGCGGCAGCCGCCCGCGGACGTTCCGCTCGCGCGGCGGCGGGGCGCGGTGTGGATGTTGCTGGCGCTGCGGGCCGTAACCGCGGGCGATCCGACCTCGGTGCGGCATCCGCGGCCGATCGCATTCAGCGCCGACGACGCGCTCGACCTGCTGGCCGGACCGCTGGGCGGGGCCGACCAGATCAGCCTGCGGCGGCTGCGGCGCGGTATCCGGCGCACGGTCATGGAGCTCGGATATCCGGAGCGCGCGACCGAGGAGGATGCCGAGCGCGATTCGATCGGTGCGGCCGAATCCGATGCGACGGAATCGGATCCGACAGAAAGCGGGCGGCCCTCCGAGGCGCCCGGTGCGGGTGCGGGCTCGTCGTCCGCTGCCGCACAGCCGCGTGGCGACAGCCCGGTCCGGCCGCGACCGGACGCCGAATTCGACCGGGACGCGGAGCGATTCGCCGACCTGGATCGGTCGTCGGCGGAGATTCTGCGGGATCTGCTGGTGGGGGCCGGGAATCGGGTGGTGCTGGAGAAGCTCACGCCGGTGGAGGCCGCGCCGCTGCGGCGGGTGCTGAAGGCGCTGGGGCGGGCGCGGAAGGCGCGGCGGGACGGGGGCGGGCTGGAAGACGTGATGTGGGGGGTGTGGACGGGCTCCACACTGGAGCGGCGGTGGGTGGGGCAGTCCGAGCGCGGGGGAGCGGTCGGAATGCAGGCCGATCGGGACCTCGACGCGGTGGTCGGGTTGTTCGAGGCGGCCGCGGCGTATGTGGACCGGCTGCCGCGCGCCACCATCGAAGGATTCGTGGAATACCTGGAGCAGCAGGAGATTCCGCAGGACAACGCGCCGGTCACCGATCCGGGCGAGGCGGTGACCATCTGCAGCGCGCACGCGGCAGCGGGGCGGGAGTGGGACACCGTGGCGGTGGCGGCCGTGCAGGAGGGCATCTGGCCCAATCTGCGGCCGCGCGGCACCCTGCTCGGCGTCGAGGATCTGGTGGATCTGCTTGCGGGCGTGGGCGGTTCGGGGGAGAAGGTGAGCCGGGCCGCACCGCTGCTGGCCGAGGAGCGGCGACTGCTGCTGGTGGCGTGCAGCCGGGCGCGCCGGTCGCTGCTGGTGACCGCGGTCGAATCCGTCACGGGGGACCAGGATCTGGTGCCGTCGCGATTCCTGGCCGACATGGACGGCGAGGCCGCCGACGGGCAGCCGGGCCGGATCCCGCCGCCGGTGGACCCGGGCCGCGCCCTGGCCATGCATGCCCTCATCGCCGAATTGCGCGCCGCCGCCTGCGATCCCGAGACCGCGCCGGAGCGCCGGCTGCGCGCGGCCCGGCAGCTGGCGCGGCTGGCGGAGGCCGGGGTGCGTGGCGCACACCCGGACGACTGGTACGGCACCGCGGAGCTCTCCTCGGCGAATCCGCTGTGGAACAGCGAAGAAGGCGCGATCTCGCTGTCGCCGTCCACCGTGGATCAGCTGAAGACCTGCCCGCTGCGCTGGGCGCTGGAACGGCACGGCGGCGGGGACGGCGAGAACCCGCACGCGCTCAAGGGCAATCTGGTGCACACCCTGGTACAGGCGCTGGCCGGGCAGGTCAGCGAGGACCAGGTCAAACAGGCCCTGGCCAAGGCGTGGAAGAAGGTCGACCCCACCGCCCGCGACGGCGAGAACTGGTACTCCCGGGCGGAACTGCGGCGCACCGAGACCATGGTCGACACGTTCCTGGCCTGGTTGCGCAATACCCGCGACGAGCTCACCGCCATCGGCGTCGAGGTGCCGGTGGACTGCGTGCTGCCCGCCCGCGGCCCCGGCGAACAGCCGGTGCGGATCAGCGGCCGGGTCGACCGGGTGGAGCGAGATGCCCTGGGCCGCTTCGTCATCGTCGACGTGAAGACCGGCAAGACCCCCATCTCCAAGCAGGCCGCCGAGGAGCACGCACAGCTGGCCACCTATCAGGTCGCCGCCGCCGAGGGCGCGCTCGGCGAGGGCGAGCCCGGCGGCGCGCGCCTGGTCTACGTGGCCAAGCCCAGCAGCAAGGAGGGCGCGACCCAGCGCACCCAGCCGCCGCTGGACGCGGACGGAATCGAGACCTGGCGCACCGTCATCCACGACGCCGCCGATGCCTCCAAGGGCCCCAGCTACCTCGCCATGCGCAATGACGGCTGCCGTCACTGCAAGGTGGCCGGCAGCTGCCCCGTGCAGGACACCGGCCGGCAGGTGACGGACTAGTGCGCGTCACCCCGCGTCAGCTCGCCGACGCGCTGGGCCTGCCGCCGCCCACCGACGAACAAGCCGCCGTCATCGCTGCCCCGCCGGGACCCACCCTGGTGGTGGCGGGCGCGGGCGCGGGCAAGACCGAGACCATGGCCGCCCGCGTGGTCTGGATGGTGGCCAACGGCCTGGTCGAACCCGAACAGGTGCTGGGACTGACCTTCACCCGCAAGGCCGCCCAGCAGCTCACCCAGCGCATCCGCACCCGCCTGGCCCGGCTGGCCGGCGCACCGGTGGTGCGCGACATCGACCCCACCGGCCACCTGCGCGCCCAGCTCACCTCGTCCGAACCGGAGATCAGCACCTACCACTCCTACGCGGGCCGCCTGCTCACCGAATACGGCCTGCTGCTGCCGGTCGAACCCACCGCCACCCTGCTCACCCAGACCCAGCTGTGGCAGCTCGCCTACCGCGTCGTCTCCACCTGGGACGGCGACCTCGACACCGACCGCAGCCCCGTCGGCGTCACCGAGGCCGTGCTCGCCCTCTCCGGCCAGCTCGCCGAACACCTGGTGGAACCGCACCAATTGGCCACGGCCCACCTGGAATTGGAGCGCCTCGTCCACACCCTCCCCGCCGGACCCCGGCAGAAGGGCGGCCCCAAGAAGGCTCTCCTCGACCTCCTCGAAGCCCAGCACGAGCGCGTCGCCCTGCTGCCCCTGGTGGATCGCCTCGCCGAGGAACTGCGCCGCCGCGGCGCCCTGGACTTCGGCGCACAAATGTCCTTGTCCGCCCGCCTGGCCGCCACCCACGCGGAAGTCGGTGCGGCCGAACGCGATCGCTTCCGACTGGTCCTCCTGGACGAATACCAGGACACCGGCCACTCCCAGCGCATCCTGCTCTCCTCCCTCTTCGGTGCGACGGCTCCACCCGACCCGGCCGCCGCGCGGACCCGGCAACCGCTGGCCGTGACCGCGGTCGGCGACCCCATGCAGTCGATCTACGGCTGGCGTGGCGCGTCGGCGGCCAATCTGCCGCGCTTCGCCACCGACTTCCCCAGTGCCCCAGGGATTCCCGCGCCGGTCCTGCCGCTGCTCACCAGCTGGCGGAATCCGCCGGAGGCGCTGGATCTGGCCAACCTGGTGTCGGATCCCCTGCGCGAGCGGGCGGCGCGCGGCGGGGGAGTGACGGTGGACGCGCTGCGGCCCCGCCCGGACGCCACGGCCGGACTGGTCGCCTTGGCGCTCGCGGAAACCGTTGCGGTGGAACGGGAGTGGGTCGCCGAACGGATCGCCGCCGAATGGGAGGCCGCGAGCGACGCGGGCGACCCGCCGCCCACCTCCGCGGTGCTGGTGCGGCGCAATGCCGATGCCGCCCCGCTCGCGGAAGCTCTGCGGGACCGCGGATTACCCGTGGAGATCGTCGGCCTGGGCGGGCTGCTGCACACGCCGGAGGTCGCCGATATCGTCGCCACCCTGCGCCTGGTCGCCGACCCGTCGGCCGGTAGCGCGGCGGTGCGCATCCTGACCGGTGCCCGCTGGCGGATCGGGGTCGCGGACATCGCGGCCCTGTCCCACCGTGCGCGGGAGCTGTCCATCCGCCGCCCCATCGGGCAGACCGACGCCATCACCGACACCGCCACCCTGGACGAGGCGCTGCGCGAGGTCGCGCCCGAACCCGCCGAGAAGGCCGGACTCGGCGACGCCATCGCCGATCCCGGTGAGCCGGACCAGTATTCGGCCCAGGGCTTCGCCCGCATCACGGCCCTCGGACGCGAGCTCTCCGTACTGCGCGAGCGGGCCGGGCAGCCGCTGGCCGAACTGGTCGCCGATGTGGAGCGTACCATCGGCATCGGCGTGGAGACCCAGGCCCGCCGCACCCACGCCGCCGCCGGGCGCGAGCACCTCGACGCCTTCGCCGAGGTGGTGGCCGGATACTCCGCCGACCACCGCTCCTCCCTGTCCGGCCTGCTCGACTTCCTCGCCGCCGCCGAAGAGGTCGAAAACGGTTTGGAGCCGGGCGAAGTCGAGGTCGCCCACGACCGCGTCCAGGTGCTCACCGTGCACGCGGCCAAGGGCCTGGAATGGGAGGTGGTCGCGGTCCCGCACGTGGTGGACGGCACCTTCCCGTCCGGCACCGGCACCGCCACCTGGATGGGCGCGCTCGCCGAACTCCCGACCGCGCTGCGCGGTGACCGCGAGCAGGAGGACGCCACCGACGGCGTCCCCGTCCTCGACCTGGCCGACCTCTACGACCGCGCCGACCTGGAACGCGCCCTCGACGACCACAAGAAGGCACTCGCGGCCCGCCGCCTCGACGAGGAACGCCGGCTGTTCTACGTGGCCCTCACCCGCACCGAGCGCGCCCTGTTCGTCTCCGCCCACCACTGGTCGGAGACCGGCTCGAAACCCAAGGGCCCCTCCGCCTTTCTGCTCGAACTCGAACACGAGACCGAGGCCCCGGGCTCGGCGCCGGCGCGCGGTGTGCACATCGACCGCTGGGACGATCCGCCCCTGCCCGACACCCCCAACCCCTTCACCGACAACCCGCAGACCGCCACCTGGCCGCGTGACCCGCTCGGCTCCCGCCGCGAATTCGTGGAGGAGGGCGTGACCCTGGTCAAGGCCGCACTCGACACCCTGCGCGCCGAATCCCGCCCACAGCAGACGGAACTCGACTTCGGACCCGAATTCGGCGGCGCCGCAGCCGATCCCGAGCCCGAGGACGAGGATCCCGAGGGCTGGGCCGAGGATGTCAGCGCCCTCATCGCCGAGCACCGCGCCGCCGAACAGGCCGTGCGCGAGGTCGAACTGCCCGGCCAGCTCGCCGCCACCGCCCTGGTCGACCTGAGCGCCGATCCCGCGAAACTCGCCGCCCGCCTGCGCCGTCCGCTCCCGTACCCGCCCAGCCCCTACACCCGCCGCGGCACCGCCTTCCACGCCTGGCTGCAGCGCTGGTTCGGCGGCGCGCGCCTGCTCGGTTTCGAGGAACTGCCCGGCGCGGCCGACATCACCGACACCGACGCCGACCTCATGCGCCTGCAGGAGGCCTTCCTCGCCTCCCCGTGGGCCGACCGCAATCCCGTCGAGGTGGAGATCTCCTTCGAAACCACCATCGCGGGCACCGTGATTCGCGGCCGCATGGATGCCGTGTTCCGCCGCCCCGACGGCACCTGGGTCATCGTCGACTGGAAGACCGGCGCGGAACCGCAACGCGCCGAAGAGGATTCGGTCGCCGTCCAGCTCGCCGTCTACCGGCTGGCCTGGGCCCGTCTGGAGGCCGCCCGCAGTGGCCGCGCCGAATCCGACCTGCTGGCCGAGACGGTCGCCGCCTTCCACTACGTCCGCACCGGCCGCACCATCGCCCCCGAACACCTGCCCGGCCCAGCCGAACTCGCCGCCATCATCACCGACGCGGCCCCCCGCCGGATTCCGCCGACCCCGCCCGAACCCCCGCTCCCGCCCGAGCCGGACGACGACGACCCGGGTCCTGCCGAGCCCACCGATGTCGAAATGCTGCGTCTCCCGGCCGCTTCGGGGCGATCCGCACCCGCCGGACACGACGATGAACCCGCGCCCGGCTTCGAGCCGCCGCCCGACCCGGAAGCGCCACCCGGCTCCGATGCGCCACCGCCCTCGGCGCCGATGCCCACCGAGCGCGCCGATGCTCGCCCCGGCTCGCACTGGGATCCGGTGCCGGGCTTCGATTTCCCACCCGATTTCGAGCCGCCACCCGATCCGGAATCGGTGCCGCCGGACCCGCTGCACTGAGCCCCGGACCGCCGCGCGACTTCGCGACGCGCGCCCGCCGGAACCGCCGCACGGCGTTTCGCCCGGTACGCTCCGGACCTGTGCCGCAGCCAGAAGTGCCCGAAATGACCGGTGATTCGCGTGTTCGGTGACTCCTCGCGCGGACTGGCCGGTCTCACCGAGCGGCCCGACCACGCTCTGGTCGGCGTCCTGCGGGTCCCCTCCGCCCAGTCCAGCCCCTGGTACTCGTTGGTGCGACGGCTGGGCGTGGCGGTGCTGCTGCTGGTGGGGGCCACCCTGGTGGTGTACATCGGACGCGACGGCTACCACGACAACGCCCGCGACCGGATGGGCCTGCTGGACTGCGCCTACTACGCCACGGTGTCGCTGTCGACCACCGGCTACGGCGACATCACACCGGTCACCCCCACCGCGCGGCTGATCAATATTCTCATTGTCACGCCGCTGCGGATCCTGTTCCTCATCGTCCTGGTCGGCACCACTCTGTCGGTGCTCACCGAACGGTCCCGGCAGGCGTTCAAGATTCAGCGATGGAGGCGCACCGTGCGTAATCACACCGTGGTAGTCGGCTACGGCACCAAGGGCCGCACCGCAGTGGACGCCATGCTGGCCGACGGCGCGCAGGCCGGCGACATCGTGGTTGTCGACACCGACCCGCAGGTGCTCGAATTCGCCGCCAACGCCGGACTGGTGACGGTGCACGGCTCGGCCACCAAGTCGGATGTGTTGCGGCTGGCCGGAGTTCAGCACGCCGCGGCCGTCGTGGTGGCCGCCAACCGCGACGACACCGCCGTCCTGGTCACCCTCACCGCCCGCGAAATCAATCCCAGGGCAAAGATTTCCGCGGCCGTGCGTGAGGCCGAGAACACCCACCTGCTGCGTCAGTCCGGCGCCGACTCGGTAGTGGTGTCCTCCGAGACCGCCGGCCGCCTGCTCGGCATCGCCACCACCACCCCGGCCGTGGTCGACATGATCGAGGACCTGCTCACCCCCGAGGCCGGCTTCGCCATCGCCGAACGCGACGTGGAGAACGAGGAGGTCGGCGGCTCCCCGCGTCACCTGCGCGACATCGTGCTGGGCGTGGTCCGCGACGGCCGCCTCATCCGCGTCGGCGATCCCGAGACCGACGCCCTCGAGACCGGGGACAAGCTCCTCTATCTGCGCCGCGTCCACGCCTGACGATCGCGCCCGTCTAGTCTCGGGGTGTGTCAGGTTTCCAGCTGAATGCCGTTCCGGTGCTGTCCCGTACCTCACTCGACCGGGCCGAAGACCTCCGCTCCGACGAACAGGCCCTGAAAGAGGGCTGGGCCCAGGCCAAACTCCTGCGAATGAACAAGCGCGGCCAGGTCCGCGTCGACAACGGGACCGTGGTGCTCGAGCCCGCACTCACCCTCGCCCCCGAACGTGCGCCCGGGGCCGTCTTCCTCGGCGTCGACGACGGCACCCACCTGTGGGCCGTGCGCGACAACACCATCGAGGGCACGCTGGCCGACCTGCGCGCCTACGGCTCCACCCTGGACCTCGACGATTTCGGCACCGGCCTGCTCTCCACCGCCATCGCCCTGCTGAACTGGCACGACAAGGCGGCCTTCAGCGCCGTCGACGGCACCCCCACCACAGCTGCCAACGGCGGCTGGTCGCGCATCAGCGAAACCGGGCACGAGGATTTCCCGCGTACCGACCCGGCCGTCATCTGCCTCATCCACGACGGCGGCGACCGCGTGCTGCTGGCCCGCCAGCACACCTGGCCGCAGGGGTTGTTCTCGCTGCTGGCCGGTTTCGTGGAGGCGGGGGAGTCGCTGGAACGCTGCGTCGAACGCGAGATCAAGGAGGAGGTCGGCGTCGACGTCCGCGAGATCCGCTACCTGGGCAGCCAGCCCTGGCCCTTCCCGCGCTCGCTCATGCTCGGCTTCGCCGCCGTCGCCGACCCGGACCAGCCGCTGGCCTTCCACGACGGCGAGATCGCCGAGGCCTACTGGTTCACCCGCGACGAGGTGCGGGCCGCGCTGGCCGCGGGCGCGTGGGGATCGCCCACCGGGGCCACCGGCGGCGAGGCGAAACTGCTGCTGCCGGGGTCGATTTCGATCGCCCGGACCATTGTCGAATCCTGGGCCGCCGAAAGCTGATCGGGCACAACAAGAAGCCGCACACCTACTGGTGTGCGGCTTCTTTCTTCATCCCCGGGGCTAGCCGATGGCGGCCAGGGCCTCTTTCACCTGTACCAGGGTGGGGTTGGTAGCCGTCGAGCCGTCGCGGTATTTCACGGTCGGCACAACGTGATTGCCGTTGTTCACACTGCCCACGAATTCGGCGGCATCGGGGTGGTCCTCGATGTCGATCACCTCGTAGGTGATGCCGGCCTCGTCGAGCTGCTTCTTGAGGCGACGGCAGTAGCCGCACCAGGTCGTCGAGTACATGGTCAGATCGGTAGCAGTCACGGTCGGTGCAACATACTCGCCGCTGATCGTGTTCCCCGCGGAGGGTCGGTTGTGAGCCGATCGACCCTGTTCCGAACCGATCGAAGATCAGGGGTTGACGCAGAAGTACTAAGTGCGCATACTAATTGCATGACGTTCATCGCTGAAGCCTCCGCCACCTCGACCGCCACCCCCGCCGCCTTCTTCGCCAAGTGGGCCGACATGGCCACCTGGCACGAGTGGAACCAGGACACCGAATGGGCCAAGCTCGACGGCAAGTTCGAGCAGGGCGCGACCGGCGTCATCAAGCCCAAGGGCGGCCCCAAGACCAAGTTCGTCGTCACCAAGCTCACCGACACCGAATTCATCGACTCGTCCAAGCTGATCGGCGCGCGGCTGATCTTCGCCCACGAGGTCACCACCGACGGTGAGCGCACCACCGTGAAGGTCCGCATCACCATGGAAGGCCCGCTGCGCGGCCTGTGGAACAAGATCATGGGCGCCGATCTCGCCAAGTCCGTGCAGGGCGATGTCGAGGCGCTGGTCGCGGCCGCCGAGGCGGTGCTGGTATGAGCACCAGGTACTGGCTCGGGGTCGTCTCCCGCGATCATGTCCGCCGGGGTGTGGAACTCGGCTTCGCGCAGGCCAATCACGGCAAGCGCGCGGCCGTGGAACGCATGCAGGCCGGGGACGGACTGGTCTACTACTCACCCCGCACCGGCATGCGCGAGGGCGAACCGATCAAATCCTTCACCGCCATCGGCACCGTCGCCGATGGCCCGGCCTGGCAGGTCGAGGAACAGGGCGGCTGCTTCCGCCCCTGGCGGCGCGCGGTCGACTACGACCGCGCGGCCCGCCAGGTCCCCATCGACGACCTGCGCACCGAGCTCGACCTGACCAGCGTCCCCAACTGGGGGATCGTGCTGCGCCGCGGCCTGGTCGAGCTCACCGCCCACGATTTCGACCTCATCTCCCGCGCTATGGTCGGGCAGTGATGGCGAATGACGGACTGCGCACCGAATTCGAGCACGCCGACGAAAGCCCCGGTCTCTTGCTCTGGCAGGTGACCAACCGCTGGCAGGCCGCGCAACGCGCGGCACTGGCCCCCTTCGACCTGACCCACGTCCAATTCGTCCTGCTCGCCTCCCTGACCTGGCTCACCAGCCGGTCGGGCGGCGATCCCGTCACCCAGCGCGACCTCGCCGACCACGCCGCCACCGACCCCATGATGACCTCCCAGGTGCTGCGCACCCTGGAACAGAAGGGCCTGCTGGAACGGCGCGATCACCCCACCGACCGCCGCGCCAAATCCCTCGTTCCCACCGAATCCGGTGCGGCCCTGGTCAATCGGGCCATCGGCGCCGTCGAAATCTGTGACCGCGACTTCTTCGCCCCCCTCGGCGACCGCACCCCCCGCTTCACCGCGGCATTACGCCAACTCCGTGACCGCGGCTAGTCCAGGTCTCCCACAGCAGCGGCCAGAGCACCAGCACCGCCACCGCGCAGACCAGCGGCAGGGCCGTCAGATGTGAGGCGAACAGGCCGAGGAGCACGGCGAGCAGCGTGCAGGGCAGCGGCCAGGCCAGGGTCCAGCGCCAACCCGCGCCACTGCGCACGCCGCTCAGGCCGACGACCGCGAAATAGCATGCGGCACCGCCGCACAACGCCCAGCCGACACCGGTGCTCAGATGTCCGTGGGGGTGATTCATCGCCAGACCCAGGCCGGCGGCGAGGGTGGCCAGGCCGCCGGTGATGCCGCAGTGCGTGAGCATGATGCGCTGCCACGGTTCGTCGGCCGCGGCGACCGACTCGGTCATCAGGCGCGGCACGAAACCGAACAGGAGGGTCAGCGCCCACAGCCCGGCCAGGATCACGAACGCGGCGAAGGCCAGGCCCAGCACTGCGGCGGTCCACAGTTGTCCACCCAGCGCGGTGATGATGCCGATGACACCCTCGCCAAGCACGATGATCACGAACAGCCCGAGCCGCTCACCCAGGTGCGCCGGATCCGCGTGCACCGCTTCCATTTCCGTCACTCGATCGGGATCGAAGCGCGGGCTGCGCTCGGCCCGCTTCAATCGGGCGCGCAGCCGCTTGCGGGCCTCGGCCAGCATCTGCTCGCCGCTCACCGCGAACATGATCCACAGATCCAGCGCCAGGCCCGCGGCCCACAGCCAGTACTTCGCCGGTTCGCCCACCCACAGCGAGATGATCCACGGGTACACGCCGATGGTGAGCTGCACCGTCGGCCAGTCGACCACGATCTTGCCGCGACCCCACAGATGTTCGGACCCGAGCCGCACCAGTACGTAGACCGCCGCGAAGGTGGTGGCGTGCCGGTCGGGAATGCCGGGGACGGCTGCGGCCATCAGCCCCAGGCCCAGCATGGCCGCCAGCATCAGTACCACCCGCGCCTGGTCCCGAGCGATATTGCCGTACAGCGTGATGCACGCCCAGACCATCCAGAACGCCAGGTAGAGCACCACGTACAGCCCGAAGTCGCCGAGTGTCGGACCGCGGTGCAGCAGGTGCGTCAGCTGGCCGATCCCGGCGACCGCCACCAGGTCGAAGAACAATTCCATCCAACTCGCATGACGTTCGTGCGTCTCATGCGTCTCCCGCGTCTCGTCGACCACGTCCGCACGCTAACCGGACTTTTTCGCAACCGTCCAGTTTCCGTGCCACCACGCCGAGGGCCACCACACCTGTCGGAGGGCACTGTCATGATGGAGCGCGTGACTGCCGCGACCACCCAGGCCCAGCTCCGGCTCGACGACCTCGATGCCGAGCAGGCCGCGGCCGTGCGCGCACCCCGGGGACCGGTCTGTGTGCTGGCGGGCGCGGGCACCGGCAAGACGCGCACCATCACCCATCGCATCGCGCACCTGGTCTCGGCCGGGCATGTGCGCGCCGACCAGGTGCTGTCGGTGACCTTCACCGCCCGCGCGGCGGGGGAGCTGCGGAATCGGCTGCGGGCACTGGGTTTGAGCGGTGAGGCCGGGCAGGTGCAGGCGCGGACCTTCCACGCCGCCGCGCTGCGGCAGCTCAAATACTTCTGGCCGCAGGTGGTCGGCGATGTGCCGTGGCGGCTGATCGACGGCAAGTTTCCCATCGTGGCCCAGGCCGCCGGCCGGGCCGGGCTGCCCACCGACACCGACAGCCTGCGTGACCTGATCAGTGAGATCGAATGGGCCAAGGGCTCGCTCGTCGCGCCCGAGGACTATGCGGGTGAGGCGGCCCGCCGCCACCGCGATGTGCCCTACGAGGCGAAGAAGGTCTCGGCGGTCTACACCTACTACGAGGCCCTGAAGAACACCCCCGACGGGCTGCTGCTCGATTTCGACGATCTGCTGCTGCACACCGCGGCCGCGCTCGAGGAGTATTCGTCGGTGGCCGAGGAGTTCCGCGGCCGCTACCGGTGTTTCGTGGTGGACGAGTACCAGGACGTCACCCCGCTGCAGCAGCGGGTGCTCCACGCCTGGCTCGGCGATCGCGACGACCTGACCGTGGTCGGCGACGCCAACCAGACCATCTACTCCTTCACCGGGGCCAGCCCGGCCTATCTGCTCGACTTCTCCCGCCGCTTCCCCGACGCCACCGTCGTCCGCCTGGAACGCGACTATCGCTCCACCCCGCAGGTGGTGTCGCTGGCCAACCGGGTGATCGGTGCGGCCCGCGGCCGCATCGCAGGCACCCGGCTGCAGCTCATCGGCCAGCGTGCCGACGGTCCGGAACCGACCTTCGCCGAATTCGACGACGAGCCCGCCGAGGCCGCCGCCGTCGCCAAGGCGGTCGCCAAACTGCTCGGAAACGGTGTTCCCGCAGCGGAAATCGCGATCCTCTACCGCATCAACGCGCAATCGGAGGTCTACGAGCAGGCGCTCACCGAGGCGGGCATCCCGTATCAGGTGCGCGGCGGCGAGGGCTTCTTCCACCGGCCCGAGGTGCGGCAGGCGGTGTCGGCGTTGCGCACGGCCGCCAATCGCGACGACCTGCCCGATGCCCGCGGCGAGAAGCTGGTCACCCTGGTGCGCGCGGCGCTGGCCCAGGTCGGGCTCACCAGGGAGGAGCCGGTCGGCGCCCAGGCCCGCGAACGCTGGTCCTCGCTGATGGCGCTGGTCCAGCTCACCGAGGAACTCGCCGAACAGGATCCGGACCTGGAACTGACCGGCCTGCTGCGTGAGCTGGCCGCCCGCGCCGAGGCCCGGCACCCACCGACCGTGCAGGGCATCACCCTGGCCTCGCTGCACGCTGCCAAGGGTCTGGAGTGGGACGCCGTCTTCCTGGTCGGCCTGGCCGACGGCACCCTGCCCATCCAGCACGTACTCGGTCCGGACGCAACGGTTTCCGACGAGGCCGCCCTCGAGGAGGAGCGCCGCCTGCTCTACGTCGGCGTCACCCGCGCCCGGGAACACCTCCAATTGTCCTGGGCCCTGGCCCGTTCCGCGGGCGGCCGCAAGGTGCGCCGCCGCTCCCGTTTCCTCATCGGCCTGGTCCCCGACGACTCCCCGGCCTCGCGCATCGCCGCCCACACCACCGAACGCCGCAACGGTCCCAAGCGCGTCCACCCGACCTGCCGCATTTGCGGTCGGCCGCTGCTGAATACGCAGGCCACCATGCTCGGCCGCTGCTCCCGCTGCCCCGCCGACATCGACCCGGAACTGCTCGAGGCACTGAAGGAATGGCGGCGCGAGAAGGCCGAGGAACTGTCACTGCCACATTTTGTGGTGTTCAGCGATACGACCCTGACCGCCATCGCCGAACAGCGCCCGGCCGACGACCGAGCCCTGGTGGCGATCCCCGGCATCGGGGCCAAAAAACTGCAGACATACGGCGCGGATGTCCTCGCGATCGTCCGATCGCGGCTGCGGGACTCTTCCTAGCCCGTGCGAAGAATGTGTGCAAGCCCCTAAAACCGCAGGTCAAAAATAGGTTGTGCGCATCCGTATGGATACCTAGTGTGGTTCTCACGCACCGGGGAAGAACCCGCGTGTTCCAAACACTGATCGCACACGAGTGAAGGAGGGAGGCAGACCGATGAACAACATTTCGAGCTTCGTTTCGACCGGCAGCATCGCCGGCCGTCCGGCGACGGCATGCGTCATGTCCATCGCGTCCGTCTCCCGGGGGATCCTCGCGCCCAAGGGGATTCGTATGTCCGGCGTGAATGGCGATCTTGGTCTTCAGGTCTTTGCAAGCAAAGCCCAAGCGGATCAGCAGATCGTGATCAAGCAGGACAAGCCCAAGGGTGACTGGCACCCGGCTGCCGTGTACGCGGCCGTCGAAACCCTCGCAGTCGCAACCGGAACCGAGCGTCCGGTGCATCTGCTGGCAGCCCGTCCCCGCACTACCGACCCAGCGACCGTGATCAGGAGTCGACACCGAAGTCGACTCAGGTAGGGAATCACTCCCAGACCTCCTGGCCACGGATCGCGAACCCCGCGAAACCGTGGCCAAAGTTTTATCGGCCCTGCAGCCACCGGCACCGGTTTCGCGAAACACCGAACGACCGATGCACGAGCTGAAGGAGCCCGACGTGTCCACCACGGTCATCCGTGAACGAGTGACATGCCGCAACACCGTGGCCAACACGACGACCCGCACCCGCCGGGGAGTCACCATCACCCTGCCCTGCCGAGTCGGCAACCCGGACCTCTGGTTCGCCGAGGCCCCCGCCCAGCTGGAAGAGGCGAAGGCGCTGTGCGCGTCCTGCCCGATCCGCCAGGGCTGCCTGTCGGCCGCACTGGATCGCGGTGAGCCCTGGGGTGTCTGGGGCGGTGAGATCTTCGACCAGGGTGTCGTGATCGCCCGCAAGCGCCCGCGTGGCCGCCCGCGCAAGGTCGCGGTGGCATGACCGCCCCGGCTTCCGGGGGAGTAGAACGCATACGACCCGCTTACCAGACGGTAGGCGGGTCGTTTTGCGTCGCAGGGGAATTCAGCTCGCGGCGCCGAGGGTCTCGACGTAGCCGGGGACCCAGTCGTTCATGAGCTTCATGAAGGGGATTTCGGCGTCGAGCTGGGCGCAGATCCCTACCGAGCCGCCGAGGACTCGGAAGATCATCACGTGTTCCGCCGGGAGTTGCAGGGAGCGAGCGGTTTTCATCATGTCGGCGTTGGAGATGTCGGTGGCCTTGCCCGCCACGCGCTGCATCCACCGGCGGGTGAAGTGGAAGGTTTCGGTTTTGATGGGGTCGGTGAAGGGTCGCAGGTAGTCCTGGATCTCCTGGATGCTCACGGTCTTGCCCGGGATGACCCAGCCGTTGTCGTGCAGCAGCGCCGTCAGTTCGTCGTAACGCTGCTGGACCTCGAGCGCCACCATCTGGCCCAGGATCTTGGGGAAGCCATTGGGCAGGGGAGCGCAGGCACCGTAGTCGATGACCGCGAGGCGGCCGTCCTCGAGCACCATGAAGTTGCCCGGATGCGGATCGGCGTGCAGCAGGCCCGCGATCGACGGTGAGCTGAAATGGAATTCGCCCATCAGCGAGGCCGTCCGATTGCGCAGGTCGACCGTGCCGGCCGGGTCCGCCATACCGCGCTGAATGATCTTCGAGACCGGGGTGGCATTGTCCAGCCACTCGGTGACGATCACCTTCGGTGCGCTGGCCACCACCTTCGGCACGAGGAAGCGCGGGTGCCCCTCGTAGGCCCGGGCGAACTGGCGCTGATGCCCGGCCTCGATCCGGTAGTCCAGCTCCTCCTCGGTGCGCTCACTGATCTCGGCGAGGATCGGCTTGATGTCGGCGCCCGGAATGAGCGCGCTCATCATGCCCGCCATCCGGTTGAGCGTCTTGAGATCGGCCCGCAGCGCCTCGTCGGCGCCCGGGTACTGCACCTTCACCGCGACCACCCGGCCGTCGGACCAGATCGCCTTGTGCACCTGGCCGATGCTGGCCGAGGCGGTGGGCGCGTCGTCGAATTCCCGGAAGCGTTGCCGCCAGCCGGTTCCCAGCTGCTGGTCCAGCTGCCGGTGCACGGCCGCGGCCGGCATGGGCGGCGCGGCGGCCTGCAGCTTGGTGAGCGCCTCGCGATAGTGCTCGCCGAACTCCTCCGGGACGGCGGCCTCCATCACCGACAGCGCCTGACCGAACTTCATGGCGCCGCCCTTGAGCTCACCGAGCACGGCGAAGAGCTGTTCGGCGGCCTTCTGATTCAGCTCGGCGTTGATCTCCTGCTTGTCTCCCCCGGCAAGTTTGCGGCCGAAACCCACGGCCGCCCGCCCTGCGATGCCGAGTGGAATCTTGGCCAGCTTGGCATTGCGGGAAGAGCGCTTGCTCACAATCTCTGACACGTTCCCATCATGCCGATGTCCCAGACGGTCCGCCATGGGATTGGGGTGTTCTTCCGGGTTGGCGGCGATAGTGGTTTCCATCACACCACGGCGCTTTCATGGCAACCGCAGTTCGGATGGACGGGCCACGGACGCCGATCCAGGTGCGGAATCTCCGGATCCAATTCGAGCGTGGCATGCAGCGTGGCCGGTGGCCGCTCCGCCCGGCCGAAGGACACGGTCTCGATCTCCTTCAGCGCCAGCGCCGCGGTCATGGCCACCCCCGCCGGGGATGCGTACCCGACCCGCCCCAGCAACTGCGCCGCCAGTTGCGGCCACGCCGGTTCGGACTCGGCGCGATACATGTCCGCGCAACGCAGGCAACCGGTTTCGCCCGGCAGCACCAGCGGGCCGACGATCCCGCGCCCATCGCGGATACGGACCTGCAGATGGGGAATGCGGCGGCGCATGAGCGCGGCCACCAGGGCCGGATCCGGGACCAGGGTGTCGGACAGCACGAGCAGATCCGGCCGATCCGCCTCCAGACTCTCGATGCCCGGCTCTCCGCAGCGCGCGTGGGAGTGCTTGGCCCGCAGGCCGATTCGGCGCAGGCCGTCCAGCAGTGCGTCCGCCAGCGGCCCGCGGCCGTGGACCCGCACCTTCCGCAATCGTGCCCGCGGCTCATCCGCGGCCAGTAGCTCCGCGGCCGCCATCTGCCCGAGCAGCGACTGCGCGATATCGGTCCCGAATCCCAATTCCCGGGCCTGCCAGAGAATCTCGGCCTCGGTGCGGGACCCGTCCAGTAGCCGC
Organism: Nocardia sp. NPDC059236; assembly: GCF_042754085.1. NCBI lineage: Bacteria > Bacillati > Actinomycetota > Actinomycetes > Mycobacteriales > Nocardiaceae > Nocardia > Nocardia sp. NPDC059236. The sequence goes on from NZ_JBHZAF010000021.1 coordinate 60,257, forward strand.
AGCAGCGCGGGCACCGCCTCGATCGGCCCCGGCGGTTGCAGGATGACCGCGTGCTCGGGATCCCAGCCGAGCTGGACCGCGCCATTCGGGCGCACCAGCACGGTGATTCGGGGATGGAGCATCGGTCCACGGGTCGGCAGCACAGTCGTCATGCCATCAGCGTGCATGCTCCCGGAAACGCCGAAACCCGCGAAAACGCTAGTTCATCAGCGCTTTCACGGGTTATCCACAACTCGGGTCAGGGCCTTGCACCCATCCACAGGTCAGGCGGTGGCGTCGCCCTCGGGCTTGTCGCCGGTAGCATCCTCGCCCTTGCCTTCCTTTTCGGCGCGCTCCCGCGCCTCCGTCTCGGCCAGCTGCGCCAGCGGATCGTCGAACACCGCCGCGCCGCCGCCCAGCACCGAATCGATGAAGCCCGCCGGGGCGTCCAGGTCGGAGGAGTCGGGCAGCAGGTCCGGGTGCGCCCACACGCCGTCGCGCTTCTCCAGCCCCGCGTCGGTGGTCAGCCGCCGCCACAGGGCCGCGGCCTCGCGCACCTTGCGCGGCCGCAGCTCCAGGCCGACGAGAGTGGCGAAGGTCTGCTCGGCCGGCCCGCCGGTGGCGCGACGACGGCGCAGCGTCTCGGCCAGCGCGCCCGCACCGGGCAGCCGATCGCCCACGGCGTCGGTGACCACGGTCTCCACCCAGCCCTCGATCAAGGCCAGCAGCGTCTCCAGTCGCTCCAGCGCGGCCTTCTGTTCGGGGGTGGTCTGCGGTTCGAACGTGCCCTGCGACAGCAGCTCTTCCAGCTTCGACGGATCCTGCGCCAGCGCCATGGGATCCAGGTTCTGGGCGGCCTGCTCGATGGCCGAGAAGTCCATCTTGATGCCGCGGGCGTAGTCCTCGACCGCGCCCAGCACCTGCTGGCGCAGCCACGGCACGTGCGCGAACAGCCGCTGGTGCGCGGCCTCGCGGGCGGACAGGTAGACCAGGATCTCGCTCTCCGGCTGCTCGAGCCCGGCGCTGAATTCCGAGATGGCCGCGGGCAGCAGTGCCGCGGTGCCGTCGGGACCCAGCGGCAGGCCGATGTCGGTGGAGGTCAGCACCTCCTTGGCGAGCTGGCCCAGGGCCTGGCCCAGCTGCGAACCGAATGCGAGTCCGCCCATCTGGCCGAGCATTCCGAACATCGGCGCCGCGAATTCCTTGGCCTCGGCCGGGAGTGTGGCGGTCCACATGCCCGAAACCTGTTCGGCCACCGGATCACACAGCCGCTTCCAGGTGGGCAGCGTCTCCTCGATCCAGTCGTTGGCGGTCCACGCGACGGTCTTGGTCGCGCCCGCGGGGAAGGTGGTGGCGGCGTCGAGCCACAGCTCCGCCAGGTGCGCCGCGTCGGCGACCGCGCGCTGCGCGCCGGCCGAGACGGGCGGGACACTGGACCCGAGCTGCTGGCGGGCCAGCCGCTTGGCGATGTCGTAATTGACCGGACCGGTCTGTGCGCCCGGCTGTCCCATGCTCGAGAACATGGCACCCAGCTGCGTCAGCATCTGACCGAGTTGCGAGGGATCGAATCCGCCGCCGCCCGGACCGCCCATGGCGAATCCGAACGGGTTGTTCGCACCAGAATCGCTGGACTCGTCCCCGGGCTTGCGCTCCGGATCGTCGTCGCGATTCGAGAATCCGAACGGAAAATCACTCATACCCACTACGGTACTGGAGCCGCGGATCACGCGAACCGCCGAGCGGAGCGCGGCAATGGCCTCGATGACCAGTACCCTTGGCCGCGTGAACCGTCGGATATTCACCCTGCTCGCCGCTCTGATCCCGATTCTGGCGCTGGGCATACTGGGCAGTGTCGTCACCGTTCCGTTCGTGGCGCTCGGACCAGGGCCGACCTTCAATACGCTGGGCGAAGTCGACGGAAAACAGGTGGTCGACGTGCAGGGCGCGGCGGTCAAACCGGTGTCCGGCAATCTCAATATGACGACCGTCTCCGTTCGCGATCGGCTGAATATTTTCGAGGCGATCGGCTTGTGGATCGACGGCCAGCACGGTTTGGTGCCGCGCGCGGAGGTCTATCCGCCGGGACAGTCGCGTGATGATGTCGACAAATCCAATCAGCAGCAGTTCAAGGATTCCGAGGACTCCGCGGAATTGGCGGCCCTCAACTATCTGAAGCTGCCGACCGCGGTGCAGCTGGCGAATGTCGCCGACGACGGCCCGGCCAAGGACATGCTGAAGAAGGGCGACGAGATCGTCAGCATCGACGGTAAGCCGATCGCCACCACCAAAGACGTTGTGACCGCGGTCTCCTCGGCCAAGCCCGGCACCACCGTCCCCGTGGTGGTCCGCCGCGACGGCGTCGAGCAGACCGCCGAGATCACCCTGGGCGCGCGCCCCGACGATTCCGGTAAGGGCTACCTCGGCATCACTCCCGACGAGATCAACAAGGGCCCGATCAAGGTCGACTTCAACCTCGGCGAGATCGGCGGCCCGTCGGCGGGCCTCATGTTCACCCTGGCCCTCATCGACAAGCTCACCACCGGTGACCTGTCCGGCGGCAAGTTCGTCGCGGGCACCGGCACCATCGACCCCGACGGCAAGGTCGGCCCGATCGGCGGCATCCAGTACAAGATGATCGCCGCCCGCGAAGCCGGCGCCGAGACCTTCATGGTCCCCGCCGCCAACTGCAACGAGGCCGCTCAGCGCACGCCCGCTGGCCTGCGCCTGGTCAAGGTCGAAAACCTGTCCGGCGCAGTCCAATCGCTCGAGGACATCAACGCGGGCAAGGAAGTCACCAGCTGCGGCTGACCTCGTTCAGAAGTCGTCGGGATCGTTCTCCAGCGTGTGACGCAGGGCTTCGACGAGATTCGGTGCGAGGTTGGGGGCGGTGCGCAGATCGAGGTCGGCGAAGGGATCCTCGTCCTCATCGCTGGGGCGGACCTGCAGCAGCGACAGCGAGGTGCCGTCGCGCAGGACACCGACGAACAGGCGGGCGTCGCGGCGCTCGGCGTGGGTCATGGCCGCGCGGCGGGCGGCCTGGTCGGCGGCGTCGCGGTCGGCGAGCAGGGGAGCGATGGCATCGTCGAGGGTCTGCTCGGCGGCCGGCGGCAGCACCACGATCTGCTGTACGAGCACACAGCCCGCGACCGACGGCGGCCAGCTGGTGGTGGCGAGGAACTCGTCGAGCGCCATGGCGTCGGCCTCGCCCGCGATGTCCTCGGGGAAGGGTTCCTGCGCAATGGGAGTCAGGGCGTCCTGCTCGTCCAGCTGATCCAGCAGTCCGGGTTCGGCGGCGGCCAGATCCGCGGTCGGTACCAGGGCGAACATCTGCGGAGGGCGGTCCCAGCCCTCGCCGTCGACATATTCCGCGACTTCCCGGATACACCGGTACAGGGCCGAGGCCGCCCACTGCTCAGGATTCACCCGGCAATCCTCGCATCCCGCTCGTGTCCGGCGTACGCGGCAGGTGTTGGGCCGCGCGGCGGGCGTTTTACGTAGAGTGGGGCGCGAACGGTCCCCTGGGACCAACTCGCATCATCGGACTGCGACGCTGCGTGCCGGTATCCCGGCCGGGGCGTCGCCGGACCTGGGAGAGTGGCATCGTGGGCATGCGCCCCCCGACCGGCTTACCTTCGCTGTCGCGACGCAGCCGCATTCTGCTCGTCACTGCGCTGGTGCTGGCCGCCCTGTTACTGGTCGGGCCCCGGCTCACCGACGCCTACACCAACTGGTTGTGGTTCGGGGAGGTGGGATTCCGCAACGTCTACACCACCGTGTTGTTCACCCGGATCCTGTTGTTCCTGGTGGTCGCGGTGGTCGTGGCCGTCATCATCTGGCTGGCGCTACTGCTGGCGTACCGGTCGCGTCCGGTCTTCGTGCCGGCGAACGGACCCGCCGATCCGATAGCCCGCTACCGGACCACGGTGATGAGCCGGCTGCGTCTGTTCGGTATCGGCATCCCGGTACTCATCGGCGTGCTGTCGGGTCTGGTGGCGCAGTCGAGCTGGGTGACGGTGCAGCTGTTCCTGCACGGCAGCTCCTTCGGGGTCAAGGATCCGCAGTTCCATCTGGATGTCGGCTTCTACGCCTTCGATCTGCCGTTCTATCGGATGGTGCTGAACTGGCTGTTCGTCTCCGTGGTGATCGCTTTCTTCGCGAACCTGGTGGCGCACTACGTCTTCGGCGGGCTGCGGCTGTCCGGCCGCGAGGGCACGCTGAGCACCTCGGCGCGCGTGCAGCTGGCCATCCTGGCCGGACTCTTCGTGCTGCTCAAGGCGGTCGCGTACTGGCTGGACCGCTACGCGCTGCTGTCGAGCACCCGCAAGGAGCCGACCTTCACCGGTGGCTCCTACACCGATATCAACGCGGTACTGCCGGCCAAGCTGATCCTGCTGTCCATCGCGGTCATCTGCGCCATCGCCTTCTTCGCCGGAGTCGTGCTGCGCGACCTGCGGATTCCGGCCATGGCGGCGGCGCTGCTGGTGCTGTCCTCGGTGCTGGTGGGCGCGGTGTGGCCGCTGCTGGTGGAGCAGTTCTCGGTGCGCCCGAACGCGGCCACCAAGGAACAGGCCTACATCGAGCGCAATATCGAGGCCACCCGCGAGGCCTACGGGCTCACCTCCGACAAGGTCGAGTACGTCAACTACAAGGGTGAGGCGACCAAGGACCCGGTCGCGGTGCCCGCCGACCAGCAGACCATCAAGAACATCCGGCTGCTGGACCCGAACCTGCTGACCCAGACCTTCATTCAGCGCAACCTGCAGCTGCAGAACTTCTACGGCTTCCCGGACCCGCTGGACATCGACCGCTACACCATCAATGGTGAGATGGGCGATTACATCGTCGCCGCGCGCGAGCTGCAGCCGCAGAACCTGTCCGGTAACCAGACCGACTGGATCAACAAGCACACCGTGTACACGCACGGCAACGGCTTCGTGGCCTCGCCCGCCAACAAGGTGAACGCGGCCCCGCCCAAGGAATCCCAGCAGGCCGGGCAGTCCGCGGGCAGCGATTCCGGTGGCGGCTACGGCTATCCGGTGTTCAATGTCGGCGACCTGTCCACGGTCAGCGACCTGTTCACCGACAAGGCCAAGGAGGCCATCCCGGTCGATCAGCCGCGCATCTACTACGGCGAGCTGATCTCCAAGTCGGATGCCGACTACGCGATCGTCGGCAGCAACAACCAGCCCAAGCGCGAATACGACACCCCCACCGACCAGTTCACCTACGACGGCGCGGGCGGCGTGCCGCTCGGCAACTGGTTCAACCGGCTGGCCTTCGCGGCCAAGTACGCCGAGCGCAACATCCTGTTCTCGGGCGCCATCGGACCGGATTCGAAGATCATCTTCAATCGCAATCCGCGCGACCGCGTCACCCAGGTGGCGCCGTGGCTGACCGCCGACGGCGATGTGTACCCGGCCGTGGTGAAGGGCCGCATCGTCTGGATCGTGGACGCCTACACCACCCTCGACAACTTCCCGTACGCGCAGAAGACCTCGCTGGACGGCGTCGTCGAGGACTCCATCGACCAGACCACGGGGCGTCTACTACCCCGCAAGGAGGTCTCCTACATCCGGAACTCGGTGAAGGCCACCGTCGATGCGTACGACGGCACCGTCAGCCTGTATGAGGTGGACAAGACCGATCCGGTGCTGAAGGCGTGGATGGGTGTGTTCCCGAACGCGGTGAAGCCGGAGAGCGCCATCTCCGACGAGCTGCGCGCGCACTTCCGCTACCCGGAGGACCTGTTCAAGGTGCAGCGCGAGATGCTGGCGAAGTACCACGTGGACGATCCGCGAGAGTTCTTCACCAACAACGCCTTCTGGTCGGTGCCCAATGATCCGACCCAGGAGGGCGCGGCCAGCGGGGCGCATCAACCGCCGTACTACGTTCTGCTCGGTGATACGAAGACCGGTAAGTCGCAGTTCAACCTGACCAGCGTGATGGTGGGTTACAAGCGCAACTTCCTGTCCGCCTACATCCAGGCGCATTCGGATCCCGACAACTACGGCAAGATCACCGTTTTGAAGCTGCCCGCGGATTCACAGACGCCGGGCCCGGGCCAGACGCAGACGTCCATGACGACGGCCGATCAAGTGTCCCGAGACCGGAACCTGCTGACCGGTGGCAATGTCAACAAGATCAAATACGGCAATCTGCTGACCCTGCCGGTCGGTGACGGCGGCATCCTGTACGTCGAACCCTGGTACCTGGAACGCAATACCGGCGGACCCAACGCGCCGTCCTTCCCGCAGCTGGTGAAGGTGCTGGCCAGCTACCGCGACAAGGTCGGTTACGGATCGACGGTCAAGGAAGCGCTCGACCAGGTGCTGCCCGGAACCGGCAGCGCCGCAACCGATCAGCCGGGACAGGCGGCCACTCCGCCGGCCCCGGGCGCGACGCCGCCGGCCACACCGGCGACACCCCCGGTCACCGGGTCCGCCGGTAGGGATGCGGCGGTCAAGCAACTCGACGACGCCTTGAAGGCGGTTCAGGACGCGCAGAAGTCCGGCGACCTGGGCCAACTGGGCAAGGCGCTGGAGCAATTGCAGACCGCCGTGAACAACTACGAGAAGACGGGCGGGTAACTGACCCGTTAGCGCGAGGCGCTGTCACCTGTGGGTGACAGCGCCTTTCGCATTCCTGGGCTCGATGACTCGCGGTGCGGTCGCGGACCGCGGGGTTGTCCGCGCGCGCCTCGGCGACCTTGCGGGCGGGGGTGTATCGCGCATCCTTCCGGCTCGTGTTGCGTGCCGAGGCAGCGGTGTGGCTGGGGCGCTTCAGATTTCAGTGACCCGGCCGAGAGGTAAGCGTAGTGGGAGGCGCGGTCGACTTGACCGTGTAGAGGACCGGGGTGGTCTCGAGCGCGTGGATGGCGTCGAAGGATCCCAGACGGCGAGTCAGATAGCGGTGCAGTGCGGCCGGGTCGGGGCAGAGGGCCTCGGCGATCAGGTTGGTGCGGCCGGTCGTGGCGGCGACGAACGCCAATTCCTCGTGCTGGGAGAGGGATTCGGCGACCGCGTCGAGCTGACCCGGAGCGACGGTTGCCCACAGCAGGGCGCGGGTGGTGACGCCGAAGACGCGATCGTCGATGTCGACATCCAGATAGAGCGCGCCGGCAGCACGCAGGTCGGCGATGCGTCGCGCCACCGTGGACTGTGACCAGCCGGTGGCGGCAGCCAGGTCCGCCAAGGTCGCGCGGCCGTCGGCACGCAATGCGGAGAACAGTGGCGCGTCGGTGGGGGAGACCGGCTTGTGAACGCCGGCCCGGGAATTCGGTTGCCGGCCGGTACCGGACGAGTCTGAGCCGTGCATCTCGGCGCGCCCGGTTGATCCGTGCGTCTCGGTCGTCGCAACCGAGTGGCCGTTGTCGGCGGAAGAGATCGCTGCGGCCGGGGCAGACGGCGAATCAGGGCTGAAAATGTTGTGTGGCAGTAGTTTCCGACGTTGTTCGGCGTCCAGCGTGGTGAGTCGACCGGGCCAGGCGGTCGGGCCGCCGAGGTAGGTGTGCAGTACGTAGTGCGCGGAAATTCCGGTGATCGCCGAGGTTCGGGGAAGGTCGTCGAGCAGCAGCGCGGGTGCGTCGGGACCGGGGCCGTCGACAATGAGGAAGATTTCGGTGCCGCCGGAGGTGAGCATCACCCAGCTGGTGTCGCCGCGTCTCGCCAAGGCGTGCGCCAATTTTCGCGCGGCCGCCGGGGTGCAGGTGAGCCGGACCAGCCACTGGGTGGTGCTGGTGCGCCCCGGGTCCGGCAGCCCGACCACCCGCAGCCCGAACTCCGCCCGCAGGCGGCGGTAGCGGCGGGCGACGGTCTGGGTCGAGACACCGAGCACCTCGCCGATGCGGTTGAAGGGCGCGCGTCCATCGATGTGCAGGGCGTGGACAACGCCGCGATCCACCTCATCCAGCATGGAAGAAATCCTCGCAGATCAGGCTGATACGGAAAATATCCGCAATCCAATGGCACTGGATAGCCGGTATTCCGCGCCGTTCGCAGGATGAAGGAGCGGGACACACTCGCCTCTACCGACGAACGGAGTACCCATGTTTCTCGTGACCGGAGCCACCGGCACCGTTGGCCGCGCGGTGGTCGATCGGCTGCTGGCCGAGGGCCTGCCGGTGCGGGCCGTCACCCGCCGCCCCGAAGCGGCCGGCCTGCCCGCCGGTGTGGAGGTCGTGCGCGCCGATCTCGGCGACGCGGACAGCCTGCCCGCCGCGCTGACCGGAGTCCGCGGCGTCTTCCTGTCGACCGCGGGCCCCGAGATCCCCACGCACGACGCGAATCTCGCCCGGGCTGCGGCGGCTGCGGGGGCTGAGCACATCGTCAAGCTGTCCTCGGGGCGAGCCGGTGATGCGGCCGCGACCGACCCGATCCCCGCCTGGCATCGCGCCGGCGAGGACGCGGTGCGCGCGAGCGGGGTCGCGTCGACCATCGTGCGCCCCATGGGATTCATGTCCAACGCGCTGCACTGGTCGCCCTCGATCCGCGAATCCGACACCGTCCGTGCGCCTTTCGGCCAGGGCCGCATCGCGGTGGTGGATCCGCGCGATATCGCCGCCGTCGCTGTCGCGGCGCTCGCCGACCCGGCGCGCCATGCCGGTCAGGTCTACACGGTCACCGGTCCGCAGGCGCTCTCCCCGGGCGAGCAGACCGAGACCCTCGCCGAAATCCTCGGCCGCCCACTGCGATTCGAAGAGATCTCGGCCGACCGGGCGCGGGCGGATCTGCTGCGCTTCGGGGTGGAGCCGGAGCTGGCCACGGCCATCATGGCCCTGCGCGCCACGGCACTGGAGTCCTTCACCTCGGTGGTGCATCCGACGGTCGCGGAGGTCACGGGCCGGTCACCGCGAACCTTTCAGGAATGGGCTCTCGATAATCGTGCGGAATTCACTGGCGCACAATAAGAATTGTTGCCTCCGAATAGCGAAAGGTGCTGCGTCGCCATTGACGCAGCACCTTTCCATTTCTTCCGGTATGGGAAGGAGATTCGGGTTATTTGCCCCAGGATTCGATGAGGGCGGCGTTGGACTGGAGGACCTGGTTGTACTGGTCCTGCACGCCGAACTGCTGGGCGAGGCCGCCGGCAACGCTCTTGGCCTGGTCGATGACGGCCTGGCGATCGGTCGGGAGGGCGGGGACGGGAGCCGGGGCTGCGGGCTCCGGCGCGGCCTGGGGCTCGGGCTCGGTGACGCCCGCGCGCAGGTACTGGCCGCACACCGGCCAGGCGCCGGCACCCTGGGTGGACAGCACGTTCTCGGCCACGCGGATCTGCTCGGCCTTGCTGGCGCTGGAAGCGAGGCCGGCGCCGCCGTTTGCGGCCCAGGTGCTCTGCGAGAACTGCAGACCGCCGTAGTAGCCGTTGCCGGTGTTGATACCCCAGTTGCCGCCGCTCTCACACTGGGCGACGCCGTCCCAGTCGTGGGTCGGGGCGGCGGAGGCGGTTGCGGTGAAGCCGAACGGGACGGCAACAAGTGCGCCGGTGACGGCGGCGAAGCCGAGGACGCGAGTGTTGATCTTCCGGTTCTGTTTCATGGTGTTTTCCCTCCCTGTGCCGACCGGCCCGGCGCAAATGCTCCGCCGTGTCCCTGTCCCCAGGAGTCGGGGTGCCCGACCGCGGGACAGGGTTTCCGGAGTGCAGCGGTTCGGGTCGGAGCCCATCTCAGGTTTGATCCGGGCCGCAACTGACGATAACGAGTAAATCTCGACAGATCACGTCTTGATAACTTCAGAATTGCATGAAGCGAATGACCAGAAAAACGGCGTTGATGCAGGTTGGCTATGCTGCAAATGCCAATCCCGAGCGGTCTGTTATCTGGCCGTGATGTGATTCAACTCACCAAGAATTTGTGACTCCGGTCACGTTTCGTGCTCAAATGAACGACCAACCGTGCGCGCGAGACTCTCAAATGGAAGATTTTCACCCTGATTACTCCGCTTTAGGGGCAACCGTCCGGTCTGCTTCGCTCCGCCGCCCTCGCTCACCCGGCTGTCTTCCGCCCCAAAACCTGGCTTGACCAGCCGATTTGGTGCATCTCCTAGCCCGTGTGTAATGTTGTGTTCACCGACGCGGGGTGGAGCAGCTCGGTAGCTCGCTGGGCTCATAACCCAGAGGTCGCAGGTTCAAATCCTGTCCCCGCTACTAAGCGAAAGGGCCCGGAACCATCAGGTTCCGGGCCCTTTCGCATATTCGAGTCTCTCCGTTCATGGCGGCGAGCAGCCAACCCGGTGTGTCGCCTCAGGAGGCCAGGCCGGGGTTCTTCGCCGGGGTATCAGGGGCGGGCGGGGAGTCGCGCGGAATTTGTGTCAGCCGACCTTGTCGAGGAAGGCCAGGATGGCGGCGTTGATCTCGTCCGGGCGCTCCTGCTGGATCCAGTGGCCGCAACCCGGCATGACGAGAGGCTCGAGCAGGTTCGGGATGAGTGCGCGCATGACCGACAGGTCGCTGAAGCGGACAGCGGTGTCGAGCGCGCCTCCGGCGAAGAGGATCGGCTGGGGGAGCAGCTGATGCCGCCAGGAGGAGTACCAGAGTTCCGGAAACCCGTGCAGCAGGACCACCAGCGGCCCGCTGCCCGCCTCGGCCAGATGCGTCGGCAGGCCGTTGACCGTGACGGTCCGGTGTTCGATCGCGTTCATGGATCCGAGTCAACGCCGCGGCGGCATGCGGATACATCCGCGCCCAGGCGGCATCCGTGCTACGCGCCGCGGCGTAGCACCTCATTCGTGAACCTCTCGAATTACTCAGCAAGCACACAGACATTTCGGGAGCGGAGCTTGGGTTTCGGCCGTTGAATGGGGTAGTGCTGCAGGACAGCACCCCGTGAGACGGAGTCCCAGGAGGTCCGGTCGTGCACACCGAAGCCATCGAGGTGGGAGATGTCGCCGCTGTCGACGCCGATGCGCAGGCGCGGCTCGGTCTGGTGGCCGGGGCGGGGGTGAGTCGGCTGGGGCGGCGCACGATCAATGCGGACGCGTTCGCCACGTTCACCGATGCCCGGCTCGGGCGAAGCGTTTTCGTGGTGGCCGACGGGGTGGGGGATCATCTGGCGGCGGCCCGGGCGGCGCGGCTGGTGGCGCAGACCGCGGCGCGGGCGGCGGTCGGGGACGGCGCGCAGGCCGGAATCCTGGCGGCGCAGCGGGAATTGCTGCGTGAGCTACCCGAGTCGAGCGCCGACAGCGTGCTGGTGGTCGCGGTGCTGCCGAGCAGTGGTCAGCTGGACGGCCCCTGCGATATCGCCTGGGTGGGTGACTGCCGGGCCTACCGGTGGAACGGCCGCGTGCTGCACCGCACGACCACCGATCACACCGTCGCCGAGTACTTCCGGGCGCGCGGGCACGACCCGCTGCCGGGTATGCGGCATCTGGTCACGACCTCGGTGCGGACCGTGCAGCCGGGCGACATCGGGCGCGCGGCCACCGGATCGAGCGTGGGCAGGCTGCTGCTGTGCACCGATGGGGTGGGTAAGAAGCTCAACATGCCGATCATCAAGTCGATTCTGTCCCACGGGACTTCGGCGGGTCAGGCGGCGGAGGCGCTGGTGGGGACGGCCCTCGGTCGCGGCGGCACCGACAACACCACCGCACTGGTGGTGGACGCGAGCCGCTGAGCCGGGCGGGTATTTCCTCGAATTCGCACATTCTGGACGGGTGACCAGGTAGCTTGGGCCCGACTTTGGCAGTGCGCAGTATCGGGGTTCGCCGTGGCAGACAGATCGACATCCATCCGCAGTCGCCTCGGCGGTCTGCTCCGGCGCAAGCCACGGGGATCCACATTCGCACGCGCCTCGATCGTGCTGCTCCTGGTGGTGCCGACACTGGTCTCGGCGGTCTACATGTGGATCATGTGGGATCCGGAGCTGTACCTGAAGCAGATTCCGGTCGCCGTCGCCAGCGACGATGCCGGCGGCATCTCCGACGGCAAAGCACAGAACATGGGCACCGAGATTCTCGACAATCTGGTGTCCAGCGGTGAACTCCAGTTCCACCGGGTCAGCAGCGCGGAAGCGGTGCGCGGGCTGCGGGAGAGCCGGTACGCCTTCTCGGTCGTCATTCCCGCCGACTTCACCCGGAACGTGCTGAGCGTGACCGATCCCGCGCCGCAGCATGCTCGGATCATGGTCTGGTACAACGACTTCAACGGCACGCTGGGACCGGCCGTGGCCAATAGCGTTGTCACCGAGGCGCAGAACCAGATCGCGGCCACCATCGGGCGCGGTTACGCCGGTCAGATTCTGGTCGGCGTGAACAGTCTCGGCTCCGGCCTCGGCGACGCCGCCAAGGGGGCGACCCAATTGGCCCAGGGCACCACGCAGCTCGCCGACGGCTCCGACCAGCTGACCGCCGGACTCGATCAGGCCGCCACCGGCGCGGCGCAACTGGCGACCGGTACGGGCCAGCTCCATACCGGCGCGGTCCAGCTCGCCGACGGCGCGAGCCAATTGGTCACCGGCACCGATCAACTCGGCTCGGGAGCACGGCAGATCCGTGACGGCGTGGACCAGGTCGTCACGCCGCTGCTGGACGCCCTCCAACCCGCCGGACGGCTCGCGGCCCAGCTCGATCCGCTGCTCGACCAGTTGAGCAGGAACCCGGACCCCGCGGTGGCCGACGCGGTCACCCAGCTGAAGAGCCTCATCGGCCAGGTCCGTCCGGACGACCCCGATTCCCTCGTCGGCCAGCTGACCCAGTTGCGCGACGGCACAAAGGAATTGGCCCGGCAGCTCACCGATCCCAAGGCCGACTACCGCTCCGGCGTGCTGGCCCTCGCCGACGGCAGCACCCAATTGCGTGACGGCACAGCACAACTCGGCAGCGGCGCGAACGATCTGTCCACGGGCCTGGACCAGCTGGTCGCCGGCGGCCGCGACCTCCGGGCGGGCGTCACCCAATTGAGCGACGGCGCAACCCAGCTCGACAACGGCCTGCGCGACGGTGCGGCCGCCGCACCCCACATCGGCGACCCCAACGCCTCGGCCGACGTTATGGCCCAGCCCGTCACCATGGACATCCGCAATCAGGAACCCAGCCAGCTCGTCCGCGATGGCGACCGCAGCCACAAGGAGATCGCCCGCGGCGCAGGCCCCGTGCTCGTCGTGATGGGCTCCTTCCTCGCGGCCATCGTCCTGTGGATGCTGGTGCGCCCCTTGCGCGGAGCCGCTCGCGGCCGCTCACCCTGGCGGCGCGCCGCGGGCCCCGTCCTGCGCGGCACCGCGGTCGGCGCGGCGTGCGTCATCGCCGTGTCCGCCCTCGCCGCCGGTTACGGCAGCTGGCTCGGCTGGTCCCCGCAACAGTGGCCCGCCATGGTCGCCGTCATCGCCCTGGTCGGCCTGGTGGCAGCGGTGACGGCTCAACTGTTCGTCGTGCTCTTCGGCCGCGTCGCCGGTTCCATCGCGGCCTTCTCCTTCTATATGTTCCAAATCTTCGCCTTCGGCGGCGTCTTCCCCGCCGGCACCACCCCACTCCTGTTCCGCCCCTTCAAAGACATCGCCCCCATGACGTTCGCCCGCCGTGCCATCATCCGCACCGACATCGCCCTCTACGACCGGATGTTCTGGATCTCCATCACGGCCCTGCTCCTCATCCTCGCCGCCGCCCTGGCGATCATGATCGCCGCCCGCTACCTCGCCGCCTCCGTACCCGATCCGGCCCCCGCCGACCGCACCCCCGAACCCCTGCACCCTATTCCCTCCCGACCCTGAAAAACGGCTCTGACCAGTCGATTAGGTTCCCTTCCCCACTCGTGTGTAATGTTGTATTCACCGACGCGGGGTGGAGCAGCTCGGTAGCTCGCTGGGCTCATAACCCAGAGGTCGCAGGTTCAAATCCTGTCCCCGCTACAAACGAGGGCGGTCCTGACCAGAAGGTCAGGACCGCCCTCAATCTATATCGGGGTTCGTGGCGCGCAAGACCGTCTATAGCGGGGTTCGTGGCGCGCAAGACCGTCGCTTGGGTCCATTGGTCTGCGGGACGCGTCGGATGTTCAGATGATCCCTTCGGCGCGCAGCGCGGACCGGGTGTCGGTGTCCAGGCCCAGCAGCTCTGCCAGGATGTCGTCGGTGCTGGATCCCAGTGCGGGGCCCAGGCTGCGGATGCTGCCAGGGGTGCCGCTCATGCGTGGCAGGGGCGCGGCCATGCTGATGCGGCCGTGATCGGGATCGTCGACATCGATGAGGGTGCCGCGGTCGCGGTAGTGCGGGTCGGCGGCTATGTCGGCGATCGACATGAGTGGTGCGGCGGGGATGTCGTTGTCGCTCAACAGTTTCGCTGCTTCGTCCGCCGACCGGCCGGCGGCCCACTCGGCCACGAGCGCATAGAGTTGCCGCTGGTTCTGGATCCGGGCCGAAGGCTGCCGCCGATGCCGACTGTCAGGGAATGCCGACGGCGGTGTTGTCCAATGCGCGCACGGTGTGGGCGGCGGCGGTACGGACATGGCCGTCCGCGTCGGACTTGCCGGGCGCGTTGGACGCGGTGACGAGTTGGGGGCGTGCCGCGCGGGCGCCCTCGCCCAGGTGGTCGAGTGCGTTGGCGGCCTGCAGCCGGATCCAGCCGTCGGGGTGACCGACCAGAGTGTCGCCGAGGTAGGCCACGGCCCGCGGGTCGCCGACTGTCCGAGCGAGGGCTTCCGCGAGTGCGACTTTCACATGCGGTGACGGTTCGGTGTCGAATGTCCGGTGCAGGTCGTCGGTGGCCGGTGCCCCGTCGGTGTCGAGCATGCAGCAGCCGGTCGCGGCCCAGTAGCGCACGATCTCGTTGCCCGAAGCCAGATTTCGCACAAGTTCGGGGATGGCGGCGGGGTCGCGGCGGATGGCGGTGGCTGCCAGCGCCATGACTTCGCGCAGCGGGTAGACGCTAGGTTCCCGGCTCGTGGTGTAGCCTTCGGCGGCTTCGCTTTCGGGGATGAAACCGTCGTCGACCACCGCCAGCATGTGCTCGTCCAGGGCCGCGCTCATCCGTCGCAGATCGGTCGCGTAGGCGGGATCTGTTGCGAGATTGTGGATTTCGTCGGGGTCGGCGAGGGTGTCGTAGAGCTCCTCGGCGGGGCGTGGCTGCCAGAACCGGTCGGTGACCTCGTCGAGGCGGCCGTCATGGTGGAGTTGATCCCATTCGCGATATCCGGCTTGGAACCACATGAACTGGACGTGCAGGCCGTTGGGCAGATGGGGTAGATAGTTGCGGATGTAGCGGAAACGTTCGTCCCGCACGGTGCGGACCATGTCGTAGCGCTCATCCATGCGATTGCGCATGCCGAACGCGTAGGCCGCCGTGGACCTGCGCGAACCGGCGAAGGGGGTACCACCCATCCACGCGGGTGCGCCGACTCCGGCCAGGTCGAGAATCGTTGGCGGCAACGCGGTTCCGCTGCAGACGGGCTCGTCGAGCACGGTGCCCGGCGGGGCGGGGGCGAGATGGGCGAGATTGCGGCCGAAACGGGCGATCAGCGGGATATGCAGGCCGCTGTCGTAGCAGAAGCGTTTCGAGCGAGGCAGTACACCGGCGTGATCGCTGTAATAGAGCACGATGGTGTCGTCGGCGAGTCCTGCCTCGTCCAATTCCCGCAACCGAGAAGCCATTTCCTGGTCCATCTGGTTGATCTGGTTCATGTACAGTGCGGCGTCCGAACGGGTGGTCGGGGTGTCGGGATAGTACGGCGGGATGCGCACCTGGTCGGGCGTGGTGGGCCCGCCGACGATCGGCGTCGGGAGGGCGGAGTGGACGGATTGAAGTTCCTGTAGATACGGCGTGGACACCTTGCTGTCCAGTTCGTCGAGCCCTGGCGCGTTGAGGAACACCGAAATCTCATGCGTGGTCATCGGGTTGAAGATCGCGAAGAAGGGCGCGTCCGCCGGGCGATTGCGCCAGTGCGCCCGTGCCGAGGACTCGTTCCAAGTCGAGCCGACATCGAGGTCGGCGGTGTTGTAGTCCTCCTTGGCGTTATTGGTGCAGTAGTAGCCCGCCTGCCGCAACAGTCGCGGCCATCCGGCGTGATCGAGAAACGGCGGCAGGGCTCCGGCGGCACGCATGTGGTTGGCGGGGGCGCAGCTCTCCGGTGCGACTCCGGAGATCATCGCGAACCGGGACGGCGCGCAGACAGGGGCCGCGGAGAAGCAGTTGCGCCACCGAATTCCTTCCGCGGCAAGCTGATCCAGCGTCGGGGTGTGGGCGACGCCGCCGTAGCACCCGAGGTGCTGCGCGCCGCAGTCCTCGCTCACCAGGCATAGGATGTTCGGCCGCGGTCCATCCTCGGCTCGGGCGAGCGCGGGCACGAGCGCGGCGGCCGCGATTGCTGCCGCGCTACCCAGGAGTGTGCGGCGTGTGAGCACGGCGTCGGTGTGTCGAATGGGTGCAGTCATGGCCGCAACGGCCCCTCTCGATCTGCCGGCGAGCAATACTGTCGGCCGGTCAGCTACTTAGTTACACGTGTAATCAGCCGCAAAGGTTACACGAGTAAGCTGCTATTGTCATGGGCGCTGGAGCGTCCACCCCCTACTCGGGGGGAAAGGGAGGACCGTGACCTCGGAGACACCGATCGACAAGCCGAACAGCGCCGATGTCGCGCGACGGGCGGGGGTATCGCGAGCCACGGTGTCCTATGTGCTCAACGGCCGCGCCGACGCGCGGATCAGTGAGCAGACCCGCGATCGCGTGCTCGCGGCGGCGAGCGAGCTGGGCTACGCGCCCAATGCCACCGCCCGCACCCTGCGGGCCGGACGCGGCAACACTGTGCTGATCCCGATGCTCGAACTCCCGGCCAGCCCCGCCAGTGACGCGTTCCTCGAACACCTCGCCCGCGAACTGGCCGAACGAGATCTGTGCCTGCTCGTCCACGGCGGCCGACAGCGGCCGGGGTTGGAGGCGGCGCGGGCCTGGGCCGAACTCCGTCCCGCTGCGGTGATCGCCCACCCGTTGCAATGCCCCACCGAGAGCGTCGAATTCCTGCGCCGCGCCGGAGTGGACGTGGTGGTGCTGTTGGGTGCCCAACCCGGCGCGACCACCGCGATCCAGATTCCGTTGAATCCCGCGGCGGTCGCCCACACGGCCGCCGAATACCTGATCCGGCGGGGTTGCACGCGACTGGCGTGCCTGGTGCCCACCGGTCTGCTGGCCGTGTTGAGCGTGCCCCGGTTCGAGGCCGTGTCCGAGTTGGCCGGGCAGCGTGGCATACCCGTCGAGCGGGTGGACTGCGAGCTGACCGAGCAGAGTCTCACGCCGGTGGTGGAGCGGTGGCTCGTCGAACCGGGCACCCGCCCCGATGGCATCTACGCCTATAACGACGAGCATGCCTTGCTGCTCATCGAAGTCCTGCGCGAGGCCGGATTGGCC
This sequence comes from Nocardia sp. NPDC059236, assembly GCF_042754085.1. Taxonomy (NCBI): domain Bacteria; kingdom Bacillati; phylum Actinomycetota; class Actinomycetes; order Mycobacteriales; family Nocardiaceae; genus Nocardia; species Nocardia sp. NPDC059236. The sequence continues at coordinate 77,554 of NZ_JBHZAF010000021.1, forward strand.
GTACCGCGAGACGTCGCGGTGGTCGGCTCGGGCAATTTCCCCATGGGCGCGGTCCTGCGACCCCGCCTGACCACCACTGTCGTTCCCGCCAACCGCCTTCCCGCACTCCTCGCGGCCACCATCCACGCGGCGCTGGACTCGGACGGCCAGGCACCTCCCCGGCAGCTGCTGCAGCCCGAACTCATCGTGCGCGAATCCGCTTGACCCGCAACGGCATCGACCGGGTCGCGGTCGTTGCTGTGCACCTGTGTGGTCCTCGTTCTGTCGATGGGGTGGAGTTCGGTGTCAGCGGAGGGTTCCGGAGAGTGATCGAACTCAGGCGTCGGTGGGTGCTGTCAGGGTGAGTCCCGCGGCGATGACGGCACCGGCGGCGCACAGTCCCCAGATCGTGAGGTAGGCCGTCACGCTGGGCAACGCGGTGTGCGGAAGGATCAGGGCTTCGAGTAACGCAGCGAATCCGGCGCTGGCGACGCTGCCGCCGATTGTGTACACGTTGTTGTAGACAGCGACGGTGCCGGCGGATCGGTCCGCGGCACTGGCCTCGACGATGACCGTCGGCAAGCCTGCCAACGCGAGCCCGGCACCCGCACCGGCGATCGCATAGGCCAGCCCGAACAGCGGCAGCGATGTATGCATCGGAAGTTCGATCGAGTCGTGTTGCCGGCGTGGACAATACGAATCGGGTCGATGCCGCGCTCGGCGAACATGGTGGCCGCGCCGGTTGGGCGCGGCCGGGGTCGCGTCGGCTACTTGGCGGCGGGCGTCGCCGGGGTGAAGGGCTCGTTGACGGTGGTGAAGTACTGGATCAGGGAGGCGACCGCGACCGGCGCGGTGACCAGTAGCGCCCCGGCGAAAGCGCCGATGCCCGCGCCGATGGCGATGCCCGCCAGGCATCCGGCCAGCGGGCCCGCGCCGAAGAGCGCGGCGAGGATGCCGGTGACGACACCGCCGACCACCGCCCCGCCGACACATCCGATCACACCGCCGATGGCGGTGCCCACCGCCGCGCCGCCCGCGGCGGACGTGGTGATCTGCAGGGAGGCCCGCTGGAAGGCGGCCTGCTCGCGCTCGTAGCGGGTGCGCCAGGGCGCCTCGTCCTGGTAGGGCATGGCGACGGGGGTGAGGGTGGCGGTGTGGCCGTCGATGGCCGCCTCGATCGGGTAGTCGACACCATCGATGCTGAAGCTGAGCGGAATGCCCGCCAGCACTTGGCCATTGGCGGCCTTGATCTCGAACCTGCCGTTCTCGGTGACCAGACTGCCCGCGTCCGTGGAGATCGTCGCGGCGGTGTCGGTGGCGGTGACGTCATAGTTCACGCCGGTCTCGGGTGTCGCCGCAGCGGTCGCCGACGGGGCCTGCGGTTCGGCGGAGGCGGTCGCCGTGGCGGCGGTGAGCGTCGCGGTCGCCAGGGCGGCGGCGGTGACCAGGGTGGTGATCCTCATCGGTATTTCTCCTCGAATTCAGCGTCACGGGTGTTGCGGGAAGCCGGATTTGCTCGGCGATCGATCACCGGTGATGCACCAGAAATTGATATGTGGAACATGTCACAATCGCCCGTGTTCTCGGTCACTCGAGTCTCGGTGAGTAGGACGAATTCGGCCTCGGCCGACTGGTGTCTCGCTGTCTATATCAAGGTCGGTGCAGCTTGTGGCGAGAATGCCTCCGGTTTCTTAAGGCAAACGCCTTAAGGCGATTGCCTTAAGGCAATCGCCGGTGGTTGGCGCCGCGCTAGCGGAGGATCGTTGTCAATTTGTTCGAGTGGCTTTGGCCATGGGATAGGTGCCGTCCAAGAGTCCCGAGGTGGGGCCGTAGAAGCGCGCGGCGAGTTGGAAGCGGTCCTTGGGTGGCGTCGGTAGCCAGTTGCGCCGTTGGTCCGGGTCGGCGGGCGGGTCGGGTTGCAGGTAGAAAGTCAGTTTGCCGTCGGCGACCGCGTATGCACCGGCGGCGAATTGGCCGCTGGTCACGCTGTACCGGTTGATCGGGTTGTCGATGAAATAGCCCGCCGAGTCGTACATCGGCAGCTCCCAGAATTCCGTGGTGGGCGGCAGATTGCCGATATCGAAGGTGAGCGTGTACCGGTGGCTGCCGTCGAGGTCGCGCCCCTCACTGTCCTTGAACAAGTAGGCGATGGTGTGGGATTGGTACGGCACAGGCGTGCCCCAGGCGACGTCGTCGGCACCGGCTTTGGCCGGGTAGTCGAGGGGGTCGGAGAACAGATCCGATTGCAGTCGCCAGCCGTTCATGTCGATCTGTGTGGCGGTGAAGGCATTTCGCGCGTTCGTACGGGCGTGGGTGAAGCCTTCTTCGATCTTGGCCCGCTGAGCCGAGTCGACCTCGGTCGGGTCGAAGATCGTGCCCGGCTTCAGGCCCAGCCGGGCCAGATCGATCAGGGTCCGAGTTTCCTTGACCGAGTCGGTCTTTCGGGTCAGGGTGGGGTCGTTGAGCGACAAGCTCAGCAACTGCAGATAGTCGAGCGCGGTCATCGACTTGGCGATGTCGGTGATCTGATCCATACGCGGAAAGTCGCGATAGTCGCCCTTGATCTTCGGCTGCTGATCGAGCGGGGGAACATGGCCGCCCGCAGTGGTCCACTGGCTGAGCGGAACCGCGCCGATGCCGAGCACGACCGCTCGTGCGGCGGCCATATCCGCGTCGGTGCGGGAGGTGACCGCGATGCGAGCCGACAGCACGAAGGAGTCGGAGGGCGCACGCACGATCTGGGTTCCGGTGAAACCGGCTGGTAGTTTGTCGTGCCAGTTCGGGCCGATGATCAGATACCGTTGTGGCGCATTGCCGGTGAATTGGGAACCGGCTTTGAAGAACCAGTCGGCGTATTGGTCACCGGCCTGCACACTCCAGTACCGGCCGTCGGTCACCGCCGGTGTTTCGATGACGACCGGATCATTCGACAGGTCGAACATGCCGCCCGAGTACAGCGTCGAGGCGTTGACCGTGGTGGCGACGCGACTGGTCTTGGCATTGAACAGTTCCAGCTGCGGTTGCAAGTGGTTGAGTCCGTGGAAGGCGGGACCGTCCTGCTGGGTGTACAGGTGGCGCAGTTCGTAGAATCCCGCGATATTGAGACCCCAGTCGAAAGCCTGCTCGGTCAAATCCGAGATCTCGGTGCCGGACAGGGAACTATCGATCTGTCCGGTGCCGGCGGTGGGGGAGCCGCACGCGGCGATCATCGGAATGAGTGTCACAGCGGCGGCGGCCGCGGTGCGGGCCCGCAGTAATTGTCGTCGGGTCGTCTTCAAGAGCCACCAGTCCTTCGTATTGTTCGCGGATTCGGGGAGTCACGCGGCAGCGATATCGGGCAGCGGCCAGCTCCCGGTGTAGTAATCCGCGGTAGGTGCGTAAAGCCGGAAAAGTACGAGGAAACCGCGCCCGGGAACGGTCTTGATCCAGTTCGATTCGCTGGTTCCGGCAGGCAGACTCGGGCCGAAATGGGCATCGATCGTGCCATCGGGGTTGACCGTCGGGTTCTTCAGCGACGAAATCGACGGTCGGCGGGTGTCGGTGACGACGAAATGGAAGTCGTCGGCGTCATAGGCGGAGGCCGACCAGTACGCCAGCATCGGGGCCTTCGGCGGCACCCGGAGCACATAGTGTTTCGAGCCGTCGAGGAAATTGCCCGATGAGTCGCGGAAGCTGGTCAGGTAGGCCGCGCCGGAGCCGATGGGAGGTTTGGCGTCCGGGTCGAGGAATTTCTGCATGGCGAAGCCGAACCGGAACAGCGCCGCACGCTCGTCCACCTCGGTGATCGAACCGCGCTCCTGGGTATGGGACACCAGACCGGTCGGACTGCGCCAATGTGTTTTCGGATAGATGCTCGGGCGCGCCACCCGTGGATCGGCTTCCAGCGTGGCGACCATTTTCCGACCCGTATCCGAGGCCCGGGTCAGGATCGACTTCACGCGATCGTCGGGCTGGAATGTGTGCCCGATGCCGAGACCCAGCGGGGCGAGCATGCCGAGCATGATCCGGTCGCGCTCTTCGGGATACTCGGCCGCGAGGGCTTTCCCCATGAGGGTGAAGTAGTCCAGACCGCGTGGGGTCAGTCCGTCGTAGTCGTCGAAATTCATGAGCCGGAACCGCGGGGCGGGCGGGTTCGTCACCGCGGAGTAGGCGAAGAGGTTCGCCCGCTGTAGCCGGGCCGCGGCGTCGGCGGCACTGTCGCCGCGGTTGCGGACCGCGCGCAGGAAGAGCATGCCGGTGTACGTCTTCGATTGGCGGACAAAGAATCCCGTCTCGGGCAATGGTCCGGTGTACCCGGGCGGCACCACCAGGTAGCGGCCGCCGCGCCCGGCATCTGGGCCGGTGCCGCCCACGTCTTCGATCGGCCGCTGCCAGGCGTCCAGCAGTACGCCGTACTGGCCGCCGCCCGGAATGTCGATCACCAGCGGGCCGGTCGCGGTGAGGTCGAAATAGGCGAAGGAGTAGACGACATCGTCATTGCCGGTCTGCAGTTTCTGGTTGACCTGCTCGAGCTGGTTGAAGATGAACAGCTCCAGCGGCGCGATGCCCAGTCGTCGCGCACCCTCGGCCATGGCGGCCAGGCCGACCAGCGGCTGCGCCCAGATGTAGCCCTGTACGGCACGCTGATAGTCCATTTCGTCGTAGAGCGCCGCCGCGGTGTCCGCGCTGGGGTAGCCGGTGGATTCGAGCTCGAAGACCGGATCGCCGGGATCGTTCGACCGGCGTTGCGGTGCTTCGGTTCTCGTGCACGCGACGGCGGTGGCGAGTCCGCCCGTGGCCAGTGCCGAGGCCAATAGTGCCCTGCGATTCATGGTTCGACTCCCTTGTCGTCACCCGCCGCGCGCACCTCGGTGTGGACCGTGTGGCAGGATGACAAATATTCATCATCATGTGTCTAGTATTTGGCAGCCGGACAGGATAGGTCGTCGCCGTGACGGAAAGCAAGAGCGCCGAGAGCGCCGGGCAGTCGGGCTCGCCGCCGACCGAGCGGGTCGTGGCCGTCGTGGAACTGCTCGCGGGCCGTGGTGAGCCGCTGTCGGCTTCCGAGATCGCCGGCCGCCTCGATCTCAATAGATCGACCGTGGGCCTGATCCTCGGTGCGCTCGAGAATGCCGGGTGGGTGGCGCGGCGACCGGATCGGCGCTATGAGCTCGGCGTCGGCCTGGTCGGCGTCGCCGAGGCCGTGCGGGATGCCGTACCCCTGCTGCGCGGTCACGACCGCGCCCTGCGCGCGCTGGCCGACCGTACCGGGTGCGGTGTCGCCCTTGTTCATATCGGAACCAGCGAGGCGACCATCGTTGGTATCGCGCGTGGCGACGCGGGCATACCGACCCACGTCGGCGTCGGTACTCGACTGCCGCTCGCGGCACCATTGGGTGCGACCGTCGTCGCGCACCGCCCACCCAACTTGCGTCGGGCCTGGCTCGACACCGCCGCACCCGAACTGCGAGAAGACCTTTCGGCCGCTCTCGAGAACATATTCGATACCGGCGTCGCGGTGTTCGCGCTCGGCCGCACCGATCCGCGGTTGTTCGTTTTGCTTGCGGAGATGAGCGAGGTGCTGGCCGCGCACCCTGGACGAGTCGCCCTGCGTCGTAAGGTCTTCGACATGATGACGGCACTGGCGGCCGCACCGTACGACCCGGACCGGATGGCCGCCGAAGAACCGCTGTCCATCAGCTTCATCGCGGCCCCGGTCGCCGCCGTCGGCCGCCCCGCGTACGAACTTCAACTGGGCCCCATGCGCACTGGAATCGGAAGGGCCGAGCGAGAGCGGATGGTGAGCGAATTACTCATCACCGCAAGGGAATTGGGTATGAACTGACGGTGCCGCCGCGGTCCTGCCCGGTCTATGGATGATGAGCGTCGGTCCGCGCAGGTCAGCGGAATATCAATCGTCCACGGTACAAATGAAGGGCCCCGGAGAGATTCTTGCCGGGGCCTCTTCGCTGTCCGTCTGGTCGGCGTGGTGGTCCGCGGGCCTCTGACGTGGTCTGAAACGATTATGTGTCTGAAAAGCCTGCGAAACCGACCGCGAGTGGCGAGAATTGTCTATGCTGCGCAGCGGAAACGAGGACCTGCCGCCGCACCCGCCCGAAACCCCTTCGGCACCAGAGGAATTGGACAATGAGCAGGCTGGCGACAGCGTGCGCGGCGATCTTGGTTGCCGCGGGCGTCACGGTCGGGACCACGGTGGTCGGCGATGCGCGGGCGGAGACGCACGGCGCACTGCCCTGCACCCCGTATACGGCGATTCTCGCGCCGGGGACCTGGGAGACGCGCTTCGATGCGGATCCGATGGTGCCGGTCGGCATGCTCAGGCCGATCGGCGATGGGCTGCAACGGCAGTACGGCAGTGACATCACCGTGCTCTACGCCCCGTATGCGGCGAGCGCTTTCGATCAGGGGCTGAGCTATGCGCAATCCCTGAGCACCCTCGAATCCCGGCTGCACCAGATGGCGAGCAGCCTGTGCGGTTCGACGCGAGTCTTCCTTGCCGGGTACAGCCAGGGTGCGGACGGGATCGGCGATTTCGCGACCGAGATCGGCAATGGTGAGGGGCCGATCAGCGCCGATCGGGTGGTCGGAGTGGGGCTGCTGGCCGATCCGCATCGTGATCCGAGAACCACACTCTCGCTGGGCGACCCGCAACCCGGTCACGGCATCGCCGGGACGCGGAGTCAGGACTTCGGTGCGCTGACCGATCGGGTGCGCACCCTGTGCGTCGAAGGCGACCTGTACTGCTCGCTCAATGCCGCCACGTCCCCGTTCCTCTTTGCGCTCGGCCGGGTGCTCAGCGGTGACTCCGCGATGATCGCATCGCTGATTCCCGCGGGCACGGATCCCAGCACACTCCTCACGCAGGCCGTGAAGGTCGGCGCCGGCTGGACGGCGACCGCGGCGAACCTGCCCGCCATTCTCCAAAGCCTCACCAACCTCCCCGATCTGATCCAAGCGGGCGATATCAGTGGCGCGCACGAGATCGCGAGCAACCTCAATATGGCCCTGGCTCCGATGGTCCAGGCGGCCGCGGGCGTGGACCTGCCTCTCATCGGCTCGGTCATCCGGGCGGCCGCGGCCATCGACCCGTCGGGCTGGACCGCCGCGGCCAGCGTGATCGCCGATGCCCTGACCCAGATCGATATCCTGCGGATCGCGGGGAATGTCGGCCACATGCAGGAAACCCTCTGGCGCGCAGTCGAATCCCTCACCCGCAACGACGCGTCCGGCGCCGCTGCCGAAGTGGCGACCCTCGCCCCGGCCGGACTCGATCTGGCCGGCTCCGTTCTCGGCCCCCTCACCAACGCCGTACGCGGTGATCTCCGCGTCGCCGCGCAAACCCTGCTCAGCATTGGCGGTATCGACAGCATCAACGATCTGCTGGAACTGAGCCGCCAGGGTGTCGACATGGCCACCTTCTACGCCTCGAAGGCGCACGTCGACTACGGCGACGACGCACAGATACTCCTGGGCTTCCTGGGCTCCCTGGCTGCTTGACAGGACGCCGCTCCCCGCCCCGGAACCACTGGTTCCGGGGCTGCCCGCGTCGGGGCGGGTTAGGATCTGTGATTCATGGACCGGTGGGGAGCCGGACCTGAGGGGGAGCGAAACATGGTGACTACCACCGATATACCCGTGATCGGCCGCAGGGAGCGCAACCGGCAGCGGGTCCGTGCTCGGATCTATACGTCCGCGCTGGAGTTGTTCGCCGAAAAGGGCTACGACGCAACGACAATCGACGAGATAGCGGAACGCGCGGACGTGTCGCGCGGCACCTTCTTCAATCACTTCCCGCGCAAGGAAGACCTCATCACCGAGTGGGCCGAAGATCGGCGCCGCACACTGATGGACCGGATCGAGCAGCCACTCGGGACCGGGGCGAGCGACACCGGCGCGCTGCTGCACCGGTGCATGGCCGGTCTCGCCCAGCTCAGCGAGGCGCAGCGCGGAGTCACCGAGATCATGCTGACGGCGTGGGTGAAGACGGGCCGGCCCCTCACCGAAGAGCCGTACACCGCCGAGGTTTTCGCGCGGATCATCGACATGGGCGTCCGGCGCGGCGACATCGACTCACGCGTGGATCCGGTCCTGCTGGGGAACCTCCTCCGCGACGCCTACCTCGGGGTCGTGTACCGCTGGGCACGCCGCACGACCGACCAGGAGCGGATAGCCGGCGAACTGCAAGACGTACTCGACGTCATCCTGCGCGGTGTCGCAACCCCGACCGCGACGCCGGGAGTCCGCTGACGCCGTCGCCGCTCGGCGCGCTGCAGACCCTGACCAACGACATCGACAAGGTCGCCGAGACCGAGAACGATTGGCCCGCAGCGTGACCGAACCCGCCGACTTACCGTGAATGTGATCTGGACGCCATTCGTGGTCGAGTCATGCGGATCGAATCATGCACTTTGGCACGAAATGTCCCCTAGCAGGCGCGTTCCATCCCCATCCCGCAGTCGGAACACCGATAGATTTGCCCGGTCCGGGCCCAACGAGGGGTGGGTCCGCACATACCTTGGAGCGGACGCGGAATGGAGGCTCGATGCCCAGCGGGGCGATGCGGGAGAGGATCGCGGGACTCATGGCCCGGCGCCCGCTGACCCCGCTGCCGCTCGCCCGGCTGCAACGCAACACCACGAGGAGACACCACCCATGGAGCGTTTCGACAAGGGGCGCCGGGAGTTCGCGGCGCTGATCGGCGCGGACGCCGATGTGGCACAGGCCGAACTGCGCCGCCGCTCACCGTATCTGTTCGACGCGATGATCGAGGGCGCATTCGGCGGCGCCCTGGCCCGCCCGGAAGGCCGAGAACCCGTGGCCGGTCCGCTACGCGCGCGAGCAGATCCTGCGTGGCAACGCGGTCGACTGGGCCGCCGCCTGGCGCGCCTTCAGCGGTCTCGATGTACAGAACCGGTTGTCGGACTTCACTTCTCCGGTGCTCGTCCTCGCCGGCGAGCGTGACGCCTCGACCACGCCCGCGATCATGAAGGGGGTCGCCGCACGCATCCCCGTGGCCGAGTACCGCGAACTGCCCGGCGCCCCGCACATGCAGACCCTGGAGCAGCCCGCGCTGGTCGCCGCGGCGCTCGACGACTTCCTGCCCGCAGACCGCTGACGGCCCTCAGGCCAGGGCGCTGCCCCGCTGCCAGTCCGGCCAGAGGATGGTCCAGTCACCGCCCTGCCCGATGTCGAGCGGATCGCCGCCGGTATTGCGGACCTCGACCACATCGCCGGGGTTGGCGAAGTCGAAGAACCAGGCGGCGTCCGCGGGACTGAGGTTGAGGCAGCCGTGCGAGACGTTGGTATTGCCCTGCGCCCAGACCGTCGCGGCGAGTTCGTGCAGGTAGATGCCGTCGTGGCTGATGCGGACGGCATTTCTGATGTTTTCGCGGTAGCCGAGGCCGGAGTTGACGGGCAGGCCGTAGCTGGAGGAGTCCATGCTGACGACGCTGTTCTTGTCGAGCACGGTGTAGACCCCGGGATGGGTCCAGAACGACAACACCCGCTCGCCCACCACGGCGGTACCGCCCCGGCCCATGGACGTGGGCATGGTGCGAACCAGGTTGCCGTTCTCGAAGACCTCGATGTGCTTGGTGTTGTCGTCGGCGATGGCGATGTGGGAGGGGCCGATCACCACGGAGGCCCGCTGGTCGTCCCGGCCGTACACGCCGTCGCCGAGGCGGGTGCCGAACAGGTTCGCCGCGACCGTGATCCGGGTGCCGGGCGTGTGATAGTTCTCCGGCCGCCAGTGCGCATTGCGGTCGTCGAGCCAGTACCACGCGCCCGGCACGTGGGGCTCGGTGGTGACCCGGAGGGTGCGTTCCGCGGCGGCGCGGTCGACGGCCTCGTCGAAGTGCGCGACCAGCACCAGGCCGATGCCGTAGGTTTCGCCGTCCTGGATGTCGAGGAGATTGTTCGAGCGGAAGGAGACGCTGGTCAGCGTGTCGGGCCGGACAGTGGTGAAGACGGCGGTGGTGTCGACGTCTCCGGTCTCGCCGTTGGCCGCCACCGACGCCGTATAGGTGTGGCCGTAGCCGAGTGGTTCGGAACTGATCCAGGCCAGGCGATCCACGGAGAGCGTGCCCGGTAGCGGCCGACCGGTTTCGTCGATCCAGGAGACCGAGGTCAAGGTCCCGTTGAGCACACCGACCCGGCCGAGTTGGCGCGGACTCAACTCACGCCCGGCGGCCACGGGCGGAAACACGATGGCCGCTGGCCGCGAGGCGCGCGGGAGCAGCCCGTTGCCCCGGTACGGCACGCTGCCGGCGACGAACAGGCCGCCCAGCCCCATGATCCCGGTCAATACCTGACGACGTCGCAACCCCAACGCGCGCTCCCTTCGACCTGATCCCGGACCCGGCTCGATCGTGTCAGCATCGCGCCGCCGGCCAACAAGATCACGGCGCCGGACGGGATCTCCACCGTTCCGTCGCGTAACCGACACCTGGCGGCAATCGAGCGGGAGCGCTCAGCGGGTCGGTATCACTTCAGCGTCAGGTGTTCACTTCAGCGTCGCGTGCATGAGGTAGACGTTGTAGCTGTTCCAGGTGGAGATGGTGAAGTAGAGGTCCTTGGCGGTGGACCAGGGGTGGATGAAGCCGCCGTAGGCGGTGGGGTAGTCGTCGGTGCTGAGCAGCGGGGTCGGATCCGACCAGGTGCCCTGGGGTTCGGCGGCGGTGCGGAGGACGATCTGGTTGCCGGTGACGTCGAGGTAGACCATCCGCCACTGGTCCGACTCGGGGTCGTAGTGGATGGACAGTTCGCTGGCGGTGCCGGAAACCAGTGGGGTGGCGAGCAATTCGTTGGGGCCGTCGGCGGGGGTCCAGGTGCCGTCGATCCAGTACTGGTAGGCCGACTTGTTCAGGACCTGGTCGGCGGGGACGCGGGCGAGGCCGATGACGCCGAGGCGGCCGTTGGGTGTGCCGAACATGTAGACGTAGTCGCCGTGCGGAACCATGGTGGCGACCTGGAAGCGGCCGAGTCCGAACAGATTGTCCCAGCGGGCCCACTGCGATTTGGTCCAGGTGCGGCCGTTGTCGTCGGACCAGGCGATGCCGCCGAGGTTGGTCGACCACATGCCGGGGATCTTGGACCAGTGGTTGACCGACATGTAGGTCAGGTACTGGCGGTCGCCGACGGCGAATCCCGAGGTGGGGATGGTGGTGGTCTCGAAGTTCTTGATCTTGCGGCTGTCGAGCAGTTCGGCGGCGTGGCAGCGGCTGTTCTGCACGAAGTCGTCCAGGATCAGACCCTGCGACAGATCGCGAGTGCTGCTGTAGGCCAGCACATTGCTGCGCCAGTCCTGCTGGTCGGTGCCGGCGCCGGTGGGTTTCCAGCCCTTGCCGAAGGTGTCGCCGAACATGACGGCGACCTGGCCGGGCTTGGTCTCCCACATGAGCCCGAGGTCGGTGCCGTCGACCGACCAGCGCATATCGGTGCGATTGACCGAACCCTGTCCGGTGACCTGGTTGACCAGCTGGACCGAATCCACCTGCGGCGCGGCCACCGGCGCGGCCACGGGTGCGGGTGCGGCGGACTGGACGGTCGCGGTGGGTGCGGCCTGGGGTTCGGGTGGCTCGCCGCCCGGCACCACGATCGGGATGGGTTCGGGCTCGGTGGTGATCTCTACCTGCGGCAGCGACGCGCTGCCGCCGCCGGGCTGATTCGCCGGGGCCGGGACGGTGTCGCGGACATCCGGGCACGGGTTGGCGCAGGGATCGGATGGCAGCACGACCGGATCGACACGGGTGTTGTCGGGCTTCGGGCCGGGCACCTGGACGGTGACGATCTGGGGCACCGGCACCGGGACCTTGATGGTCTGATTGCTCTGCGGCTGGGCGCCATTCGGGTCCGCTCGGCGGTCCAGCGGATCGAACCCGGTCTCGCCGCAGCTGTTCACCGGCGCGGGCGCCCAGGGATGCGGCGCGGCCCCGGCGGGCGGCGCGGGCAGCAGCATCGCGCCCAGTGCGACGACGCCCGAGAGTGCGGGCGCCGCAGGGAATCCGGAATGACTCGACCAGCGGCGGGATCGAATTCCCATGTGGTGTGCGGCTCCTCGTCCAAGATCGGCTGACTCACCCTAGTCCGGTTCCGCCCGCTGCGCGTAGCGGCACGAACCGGTCAGGGTATCGGTCGATCCGGGCCGGCGCCGCCGACGCCGGTGGCGGCGGCGCGTCGCCGGGGCGGCAGACTGAGCGGTAATGAAGCTGCCTGATCTTCCCGACCTCCCCGTACGCCCGGCGCTGGACCGCATCACGGCCACCCTGGGCGAGTGCGGGACCGCCGTGCTGGTCGCGCCGCCCGGAACCGGCAAGACGACGCTGGTTCCGCTGGCCCTGGCCGCGACCACCGGCGGACGGGTGGTGGTGGCGGAGCCGCGCCGGCTGGCAGCGCGGGCGGCGGCCGCGCGAATGGCGGCGCTGCTGGGCGAGCGGGTCGGAGAGACCGTCGGGTATGCGGTGCGCGGAGACCGGAAGGTGGGGGCCGGGACTCGGATCGAGGTGGTGACCTCCGGGCTGCTGGTGCGGCGGCTGCAGAACGATCCGGAGCTGGCCGGGGTGGACGCGGTTGTCATGGACGAGTGCCATGAACGCCACCTGGACGCGGATCTGCTGCTGGCCCTGCTCCTGGATGCCCGGGCCGGGCTGCGGCCGGACCTGCGGGTGCTGGCGACCTCGGCGACCGTTGCGGCGGAACGGCTTTCGGCGCTGCTGGGCGGGGAGGGGGAGCCCGCCGCGCCAGTGCTGGAGGTGCGGGGCCGGGCCTATCCGGTCGAGCTGGAGTACGTGCCGCCGGCCGCCCGGGAGCGGATCGAGCAGCAGGTGGCGCGGGTGACCCGCCAGGCATTGGCGGGCAGCGCGGGCGATGTGCTGGTCTTCCTGCCCGGGGCGGGGGAGATCCGCCGGACCGCCGACCTGTTGTCGGGACTGCCCGAGGTGGACGTGCTGCCCTTGCACGGCAGGTTGTCCGCCGCGGCCCAGGACGCGGCGCTGCGGCCGGGCGCGCGGCGGCGGGTGGTGCTGTCCACGGCGGTGGCCGAATCCAGCCTGACCGTGCCGGGGGTGCGGGCGGTGGTGGACTCGGGACTGGCGCGGGTGCCGCGCATCGATCATCGGCGCGGGCTGTCCGGGCTTGCGACCGTGCGGGTTTCGGCCGCGGTGGCCGAGCAGCGGGCCGGACGCGCGGGCCGCGAAGGCCCGGGGTGGGCGTGGCGGTGCTGGCCGGAATACGAGCACGCGACCCTGCCCGCGTATCCGGAACCGGAGATCCGCACCGCGGATCTGACCCGGCTGGCCTTGGAATTGGCGTGCTGGGGCACCGTCGACGGGCAGGCGCTGGCCTGGTGGGATGCCCCGCCGGCGGGTGGCCTGGCGGCGGGGCGGGCGGTACTGCGGGCGCTGGACGCGGTGGATGACCATGGGGCGGTGACGGATCGGGGACGGCGCATGGCGGCCGTCGGATTGCATCCGCGCCTGGCGCGCGCACTGCTCGACGGGGCGCGCGAGGTGGGGGCGCGGGCGGCCGCCGAGGTGGTCGCGCTACTCGATGACGATTCCCTCGCTCCCGGTATCGATCTGGCCGCGGCACTGCGGAGCCTGCGCGGCGACCGGCCCGCCCGCTGGCAGCGGGAGGCGCAGCGGCTGGCGAAACTCGTCCAGGGCGACGGCGTGGACGACCCGGCTCTCGTTGCGGCACTGGCCTATCCGGAACGGCTGGCCCGCCGCCGGGCCCCCGGTTCGGCCAGTTACCTGATGGCGGGCGGCACCGCGGTGACCCTGCCACCGGGCAGCGGGCTGGGCGATGCCGAATGGCTCGCCATCGCGGTGGCCGGGCGCGACCCGGGTCAGGCCGAGGGGCGAATCCGATTGGCCGCCAAGGCCGATGAGCAGCTCGCCCGGCAGGCCGCCGCGAACCTCCTGGAGACCGTCGACGAGGTCGATTGGGCCGACGGTGATCTGGTGGCCCGCCGGGTGCGGCGCCTCGGCGCGATCGTGCTGTCGGAGCAGCCGCTCAGGGAACCGGATCCGAGCCTGGTGTCGGCCGCCCTGCTGCGCGGACTGCGCGCCACCGGCCTGGACCTGCTGCGCTGGGACGAGGATGCCCGCAGCCTGCGGCAGCGCCTGGACTTCCTGCAGCACACCCTCGGCGCGCCCTGGCCCGCCGTCGATGACGCCACCCTGCTGGCCGACGCCGAAACCTGGCTCGCCCCAGAACTTTCCACCGCCCGCCGCCGTGCCGACCTGGAGCGCGCCGATGCGGGTCAGGCCCTGCGCCGCCTGCTCCCGTGGCCCGAGGCCGCACGCCTGGACGAGCTCGCCCCGGAACGCCTGGAGGTTCCCTCCGGCAGCCGCGTCCGCCTCGACTACTCCACGGACCCGCCGGTGCTCGCGGTCAAGGTGCAGGAGATCTTCGGCTGGACCGAGCCTCCCCGCCTGGCCGGCGGCCGCGCCTCGATCCTGCTGCACCTGCTGTCCCCGGCCCAGCGCCCGGTGGCCGTCACCGCCGACCTGCCGTCCTTCTGGCGCACCGGTTGGCCCCAGGTCCGCGCCGATCTGCGCGGCCGCTACCCGAAACACTCCTGGCCCGAGGACCCCACCACGGTCACCGCCCATCGCGGCACCGCCCGCAACGCCAATCGCTCCGGCTGACCGGGGCCCATCGCTTCGACTGACGGTGGCTGACCGGACCGGGCGGCGACGGCCGATCGCTGCGGGTAGCGGTGTCCCGCCGGACCGGGTGGCGGGAGCGAGACTTCAAGGGCAGCATGCGGAATAGCCGGTGACGCCCGGGTGCTGCAAGGCGGTGGGTCCGGCGTTCGGATGATGTTGTTCGACCTGCCCGGTGAACAGGCGGAGAGGGAGTGTGGCGGCATGCGTGCGATTCGATTCGACGAATTCGGCGGACCGGAGGTGCTGCGGTCGGTGGAGCTCGCGGTGCCGGAGCCGGGGGCCGGGCGGGTATCCATCGATGTGGCCTATGTCGGAGTGAATTTCGCCGATCTGCAGGCGCGGGCCGTGGGCTATCGGGTGCCGGGGCTGCCGTTCGTGCCGGGCTTGGAATTGTCCGGGCGGGTCCGGGCCGTGGGCGAGGGTGTCGAGGGTTTGAGCGTCGGCCAGCCGGTGGCCGCCATCACCGACGGCGGCGCGTACGCCGATGTCGCGGTCGTCTCGGCCGCGACGGTGTTCCCGGTGCCGGAGGGCGTCGATCTGCGCACCGCCGCAACGCTTCCCACGGTGCTGCCGACCGCCTACGCCCTGGTGCACACCGTCGGCCGCCTGCAGCCCGGGGAGACCATGCTGGTGCAGGCCGCGGCGGGCGGCGTCGGCACGGTGGTCGCGCAGATCGCCAAGCTCGCGGGCGCGGGCGCGGTGTACGGCGTGGTGTCCAGCCCGGCCAAGGCCGAGTACGCCCGCGAATACGGTTATGACGCAGCATTTCTGAACGAATCCTTCGACGCGGAGGTCGCCGCCGCCACCGGCGGTCGCGGCGTGGACCTCGCGCTGGAGTCCATCGGCGGTGAAACCCTGCGCCGCACAATGGATTCCCTGGCCCGCTTCGGCCGCCTGGTCTCCTTCGGCAATGCGGGCGGTGCGGGCCCGTGGCAGGTCGGCGCGCCCGACCTCTACCCGCAGGGCCGCTCGGTGGCCGGGTTCTCCATTCTCGGCCTGAGCGTCGAGGCCCCGGACGTTCTGCACGAGATCGCCTCGCACGCCTTCGAATTGGCCACCTCCGGCAAGGTACGGCTGCCCATCACTGCCGAGTTCCCGCTCGCCGAGGCCGCGGAAGCGCACCGGCTGATGGCAGGTCGCTCCTCGACCGGCAAGCTGGTGATCGCCGTCAACCCGGAGTAACGCCCGGCCCGCCTACTGCCCGTTCTTCTCCGGTGCGAGGTTCTCGGCAGCCGTGACGCGACCGGATTCGATGGCGGCGAGCAGGGATTCGCGATCGGCCGCCGTCTGATCGGCGTAGGCCAGCGCGAAGGCCCCCATCGCCTGGTCGAAGACGTCGTTGCTGCCGAGATACGCGGCGATGGCCACCCGATCTCCCGATCGCGCGTGGCCACGCGCCAGCGTGTGCCCGCACAGGCCGGCGTACTGCCGCAGCTGCGCCGCCGACATCTCGTCGATGACCAAGGAGCCCTTCATGTCTCGCAGCTGCCGCCAGTAGTAGAACAGCCCATCGGGGCCGGTCGCCCAGCCCAGGAAGATGTCACCGGCCGACTGGGTGAGCCGCTGCCCGTGCACCACCCGGTGCCCCTGATGCTGGAACTTGCTGCTCCGCAGGTGCGCGGCCAATACCGAATTCTCGGCCTGCTTCACCTGGAGGAAGAGCGGATCGCCGGTATTGCGCCCGGTCAGCAGCGCGATGAAGCAGCGCGTGCCCACGCTGCCCATGCCCACGACTTTCATGGCGATATCCCGCAATTCGTACCGATCCAGCAACACCCGGCGCTCCTCCGGCAGCGTGTCCCGGTAGTTCGAGAGCACCGAGAGCAGTTCGGTGTGCAGCTCTTTTGGTACCGGTCTGAGCAGCGGCGGATCGGCCTTGATGCGCGGCACGCCATCGGGCCCGGGTTCGGTGAGCTTGTCCAGCGCCTGCAAGCTGGTGCGCGCCCGCGCCCGGCTGATCACCTTCTCGGTCTGCTTGCGGTCGTGCGGGCGCAGCAGCTCGGCGACCCGTTCGGCGTCCACCATCTCGTACCAGACGTCGGTCTCGCCCAGACCCGCCAGCCGCACCATGGCCTCGCGATAGGCCTGCGCCGCCGCGGCCGCCGCCCCGCTCGCCTCGGCGTCGTCGCACCCATTGGCCCGCGCCGCCACCGCCACGCTGGCCGCCAGCCGCTTCACATCCCATTCGAACGGCCCGGGCAGGGTCTCGTCGAAGTCGTTGACGTCGAACACGAGTGACCGTTCCGGCGAGGCGAACAAGCCGAAGTTCGACAGGTGCGCGTCCCCGCACAACTGCACGGTGAGCCCTGTGTTCGGCCCGCTCGCCAGATCGGCCGCCATGATCGCCGGCGCACCCCGATAGAACGGGAACTGCCCGGCCGCCATGCGCGCGTACCGGATCTCGACCAGCTCGGGCACCCGGGTCGTGGCCTGACGCTCCAGCACCGCTATCGGATCCTCCCGATCCGCCGCGGGCTTCCACTCACCGAGCGATCGCCGTGGCACCTGCTTCCGCGCGGCCCGCCCGGCCTCCGCCGCCCCGTTACCGCCCGCCGCCGACTCCGCCTCCGATGTCGCCATGGGAGGACTCTAGTTCGACCGCACGCGGATTCCCAGGACACCGCCGGCGACAGTGCCGATGCCGCGCGACGATGTGACCGCCGAGCCTTCGGTGCTGCCGGTGGTCGGTGGCCACGAAGGCGCCGGCATCGTCCAGGAGGTCGGGCCCGGGGTGACCGCCCCACCGTGACCGGCCACGAGCCCGACCGCGGTATGGGTATCGCCAACGGGCTCGATCAGGTTGGCTGCCTGGCCTTCGGCGGCGATGCCTGATCGAGCCCGTGTGACCCCCTATCCGGCCGCGCCGTCGGGAGTGGGTGCGCCGAACCATCGGTGCAGCGCGTTCCGGAGGCTCTCCCGAGCTGCCGGGGTGACGTCGTCGGCCGCCCAGGCCACATAGCCGTCCGGGCGGATCAGCAGCGCCGCGGCGGGTGCGTCGGTGGCGGTGGCGGTGAGGGGCGTGACGCGGTCGGTCCAGCCCGCCGCGGCGGCGACCGGATCGAGGGCGGCGTCGAAGGTCAGCAGGAGGGGCCGGGCGTCGCGCAGGAGTTCGGCGATCCGGGTTGGGCCGCCGGCTGTTTCGAGGGCGCAGTCGGGGAAGAAGTAGCCGGACAGCCGATGATCGTCGCCGACGTCGTAGCGGATGTCCGAGCCCGCCAGCAGCCCGGCGATATGGGCGGCCGCCGCCGGGAGCCGCAGCAGTTCGCCGAAAAGCTCTCGGAGAGCGGTGATTTCCGGACCGGGGGAGACCAGAGCCGCCTGCGAGAGCGAGTACATCACCACGCGCTCGGCCACCGGGTGGCGCTCGGACTCGTAGGTGTCGAGCAGGCCCTCGGGTGCCCAGCCCCGGATTTCGGCCGCGAGCTTCCATCCGAGGTTGACGGTGTCCTGCAGGCCGAGGTTCAGCCCGGGCCCGCCCATCGCCGAATGCACGTGTGCGGCATCGCCGAGCAGCAGGACGGCGCCCCGCCGGTAGTGCTGCGCCACCCGGGTGTTCTGGCCGATCGTGCGGCGCAGCGTGTGCGGACCCGGGCCGGGCGGCGGCGTGATGGGCAGCGGGGCGCCGAGAACGCGTTCGACGCTCTCGCGCAGTTCCGCGAACGTCAGGGGTTCGTCATCGGAAAACTGCTCGCCGCCTTGGAATTCCATGGTTCCGATGATCGGCCGTCCCGGATCGAGTTCGGCATAGATGAAGATGCCGCGTTCGAGCCGGTGATGGCCGAGTCCGAACCGGCCCACCCCGGGAATCTCGATGGCGCCGTCGCCGGAACGGAACTCGTCGGGCAGGGTGGCATGGCCGACCCGGCTGACATGACCGTCGGAGGTGATGCCCGGGAACTCGATCCCGATCCGCTTGCGCACCAAGCTCTTTCCGCCGTCCGCCCCGACCAGGAAGCGGGCGGTCAGCGGGTAGGGCCCGTCGGGCGCGGACACCGTGACCGTGACCTGGTCGCCGGCGGGTTCGATGCCGGTCAGCTCGTGTCCCCAGCGCAGGTCCACGCCGAGGTCGATGGCGCGCTTGGTGAGGATCTCCACCATCTCCGGTTGCGGCTTGAAGACGAGGTGCACCGGATTCGGTTGTACGGCAGTGAGATCCAGGGGCAGGCCGCCGAAGATGTAGCGCGGCGCCGGGGCCGGTGCGGCCGGACTGCCGCTGAACGCGCCGTACAGCCCCCGCATGTCGAGGACCCGGACCACCTGCCCGGCCAGGCCGTTGGCCTTCGGTTCGGGGCTGGGTGCGGGGAGCCGATCCAGCACGATCGGGCGGAGGCCGGCGAGTGCGAGTTCGCAGGCGAGCATCAGGCCGTTCGGCCCGGCTCCGGCAATGACGATGTCGACGGTGTTTTCGGGCATGGCAAATAAACCTCTTGTCGTTGAGGGTATTTGGAGAAACCGGCGAAAGCGGCGCTGCTATGCCGGTGGTTGCGGCAGGCCCGCCGCGAGCGCGGACAGGGCCTGGCGGAGCAGATGGGTGACGGGGACGGTCGGCGCCGTGCGCACATAGGCCTCGAAGGCGGCCTGCAGCGCGGCGCCGGCCGCCCCGGCCACCAGCCGCGGGTACAGATCGAGTTCCGGGTCGGTGCCGGTGCGTTCGGCGATGGCGATGATCAGGTTGTCTTCGACGCCCTTGGACAGCAGGGCCCGAGTCTCGGGGGCGGCCACCAGTTTCCGGACCTCGGCGAGCTCCGTGGGCGAGGGCAGATACCCGGGCGACTCGGCGTGTTCCGCCTCGAGTGGCTCGAGCAGTGCCGCCGTGAGCGACTCCCACAGCGGCTCGTTCGCCGGACGGGCGCGCAGAATCTCGACGGCGCTGCTGATTCGGGCCAGCTGCCGGTAGGCGAGCGCGTCGTACTTGCCGGAGAAGTAGTTGTTGAAGGTGCGCACGGACACTCCCGCGCGGGCGGCGATGTCCTCGCGCACCACGTTCTCCAGGCCGCGCTCGAACATGAGCTGAAGTGCCGCGTCGCTCAAGGCTTTCCGGGTGTCGAGCTTCTTGCGTTCGCGGAGACCGAGGGTCTGTTCGTCCGGCATGACTCCAGTATGCGCAAAATGTGCCCAGTGGGCAATGTTTCTCGCTGGGAAAGTTTTGTAGCGACCGAAATAGTTCGGACGCCCATGGCGTTCGGACGACCGATTCAGCGTGTCGGCGGCGTGGCTTACGCTCCCGGGGATTCGGAAGGAGCGTGTTGTGCGACGAGGTTGTGGGGTCGGGCGGTGAGCAAGCGCGGCTGGCTGCTGTTCCTGGGTATGGGTGTGATCTGGGGTGTGCCGTACGCCATGATCCGGGTCGCGGTGCGGGATTTCGATCCGGTGTTCGTGGCCTTCGGGCGGACCCTCCTCGGTGCGCTGGTGCTGTTGCCCATCGCGCTGTCCACCCGGGTGCTGCGGCCGGCGCTGCGGCACTGGCGCTGGGTGCTGGTGTACACGATCGTCGAGATCACCGGTCCGTGGCTGCTCATCGGGCGCGCCGAGACCAGGCTGACCAGCTCGACGGTGGGCCTGCTGATCGCGGCGGTGCCCCTGATCGCCATCGTGCTCACCACCCGCCTCGGGCACGAACGCCTCGACCCGCGGCGCATTCTCGGCCTGGTGATCGGCTTCGCAGGCGTGACCGCCCTGGTCGGTCTGGATATCGACGTCTCGAATCTGGGTGCGCTGGCGGCCATCGGCGTGAGTGTCATCGGCTATGCGCTGGGCCCGATCATCATCGACCGCAAGCTGGCCGAGTTGCCGCCGATCGGCGTGGTGACCGGGTCGCTGATCTTCGCCGCCGCCATCTATCTGCCGTTCGCGCTGTGGCGGGTGCCTTCTCGCTTTCCGGCCGGAGCGAGCTGGTCGGTGGTGGGCCTGGGCCTGATCTGCACCGCGCTGGCCTTCGTGGTCTTCTTCGCCCTGATCGGCGAGGTCGGCCCGTCGCGCGCCACCGTCATCACCTACATCAATCCCGCGGTGGCACTGCTGATCGGCGTCTCGCTGCTGGACGAGCCCCTCACCGCGGGCATGGCGATCGGCTTCCCGCTGGTGATCCTGGGCTCGATCCTCGGCACCGCCCGGGCCCGGGTGCGGCCCGCGGCCGAGCCCGCGCCGGCCTAGCTCGGTCGGCCTGCACCGACACGGGCACAGCGGTTCTTTCGTATGCTCATTGTTAGCGAGTGGGGAGGGAAGTGCTGGACCTCCATGGTCCGGCGATGGAGGAAGGTCCTCACGGATGGACAGTCGTGAGGTTGCCGAGATGGCGCGGGAATGGTCGGCGGCCCTGGTCGATTGCGGTGGCGTGCCGACATCTGTGCCGCCCGACATCCGCCAGTTGACGACGAGATGGATCGTCACGCTGGAAGCTGCCTTGTCGGCCGAGTCGTTCGACCCGTCGCCCGCCTGCCGCGTCGGGGTCGAGATGGTCCGGTCGAACCTGACGGTCCCCGCCATGATGACCCCGACCGCGGCGGTGCTGGCGGGTTTGCTGGAGCGGTCACGGCGGCCGGATCGAGCACAGCGGTTCGGCGCGCTCCTGGGCGAGCTGGGCCGCGGCTACACCACCGAGCTGCTGGACGTCCACGCCCGCAGCCAGGAGGCTGCCGAGCAACGCTTCCGCGTGGTGTTCGACAACGCCGCGGTGGCTATCGCGCTCTACGACGACTACGGCATCACGCTCGAGGCCAATGCCACGACGGCACGGATGGTCGGGATGAACCAGGAGGACCTGCCGGGGGTGTCCGCGCTGGACCTGATGCACCCCGACGACCGCGACAAGCTCCGGCACGTGGTCGTCGGTCTGCTCAAGCGCAGAAGCGGCACCGCGCACCTGGAAGGCCGCTTCTGTCGCCCCGACGGCAGCGTCTGCTGGGGCGCCTGGACGATGACGCTGGTGCATGACGCGGACGGACGTGACGTGCGCGTGCTCGCCGTCGGGGAGGACATCACCGAACGGCGGGCCATGCAGCAGAAACTGTGGTGGGAGGCCCGTCACGACCCGTTGACGGGTCTGCCGAATCGCCATTGCCTGCTCGAGCAGTTGGAGGCCATTGTGGCGGCGGCCCGTCCCGGCGATCACATCGGTTTGTGCTTCCTCGATCTCGACGCGTTCAAGAAGATCAACGATCGCTACGGCCACCACGCGGGAGACAGCGTGCTGGCCGAGGTCGGCCGCAGGCTCGACGCGACCCTGACCTCGCCGACGGTCACGCCGGCCCGCATCGGCGGAGACGAGTTCGTCGCGCTGCTCGCACCGCCCTGCGACGACGACACGGCCCACGCGGCCGCCGAGACCATGCTTGCGACGCTGCGAGACCCGGTTCCGGTCGGTCCCGGCGATCTGCTGTCGATTTCGGCCAGCATCGGCGCCGTTGTCACTCCGGTTGCCGGCGCGAATGCCGAAAAGCTGTTGGACGAAGCCGATGTCGGCCTGTACCGCGCCAAAGCCGCGGGCCGCGGCACCTGGGTACTGCACCGCACCGATAACGGCCCCGCAGCCGGGCAGTAGCCATGGAGCCGCCGCACGCCCGACTGGGCGGTCGGTTCTTGTCTCGGGAAGCGAACCGAGAGCCATTCGGGGATAAAGGTTTTGCCGCGATAGTGTGCAGGCATGCGGGTGGGCGGCCAAGATATGCGAGTGCGCACGAAATTCTCCAGCGAGCTGATAGCGCTGACCGATGAGCTCGCGCATATGGCGCGACTGACGCATGAGGCTTCCGAACGGGCCGCGGCGGCGCTCCTCGGCAGCGACCTGACCGCCGCCTACGAGGTGTTCGCGCTCGAAGAGCAGGTGGAGATCGAGCACGCGAAATGTGAAGACCGGTCGGTCATTCTGCTCGCCCTGGAGGCGCCGGTGGCCCGCGACCTGCGCCAGGTGGTGACGGCCATGCAGATCGCCGACGACCTGCTGGCGGTCAGCCGCGCCCTGAGCCGGGTGGCCGATGTGGTGGTGCGCCGCTACCCGAATGCGGTGGCCCCGCAGCACGTCCTCGACCTGCTCGCGGAAATGTCCGCCGCGGTCACCGATCTCACCGATCTGGCGGGCAAAGTGATTGCGGCACAGAATCCGCCGCGCGATCGCGCCCTGGTGCCGCGCGACGAGAACCTGGAGCGGCTGCGCGGCCGGCTGGTGGAGCTGGCGGCAGATGACGGCTGGCCGCACGGGTCGGCCATGGCCATCGATATCGCGCTGCTGGCCCACCACTTCGAGCGCGGGGCCGACCACTGTGTGCGCATCGGGCGGCTCATTCGCTTCTTCCACACCGGTATTCCGCTCTACGCGCAAACGGAGGCGTAACCACCACCTCGTGTGAGGGGCCCCGATCGGCGGGAGTAAGCTGCCCGAATTGCTTCATGGCGAGGTCTTTTCGAGTAGCACCGCACGCACGGACAGCCGAAATCCGACAAGGGCCCCAAACATGACCAACATCTCCACCCAGACATCGGTGTCCACCCCGGCACGGGTGGCGGCGCCGGTCCGGGTCGCCCCGGCCGCCCCGGCACCGAGCGACCGGGCAGCGCCGATCGAGAGAACGCTGTCGCATCGTCAGATCATGACCATCCTGTCCGGCCTGCTGCTGGGCGTCTTCCTGGCGGCGCTGGACCAGAACATCGTGAGCGTGGCGATCGTCCGCATCGCCAACAGCCTGCACGGCTTCGACAAACAGGCCTGGGCCACCACGGCCTACCTCATCACCGCCACCATCTCGACGCCGCTCTACGGCAAGCTCGCCGACATCTACGGCCGAAAACCCTGCTACCTCATCGCCATCGGCATCTTCGTGATCGGCTCGGTGTGCTGCACCTTCGCCACCTCCATGTACCAGCTCGCGGGATTCCGTGCGCTGCAGGGCGTCGGCGCGGGCGGGCTCATGTCGCTGGCCTTCACCATCATCTGCGATATCGTGCCGCCCCGCGAAAGGGTCAGGTACCAGGGCTATTTCATGATGGTCTTCGGCATCGCCACGGTGCTGGGACCGGTACTGGGCGGCTTCTTCTCCAATGCCGACCACATTCTCGGGCTCGCGGGCTGGCGTTGGGTGTTCCTGGTGAACGTGCCGATCGGGGTGCTGGCGCTGCTGGTGGTCGGCAAGGTGCTGGACGTGCCCTTCGCCCGGCACCGCCACCGCACCGACTGGCTCGGGGCGATAACCCTTGCGGCGGGCACGGTTCCACTGCTCATCGTCGCCCAGCAGGGCCGGGACTGGGGCTGGGGCTCCCATCGTGCGCTGCTCTGCTACGGCATCGCGGCGGCCGGGCTGGTGCTGTTCCTGATCGTCGAATTCCTCATGAAGGACAGCGCGCTGATTCCGCTGCGGCTGTTCACGAATCGCACCTTCAGCATCGCCATCCTCGATGGGTTCATCGTCGGTGTCGCCATGTTCGGCGCGATCGTGCTGGTGCCGCTGTACTTCCAGGTGGTGCGCGGATATTCGCCCACGCGTTCCGGGCTCTTCATGCTGCCGCTGGTGTTGGGCATCATGCTGGGCGCGCAATTGTCCGGGCTCATCACCAAATTCACGGGGCGCTACAAGGTGCTGCCGATCCTCGGTTCGCTGGTGATCGGCGCCGGGTCGGTGCTGTTCGCGCTGGTGCAGTACGACAGCCCGCTGTGGCAGCCGCTGCTGTACTGCGGCATCATCGGTTTCGGCCTCGGCGGGTGCATGCAGACGCTCATCATCGCGGCGCAGAACGCCGGGCCGCGTTCGGATATGGGTGTGTCCACCGCATCGGCCACCTTCTTCCGGCAGATGGGCGGCACGCTCGGCGTCGCGGTCTTCCTGACCATCCTGTTCAACCTGCTGCCGCGCAAGATCCTGGCGGCCTTCGGCGGACAGCTGCCGCCGGGATTCGACGCTGGGCAGCTGGGCCGGATCCAGAGCAACACCAGCGGCATCGCGGCCCTGCCGGACCAGCTGCGCGTACCCATCCTGACCGGATTCACCCACGCCATGGGCGGGGTGTTCGTCGTGGCGGCCGCGGTGGCGGTGGTGGCGGCGTTCGTGCTCATGTTCATGAAAGAGATTCCACTGCAGGATGTTCCGACGCCGGTCGTGGAGGAGATCGCCGAGCCGGAACCCGAACTCGAGCCGGAGCCGGAGCCTGAGCCGGAACTCGAGCCGGAGTTCCATTTCGTCGAGCCGTTCGGGCTGTCGGTGTCGGGGTGCGTGCACCGCGAGGACGGGCAGTCGGTGCCCGACGCAGTGCTCACCCTCATCGACCAACGCGGACGCCAGGTTTCACGAGCCGTCGGCGAATCCGACGGCGGCTATGTCATCGGTGTCCCGCGGGCGGGCGGCTACGTGCTGATCGTGTCCGCGTTCGGTTATCAGCCCGCCGCGGTGACCGTTTCGGTCGGCAGCCGCCCACACCGCCTGGATGTGGCCCTGCTCGGATCCGGTGAGGTGTCGGGCGTGGTGCGGTCGCTGGGACGCGGTGCGCCACTGGGCGATGCGACCATCACCCTCACCGACGCGTTCGGCGACGTGGTCGGCTCGACGGTCACCACCCCGGAGGGCGATTTCATCTGCCGTGGCGTGCTGGCCGGCACCTACACGTTGGTGGCGGTGGCCGATCACATGCGTCCCTCCGCGGTCACCCTGACCGTGCCGGACAGCGGAATGCTGCGCCACGACATCGAATTGGCGCCGCGCGCGGTGCTGGCCGGATCGGCCTGCAACGATCGCGGGCACGGCGTGCCCGATGCCCAGATCACGGTGCTGGACGAGGCCGGCGATCTGATCGCCGTGACCCGCACGGACGACACCGGCCGCTACGCCGTGCCGGATCTGGCGGAGGGGCGCTACACCGTGATGGCCCGGGGATATCCGGCGGCGTTCAGCCGGGTCACGGTCGCGGACGGCGAGGTCGCCCACGATGTCCTGCTGGGCTACGAGCGGGTGGAGTCGCCCGAGCGGGAGCGCTGGGAGTCGGTGGATCGGGTCTGAGCCAGGGCCGGGAGTGGTTGCGACCGAGGATTGTTTCAATTCGCCGCGCGCCGCGGTTCCGCAGCTGTTAGGTTTCCGACTGAATACAGTCCAACATTCGGTATTGGGCTGGTTCAGGGGAGAACAGACATGAAGACCTCGCGTGCACTGCTGACCGTGGCCGCCCTCGCCGCTCTCGTGCCCACCGCCACCGCCCAGGCCGAACCCGCCACCCCCGACACCGGCGCAGCCGTCAACGAGTATGTGGCCCTGGGCGATTCCTGGGCCGCCGACGCCACCCTGAGCCAGCTCACCACCGCCTTCACCCCGGCGCCGTGCGTACAGAGCGTCCACAATTACGCCAAGCAGGTCGCCGCGGCCCTGGCCGTACCGGTGTTCCGTGACGCCACCTGCGGCGGCGCGGTCACCGCCGACATGACCCGGCCGCAGCACACCGCGCTCGGCGACAACGCGCCGCAGTTCGACCGGCTGACCGAGAACACCGACCTGGTCACCCTCGAAATCGGCGGCAATGACGCGGATCTCGCGGCCACCGTCACCGACTGCATCACCCCCGACCCGGCCGTCAGCCCCTGCCTGAACGAGATGGTGGTGGGAGGCGTCGACCGGATGTCGCAGAACATCGCCCGCACCGAACCCCGGGTGGCCGCCACCATCGCCGGCATTCGCGAGCGCGCCCCGCACGCCCGCATCCTGCTGCTCGACTACTTCGAGGGCATCGGCCTCGACGGCGGCTGCTGGCCGGAGATCCCCATCTCCGACGCCGACGCCATCTGGCTGGGGCAGAAGCTGATCGAACTGCACGACATGCTCGGGCGGGTGGCCGCCGAGACCGGAGTCGAGTTCGTCGACACCTACGACGGCAGCTCCGGGCACGACGCCTGTCAGCCCGTCGGCACCCGCTGGGTGGAGGGGCTGCTGCCGTTCTCGGGCAGCCCGGTCGGGCTCGCGGTGCCGTTCCACCCCAACCAGCTCGGCGCGAACTACCAGGCGCGGCGGGTTCTGGAGACCCTCGACGCCACCTCCTGACGGGCGTAGTCAGCGGCGCGGGGTGATCGATACCCGGTTGTCGTGGAACACCGCGCCGCCGCCGAAGTCCGAATCACGTTCCGCGACCGTCGCATTCACCGTCGCACCGCCGGAGTGCTTGGCCCAGCGGCCCTTCGTGGTCGCGGCGACGCCGGGCCGGACCCGGTCGGAGACCTCGGCGACGGCCTCGAAGGAGCCGCGATCGTTGTGGACGGTGACTGGATCGCCGTCCGCGATGCCGCGCGCCGCCGCGTCCCCGGGATGCATCGTGACGGTCGGTTCGCCTGCGCGCCTGCGTAATTCGGGATCGACGCCGAAGCTGGTGTTCAGGAAGTAGTGCGACGCCGCGGAGATCAGCACCAGTCCGTCGCCCGGATCGGCGGGCGGGGTGTACCCGGCCAGCGGATCGTGGCCGGCCCGCGCCGCGCGGTCCGACACGAACCGGAGCTTGTCCACGGGCACCGGGCGCGGATCGATCTTCAGGAAGCCGTCGGCGCGCAGCCGGTCGACGTCGTACTGTTTCAACAGCTGGTTCGCCAGGTCCTCATCCGACTCGTACAGCGCCGGTTCGGTCAGCCCCAGGCGCCGGGCCAATCGGCGGAAGGTCTCGGTGGTGGGCAGGCATTCACCGGGCGGGGTCACGGCCGGTTCGTTCCAGACCAGATAGAGATTGCCGTACGCGGCCAGCACATCGAGGTGCTCGGGCTGCATGGTGGCCGGGAGGACGATATCGGCGTAGTCGACCGTGTCGGTCGGAAAGTGTTCCAGGACAACGGTGAACAGATCCTCGCGCGACAGGCCCTCGATCACCCGGCGCTGATCGGGATTGGAGCCCACCGGATTCGCCGCGATCACGAACAGTGCCTTGACCGGCGGTCCGTCGGTGTCCAGCAGCACCTCGCCCATGCGGGTCATGGACAGCGTCCGCACCGGATGCGGCAGCAGATCGAATCGCATCAGCGCGGGGGTGTCGAGCCGGAAGTGCCCGCTGGTCGAATAGTGCAGTCCGCCACCGGGAATCGCCCAGTCGCCGGTGACACCGGGCAGGCAGGCCAGGGTGCGCAGCGCCATCCCGCCGCCCGCGTGCCGCTGCATTCCCTGCGAGGCGCGAATGGCCGTGGGCCGGGTGCGGGCGATGCGTTCGCCCAGAGCCACGATGCGTTCCACCGGCAGCCCGGTGATCTCGGCGACCCGCTCCGGCGGGTACTGCGCTATGCGCTCGCGGAATTCGGGCCAGCCCTCGGTGCGGGTTTCCAGGAACTCGGTGTCCTCGGCGCCCAGCCCGACGATGACGTGCATGAGCCCCAGCGCCAGCGCCGCGTCGGTGCCGGGCAGCGGGGCGAGGTGTTCGTCACAGCGTTCGGCGGTGCGGGTGCGCACCGGGTCGATGGCCACCGTGTACGCGCCGCTGTCCTGGATGAACTTCCAGACATGATGGCCGGAGCTGAGCGGATTGGTGCCCCACAGCAGGATCAGCCGCGACTGCGCCAGCTGCTCCGGGTCCATGCCGCCCGCGGTGCCCAGGGTGTATTTCAGCCCTGTGCTGCCCGCGACGGAGCAGATGGTCGGGTCGTGCAGGGAGGCGCCGAGCGCATTGAAGAACCGCCGGCCGGAGAAGCCCTCCAGTCCTTGGATGTAGCCGAGGCTGCCGGTGCCGTGGAAGGGCCAGACGGCCTCGCCGCCGTACTCGGCGAGGATGCCGGTGAGCCGGGTGGCGATCTCGTCGAGCGCCTCGTCCCAGGTGATCGGTTCGAAGCGGCCCTCGCCCTTGCGGCCGACCCGGCGCAGTGGCCGGGTGAGGCGCTCGGGGGAGTGGACCTGGTCGAGGTAGCGGTTCACCTTCACGCACAGCGCGCCCCGGGTGACCGGGTGCTCGCGGTTGCCGCGCAGGCCGGTCGCCCGGCCGTCCTGCACGTCCACCACCCAGGAGCAGGCGTCCGGGCAGTCGAGTGGGCATGCTCCGAGAACCTTCACCCGATCGATCGTAGGCAGGTCCGCGCGGGCGCGCGAAAGGCGAGCGTACGGCCGGTTTCCGGGCGCGACACGCTTATGCCGTCATGTGACGACACGCGGTCGAGCTGGGGTACTCTCGGCGCGCGGCTAATCAGCCGCAACAGGAGTGCGGGGGCGGAAGTGCGCGGTGGAATGGGAGATTCATGATCACCCCCGGCCGAGGTCTCGTCGGTGTCGTCTCGGGATGTGCGGCGCTGCTGACCGGATGCGCCCACGCCGGCCACACCGATGCCGCGCACGCACACCAGGCGAACAGCGAGATGGCCGCCAGCGACTCGGGCGAGATGCAGCGCAGCGCCTTCGTCACCGCCTGCGCGGGGACCTCGGCGGGCTGGCAGGCGACGGCGGTGGTGAGCAATCGGGATGTGGTGGAGCACCGGTATCTGGTGGTGATCAGTTTCATGTCGCCGGAATCCACCGATCTGGAACGGACACGCACCGAGGTGCTGGTGGCGCCGGGCTCGACGCAGGACTTCACCACGGAGACGCGGCTGAATCCGGTGTCGCGGCCACAGACCGTCCGGTGTGTGCTGCGCGGGGTCGAGCAACTCTGACCGATGCTCGCGAATCGGGCGGCCGGGCGGTCGCGCTGCCTCGAAAGTTGCGCGGGGACAGGGGCGGACGCTTAGGATCACCAGCGCCGGCCATGCTCTGTGGGCCGCACCAGTAGGAATAGCTGATGGTTCACTGGCTCTCGGGCGGTGACCATGTGCGTTCTCCGGATGTGGATTTGTCGGTGCCATGGTGCATGCTCTTGGCACGCAGATGTCCGCCCCGTCCGCCCGGAGTGCCCCATGTCGACCCGTACCAAGCCACAGCCCTTGTCGGATACCGAAATTCGGCAGATCGCCGCGGAAATCGACGCGGGCCGGCCACCGATGGTGTGGTTCACCGCGGTGGCGGTCGGCGTCCCGGAAGGCCGTTCCGGAAAGGTGATGTCCCTCGGGGATCCGTCCGAGGGGGATTTCCTGCAGGTGAAGCCGACGGGCTCGAAGGATGTGCTGTCCTTCGGTCCCACCGAGGTGACCCTGACCAAACCGGCCCGGCAGAACCCGGCCAAACCGGCCGGAGCTCAACCGAAAACGGCAACCAGGAAGGAACCCACCGTGACGATGTCGTCTCCCGTGACGATGCCGGCCAGCGTGCCGAGCGCTTCGCCCGCTCCGGAAGCCAAGGTCGAGACCCCGCAGCCGGCTGCGGAATCCGCGCCCGAGGCCAAGGCCAAGCCCGCCGCGTCGCGTCCGGCACGCAATGCCGCCAACAGCGCCGCCGCGAAGAAGCCGAAGGCTCCCGAGGTGACGGTCACCCTCAGCGGCACCGCCGAGGGGGAGTGGACCCTGGATGTCGTGAACGGCAAGAAGCGCACCATCAAGGGCCTGCCGGTCACGAGTTCCGCTGTGGCCCAGGCAGCCAAGATTCTCCACCCCGAATTCGCCGAGGTCGTCGACTCCATCCACGAGTCGGTCCGCGCCGCCCAGCAGGCCAAGGTCGCGCAGCTGCAGGCCGAACTCGAATCGGCCCGTCGGCTACTCGAAGACCTGGCCTGACGAGATTCCACGCGGGTAACTGCGGCGCGAGGACCGGTGGCCCAACCCTTTTCGTGTGGGGCTGGGCCGCTTCCGGTTCACACCGCGGATTCGCGCTGCCAGGTGCGAGGACCGGATTCGGGACGGCTGCGGCGCAGGTCGTCGTGGAAGATGTAGCCGAGGGAGCATTCCTTGGCGTGGTACATGGCCGAATCCGCCTCGCGCAGTAGCTCGTAGACGGTGGTCTCGGTCTCTCGTGGCTTGGTGCAGGCGATTCCGATACTGGCCGCTATTCGCACCTCGGCCGCGCTCAGCTCGAACGGTTCTCCCAGGGTGGCGAGTAGCCGCTCCGCCAGCTGGCGGGCCTGCTGCTGCGCGAGCGGGGCGAGCACCACGAATTCATCACCGCCGTAGCGGGCGGCCGCGTCATCGCGGCGGATCACACGGCGGATGCGGGCGGCGGCATTGGCGATGAGCTCGTCGCCCACCGCATGGCCGTAGTTGTCGTTGACCCGCTTGAAGCCGTCCAGGTCGATGAACAGCAGGGCCAAAGGCTGTCCGGCCCAACGCTCCCGATTACGATGCAGCGCCCGCAGCAGGGCGGCGCGGTTCAGGAGTCCGGTGAGCATGTCGTGGTCTGCCTGATACTGCGCGCGCCGTTCGCTGCGGGCGCTGCGTTCGATGGCGCGTTCGCTGCGTAGTAGTACGCCCGCTAGTAGTAGGGCGAAGAGCGAGGACACCACCACGCGGTCGAGTGTGTCGAGGCTGGAGCCCACCACCGGCACCAGCGAGGCCACGATCATGACGATGGCGATGATGCTGGCCCGCTGCCGGGACCGGTGCGGATGGATGTCGCGTGGTTCGCCGAGGACCACCATGCTCGGGTGCAGGGCGGCCGCGCCGATCAGCGTGAAGCCCAGTTGCAGTGGCAGCAGCTGGATCTGGCGGCCGAAGACCGCCGAGCCCGCGGTCTCCAGGTTGTAGGCCAGGTCACCGGCCAGGATCACCAGCATGGCGAGGTGCACCAGCCGCAGCGAGGTTTCCGAGCGCGCGGAGGTGACCACCGAGTGCACGATCACGGTGAGCAGCAGGGCGTCCACGATCGGATCCGCGACCGAGGTGATGGTGGTGAAGTAGGTGTGGTGCGTCATATGCAGCACCGGTGAGATGAGGAATGTCCACGACAGCAGCAGCGCGCCCAGGCCGATCAGCCCGGAGTCCAGCAGCAGATCGTGATCGGTGCTGTTCTGCCGCGGGCGCAGCCACAGCACCGCGGCCACGCCGACGCAGCAGTAACCGCTGAGGGTGAAGAGATCGTCGAAGGGGTGGCGCTGCGATTCGGAGATGTGGCGCAGCCCGGTGCCGATGGCGAATTGCACGGCGGACGCCGAGAGCAGATACCAGGGCAGGGGGTGGCGGGGGTGGTACCTGCGGACACCGAGCCCGATCATGGTGAGGCTGATGGCCACCGACACGAACAGGGTGCCCAGGGTCACCGCGCGGGTATTGACCACCATGGGCAGGCCGAGAATGAGCACGCCACCGATGAACAGCACGGTGCGCCAGCAGATTTTGAAGCGCGGACCAGACCGTTCGGCCGGTTGTGCGTCCGTTCCCACCAGCCCCCCTTGTCCGAGCAGTACTCGAAAAGACACCGCCGATCATCAACCGAGTGTTGCGGTACGAGCATAGGTCCCGCGCAGCAGTGACAGAGTGCCCGGTAGAGAAAAGGCGCTGCCACTATCTGGGCAACCGAACCGATCATGACATGAAAACGGCCGCTCCGGAGCGGAGTTCGGCGAACCCGCAGGATCACTTTCCGCGAGACTCGTTATGCTCCCCAGCGAATCGAACCGTACGGCCTGCGCGAACCTGTGAACAGGAGCCGGAAGTGGAAACGACGGCGGGACGCTGGTGGGCCCCGGGCCGGGTGAATCTCATCGGCGAGCACACCGATTACAACGACGGCTACGTGCTGCCGATGGCCCTGCCACTGGGTGTGACCTGCACCGCGGCGGCCGGACCGGGTGGTGTGGTGCGGCTGAGATCCCGGCAGGCGCCCGGTGACCCCGTCGACACCACCACTGCCGCCCTCGCCACCGGCGGCTGGTCCGAATTCCCCGCCTGGTCGCGCTACCCGCTCGGCGTCATCCGCGAATTCGAGCGCCGCGGCCACGAGGTGCGCGGCGTCCACCTCGACCTCGACGGCACGGTCCCCATCGGCGCAGGCCTTTCTTCTTCCGCCGCCCTGTCCTGCTCGGTCGCCATCGCCCTGCGGGACCTCTTTGCCCCCGCCACCACCGACACCGAGCTCATCGACATCGCCCGCACCGCCGAGAACGTCTACGCCGGCGTCCCCACCGGCACCCTCGACCAGTCCGCTTCTCTCCTCTGCACCGCGGGCCACCTGCTCTTCCTCGACACCCGCACCGGAGCCACCGAGCAGATCCCCTTCGACCTGGCCACCTTCGGCCTGACGCTGCTCATCATCGACACCGGCACCCCCCACCGCCTGGTGGACAGCGACTACGCCGCCCGCCGCGCCGAATGTGCCGACGCCGCAGCCCAACTGGACGCCCCCACCCTCCGCGACATCCCCTTCGCCGCCGAAGCCGACCGGCTCACCGACCCCCTCCTCCGCCGCCGCGCCCGCCACGTGATCACCGAAAACGCCCGTGTCCTGCAAATAGCCGAACAATTGCGCACCGGCGCCGACCCCCGCACCATAGCCCCCCTCCTCACCGCCGCCCACCAATCCCTCCGCGACGACTTCGAAGTCTCCGCCCCACCCTTGAACACCGCCGTCGACGCGGCTCTCGCCGCCGGCGCCCACGGCGCCCGCATGACCGGCGCCGGCTTCGGCGGCAGCATCCTCGCCCTCGCCGACCGCGACGACACCCCCAACATCGTCACCGCCATCCGAGAATCCTTCGCCACCAAGGGATTCCCCCCACCCCACGACTACGCGGTGACCCCCTCCGCCGGCGCCCACCGCCTTCCCTGACCCGCGCTGCACCTCCAAGTCGTCGTCAGAGGCTGTCCGCCGTAACTGGATCCACGTGCGGCCGGACTCGAGCGGTAACCCTCCGCCGAGCAACGCGCTGTTCGCCGAGGCCGCGAAACTGCAGTGCGTGTGGGTTATTCGCCCGGCCTCGGTCAGTTCGCCGGTATGGCAGCAGTGAACAGAGACCGTTGGTGTGCTGCTGCCGTCCGGGTCGGTGTAAATGGTGGCGGGACACCCGTTTTCGATCGTAACCACGGTGCCGCCGGCCGATCGTGGAGTCGGTGGATCGGTCGGCGGCAACGGTTTCGGGTTACTTAGCGGGTGTGATCGAGGGCTGGGTGATGGTTGTGAAGTACTGGACTGCGGCGGCGATGGCTACCGGGGCGGTTACGAAGAGCTGGCCGGCGATGGTGCCGACGAAGCCGACGGCGCCTGCGCCGATGAGGCAGCCAGTGCCGGCTGCGCCGAGGAGCGGGACGAACATGGCGGCGAGGACGCCTGCGGAGCCGAGGGTGACCAGGCCGGCGGCTCCGACGGCGCCGAGCAGGCAGCCGAGAGCCGCGCCGCCGAGGCCGCCGGCCAGGGTGCCGACGGTGGCGCCCATGGAGAGGGTGCTGCTCATGCGGTTCCAGGCGGCCTGTTCACGCTCGTAGTCCGACTTCCAGGGGGCGCTGTTCTCGAAGGGGAGGGCGACCGGCTGGTAGACCGCGTGGGCGGCGTCGAACTGCGGGGTGAGCGTGGCGACGTGGTCGTGGATGTCGGCGGCGATCGGGAAGACGAAATCGTCCACCCGGAACGACAATTCGGTGCCCGCGACCGTGGTTCCGTCGGCGGCCTTGATCTCCAGTACGCCGTTGTCCACCACCAGCGACCCGGCATCGGTGCGGATGGTCAGGTCCCTCTCGCCGGTGGTGGCGCTGTAGCTGACGACACCCGCGTCGGACTGGGCGGGTGCGGCGTTCACGGTTCCGGCGGTGACCCCGAGCGCGGTCGTCACGAGGGCGGCGGACACGGCGAACTTGTTGAGCTTCATCAGGTTTCGTCTTTCGTCAGTGCGGGTCAGGGTCCGCACGGATGGCGCGGCTCTTCTATGTGCGTGAGCCGCGAAAGGATGTGACCGGCCGGCGGCACGGCCTGGAGGCCGTGTCGCTCAGCGGTTTTCGTGGACTAGGCGGTGGCGCACAGGCGGGCTCCCACACCCACCAGCACGTCGATCACCAGGAAGCCCAGCAGCGGAATGCCGATCATGGGCGTGAACCAGCCGACCACCGCGGCGGCCGCTGCCAACGGCGCCAGGACGATCAGCGGGGTCTGCGCCAGTGCCCGGCGCGGGGCCTTGCCCGCGGCGAGCCTCGGCTCCTTGGTCGGGCGGCGCCGCCACCACATGAGGTAGCCGCGCACGATCACGGTGACCAGCCCGGCCATGATGACCAGCAGCAACAGCTGATTGGCCAGGCCGAACATCAGGCCCATGTGGAACTGGATGCCCCAGTTGGTGAGCTTGGCCATGAGCGGCCAGTCGGAGTACGGCAGCTTGTCGGTGACATTGCCGGTCGCGCCGTCCACCGCGATGGCATCGCGGGTGTACTGGCCGGGCCGGCGCAGCTCCTGCGCCACGAAGGCCGTGCCGTCCTTGGCCGGAATGCTGATCTCCAAGGGCCCGGTCAGGCCGTTGGCCCGGGCGACGCCGTACACGGTGTCGACCAGTGCCGCCTTGTCGGCGGGAGGCATGGCCGCGGCCGCACCGCCACCGTGGTGATCATGTTCGCCGCCCGCGGACATGGCCGGACCGGTCGACCCGGGCAGCTTGGCGCTCACCGCGGGCGTGGTCCAGCTCATCGCCTGCCGCAGCTGGGTCACGTTCTCACCCGCGTACTTCGACCAGGTCATACCGGTGACCGACAGCAGCAGGAGCACCGGCAGGATCCAGACACCCACCACCGCATGCCAATTCAGTGTCCGGGCCCGCGGCCGCGACCGATCCGGCCGCAGTAGCCAACCGGGCGACCGCTTCTCGCGCCGCGCCCGCACCCGCCGGTACCAGAGCACCAGCCCGGCCAGCGCCACCAGCCACAGCCAGGAGGCCGCGATCTCGCTGTAGTAGCGGCCGAACGCGCCCAGGTGCAGATCCTTGTGCAGCTGGTCGATCCAGGTGCGCATGGGCAGCGCGCCCGAGCTGCCGTAGACGACGCTGTCGCCCACCGGCTGGGCGGTCACCGGGTCGACGAACACCGCGCGGCGCTCGGATTCGCCCAGCGACGGATCGCTGAAGAGCACGCGCGTGGTCTCCCCGGCGTGCTGTCCCGGGGCCACCGCCACCAGCGCCAGGTTCGGCTCGGCCGTCTGCCCGGCGGCGACCTGCTCCCGCAACGGCTTGGCCGGGCCGGTCGAATCGGTGTGCAGCAGGCCGCTGGAGGTGACATTCTCCAACGTCGGCGAGATCGCGTACAGCGCACCGGTCACGGCCGCGATCAGGATGAACGGCGCCACGAAGACGCCGGCGTAGAAGTGCAGTCGCAGCATGAGCGCCTGAAAGGCATTGCCCGCACCACGTTTCGGGGGCCGGCCGGACGGCGGCGGCTCCGTCGTCCGGGTATGGGAGGGCGGCGGTGTCGTATCGACACCGCTGTCAGTGATTGTCACCAGCGATCTTTCGGGTTCGAGGGAACACCCGGGGACACGCGGTACGGGGAGCGAACACGTCGAGGCGACGCATGTCAGGGCGCACCATGACCCCCTCATGGTGCGCACGCGACTGCCACCGCGTGCGCACAGCGGTCATGGGGATGCCCGGACGCGCATGACGCCACCGCGACGGACGCGGGCGTACAGCGAAGTCACACGGACGCGAAAGTCCGTGTGCCCGGGTGTGAAAAGAAGGGAATCAGCCTCGAACGAGCGCGGGTGGTCCGCGAGTGCGGAAGACGTCGGCCGCGAAGATACGCAGCACGACGAGATCCCGGTGCGCGATGGGCAGCAGCGGCGGCCCGGTGAGCACCGGTAGTGAAATAGGTAGCGGCAGCGCCCAGGACAGCACCGTGGTGCCGATCCGATAGGCCGCCTCCGCACCGAGAATTACGACGGCCGCCGCGCACGCTGCCACGATGTGCGCGGCCAGCATGGCCGGACTCCACATCGAGGCATTGTGGTGGTGATGGTGCATGCTGCCCGGCGAGCCCCACATCATGCTGAAGTGACCCAGGAATTGCCCGCCGATCAGCGCGACCACCAGCCCGAGCGCCGTGGTGCGCAGCGTGTGCACGCTCGCCACCACCGCGCCGACCGCGGCCGAGGCGGCGACCAGCAGCGTCAGCGGACCGGACTCCAGGGGTGCGGCCCCCGAGATCCAGCCGTGCGCGGCCACTGCGAGCGCCCCGGATACCGAACCGGCCGCCCCACCGCGCAATACCGCAGCATCGCTGCGGGAATGCGCTGTAGAGCGGCCGGATTCGATGTTCACGCGCTGATAATAGCCAGGCCTGATCTCGCCCCTGCCCGTACCCTGCCGTTAACCGGCGGGGTGCGAACGGTTTTGGCTAATTCTCCGTGACTTCCATCTCGATCAGCGGCTTGCGCAGCAGCTTCCCGGTGGCATTCCGCGGCAGCTCGTCGAGGAAGATCACCTCGCGCGGCACCTTGTAGCGCGCCAGGTTCTCCTTCACGTAGTCCTTGATCTCCTGGACGTCCCGCTTGGAGTCGGGCCCCGGAACCACGATGGCGCGCAGGCGCTTTCCGAAGTCGCGGTCGTCGACGCCGACCACCGCCGCCTCCAGGATGTCGTGGCGGTTGGACAGCAGGTTCTCGACCTCTTGCGGGAAGACGTTCTCGCCGCCGGAGACGATCATGTCGTCGTCACGGCCGTCGATGAACAGCAGCCCGTCGGTGTCGAAGTGGCCGACGTCGCCGGAGGACATGAGGCCGTCCACGTACTCCTTGGTGCGGCCGTCGGTGTACTCCTTGAAGGAGTGCCCGTTCTCGATGAAGATCGTGCCGGTCACGTTGGGCGCGGAGATGCGCTTGCGGTTCTCGTCGTAGAGCGCGACGCGAATGCCGACGGGCGCCTTGCCCGCGGTGGTCGGGGCCTTGCGCAGTTCCGACGGGGTGGCCACGGTCATGACCGCGCACTCGGTGGAGCCGTACACGTTGTAGAGGGTCTCGCCGAAGTAGTCGAGGGTGCGGGTGACGACGTCCGGCGGGATGGCCGAGCCGGCGGCGAAGACGACCTTCAGGGTCTCCGCCGGGTTGTACTTCGCCAGCGTCTCTTCCGGCAGGTCCAGGATGCGCTGCAGCATGGTCGGGACCACGGTCAGACCCTGCGCGCGGAACTTCTTGATATTGGCCAGCGTGCCCTCGGGATCGAAGCGGCGCTGCTGGAACACCACCCGGTTGCCCAGCGCGATCGACAGCGTGAACTGCGACAGGCCGGTGGCGTGGAAGATCGGGGCGGCCATCACCACGGTGCTGTTGCGCGGCAACGGGATTCGATCCAGGAACTGGGCCGTGATGAACGGGCTGACCTTGTCACGCGGTGCGCCCTTGGGGGTGCCGGTGGTGCCCGAGGTCAGGATGACCATGCCGCCCGGCTTCTCCGGCGGGGCCAGCGGCGCGGTGGACTGCCCGGCCGCCACCGACTCGATGGTCGGAATCGACGGGTCGGCATTGTCCTGCTCGTCGACCCAGGTCAGGATGCGCGGAATCTCGGCCGGAATGGCCGACATCAGATCGAAGAACTCGCTGTCGTGCAGCACCGCCTTGACGTTCTCGCGGGCGGCCACATCGGTGAACTGCGGCTTGGCGAAGCCGGTGTTCATCAGCACCGCGCGCACGCCCAGCTTGCCGGCGGCGACCAGGCTCAGCACCATGCCGCGGTGGTCGCGGGCCAGTACCCCGATCACATCGCCGGGGCCCAGGCCCTGGGCGGCGAGGCCGCGCGCGAAGGCATTGGACTGCTGGTCGAGCTGCTCGAAGGTCAGCTCACCGCGCTCGTCGACAATGGCCGCGGACTTGGGATTGGTGTTGGCCGCGTGCACGACCGCGCCCGCGAACGGACCGAACTTCAGCACATTGAGCGCCGAGCGCACCGCGTGATCGGGGCGCAGCGGATTGAAGAGTCCCCCTCGGACCATGGCATTGACGCTGAGCGCCGTATCGCCGGCCTTGCGTAGAACCGTGCCAGCCGATGGAAGGGCAAGTGACATGGGTACAACCTTCCGCGATCCCCCGCCGGACGAGTCGGCCGACGGACCGCAACATCGAGATCCAGTGCGGTGCTAACCCTAGCAAGCGCAGGCAGCCGGGGTGTGGCCGAGGTCTCCGTTACTCGCGGTTACGAATAAACCGCGCAGCTCGTGGTGGGGATCCCAGGATTGCCGCCGTGTCGCGGACGTCATCCGCGCTGTGCCGCCTGCTGACTCGGCGCTGTGCCGCCTACTGACTCGCGACGGGTGGCTCGTACTCCACGAGGACCCGGCGCAGCAGTTTGCCGGTGGCATTGCGCGGCAGATCGTCGAGGAAGAAGACGTCCCGCGGCACCTTGTAGCGGGCCAGATTGGCCTTCACATAGGTCTTGATCTCCTCGGGCGCGAGCTTCACGCCGGGCTCGGGAACGATGAACGCGCGCAGGCGCTTACCGAATTCGACATCGTCCACGCCGACCACGGCCGCATCGAACACGTCGGGGCGCTCCAGCAGCAGGTTCTCGACCTCCTGCGGGAAGACGTTCTCGCCGCCGGAGACGATCATGTCGTCGTCGCGGCCGTCGATGAACAGCAGTCCGCGATCGTCGAAGTGCCCGACGTCGCCGCTGGACATGTACCCGTCGACGACCTCCTTCATCCGCCCGTCGGTGTAGCCCTTGAACGGCGAGCCCGAGCGGATGAAGACTCGGCCCGTCACGTTCTTGGCGAGGACGCGCCGCCCGTCGTCGTCGAAGAGTGCCACCTCGCAGGTGAGCGGCGCTCGTCCCGCCGTCCCCGGCGCGAGGGCCAGATCCTCGGGCCGGGCGACCGAGGCGATCGCGCATTCGGTGGAGCCGTAGAGGTTGTAGAGCACCGGCCCGAACAGCTCGGCCGTGCGCACCGACAGCTCCGGCGACAGCGCCGAACCGGCGAGCACGATCCCGGTCAGCGAGGAGGTGTCGTACTGCTGGCGAATCTCCTTGTCCAGCTCCACCATTCGATGCAGCATGGTCGGCACCGCCACCAGCATGTCGGCGCGGTGCTCGGCGATCAGGCGCAGCGTCCGCTCGGCGTCGAAGCGGCGCGCCATCACCACCTTGTTGCCGAAGGCGCACGCGGTCAGCCAGGTCGCGAACCCGGTGGAGTGGAAGATGGGGGAGACGATGACCATCGTGCCCTGCTGCGGAAAGTCGATGCGGTCCACCATCTGCACCGTCGACAGTGGTCCGGTGCGTTCGCGCGGGGCGCCCTTGGGCAGGCCGGTGGTGCCCGAGGTGAGGATGATGAAGCCGCCCGGCTGCTTCGGCGCGGGCAGCGGCGTCGGTGCGTTGGCCGCGATGA
Organism: Nocardia sp. NPDC059236; assembly: GCF_042754085.1. Classification (NCBI taxonomy): domain Bacteria; kingdom Bacillati; phylum Actinomycetota; class Actinomycetes; order Mycobacteriales; family Nocardiaceae; genus Nocardia; species Nocardia sp. NPDC059236. The sequence goes on from NZ_JBHZAF010000021.1 coordinate 117,271, forward strand.
GCTCGTCCAGAGTTTTTGTGCCGGAAGGTATTTCGGTGCCCTCGTCGACCCAGGTCAGTACGCGCGGAAGGTCCTCGGGCAGGGCGTCGAGCAGGCCGAGGAATTCGCTGTCGTGCAACACGACTCGCACGTTCTCGCGCTCGCAGACCTGGGCGAACTGCGGTTTGGCGAATCCGGTGTTCATCAGCGCCAGCCGCGCGCCGAGTTTGCCCAGCGCCGCCATGGTCAGCACCAGGCCCCGGTGATCGCGGGCCAGCACGCCCACAACGGTTCCGGGTTTGACGCCGTTGCGCTGCAATCCGCGCGCCAGCGCGTTCGACTGCTCGTCCAGCTCCCGGTAGGTGAGCTCACCCCGCTCGTCCGCGAGGGCCGGCCGGTCCCCGAACAGGCGCGCCGCGCGCCGTACCGCGGTCGCCGGCGGCCCGAAAACCCTGGCGTCCCTGAGCAATCGGACCGTCCCCACCGGATCGGTGGGATCGCTCAACCCCAGCTCCCGCAAACGCCTCAGGCCCTTGAGCGCCTCACCGGTGTGCGCCATGCGCTGCCGAGCCGAATGCAGAACCGAAGCCATGCGGACCACCTCCGTTGACGAGCCGTCCACCGCCCGGACCCGACGGCGGTAGCGTCACCGTAACAGCGGCTTGTGACGGCCGTTACACAAATTCGGTCACAACAGACACACAGCAACTCTGAGCGGATGGCCCTACTGTGTTCACCTGTTGATAGCTCGCTCGTAATCTGGGTCGCCCAGGCTGCGGGTTCCCCCTTCCCCGAACCGATGAGGTACCCCGTGGAAATTCTCGCCGCACTCGCCAACATCGTCGCCGCCATGAGCACCGGAAGCGCATCGCTGGCCGCGCTGTAATACGTCGCTCACGCGAACAGCCCGCCGACCGATCGGCGGGCTGTTCGCATATCCGGGCTCAGGCCTCGTCGAAGCCGGTGGTCAGGCCCAGGTGGGCGGTGGCGTCCAGCTCGGCGGCGACGGTGGCCAGCTTGCCGCGGATGGCGCCGACCGCATCCGGGCCCAGGGCCAGGCGCAGCGGGGCGTCCGCCTGGCCGACCACCGCGAGGACGGCGGCCGCGGCCTTGCCGGGATCGCCCTGCTGCTGCTGGTCGGAGGCGGGCAGGCCGTCGCGGATGGCGCCCACAGTGCCGGCGTAGTCCGGGATGGCGGAACCGATGGTGAGGGCGGCGGGCTTGGCGAAACCGGTTCGGAATTCCCCGGGTTCGACGATCAGCACCTGGATGCCGAGCGGATTCACCTCGGCGGCAAGGGCTTCACTGGCCAGCTCCAGCGCGCCCTTGGCGGCGCTGTAGGCGCCCACGCCCGCGAAGGACAGGAACCCGCCCATGCTGGTCAGCTGGACGATCGCGCCCGCGTGGCGCTCGCGCATCTGGGGGAGGACCAGCTGGGTCAGTCGCAGCGGGCCGAAGAACATGACCTCCATGGCGTCCCGCAGATCGGCCTCGGTGGTCTCCTCGATCGCGCCGACGATGCCGTAGCCCGCATTGTTGACCAGGACGTCGATTCGCCCGGCCTCCTTCACCGCCCGCTCGGCGGCGGCCGGGTCGCGCACGTCGAGGGTCACCACCTGCACCCGGTCCGGGTGCGCGGCAACCACGTCCGCCATGGTCTCGGGGCGACGCACCGCGGCCACCACCTCGTCCCCGGCGGCCAGCACGGCCAGGGTGAAGGCCGCGCCGAAACCGCTGTTCGCTCCGGTGATCAGCCAGCGGCGCGGGTCTTCTGTACTCATGTCGATCCTTTGCTGCGAGATCAGGCTATGCCCCGGGTCGGGGTCGATGACCAGCTTGCCCGTCGTTGGCCGGGATGTCATGCGCCGGGCCGGAATACGGTTCCACGACTGAGGGTTTGGGCCGATCCGAACTAATTCTCGTGCTGATCGCCGCAGAATCAGAAGATGAGCGACCTCTTCGATTTCTCCGGCCGGACGGTCTTCGTGGCGGGCGGTACCAGCGGCATCAATCTCGTTGTGGCTCACGCCTTCGCGCGGGCGGGGGCCTCGGTGGCGGTGCTCTCGCGCACGCCGGACAAGGTGCGGGCGGCGGTCGACTCGCTCGGCGAGTGCGGGGTCACCGCCCTGGGCTTCGCCGCGGACGTGCGCGACTACGAGGCGGTCGCCGAGGGCCTCGCCGCGACCTGCACCGAGCTCGGGGAGCTGGACGTGCTGGTATCGGGTGCGGCCGGGAACTTCCCCGCCGCAACGGAATCCATGTCGGCCCGGGCCTTCGGCGCGGTCGTGGACATCGATCTCAAGGGCACCTTCAATGTCCTGCGCGCCGCCCGCGAGCACCTGCGCGCGCCCGGGGCCTCGGTCATCACCATCTCCGCGCCGCAGTCGACCGTTCCGATGGCCCTGCAGGCCCATGCCTGCGCCGCCAAGGCCGGCGTGGACATGCTCACCAAAGTCGCGGCGCTGGAATGGGCGGCGGCGGGCATTCGCGTCAATGCGGTGGTCCCCGGCCCGATCGAGGACACCGAGGGCATGTCGCGCCTGGCCCCCACCCCCGAACTGTTCGACCTGGTGGCCAAATCCGTTCCCATGGGCCGCTACGGCACCGCCCAGGAGATCGCCGACTGCTGCCTCTGGCTCGCGTCTCCGCTGGCGTCCTACGTCAACGGCGCGGTCATTCCCGTCGACGGTGGCTGGTCCCTGGGCGGCGCCTCGGAGGTCTTCACCGCCATGCGAAACCTGCTGGCGGGCTGACGCTTCCGCCGCCCGGCGTTCAGTGCCCGCCCGAGGCGATCTGCTTCGGATCGATGAACGACTGCAGCGGCGACAGATGCGTATAGGTGTCGAGCAATGCCCGCCCCAGCGTGGCATGCGCCTCCACCACCGGATTCGTAGCCCCGTAGTTGTCCGCGTCCGGCGCCTGATCGGCGAAGAACGAGAACACCATCAGCGGCGCCCCCGCCGCATCGAACATGATCCCGGTATCGTGCCGCTTGTCATCGGACGCACCGTGTTTGGTGGCGAAGCGGGCCCGCTCATCCGAGGACATGTTGCGCCGGATCCCGTCGGTGTACCCCACCGCCGTCCACGTCATGATCCGCAGCACCGCCTGCGTCGACTCCTTCGACAACAACGTCCCCGACGCCAGCCGGAACAGCAGATCGTTGTTTTCCCGGGCCGTCGTATTCCCCAGATAGAACCGGCTCTCCCCGGGCAACGGCACCACCCGGGTCTCCTTGAAACCCAGCCGATCCAATGTCGCGTTGACCTGTTCCCCCGACACGAACCGCGACAGCAACCGCACCGCGGTGTTATCCGAAACCTGCAACATCGTGGTCAGCAGATTCGCCACCGTGAGCTGATCCCCGAACGCCGCCTGATTCAAATACAGCCCGCTGCCCTCGGCCACCATGTCGGCATCGAGAGTCGTGGTGTCGGACAGCTTGATCCGCCCCGCATCCACCTCACTCATCAGCGCCGTCATCACCGCCAGCTTCTGCACGCTGGCCCCCTCGATGACGAAGTCCGCGTCCTCCTCCACCACCGGAACCGGCTTCCCCGACCCCAAATCACTGACCAGGCAATGCCACCGCCCCCCGGCCACCTTCGTGATCGCCCGATACTGCGCATCGAATGCCGGCCCCACCACCGGCACCCCCGCCCGCGCCGTCCCCGCCCGCATCATCCCCCCAGCGACAATAGCGCCGGCCCCCAATAGCATCCGCCTACTGAATCCACGCACCGGCGAAACCTATCCGCGTAAATCACATTTCAGCAACTGCAACGCCGATACACCCAGCTCGAATCAGAGTATGGCTGCGATAGCCCCGGCCGGCCCGCTGGTGTCCGCCCGCCGACCGCGACGTTGGCCGTGCACATGACGGCCGCGCAAACCCGCACGGGCAGCGCCGACTCCATCCCAGTTATCGGCAGCCTGCTGAAGGCGCTCGGAATCTGACGCGGATCACGGCGTCCGGAACGAGAAAACCGGTGCGAGCCACGAATGCGGCCCGCACCGGTTCTTCTCGGGGGACTTGCTACTTCAGCTTGTCGCTCGACAGTCCGAGGACGCGGCGAGCCACGATGAGCTGCTGGATCTGCTGGGTGCCTTCGAAGATGTCGAGGATCTTCGAGTCGCGGGCCCACTTCTCCAGGAGGGTGCGCTGGGAGTAACCCGTGGTGCCGGCGAGTTCGACGGCCTTGAGGGTGACGTCGGTGCCCATGCGGCCGGCCTTGGCCTTGGACATGGAAGCCTCGAGGGAGTTGGGCTTCTTGTTGTCGGCCATCCACGCGGCGCGCAGCGACAGCAGGTAGGCGGCTTCCCAGTCGGCCTCCAGACGGAGGAACTCCGCGGCGGCGGCGTGCTGGTTGTTGGCCGGCTTGTCGTAGGAGATCTCGATGCCCGCGTCGGTGAGGACGGTGCGGAGCTCCTCGAGGGCGGCGCGGCCGACACCGACGGCCATGCCGGCGACCAGCGGGCGGGTGTTGTCGAACGTCTGCATGACGCCCGCGAAACCCTTCTCCACATTGACTTCCGGCGAGCCCAGGATGTTGTCCTTGGGGATGCGGCAGTCCTCGAGGCGGAGCTCGGCGGTGTCGGAGGCCTTGATGCCCAGCTTGTGCTCGAGGCGGGACACGGTGAGGCCCTTGGCATCCCGCGGCACCACGAACGACTTGATGGCCGCGCGGCCCAGCGACTTGTCGACGGTCGCCCATACCACGATGTGGGTGGCGCGCGAACCGGCGGTCACGAAGATCTTGGTGCCGTTGAGCACCCACTCGTCGCCGTCGAGCACCGCGGTGGTGGACACGGCCGCGGAGTCGGAGCCGAAGGACGGCTCGGTGATGGCCATGGCGGCCCACACCTTGCCGAAACGCGACAGCTGCTCATCGGTGGCGACCGCCGCGATGGCGGCGTTGCCGAGACCCTGGTAGGGGATCGACAGCATGAGGCCGACATCGCCCCACGAGGTCTCCAGCGCGTTCATCAGCGCGGACATATTGCCGCCGTTGGTGTTTCCGAGCAGCTCGGTGGCGTGCGCGTCCTTGGTGGACCCGGCGCCCTCGGTCTTGTCGCCGGCCTTGCGGCCACCGGTGGCGCCGGAGACGTCGGCCGAGCCGGAGTCGGACAGGCCCTCGACCATGGCGGCCATGGTGTCCAGCTCGACCGGGTATTCGTGCTCGGCCAGGTCGTACTTGCGCGACGCGGGACGGAAGATCTCCTGCGCGACCTGGTGGGCCTGGTTGGCGCTGGCCCGCAGCTTCTTGGGGAGTTCGAGATTGATCATGAGGTGGTCTCTCCGTTGAGGTTCAGCCCCGCGACGCGCAGCGTCTCGATTGAGGGTGGCGGCGGGGACGAGGCGGGCTCAGATGAGGACGATGCCTTCGGCCACGCCGACGCCGCGCAGATCGCGGTACCAGCGCTCGACCGGGTGCTCCTTGGTGAAACCGTGGCCGCCGAGCAGCTGCACGCCGTCGAGCCCGATCTGCATGCCCTTGTCGGTGGCCAGCTTCTTGGCCAGCGCGGCCTCGCGGGCGAAGGACAGCCCCTGCTCCGCGCGCGACGCACCCCGCAGCGTCACGAGCCGAAGACCGTCCAGCTCGATCGCCATATTGGCGACCATGAACGCGACCGCCTGGCGGTGCGCGATCGGCTCACCGAACGCCTCACGCTCCTTCACGTACGGAATCACGTAATCCAGCACGGCCTGACCGGTGCCGATGGCCAGCGAGGCCCAGCCCAGCCGGGCCAGCCGCACGGCGTCGGCGTACTCCTCGGCGCGCTGTGCGCCCTCCGAGTCGCCCAGCAGGGCGGTGGCGGGCACGGCCACATTGTTCAGCACCAGCCGGCCCAGGCCCGCGGCGCGCATACCCATGCTCGGGTCCGCCTCGATCACCACACCGTCGGTGTCGGACTCGACGATGAAGAAGGTGGGGCGGCCGTCCAGCTCGGCGGCGACGATGAACAGCTCGGCGTCACCCGCGGCCGGGACCAGGGTCTTCACGCCGTTGAGGCGGAAACCGCTGGGGGAGCGGGTGGCCTTGGTCCGCAGCGCGAACGGATCGAACAGGGCCTGCGGCTCGGCGACGACGACCGAGGCCTGCGGCACGTTCTCACCCGTGAAGGCGCCCAGGTAGGTCTGCTGCTGCGCGTCGGTACCCCACTGCGACAGCGCGATCGCGACACCGCTCGGCGCCAGGATCGGCAGCGCCAGGCCCATGTCGCCGTACGAAAGCGCCTCGGCCACCAGCGAATTGGTGACCGCACCCCGCTCGGACGCCGCGCCCTCGAGCTCCTCGGGCACGTTGATCAGGGTGATACCCAGCTCGGCGGCGCGCTCGAGCAGGTCGCGCGGGGCCTTGGCGGAATTGTCGGCCTCGTACGCGGCCGGGCGCAGGATCTCGCCGGCGAAGTCGCGCACCGTCTCGACGATCATCTGCTGCTCGTCGGTCGGGGTGAGGTCGAAGTAGTCCTTCTTGCGAGACTCGTTGGTGGGCAGCCGCTTCGGAGCGCCACCGCCGGCGACCTTCTCGAACACCCGGGTCGCCGCGCCCAGGGTGCGGAACCCGGTCTTGGTGCCCTCGTAGGTGATTCGTTCGATCGGCTTGCGCAGCTTGTACTTCTCCGCCAGCTCCGATCCCGTGATGGTCGTCATGACCCGCATCGCCGCGCCCATCCAGTCGCGTTTGACCGGGTTGAGGCCAACGGCGGAGGTATCCCGCTTCGTTGCGGTGTCTCGAGTGCTCATAATCACCAGTTTTCTATCGAGGAGGTGGGTGATCCTGCCCAGCAATCTTACTCCTGAGTAAGACTATCTTACTTCAGAGTAAGAACTGGCGTCGAGGATTGTCGAATCGGCAGGTCAGGGCGGTCGTTCGAACTTACCGACCGGTATCACTCGGATCTAGTGAAACAAATACGCTTCAGACGCGCCCGAGGTGGGCTAGGGTGTCGGCGCATAACCCGCTCCTGATGGAGGTTCGTACATATGAAGATTGCGCTCGGAACGGCGGGCATCATTGCCGCCGGTCTCTTCCTCGCCGCCCCCAACGCCAGCGCCGACGTGCAGCTGCAGCCGGTCGATGTGGGCATCACCGGCTCCGGTCTCGGCCTGGGCACCGGATCCGGCACGGGTGGCTGCATCAGCGGCGTCGGCACCGAGCTCGGACTCGGTTCGGTCGGTGTGGGCTCCGCTGCCCCCGGCGGTCCGTTCCTCGACTTCGGCTCGGTCTGCGTCCCGCTCGGCTGAGAGACAACGGCGTAGCGACGCTGAATAGTTAGAGCGTAGCAACGCGCCCGGTGGCGGGACCGCAGCCCGCGCCGGGTACCCCCCAGCACCGGTGGCCCGGAGATGCGACGATACGGGGGATGCGCGAACGGCCGGTCAACGCCTCGGGTGGCGAAACGTACTGGATAGCTGGAACTTTCGCGGTGCTGCTCACCGTGCTCTCCGGACGGTACGGGTACCACCGCGATGAGCTCTACTTTCTGGCCGCGGGACGGCGATTGGACTGGGGCTATCCCGATCAGCCGCCGCTGGTGCCGCTGCTGGCCCGCGCGATGTCGGCCATCGATCCGAATTCCGTACTGCTGCTGCGTCTTCCGGCGACGCTCGCGGCCACCACCGTGGTGATCTGCGCCGGACTCGCCGCCCGCGAACTCGGCGGCGGCCGGGTGGCGCAGGCGGTCGCGGCCGGGACCATGGCGTCGGCGGCCGTGGTGGCCGGCGCCGGGCACACCCTCAGTACGGCGGACATCGATCTCGCGGTGTGGTCGGTATTGATACTGCTGGTCCTGCATCTGCTGCGGCCCGACGCCGACCCGCGATGGTGGCTCGCGATCGGCGCGCTGGCCGGAATCGGGGTGCAGAACAAGGCCCTGATCGTGGTTCCCCTTGCCGCGCTGACCTTCTCACTGCTCCTGGTCGGACCGCGAGAAGTGTTCGCCACCAGGTATTTCCCGCTCGCCGTCGGGACCGCGGCGGTGATCAGCGCGCCCTATGTGGTGTGGCAGGCGCGCAACGGCTGGCCGCAGTGGGCGCTGAGCCGGGCCATCGCGGGCGGCTCCTCGGGCAGCTCGAATTCGCGAATCGGGTTCGTGCTCCTACAATTCGGGCTGATCGGCGTGCTGCTGGTGCCGCTGTGGACGTTCGGCCTGTGGTGGCTGTGGCGGCGCTACCGGGCCTTCGCCGTCGCCTACGCGATGCTGTTCGTCGGCTACCTGGTCATGGTCGGCAAGGCGTACTACCTCGGCGGGATGTATCCGCTGCTGGTGGCCGCGGGCGCCGTCGGACTGGAGGCGCGGCTGAGCGGGCATCGGATACGGCTCGCCGCACTGACTTTCGTCATCGCGTTGAATGCGGTGTTCTCGGCGGTGGTCTTCCTGCCCGTGCTCCCGATGTCCGCCCTCCGGGACCCGTCGGCTCTGCTCGCGATCAACAAGGAGGCGGGGGAGGCCGTCGGCTGGCCGCAGTTCACCGCGCAGATCGCCGATGTCCGAGCGCATTCCGCGCCCGATGCCGACCTGCTCACTGCCAACTACGGTGAGGCCGCCGCCCTCGAACACTTCGGCGGACGCTACAACCTGCCGACCCCGCACAGCGTGCACAACGCGTACTGGTGGTGGGGCCCGCCGCCGGGCGCGCACGAGGTGCTCGTCCTCGGCATGCCCGCCGACCGGGTGAGCCGCTTCTGCGTGGACCCGGAACCGTTGGGGCACTTGGACAATGGCCTGAACGTCCGCAATCTCGAGCAGGGGCGTGTGATCATCCTGTGCCGCACACCCCGCCGTCCCTGGTCCGAGATGTGGCCCGCCATGCGGCAACTCGGCTGAGGCTCGGACCTCCGGCCCGGATCAGGCCTGCAGGGCCGCCAGCACCTGGTCCTGCAGATGCGAATTGGTCGCCACCGCGCTCCCGCCGTGCGGCCCCGGCTTGCCGTCCAGCGCCGTGAAGGTGCCGCCCGCCTCGCGAATGAGAATGTCCAGCGCCGCCATATCCCACAGCGACAGTTCGGGTTCGGTGACGATGTCGACCGCGCCCTCGGCCAGCAGCGTGTACCCGAAGAAGTCGCCGTACCCGCGCACCCGCCACACCTCGTCGGTGAGCGCGATGAGCTTGGCCCGGCGCCCGATTGCCCGCCAGCCCGACAGGCTGGAGATCGCGAGGCTGGCCGCACCCAGTTCGGCGATCGCCGACACCGAGATGGCCCGAGGCTCACCCTGCTCGAAGCTGCTCCACGCGCCGTGACCGGTTGCCGCCCACCAGCGTCGCGCCAGCGCCGGCGCGCTGACCACGCCCACCACCGGCACGCCGTCCTCGAGCAGCGAGATGAGCGAGGCCCACACCGGCACCCCGCGCACGAAGTTCTTGGTCCCGTCGATCGGGTCGATGACCCACTGCCGGCCGCTGAATTCGACGTCCCCGCCGAACTCCTCACCGAGCACCAGGTCCCCCGGCCGCTCGACGGCGAGGATCTCCCGCAGCGTCCGCTCGACCGCCAGATCCGCATCCGACACCGGCGTCAGATCCGGCTTGGAATCGATCTTCAAATCGAGCGCCCCGAACCGCTCACAGGTGATCCCATCGGCCGCGTCGGCCAGCTTCAGCGCGAGTTCCAGGTCAGCGGAGTATCCGGTCACGACCCAGCACGTTAGTCCTCCCCCGTTAACAAGTGGTGTCCCACGTCCCGAACACCGAGTGGCACACCGGTGAGGTGAATTGCCCGTTTTCGTGCTCGCCGGTGTGCCACCCGCCGATCACGCGGGGACGGCGGCGGTACGGGCCGCGGTGAGGGCGGTTGCCCACCAGTGGAGTTGCTCGAGGAGGTGGGTGGCGGAGTCGTCGAATTCGGTGGGGTCGGGGAGGGTGCCGTCGGGGGCGAAGTGCAGGAAGTAGCGGGGGAAGGTGACGGTGGAGCGGACGGTGTGGGCGTTGAGTTCGTTGAAGACCGTGCGCAGGGACTCGATGGCCAGCAGGCCGCCGGTGCTGCCGCCGTAGCCGACGAAGCCGACCGTTTTGCGATCCCACTGCGTGAAGTGCCAATCGATCGCGGTCTTCAGCGAGGCCGGGAAGCTGCGGTTGATATCGGGCGTGACGACCACGAAGGCGTCGGCGCCGGCCAGTCGCTCGGCCAGCTCGGCGGTATTGCCGGGGCGCACCGGGTTCGGGTCCATGAGCGGCGAGACGGCGGGCAGGGCGTGCGGCAGCGGGTAGTCGGCCAGGTCGATGACATCCACCTCGAACTCGCCGTGGGCGCGGGCTCGCTCGGCGAACCAGTTCGCCACCACCGGTCCGAAGCGGCCCTCGCGGACGCTGCCGATGATCACCGCGAGGCGCAGGGGAGTGCTGGTCATTGTGGGTCTCCTTCGAGATTCGCCGCGGCCGGTCGGCCGCTCGGGATCAACTCTGCGAGCCCGGCCGAGCGCTAGGGAGACCACGCTGAGGGTGGTAGTGGCAGGGACACGATAAGAACCGCGCCCGTTGCTAGCGTCGAATACGTGAGTGAGAACGAGCTGGGCCTGTTCCTGCGGCTACGCCGGGAGGCGGTCACGCCCGCCGAAGTGGGCCTGCCGACGGGGCCGCGCCGCCGCACGCCCGGTCTGCGCCGCGCCGAATTGGCCACACTCGCAGGAGTTTCCGTCGAGTACCTGACCCGGCTGGAGCAGGGCCGCGACCGGCACCCGTCCGCGCCCGTGCTGATCGCGTTGGCGGACGCGCTGCGATTGACCCCGGCGCAACGGGTGCACCTGCTCAATTTCGCCAAGGCCGGGGATCCGAACTTCAACTGCCGCGGCGGTTCCGGGCCCAACCGGCGCATCCGCCCGGCCGTGCAGGCCATGCTGGATCAACTCGAACCCGCGCCCGCGGCCATCATGAACCGGCTCAGCGAGATCCTCGCGGTGACCGACGGCTACCGTGCCCTGTTCGGCCCGATCGGCCTGCTCGACGGCGGTCTGCCCGGCAGCTACGCCCGCTACGTCCTGTCCGACCCGCGCGCCCGCGACGCCTACCCGGACTGGGAACACAAGGCCGACAAGGTGGTCGCCACCCTCAAACAGGGCCCCGGCCGTGCCGATCCCCACGTCGATGCCCTCATGGACGAACTGGCCGCCACCGTCGGCCCCGAATTCACCCGCCGCCTCGACACCCTCCCCGGCCTTCCCGACACCAATGGCGTCGGCCGCCTCACCCACCCCGAGGCGGGTCCCCTGCGCCTGGCCTACGAAACCCTGAACCTCTCCGCCGACGACGACCAATTCCTCATGGTCTATCTCCCGGCCGACGACGCCACCGCCACGGCCCTGGACCGCCTCGTCGGCCGCCGCCCAGGCGGACTGCGCGCCGTCGCCGGGTGATTTGTCGGAATAGTGCCTGGTGGCGGGTTCTTGTCCCGTTCGAGAGGTGACCACTGATTTCGCAACGGTCGGGGTAACTCACCGGGTGCGTCCAAAATCGGGTTGGCTCCCAACCGCCGGCACGGGTGCCTAAGTGACTACGGCACTTGGCCGTCCGCTGAAGGCTCGGGGAGGCGGGGTAGCCTTGAACATCGTGCATCCTGACGTCTCCGCTGATCTGGCCGAACTCGACACGACTCTGAAGACCATCGAGTCGGTGCTCGACATCGACGAGCTGGCTCGCCGCATCGACGAGCTGGAGCAGCAGGCGGCCGACCCGGAGCTGTGGAACAACCAGGAACACGCGCAGAGCGTGACCAGTCAGCTCTCCCACGCACAGAGTGAAATGCGCCGGGTGCGCGACCTCCGCCAGCGGCTCGAGGATCTGCCCGTGCTCTACGAGCTCGCCGAGGCGGAAGAGGGTGCAGATCGCACGGCCGCGCTCGCCGACGCCGACTCGGAGCGGGCCAGCCTGCACGCCGATGTCGAGGCCATGGAGGTCCGGACCCTGCTCTCGGGCGAGTACGACAAGCGTGAGGCGCTGGTCAACATTCGCTCCGGCGCGGGCGGCGTGGACGCCGCGGACTGGGCGCAGATGCTCATGCGCATGTACGTGCGCTGGGCCGAGGGCCACAAGTACGCGGTCGAGATCTACGACACCTCGTATGCGGAGGAGGCGGGCATCAAGTCGGCGACCTTCGCGGTCAAGACGCCCTACGCCTACGGCACGCTGTCGGTGGAAATGGGCACGCACCGCCTGGTCCGCATCAGCCCGTTCGACAACCAGGGCCGCCGCCAGACCTCCTTCGCCGAGGTCGAGGTGCTGCCGGTGGTCGAGACCACCGACCACATCGAGATTCCCGAGAACGAGGTCCGGGTCGACGTCTACCGTTCGTCCGGCCCCGGCGGCCAGTCGGTCAACACCACCGACTCGGCGGTTCGCCTCACCCACATCCCGACCGGCATCGTCGTCACCTGTCAGAACGAGAAATCGCAGCTGCAGAACAAGATTTCGGCCATGCGGGTGCTGCAGGCCAAGCTGCTCGAACGCAAGCGCCAGGAAGAACGCGCCCAGATGGACGCGCTCAAGACCAACGAGGGCGCGTCCTGGGGTAACCAGATGCGCTCCTACGTGCTGCACCCGTACCAGATGGTCAAGGATCTCCGCACCGGTTACGAGGTCAACAACCCCTCCGCCGTGCTCGACGGCGACATCGATGCTTTCATCGAATCCGGCATCCGATGGCGCATGCGGGAGCAGGCGACCCAGGGGTAGGGCATGAGTTCGATTCTCGCCGCGGGCACCGGAGCCGATTTCGCGAACTGGCTGCGGTCCAGCGGTCTCGAGATCGTGCTGCTGGTCGTCGGCGCCATGTTGTTCAGTCGCGCCGCGACCTTCGTGCGCGACCGCATCACTCGCAAGATCGACGCCGGCTTCCGCAGCAGCGATTCGCTGGTGCGGTCCGAGGCGGCCAAGCACCGGCATGCGCTGGCGCAGGTCATCACCTGGGTGGTGCTGTCCATCGTCTACTTCCTGGTGTCGCTGGAAGTCTTGCGGCGCTTGGGTTTCGAGCTCGGCGGACTGGTCGCCCCGGCCGCGGTGCTCGGCGCCGCCCTGGGTTTCGGGGCGCAGCGGATCGTGCAGGACCTGCTCGCCGGATTCTTCCTGATCACCGAAAGGCAGTACGGCTTCGGCGATGTCGTGCGCATCGCGGTCACTGGCAATTCGACCGAGGCCGAGGGTACGGTCGAGGACGTCACGCTGCGCATCACGACGCTGCGTAGCGCCGACGGCGAAGTGATAACCGTCCCGAACGGTCAGATCGTGAAAGTGACCAACCTGTCGAAGGATTGGGCGCGCGCCGCCATCGACGTGCCCGTTCCCGCCACCGCCGACATCAACAAGGTCAACGAGATCCTGCGCGAGGTGGGGGCCAAGGCCTTCGCCGATCGCAAGCTCAAAGCACTGCTGCTGGACGAGCCGACCGTCATGGGTGTCGAAGATCTCACCGTCAACCAGATGAACATCAAGATGGTCGCCCGGACGCTGCCGGGCAAACAGTTCGAAGTCGGGCGCGAGCTGCGGGTCCGGGTGGCCGCCGCGTTGCGCCGGGAGGGTCTCAGTGTCGGTGCTGATTAAGAGAATGCGTAAGTCCACGGCGATCCTGATGGCCGTGTGGGTAGCAACATTCGTTCTGTATGTCTTCGTCAAGCCCACCCAACACGAGACCAACAGCACCCCGCCGATCGTGAACACCATGCTCAGCAACTATCTGCCAAACGCTTCCGGGCACGCGGGCCGCTGAGCCCGAGTCCGCGCGGTGTGGTCGGCCGTGGCGGGGTGCTGGCTACACTGGCTCCCCGTGATAACCCTGCGCAACGTCACCAAGTCGTATCAGACCTCGACGCGGCCGGCGCTGGACAACATCTCCGTCGATATCGAAAAAGGCGAGTTCGTCTTCGTTATCGGGCCCTCGGGCTCCGGAAAGTCCACGTTCATGCGGCTGCTGCTCAAGGACGAGAAGCCGACCACCGGTGAGGTGTGGGTCGCCGACTTCCGGGTCGACAGGCTGCCCGGGCGCAAGGTTCCCAAACTGCGCCAGCGCATCGGCTGCGTCTTCCAGGATTTCCGGCTGCTGCAGCAGAAGACCGTGGAACAGAACGTGGCCTTCGCGCTGGAAGTGATTGGCAAATCGCGAGCATTCATCAATCGCTCGGTGCCCGAGGCGCTCGACATGGTCGGCCTCGCCGGCAAGGCCGACCGGCTGCCGGGTGAGCTCTCCGGCGGTGAACAGCAACGGGTGGCGCTCGCGCGCGCCTTCGTGAACCGGCCACTGGTACTGCTGGCCGACGAACCGACCGGCAACCTCGACCCGGAGACCAGCCAGGACATCATGACGCTGCTCGAACGCATCAACCGGACCGGAACCACGGTGGTCATGGCCACCCACGACAACACCATCGTCGACGCCATGCGCCGGCGCGTGGTCGAACTCGACCGCGGGCGCATCGTGCGCGACGACGAGATGGGCGTGTACGGGGTGGGCCGGTAATGCGCGCGGGATTCCTGTTCAGCGAGGTCTTCACCGGCCTGCGCCGCAATGTCACCATGACCATCGCCATGATCCTCACCACCGCGGTGTCGCTGACCATGCTGGGCGGCGGTCTGCTGGCGGTCCGCATGGCGGACAAGATCCAGGACTACTACGTCCAGCGCGTCGAGATCCGGTTGTATCTCGACGATCAGGTCTCCAAGACCGATCCGGACTGCACCGGGCAGCCGTGCGCCTCGCTCATGGCGGATCTGAAGAAGCACGACTATGTGGCGAACGTGCAGTTCGTCAACAGCCAGGACGCGGTGAAGGAGGTCAGGGAGACCACCTTCAAGGATCAGCCCGGGCTCGCCGACGAGGTGAGCAAGGACGGGCTGCCCTCTTCGTTCCGGGTGAAGCTCGACGATGTGACCAAATACCGGTCCATCTATGACGATTTCTCCAAGCGGCCCGGCGTCATGACTGTGCTCAATGACATGGACATCGTGGACCGGCTGGTCAGCTTCTTCGTCGGATTGCGCAATGCGGCCTTCGGTTTGGCGGCGCTGCAGGCGCTGGCCGCGCTGCTGCTGATCGCGAATATGGTTCAGGTGGCGGCGCTGGCCCGCAAGACCGAGGTCGGCATCATGCGGCTGGTCGGCGCCACGCGGTGGTACACGCAGCTGCCGTTCCTGCTGGAGGCGGTGCTGGCCGCGCTGGTGGGATCGGTGCTGGCGGTGGGCGGACTGTTCGTCGCGCAACCGCTGGTGATCAACCGGGCGCTGGGGTCGCTGTTCAACGACCAGGTGCTGCCGCGGATCACGGGCGACGACATCGCGTCCGTCGCGATGATCGTCACACCGATCGGTGTCGGATTCGCCGCTCTCACGGCATATGCCGCGCTTCGGTATTACGTCCGCGAGTGAATGCCACGCTCTTCCTTTTTTGAGGGTGCCTGCATTCATGCAGGCACCCCCAAAGGCTTCTCCACTCCACAGGGTGCGAAGTTCGGGCCATTGGCCCCAACGGCATTCCGGTGTCGGGCGGTGTCCGTAGGATTGCGGGCGTGAGTGCGCCGGAGGTCGAGACCGTAGTCGGAAACCTGGATGACGCCGGAAGCGATCCGGCGCACCAGGTGCTGCGAAAGACGTTCGGGTACGACAGTTTTCGCGGGCCGCAGCGGGACATCGTCGACCAGGTGATCGCCGGTGGCGACGCCTTGGTGCTCATGCCCACCGGCGGCGGCAAATCGCTGTGCTATCAGATTCCGGCGCTGGTGCGGCCGGGCGTGGGCGTGGTGATCTCACCACTCATCGCGCTCATGCAGGACCAGGTGGACGCGCTCAATGCCGTCGGCGTGCGCGCCGGATTCCTGAACTCCACCCAGTTCCCCGACGAACGGCGCACGGTCGAGGCGCAATTCGTGGCGGGTGAGCTGGATGTGCTCTACCTCGCACCGGAGCGGCTGCGGCTGGAGTCCACCGCGCAGTTGCTGGATCGGGGCAAGATCTCGGTCTTCGCCATCGACGAGGCGCACTGTGTCTCGCAATGGGGCCACGACTTCCGGCCCGACTATCTGGGCCTGTCGATGGTGCACGAACGCTGGCCGGACGTGCCGCGCATCGCGCTCACCGCTACCGCGACCGAGGCCACCCGCAAGGAGATCGCCGAGCGGCTCGACCTCACCCGCGCCAAGCACTTCGTGGCCAGCTTCGACCGGCCCAATATCCAGTACCGGATCGAGGCCAAGAATCGGCCCGAACACCAGCTGCTCTCGTTCATCCAGACCGAGCACGCCGGCGATGCGGGCATCGTCTACTGCCTCTCGCGCAATTCGGTCGAGAAGACCGCGGCCTTCCTGACCGCCAATGGTGTAGAAGCCGTGCCGTACCACGCGGGGCTGGACAATCGCACCCGCGCGGCCAACCAGGCGCGGTTCCTGCGCGAGGACGGGCTCGTGGTGGTCGCCACCATCGCGTTCGGCATGGGCATCGACAAGCCGGACGTGCGCTTCGTCGCACACCTGGATCTGCCCAAGTCGGTCGAGGGCTACTACCAGGAGACCGGCCGTGCCGGGCGCGACGGGCAGCCGTCCACCGCCTGGATGGTGTACGGCCTCAGTGATGTTGTGCAGCAACGGAAGATGATCGACTCCTCCGACGGCGACGCCATGCACCGCCGCCAGCTGCAACTGCACCTGGACGCCATGCTCGCGCTCTGCGAAACCGTGCAGTGCCGCCGCGTCCAGCTACTGGCCTACTTCGGTCAGCAGGGTGAGCGCTGCGGCAACTGCGACACCTGCCTCAACGCACCCGAGGCGTGGGACGGCACTGTGCCCGCCCAGAAAGTGCTCTCCACCGTGCTGCGGCTCAAACGCGAACGCGGTCAGAGCTTCGGCGCGGGCCATATTGTGGACATCCTGATCGGCAAGCGCAATCCCAAGGTGGAGCAGCACGCCCACCATGAGCTGAAGGTGTTCGGCATCGGCACCGAGCTGCGCGATATCGAGTGGCGCGGCGTCGTCCGCCAGCTGCTGGCCCAGGGTCTGCTCGCCGTGCACGGCGACTACGGTGTGCTCACCCTCACCGACGCCAGCAACCAGGTGCTGTTCGAGAAGCGCCAGGTCATGTTCCGGCGTGAGCCCGAACGCGCCAAGGCCGCCCGAACCGCCAAGCCCGCCAAGGCATCTCGCCTGGCCGCCGGCGACCTGAGCCAGTCCGACACCGACCTGTTCGAAAAGCTCCGCGCCTGGCGCGCGGCCACCGCCAAGGAGCAGGGCGTCCCCGCCTACGTGGTCTTCCACGACGCCACCCTCCGCGAGATCGCCACCCGCAAACCCGCCACCCTGTCCGACCTCGCGGGCATCTCCGGCATCGGGGAGAACAAGCGCGCCAAATACGGTGAGGGCGTGCTGGAAGTGATCGCCGCCGGCGGTTCGAGCACCGAAGCATCAAGCTCCGCACCGGCTTCCGGCTCCGCGGTCGCCACGCCGACCGGCCGGTCGGCGGCCTCGTCCCAGGGATCTCGGTCCGCGGCCTCGAGTGCGAGCCCGCAATCCGCGGTCCCTGAGCGGCGCTCCCCGCGGTTCGGCGCGGCGCCGGCCGCTGCGCCGAAACCGAGCCCGGCCACCCTCACTCCCGCCGACGAGATCCCCTGGCCCGACGAAGCGCCACCGGACTTCGACGAGCTCCCGCCCGACTACCAGTGATCGGTGTCCGGAAATGACCTCGCGCACGTCCATTAGCAGGCGATTTGGTTGCTGGGCGGCGGCACGATAAGCTTTCGGAGCTGCCGCGGTCCACGGATCGCAGCGAGCGACCTGGTCCCGTCGTCTAGCGGCCTAGGACGCCGCCCTCTCAAGGCGGTAGCGCGGGTTCAAATCCCGTCGGGACTACTGAGAAAGGCCCTTCAGCAAATGCTGAAGGGCCTTTCTGCATCTCAGCGTCCATCCCGAGCCCGAAAATCATTGGCGTGCACCGCGATACCGTGGCTACCGTGGGTCCCGGTCGTTCGAGGGGTGCCCCGGAATCTCCGGATCGTATTCCCCGTTCGAGAGCGGCCACGTCATTCAGGTTGGCGCAGAACAAATCTGCCGGGGTTCGATTCCCTTCACCGGTACGCCTCGCCCGGTCGGGTGCGGTGCCGTGGCCCTGCGGGCTCCCCGACTTCGGTCGGGGGACGCCCCCGCCGCGGTCCCGTGACCGGGCGAGGCGTGTCCGGTCACGCCGAAACCACTGTGGGGGAAGGAGATACACATGTTCACGACGGTCATGGAATACAAGACGGTCATGGAATACCAGCGCACGCTGCGATTCGAGGACGGCACCCTGCGGGAGGTTCTCGGCCCCGGCCGGCACCGCTACAACAAGGAACGCTGCACCCTGGTCACGGTCGATATGCGCCCGCGTCTGCTGCAGGTCGGCGGCCAGGAGCTGCTGACCCGCGACGGTCTGTCGCTGCGCGTCAGCTTCGTCGGCGACTGGGTGGTCACCGATCCGGTGACCTTCATCACCGGCGCCCAGTCCGCGGAGACGGTGCTCTACACGACGGTCCAGGAGGTCGCTCGCGATCTCGTGGCCGCGCACACCCTCGACGAGCTGGTCGCCGACCGCACCCGGCTCGGCGCGGGCACCGAGCGCGTGGCGGCCGCCGTGGAACGCCTCGGCATTCGCGTCGAGAGCCTCCGCGCCAAGGACCTCATGCTCCCGGGCGAGCTCCGTAAGGCCGCCCTCGAAACGGTGCTGGCGCGCGAACGCGGCCGCGCCGAACTCGAGCGCGCCCGCGCCGAGGCTGCCGCCCTGCGCTCGCTGGCCAATACCGCGAAGCTCCTGGCGGACAACCCGGTCCTGCTGCGCCTGCGGACCCTGCAGGTCGCGGCCGCTCCGGGCACCAAGGTCGTCCTCGACTCGCGGGAGAATGTCTGAGCAGTACGAGCAGCGAAGGGCACGGCACCGCCGCGGCCGGAACGTCCCGCTCCGGCCGGGACCGGTTCAGGCCAGCGCGGTCGTGTGGTTCTGCTCCCACACCTGGATGTGCGGCCCGAACTCGCTGAGGAAGGCCTGCACGTGCGGAGTCGAGCCGTGAGCGTCCAGCGCCTGGCGTGAATCCCAGTGCTCGAAGCACAGGAACAGTGACGGGTCGTCCTGGTCGCGGTAGAACTCGTAGGTGTGGCAGCCCGGTTCGGCGAGGGTGGGCGCGGTCAGCGTCAGCATCGCCTGCGCGACCCGGTCGGCTGCCACGGGATCGACCTTGATGCGGATGAAAGCCGTATGCACGGAAGTCCTTTCGAGGAGAGTCGCTGTGAACTGGCTCACGCCAGCGCTGTTCTCATGACTAACACCGGGCCCGCCGGGACGGGCTGGGCGCGTCCCGGCCACCGGAACAAGATGCCAGCCGGCGTGGTTGAACAACGAGGCCCGATTCCGTCACCGTGCGGGTTCGGGACGGAGCATCCGTAAGCTGGTTGGGCAGTCCGGGCAGCGACGGGACGATAGAGGAGAAATGAAGGAAAAGGGGCGCAAGGTCATCGCCAGCAACAAGAAGGCGCGGCACAACTACGCGATCCTCGAGACCTACGAGGCCGGGGTCGCGCTGGTCGGTACCGAGGTGAAGAGCCTGCGCGAGGGCAAGGCCTCGCTGGTCGACGCCTACGCCTCCATCGACGACGGCGAGGTGTGGCTGCGCGGCCTGCACGTACCCGAGTACGGGCACGGCACCTGGACCAACCACGCGCCGCGCCGCACCCGAAAGTTGCTGCTGCACCGCCGCGAGATCGACAAGCTGCTCGGCAAGACCAAGGAGTCGAGCCTGACCCTGGTCCCGCTGTCGATGTACTTCTCCGACGGCAAGGTCAAGGTCGAACTGGCCCTGGCCAAGGGCAAGCAGGACTACGACAAGCGCCAGGACCTGGCCCGACGCGACGCCGAACGCGAGGTCACCCGCGAACTCGGCCGCCGCATCAAGGGCATGCGCGGCTGATCCCGGGAACCCCGGGCTGACGGCGCGTTAATGGAATGAACCAAGGTTTGTTCGGTGTTAGGATAGGTAGCCCGGTGAGAGCCGGGTAGTTCATCTGAATCGGTGAACACAGACGGGGCTGAACGGTTTCGACTGCGTACGTTGATTCAGGGGAAGCGTGTCGGTGCAGGCAGGAGACCACCGTATAAGCGTCGCTGTAACCCTATAAGCGCCGATTCTCATCAGCGCGACTACGCTCTCGCTGCCTAAGCAACGAAGCGTGTCTGTCAGCCCGGGTTCGCCCTCGACCCGGTCCCTGGCATCAGCTAGAGGGCTCTACCGTCCGACGCGGTCGCGGCGCCGGACGGGACACCTAACAGCGACTGGGATCGTCATCTCGGCTTGTTCGCGTGACCGAGAGATCCGAGCAGAGGCATAGCGAACTGCACACGGAGAAGCCCTGAAGATGCGGCGGAGGACCCGGGTTCGATTCCCGGCAGCTCCACTCAAGCCCCCTGATCTGGAATCCAGGTCAGGGGGCTTTTTCATGCGCCGACAATCCTGAGGTGTGGTGCCGTGGGCACATTTTGGGCACGCCGCTCGGCGGCGGCTCGGAAACCCGTGCCCATCCGGTCGGCCACCTCGTCGAGATCGTCGTCGAACAGGTGCCCGTAGTTGTCGAGTGTCATCGTCGCGGACTTGTGCCCGAGCTGACGCTGGATGGTCTTCACATGCGCACCGCTGGCGATCATGAGCGACGCCGCGGTGTGGCGCAGCTGGTGCGCAGTCACGCGGGGGAAGGTCGCCAGGCCGGTCTCGTTACCGTCATCGTCACGCGGCACCGACGCGGCGATGCACCGCCCGACTGCCTTCGAGAACCAGTGGGTTGTCGTCGGCGGGCGGATCGGCGTTCCATCCTCGCGTGACCATATGAGCCCGGTCGGGTTCTTCTGAGCCTTGACCGCCGGGCCCAGGAGCTCGGCGACCTCGACGGGCACCGCGATGGTCCGCTGTTCCCACGTTTTCGTCGTGCCGATCACACTGCGTGAGTTCACCTTCGACGCCGACCGGGCGATGCGGATGCGCCGGCGGTCGAGATCGACGTCTCGCGGGCGCAGGGCGGCCATCTCGCCCCATCGCATGCCGGAATAGGCGAGCAGCATGACGATCTCGGTCCCCTTGCTGCATTCATTCGCGAGGGTGGCCACCTGGTCGTGCGTGAGGTAGACGTGATCGACCGGCACCCGGCGGGGGAGCGGAACGCCCGCGGCCGGGTTCGCGGGGATTCGCCGCTCGTCCACGGCCTCATCGAGGACGGCCAGCAGGACGCCGTGGATGTCCTCGATCGTCGAGGGTGCGCGGTCGATTCCGGCGATCCAGTCCCGAATCTCGGGCCGGACGATCGAGGCGACTTGCCTTGTGCCCCAATATGGTTTGACGTGCACACGCCATATGGACTCGACGCGCTCTGACCACGAGTCCTTGGTGTGCACTTGCCGGGGTAGCCACTTCTCGCCGACGTCGGCGACAGTTGCCCGTCCCATCGATGGCGCGATGTATTCGCCGGTCATCTTCTGGACTTCGACTGTGGCCATGAACTTCTCGGCGTCGATCTTGCGTCGGAAGCCACGCTTCTTGGTCGGCTTGCCGTCCGGTTTCCTGTACCGGACCATGTATCGCTTGCCCTTGCTCGTCTCGTAGGGCTCAACGGTTGCCATGCGGACTACTCCGATCTACTCGATCATCGGTTGTGACAGTTGACCGTTCGGTTGTCGCCTGCTGAATGTTTGCCCAATTTGATTGCTTTACTTCCTTTTTAATGAAGCCGAATGTATGTTCGACCTCATGGCGTTGGGCTGGAGGGGATCTGGCCGGCCAGTCGTGGTGGGTTGGGAAGTAGCGAGGACGTGATCGTGTGGGTATGACGTTCGGGAATGACACCAACAGTCCGCTTGAGATCCCGCGGGTTGCCGAGGGGATTCTTGTGATGGCTGCGGAGCTGGGAGTGCAGCCCAGCCATCTACTCGCGCAAGCTGGCCTGGGCTGCGTCCAGAAATGCGCCCGGGGAGACGCCCAGCAGGCCTGATATTGCTACGAGCTGGTCCAGTGTCATTGCGCGCTCGCAGTTCTCCATGCGTCGAATGGTGTTGGTGCTCAATCCGGTTCGCTCGGCGAACTGTGTTTGCGTGAGGTCCATCCTTGCGCGCTCTGCGCGAAGGTGAGCCGCTACGGCACGTCGGGCCTGATCTACTGTGATGCCCGTTTGGGTGCGTCTGATCTCCATTGTGGTCATTTTGACCCCTGAATGGAGCGATTTCAAGTGCCCCGGTAGTGGAAAACCTGGAGCAAATTTCGCCCCGTTCGGGTTTGACATCGCTCCAATTGGGGCGCAAGATGGCCTGCGTGATGATCAACTACGCGGCACGGATTGCCGCAGGACTCCGAGCCGAAAGGGCCCGCCAGCGCCGCACGCGCAAGTCCATCGCTGCCCAGTCCGGCCTCAGTGTCGGAACGGTAGGCCGATTGGAGAACGGCGAGCGTTCCGCGACAGTTGAGCAGCTGATGGCACTTGCCAGCGCCCTCGATGTTCCGGCGACGGCACTGCTCCCTGAGCTGGCAAACGTCCGGGCGCAGCGCGGTGCGAAATGAGCGACGCCGGGCTCTCTCTAGCCACTTCGGCCGAAGTTGCCGCCACGCTCCGCACCACACCCGCCGCGCTTGCGCAGCTCCGCTACCGCGGCGAAGGCCCCGTGTTTCGAAAGCTCGGTCGTCGAGTGCTCTACCGCTGGGAAGACGTCAACGCATGGGTCGATGCCCAAGCGTCCACGAGCACCGGGCTGGCGTCCTGACCTGCCTGTCGGTGGGTCCTGCCGCCCTTGCGTCATTCAACTAGTTCCCAAATCCCAACGCAGACAGAGAGATTGCAATGGACTTGCTCGCCTGGATTTGCATACTGCTCCACCTGGCCCCGCGGCCGATTCCCGAAACCCTGCCCCTGCAAACCCCGATCGGATCGTGGCCGTTCGGAGCTGACGCGTGACCGGCATGGTGACCTTCGTGACCGTGTGGTCGCTGCTGTTCGGGGCGCTGATTCCGCTGTTCCGCCTGGTGGCCTCGGCGGGTAGGCGGTCGCGGTGAATCACACTCAGCCGTATATGGATGTGGACACCGCCGCGGTCCTCACCGAGGCCGATGTGCGTCGGATCGTACGTGAGGAGATCGCGGATTGGGACCGCCGCGTGGCCTTGGGTGTCGCGGAAAGTCTGGGCGCGACGTTCGGGGAGTTCACTGGTGGTGGAAACCGCGAACAGCTTCCCGTCACGGCGAAGCTGTTCGACGATCTCAAACTCGCGGGGTTGTCAGTCGGCCTGGTTGCGGCTGCGGATCTCCCCCTCGAGCCGGTGGACGGCCGCGATGAGTCCGGACAGTCCGGCCTGGACGCCCCCGAGCGTCCCGTGCTCGGCGATGGCAGCGTCCACCTTGGTCTTGATCTCGTAGGTGATCGGGGACTCGGCGGGATCGACGGTGCTCCAGTCGAAATGCTGGTTGGACATGAGTCTTCTCCTTCACAGGTTGGTGTATCGAGCACCCCAACAGTAGGAGAGCCCCCGGTCGTCGGAGCCGATGACGCTCCGGCGACCGGTGAGGGGGCGTCGTGAATCACACTCGCTCGCATCGTGTCCCGGACACGGCCGCCATCCTCGGCTGGGACTTCATCGCGCTGCTGATCGTCGCCAGCGGCTGGCTGACCGGCATGTGGCTGACCTGCTGGGGAGCGCCGCTGTGATCGACTCGCTCTGCGTCGCAATCGTTGCCATCGCCCTGGGCCTGGCTGGCCTCATCGTCGCGGGCGTGGGTGGTCGGCGATGAGCACCCACACCCCCTGGTACCTCGCCTACGAGGCTGGCGTCGAGGCACACGGACGGCTGCATCAGCCGCTGACCGCGCTGCCACTTCCCGAACCCCTCGAGCCCGAAGAGTTCGCGCTCGTCGCCGACATCCTCGACACCAGCGCGGCCATGGCCGGCCAAATCCTGGTGCCCCGCGTGATCAGGAATATCACCGGCGCTGTTCTGCAGCTGCTCGGCATCAAGTCGTCTCCGAGCCCGGTCTCGGGGTCCGGGTCGCCCGCCGCCGGTGATGACTGCCCGGCGGCGACTGCCCTGTCCAACCCCTGAAATGAAGCATCCCGCGAGCTCCAATCTCGCGGGATGCATTCCAGTGAGCGAAAGGAATGCTACATGGGAAAGCATCGCAAGCAGGGCAACCGTTGGTGGCCCCTGCGCCGCCGCGCCGATATCGCGGCGCAGATCGAGGAGCAGGCGCGCCGCGCCGCGGCCGAGGCGGTGACCGACCCGTTCGCCATCTACGACGAGCGGAACGAGAGGTACGTCGCCGCGGCCAAGGCCGAGCAGCAGTCGCTCGTTCGCGGCGGCGCGCTGAAGTCGGACTTCATGGATCCGGCCTGGACGGGCCGCGCTGGGCTGGCCGACAGCGGACAGGCGGTGACCTGGTGAATCAGGCACCGATCACCGTGGACCACTGGGCCTTTCAGGCCGCGATCCAGCCCGCTGTTTCCGAGTTCATGAATTCGCTCGCGCCGGACGCGCCTGCGCTGTGGTGGCACATGTTGTTCACCTGCGGACACCTCGAGCTGCGCGGAATGGTTGAAGCGGGGCGCTATTCCGATCCGGCGGCCGTCGCTGAACAGTGGGCGGCCCTGCTCGGCCTCGAAGACGAGGAGACTCTGCCGGGCATGCGCATGTTCCGCGGTCGGCTTCCCGGCCTGGATGCGGAGCGCGTCGGGGTCTGGTACATCGCCGACCGCGCTGAGTTCGAGGCGGAAGCCGCCCGGGCGATCGCCGCATCGGACCGCGTCCAGGCGGAAGTGACGCAGGCCGAAGCGCCGGCCGCCTGGGAGGCCAAGTGAGCGCGCCGATTCCGTTCCCCACGCCCGGGCCCGCGTCCGCTGACGCCGTGTCTGTGCTCGACGTCATGGCGGTCACCGTGCTCGACGAGCTGGCGAAAGACCTTGATTTCGAAGGACTTCCGAAGTTCGCCGACCGTGTCCGCAAGGCGATCGAGCTGCTGGCCGTCGGCGCGCGGGAGGTGGCGCGTTGAGCGGAGAGAAGCGTCCGGCCTGCAATGCGCCTGGCGTCGATCCTAGGTTGTGGGACGCCGAGGGCGACAAGCAGGCCGAGTTCGCCGCGAAAGAGATCTGCGTGACGCGGTGCGAGATCCGGCTCGAGTGCGGGACGGCGGCGGCGAAGCGCGGTGAGCGGTGGGGGATCCGCGCGGGCTATCGCGTGAACCGCATCCGGGAGCGAAAACAGCTGCGCGCCTACGTCGGCCTCGATCGCCTGCCGTCGACGGCGGAGACGACGACCGCCAAACCCACCCGGACTGTGACATGCCCGTGCGGGCGCGAGTTCCTCACCCGCTCGCCCCACGCGATCCGGTGCCAGCCCTGCATCAGGGACCTGGTCGACGCTGCCCCGGTCGCTGCGCACCTGAGCAAGCTCCGCGCCGAGTTCGGCTGGACCTATCCGAAGTTCTCGGACCGGACCGGTATCTCACTCGCAGTGCTCAAGTCGATCCCGAACCGCGAGTTCATCCAGCGAGCCAGGGCGGACCGCCTGCTCGACCTGCCACTCGCGGCGGCGGCATGAGCAGCGCACCCGGGCGAGGAGCCCGGCGCGATTCATCAAATCCATCAGCCCGTATGGGCATTCATTCGGGAGGAACACCGGTGAGCGATACCGGGAACACGCAGCGGTCACCGAAAGACGCTGCCGCACAACAGGAGCACGCCACTACGCCGGTCGTATTCCTCGACACCGAGACGACCGGGCTGCACGCTGAGCGCCGCCCGTGGGAAATCGCCATGATCCGCCGCGACGGTGCGGAGCGGCGCGAGATGAGCATGTTCATCTGGGGCGTCGACCTGTCCGGCGCGGAGGCCGAAGCGCTGCGGATCGGCCGCTTCTACCAACGGCACCCGCAGTACCGCGCGCCCCTGGACACGAATAATCCATGGCCGCGCATGATCGCGCTGGATCCGGGCGAGCGGGTCGAGGACGAGCAGTCTGCCGCGTGGATCGTCGAGCGCTGGACGCGCGGCGCGACCGTGTTCGGCGTGAACCCGGGATTCGACCTCGGCACCCTCGCGCCGATGCTGCGCCGCCACGAACTCGCGCCGTCCTGGCACTACACCCCGGTCGACATCAAGACCTTCGCGATGGGCTGGCTGCACGGGCTCTCCACGTACAGCACCGCCCCGGACCTCGACGGGCTCATCGAGCTGACTCCGCTCGGGGCCACCAGGCCGGCGGCGCTGGACCTGCCGTGGAAATCCGGTGAGGTCTCCCAGGCGTGCGACGTCGTGCAGCCCGGCGACGCCGACAAGCACACCGCGCTCGGAGATGCGCTGTGGGTCGAGCGCTGGTGGGACCGGATCACCGGCGCGTCACAAGGCGGTGCGCGATGAGCGAACAGCCGCAGTTCGTCAGCGAAATCCCCCCGCGCCGAGGGCACTACGGAAAACACGACGTTTCCGTTCAATTCGCCCAGGCGCTGCGCAGCAACCCCGGCCAATGGGCAGTTTGGCCGGGTTCGCTCAGCCCCAAAAGCGTGTATGCCATCGCCTCCCGAATCAACCGCGGCCAAAACAAGGCGTTTCCCGTGGGCGAATACGAGGCCGCAGGACGGGAGGGCGTCGTCTACGTCCGCTACATCGGCAGTTCCCACACCGCCTCCAATCCGGGCACAAAACCGGAACCTACGCAGGTCACAGAGTCGGCCAAGGCCTCTACCGAGAGCGATCCACCGAAGCAGCGCCCCGCGCAGAAGGCCGCCGCCCCGAAGCTGATAACGGCCGAGCAGTCTGCGCGAATCGGCGAGCTCATGGCCGCGTTGGGCGTCATCGACGAGGCCGACCAGCGTGACCTCGCGGCCCGCATCCTGGGAAAGCCTGTCCCAGTCCCGGGCAAGCTCACCATCGATGAGGCGGACACTCTCATCGCCGAGCTCGCCGACGCGCTGGCCGCGGAGCGGGCGAAGGCCGAAGGCCGTGCGCAGTGAGTGCACCTTACGTTCCCGACGCCCGCCCGCCGGCCTCGACCGTTGGGCGGTGGCGTGATGTGGCGTGATTACGCGGCGTGCGCTGGTGCCCCCACGGAGGCGTTCTTCCCTCCTGGCCGCAGTACCAATAGGCGTCGACAGGCGTTGGTGCAGAGGTTGATTCAGGTGTGCGAGGGGTGCCCGGTGCGGCGCCGCTGCGCGCAGGCCGCGGTCGACAACGGCGTTAGCCACGGCATCTTCGCTGGCGTCGATCTGGGCGACGGCGTCAACCGCCGGACATTGCACTATCGGCGCACGAAACTGCGCCGCGTCGCTGAGGCGGCGGCGTGACCGCGGTCGAGCTCGGCGACAACGAGCGGATCGCACGCCAGTGCCGCCGCTGTGGCGGCTGGCTCGTATCCGCGGAATCGGCAGCGCGTGGGCTGGGCCCGGTATGTGCACGCCATGAGCGTGAGGACGCCCGCCGGGCCGCGTCCGAAATCCCTCTATTCGATCTGGAGGTGACTCGATGAATTCCGATCTGCCCGCGGGCATTTCGCCCGACGAGGCGCACGACTATCTGGCAGCCATGCTCGACGCCTGCCGCAAGGCAGAGCAGGCCGCCGCCCTCAACAAGATCCGCTACATGCAGCTCGCCCGCCGCTATGGGCTGTCTCTCGCC
Organism: Nocardia sp. NPDC059236; assembly: GCF_042754085.1. NCBI lineage: Bacteria > Bacillati > Actinomycetota > Actinomycetes > Mycobacteriales > Nocardiaceae > Nocardia > Nocardia sp. NPDC059236. The sequence continues at coordinate 144,874 of NZ_JBHZAF010000021.1, forward strand.
GAGATCGGCGAGTACCTCGATATGTCGAAATCCGGTGTGTTCCGGGCGTTCCGGAAGGCTGAGGCGTCCGTCGGCGAGGGCGACCAGGTCCTCGGGGGTGTCGCGTAGATGCGCATCCGTTCGATCAAGCCGGAGTTCTGGCGGTCCGACGATATCGACGCACTGGACTGGCATCACCGGCTGGTGTTCATCGGCCTGTGGTCGTACGTGGACGACAACGGCGTCGGCCTCGACAAGCTCGCCTCGATTTGCGCCGACCTGTTCGCGAGCGACATGGAACGAGACCCTAGCGAGACTCTCAATAGAGTCTCGACGGCCCTGAATTTGTTCGTCGAGCGAGGCTTGATTCAGCGCTACTCGGTGGACGGCAAGGCGTTCCTGTTCATCACCGGGTGGTCGAAGCATCAGCGAGTGGTGAACCCGAACAATCCGCGCTATCCGGTCCCTACCAGCGAGAATGCTGTAACTCGCGAGGGTCTCACTACATCCTCGCGAGAATCTAATGAGACCCTCGCGCCTGGAACAGGGGAACAGAGGAACAGAGGAGAAGAGAGTTCTCCTACGGAGAACTCTTGTTCAACGGCTGCGCCGCCGAACGTCACCCCGCCCGCCCGAGGCTCTGGGGCGAAGGCACGGACAAAGCCGGGCGACCCGCGAGGGTTCGCTGACTTCTGGGCCGCATACCCCCGACGGACCGCCAGAGGTGCGGCCGTGAAGGCGTACGCGAAGGCGATCAAGACCACCGACCCCGCCGTCCTCCTGGCCGCCGCCCGCCGCTATGCCGAGGACCCCAACCGCAACGCCGAATTCACCTGCCACGCCGCGACATGGCTCAACCAGGAACGCTGGTCCGACGAACCGCTGCCCACACGAGGCACCGGCAATCGCGGGCCCGCCGCCAATGGTCGCGATCAGAAGATCGCTGACCTCGAGCGTTTCAAGACGAATCCAAATCCCGCAATCCTGAACGCTTTCGGCGGCCCACCCAATACCGGAGTCCCATCCGGTCCCATGCGGCCTCCCAGAGCGCTTCCAGGCGGCAGTGCGCACGCCCCGAAATCGCCTGCCGCATACCAACCCCCACTCCTTGGAGAAGTTTCGTGACCCCCAACCTGCCCACCGCCCCGGGCGACAACCCGCCGCACGGGCTCACCAACGACGAGCTCGTCACGCTCCTGCAGGTCATCACCGCCTACGACAACCGCACCGTCGACAACGCCACCGTCGGCGCCTGGGGCGACGCAGGCCGCCGTCAGCGCTGGACCTTCGGCGAGGCCCTCGACGCGGTCCGCCAGCACTACTCGGCCAACACCGCCTGGCTGATGCCCGGCCACATCACGCAGACCATCCGCCGCAACCGCGGCAAGAACTGGCAGGAGTAGACGTGACCACCGACACCCACATCGCCCCCTACGACGCCACCGCCGAGCGCGCCCTGATCGGGACCGCGCTGCTCGCGCCGGAACGCTGCCGCAACGAGTTCCTGTCGGTCCAGCCTGACGATTGGTTCAACCCCGAGGCACGACACATCGCGATCGTCATTGCCGAGATGATGACCGCCGGCCACCCGGTCGACCAGAACACCGTGCTGGTCGAGGCGCAGAACCGCGGCCTGGTCCCGGCACGGATCAAGCCGCGGACCCTGCTCGACTGCGGCGACTATGCGGGCCTGCCCGAGTCGGCCGGGGTGCACGCCGAACGGATCCGCGCCCTCTCGGCTGCCCGCAAGCTGTCCCAGGTCGGGATGCGGCTCGCGCAGCGCATGGAGACCGCCTGGACCTCGGGTACCGACCCGGCCGACATCGCGGCCGCGATCAGCGAGACCCGCCGCGCGTGCGACGACGCCGAACGCATCGCCACCGCCGTCACCGAACCACCCACGCGCATGGGCGATTTCCTGTCCATCCCCGACACGCACGACTGGCTGGTGCCCAACCTGCTCGAACGCATGGACCGGATCGTGCTCACCGGCGCCGAGGGCGGCGGCAAGTCCGTGCTCTGCTCCCAGATGGCCTGCACCCTCGCCGCCGGACTGCACCCGTTCACCGGGACCGTGCTCGGTTCCGGCCGTCAGGGGATCCGCGTGCTGGTCGTCGACTGCGAGAACTCGCCCGCTCAATCCCGGCGCCGCTACCGCTGGATGACCCGGCAGGTCAACCAGCGCCGCATCCTGTGCGAACTCGCGCCGGTCGACTGGAACGAGTCGATGGCCATCGAGGTCCGGCCCGCCGGTATCGACCTGCTCGGCAGCACCGACACGGCATGGCTCGAGCGTGTCATCACCGACACCGCGCCCGACCTGCTCGTCCTGGGCCCGCTCTACAAGCTGCACCATGAGAACCCGAACGACGAGAAACCCGCGCGCGACATCGCCTGGGTGCTCGACGGGCTGCGCGAACGGCACGGCTTCGCACTACTGACCGAAGCCCACGCGGGCAAGGGCAATGCGGCCGATGGCACCCGCTCGATGGCCCCGATCGGATCGTCGATGTGGCTGCGCTGGCCCGAGTTCGGTTTCGGGCTGCGCCGCTCGGCGAACGACACCAGCAAGGGCCGCGCCGAGCTCGTCGACGTCGTGTCCTGGCGCGGATCCCGCGAAGAACGCCACTGGCCGTCGAGCCTGCAGCACGCCCACATCCTGCCGTGGATGCCCGGCGACCCCGACTACTACGAGCAGCTGCACGCTGCCAACCGCACTGCCGCCTGAACCTCGAGGAGAAGATCCATGTCCAACAACACGCTCGGCCTGATTCCCGTGACCATCGCGCTGCCCGACGACCGCTACGCCGAGGTCATCGGCGAGATGGTCACTGAGCACTTCGCGCTCGTCCCGGCCCTCACCGTCGACGACGCCGGCACCGTCCAGTTCGCCGATTACGGCCGCTCCCTCACCCACATCCCCAGCGGACGCCGGGTCGCGCTCGACAGCTGGTTCGACATGCGCCGCTACGCTCGCGAACTCGAAGCCACCGACATCGACTGGGACGGGCTCGATCCCAGCGCCATCAGCCCCGAGCAGAGCGCGGCCATTCTCGAAGCCCGCAAGCGCGCCATCGGGTCCGCCGACACGAGCGAGTGGCCGTGGCCGAAGTGGGCGGGCGACGAAACCCAGCCCGCGCTGTCACTGCTGGCCACCACACTCGATTCGGCGGTAATGCAGCAGAAGCGATTCGACGCAATCCAGGACATCGAAGCCTCCGTCGCGAAACTCGACGCCGATCTGGGCCGCAAGGTCGGATCCGATCTGCTGGCCGCCTGGTCGGGGCTCTCGGTCAACGAATTCGGTGTCGCCTACCTGCTCGCTGTTCTGCAGCGCATCGACCCCGCCGCCGCGGACCTCGCCGCCCGTCACCTGGTGAACATGTGGGAAGACGGCGGCATCATCGGCGAGCGCGCCTACCTGTGGCGCCAGGAGCTCGCCGACGGCCAACCACTGGCCCTGGAGGGGTTCCCGCACCAGCCGTTCGCCGACCACTGACCCGGGGCCATCCCGATGCCACGTGATCACACCGACCTGTTGCGGAAACTGTGGAACCGCAAACGGTTCCGCGCCCTGCCGCGCAGCGCTCAAGCCCTCTACGTGCAGCTGCTTACCGAAGCGACACTGACCGCCGCCGGAGTGCTGCCGCTCATGGTCGACAAGTGGGCCGCCGCATGTGACGACACCACCGTCGCCGACATCCAGGCCGACCTGAAAGCGCTCCACGCCGCCGGATTCGTGATCGTCGACGACCAGACATTCGAGGTGCTGCTGCGCTGGTACCTCGACCTGGCCGGCCTCACCCGCCACCCAAACCACCTCAAAGGTGCCCTGCGCGCGGCCGACGCCATTGCAAGCCCCGTGTTGCGCAAGGCATTCGGTATCGACCTGCTCGCCCTCGGCCTGACCGGCGAGGCCGAAACATTCGCGATGCGACTCATCGGATCGGGATCCCATCCGGATCCCATCCCGATGCCATCCGAATCCGTACCCAACCCGATCCCGAAGGAGGCTCGCGATGCCTGACCAAGACCTCATCGCCGAAGGCCAACGGCTGCTGCCCGAGCCCGGTGAATTGCTGACCAGCGAGCAGGCTTTCGGCCTGGCGGAGTGGGCAGGGCTCAACCTCGGCCCGCTGCTCGACAAGCTGAGGTGGAACATCCACCTCTTCCACGAATGGCGTGACATCGCGTTGACTCGCAAGACTCAACGCGACGAGGCCCGCGCCGAGCTCGCCGCGTACCGCAAGGCCCTCGCCGCCATCAAGGCTGCCGACCCGGCCCTGTTCGAGGACATCGAGGAGCGCGGCGAGGCGTACGAAACCTACGGCAGCCCCGGACACAACCTCCGTGAGGTGTACGTCGCCGCGGTCGCGCCCCTCGCGGCATGGGAGGCCGGCCGTGGCTGACAACACGAGCCGCGGTCAGCTCGCCGACTTGCGGCACGCACTCATGCGGCAGCTGTGGGATTCGTGGGATTTGAAGGGCGTCGGGCTGACGGTCGACACCCTGGGAGCCGCTAACGCGATTCTCGGAAACGCCGAGCTGCTGGATGCTCTTGCGGCGTACCGCGGCTGGCGTCCACCCGCCCGTGTCGCCGAGCTGGAGCAGGGGTGTGGATACGTCGTCCTTTGCGGCGATTTCGACTACGAGGACGTGCAGCTGGTTGGCGAGAGGGTTTTCGCTGACCTCGAATTCGCCCTCGATACCGCTGACGGAGCGGGCGGCACTGTGTATGAGCTGCGGGAGGTGAACGACCGTGGGTGACAACACGATCCGGGCTCTTCTCGAAGACGTCTGGGATGACGGGAACGCTTCGGGTCTTGACGGATGGGTGGGCCCAGGCCGTGGTACCGAACCCGTTGACGAGCAAGCAATCTCCAACCGCCGCCGAGTCGTCGACAAGGCCCTCCGCGAGCTGGAGACCGAGCAGGAGCGGGCCCGCGACCTCGCCGCCGAGGCGTACCTCGCGTGCGTCGCCGACGTCGCCGCCCACCATGCCTTCGCCACCCTCCTCGCTGCGTTCGGCGTGACGGCCTCGGAAGAGGTGGCCGGCGTGCTGGAGGGGTTCGATCAAGTCATCGCTGTGGCCCTCGCCGCTATGCGTGCGGACCCCGCCACGATGGAGGCCGCACGGAAACGCCTGCGCGCGTTGGGAGTGACCGAATGACCCCCGCCAAGATCCGCGCCGAGGCCATCGAGCGGATGGCACGGGCCGATTACACGGGCTGGCTGGAGCGCGTGCGGGGCAAGTACGCCCAGGACGGCGAGACTTGCCCGCACCTGCCGTGGGATGAGCAACCCGACACCGGCGAATGGGGGCGCGATCGGTGGCGGAGTGACCACGCGCCCAACGCCGACGCCCTCGGCGAAATGCTGACCGCAAGCCCGAAGCGCCGGCGCTCACGCGCCAGCGCGAAAGGCGCGGGCACAGCATTTGAGACCCTGATCGCCCGCGGCCTGGCCGCCGCGCTCGGAGACGACCGCATCGAGCGGCGAGTCCGCAACGGCCGCAAGGACCGCGGCGACATCTCCGGCCTGCGCACCCACGGCGGCGGCCGAATCGTCGTCGAATGCAAGGACTACGGCGGGCGGATCGAGGCCGCTGCCTGGACCGCCGAGGCCGAGGAGGAGCGCGGCCACGATGACGCACTCGCGGGCATCGTCGTCGCGAAACGCATAGGCACCACCAAGTTTGGTGATCAGTACGTGCTCATGCGGATGCGCGACCTCGTCGCGATCCTGACCGGCCGCCGTAACCACATCATCTGACCGAGGAGGCGAAACCCCGTATGGCTATCGAGTGCCCAGCGTGCATGCGGCCCTGCCCGGACGGCTGGGCCCTGTGCGTGCCGTGCTCCGAGCGGCTCGTCGTCGAGCTGCTCGCCGTGCCCGGCCTGGTCGCCGAGTGGACGACCACGCGCGCCGGCCTCGCCCGGGTGAGCGCGGGCCGCTACGGCGGCCGCTCAGCCGAGACCGCGCTCCCCGTGCAGTCCATCGCCCGCGATCTGCCCGAGTGGGCAGAACAAGACGAGGTCGGCGCGACGCTGCGCGGCGACCGCGCCCGGCACCGTCTCGACACCGCCGTCGGCACGTGGGCCCGCCTGGTCGCCGAGGAGCTTCGCGTCGAGATTCCGATCGGCGCGCGCGGCCTGGTGCAGCTCGCCGTCAACGGCCGCACCGGTCGCCTCGACGCGCCGCCGGTCGTCGAGGTGGTGCACTGGCTCGAGGGCGTGGTCGTGTACGGACTCGAGGGCGCGCCCGTCGGGCCGCCTCGGCGGCGGGCACGCGTGAAATCCGGTCGCGGCGCCGACATCCTCGCCGAACCTGCGACGCCCATAGAGCAGGCCGCGGTGTGGCTGGCATGCCATGCGCACGCCCTGCGCACGCACCCCGCGGCGGGCGACGCGCTCGCCGAGATCACCGGCGCTACGGACGGCATGCGGCGCGTGGTCGACCGGGCCGAGCGCCGCTACCGGGGCATGTGCCCAGCATGCTCGGCCGAGCTGCACGCGGGCCCCGGCGAGTCCTACGTCCGGTGCCGAGGATGCTGGGCGCAATACGATGTCGCCGCGATCGAGGCCACCGCGCGGGACTCGGCGGCCGAGCAGCTCTACACCGCCGGCGAGCTACTGCGCGTGCTCCCCGAGCTCGGCGCACCGGTCGCGAAAACCACGCTGTACCGATGGATCCGGACGCACAAGCTCACCGAGCGCGGTTGGGTGGACCGGGCCGGGCGAATCACCAGCACGAAACACAATCCGACCGACACTGCGGTCTACCGGTGCGGCGACGCGCTCGACCTCGCGAAGGGCGGGGCCGAGGACGACGAGGGAGGATCGGCAGCATGACCGACGATGCCCGGAGGACGGTCTACGGCATACGCCCGCACCGGACGATGGCCGAAGCGGACATGGCGCTGGCGAAGCGGCTGGCCGAACTGCCCGTGCCGCAGGAACAGATCGAGCGGATCGTGCAGGAACTCGGCGATAAGCCCAAGTCGGCGCGGCCCATGGCTATCGCGGTATCCATCGAGGAGCAGCAGCACCAGGACGACATGCGGGCGAGGTCGGTTCAGCTTGCATACGAGCGTGGACACCTGCGGAGGAATTGAGCATGCCGACCATCGAGGAGTTCATCGAGGCGCGCCTTGCCGAGCGCGAGGCCGCCGCGAACGAGGCAATCGAGCTCGAAAAGTACTTCACACCAGGCGAGTTCACCGTCGAATATCAGTGGTCCCGGTTCGCGCGGCGGAGCGCCGAGGGCGGCGCGTCGTCGATGTTTGTGCCCGGCGCGACGGGCCCGCGCGAGGTGCTGCGCGAGTGCGCCGCCTGGCGTGCGCTCATCCGCTCGACGGCCCGGCGGATCGCGCAGGGTTGGGGACATCACGACACCGGGGACATGATCGAGGCCGACCTCGCCCCGATCGCCGCCATCTGGGCCGAGCACGAGGACTACCGGCCCGAATGGGCCCTTGAGTGGGGATCGGAAGCATGAGTGATCCCGACAGCTGGTGCGCGTTGGCAGATGTCGCCGACGCGACGGCGAAGAGATCACTTCACTACTCTCTTCACCATTGGCGTGGCGTGAACTAGAGTGTGAAGCATGGCGACACCTGTTAATCCCTTCGCCGACCAAGAGCCCGGCAACATCCCTCTGTCTTCGGCGCCGCTTGTGCGTACGATCGCGCAGATCCGCTTTCCTCACCTCACCCACTTCGCGACCAAGGAGGACGCAGTGGCACAGGGTGTTGCTGCGGCTCTTGCCGACCAATATCCAGTGATGGAGATTGGCCAGGGTGTCTCTGTCGTGATCACCCCGGAAGGGGTCAGCGAGAGTGCCAACACCACACGGATCTGGCGTGTTTCAAGTGCCGACCGCACCTGGCAGATCAGTTTCAGCGGCACCTTCCTGAGCATCGACACTACGAAGTACGTTGCTCGACGCGACTTCGCCCAGCGACTCACCGACGCTTGGCAGGCCCTTAACCAGCAGGTAGCGGTCCCATACATCGAACGGCTTGGAATTCGCTACATCAATCAGGTGGCAGACCGCGACCACCTGAAGCGGCTACCGGAACTTCTTCGGCCTGAGGTACTGGGTATGCCGATCTATCAGGATCCCGATGTCGCGACTCTCACGGCGGCACTAAGTGATGCTCAGTTCGAGTTCCCTGAAGGCGGGGCCTTTCGTGCGCGTTGGGGATTGCTTCCTGCCCGCGCCCAGGTTGATGTCGCACGCCCGCAGTACGACTACTCAACGTGGCTATTGGATATGGACTCGTTCCGCGAGTGGGAGGCGGGGACGCAGAACGGCGAGAATCTGTTTGAGGACGTTTGCGCCCTGGCGCTGAGGGGCTACCAGTTCTTCCGCTGGGCGGTGACCAGCGAGTTCCTCGCAGCCCACGGAGGCCAGCAATGATGACGTCACCAGGTGCGCTCGACGTTCGTGAACTGGTCACCGGGTACCAATTCGATGACCTCGGCACCAGCACCGAGTTCGGGAATCTGCCCAGCACTCGGGCATCCGTTGGCGCAGGTGCGTCCCTTCTCTTTTCGGCTGTCGTCATGCTCGGCGGTTTGGGGGCCACATCGATCGGTGATCAGTACGACCGCGCCGCATCGTTTGCGATGGTGGGGGCAACCAGCCGCGGCGAACTTGGATCGAATCCCGAGCCGGTCGGCGCGAAACCTGTTGAGGGCGCCGAGTCGAGGAGCGATCGCGAAGAGATCGCCTGGATCAAGGCGCACTCTGGGCTCACTTGGGACCAGTTGGGCAAGGTGTTCGGCGTTTCGCGACGTGCCGTGCACATGTGGGCCAACGGTGGGCGACTCAATGAGTCGAATGCGCGACGCCTCCGTTCGTTTTCGGCGATCGTTCGAGATATCGAGGCCGTGATTTCTCCGCAGACACCGGAGATGGTTCGTGCGCGCCTCCTTCAGGTCGAGCCCGACGGCCTGAGCATTGTCGATCGCCTTCGCCGCGACCGCTCGGCGGGGCCGACCTGGGGTGCACCGTTTGGTCCTGAGCGGCTCGTGGATGCGATCCGCGAGCCCCTGCGTACGCAGACGGACTGAGATCGACCACTCGTCGTGTGAAGACTTAAAGATTGCGTGCTCGACATCGTGAACAGGAAAGCGATTTGGATCTCGCACTACAGGCTCTTACCCCTGAACTTGGTGAGCTTTGCCGTGATTGGCGCCAAGGAGATGTGTTCGCAGGCGCGATGACATTCGTCTTCGACTCCATGTGGAAACCCCAGCAAGTCGAGACGATGCACGGCGCGGTGGTCGTCAGCCAGTCATGCGATGCTTCGCAACCTGGGCGCACCCATATTCAACTTGCGCCCGTGGTGCACATACGCGATCCCGATGAAGCAGGCGAGGCGGCATCTGGACGACGAACACAGTACGTCGCCATTCCCCAACTGGGCCAGGGCTTCTTCGCCGACCTTGATGGCATCACAACAGTTTCCAAGTCGGCGCTCGTCTCATTCGAGCGTGTCCAAGGAGTCAAGACTGATCAGGAGATTCGCGAGTTTGCGTTCTCAATCTCCCGGCGTTTCGGCCGGTTTGCCTATCCGGACGATGTCGTCGAGTGCCTGAGGCCGCTCACGAAGGCTCTGCGGTCGAAAGCACGCAGAGAACAGTCCCCGATGGGGAAGGCGCTCGCCAAGGTTCACTCGTTCCGGGTGCACTGCGAAGACTGGTCAGCTTCACCATATGAATTGACTCTCATCGTCATTCTGGAACCGGACGTGGTGCCGTCGGACCCGGATGACATCGAGACATGCCCGGACGACCTGGCCCCACCCGCGACTGAGAAGATCGGAGACCAGATCGCGTGGTATGCCAAATATCTGCAAGACGAAGGCATCGGCCCGACCGAACGATATTTCGCATGGCAGTACCTCGCCGAAGCCTGGGCCATGCAGTGCGAAATGACCGCAGAATCAATGCAACTCACGGCGATCGTCGGCTCAGTCACCGCTGAACTTGCTGCGGTCGATGACTTTCCGTTGTCACGTTTCCTGGTAACAGAGAGCCTGGATCTCGACTACCTGTCTGGTTCGCGGAAAGCCAACGCGTAGTGCTCACGGCTGGCCCGCTGGGCATGCGTAGTCACGAGTGAACGAGCACCATCGCCGGCCGACACGGGGCCGGTTGGGCGTGCATTCAACAGGCGCTCTGTGCCGCAGAGGGAGGATCGGAAGCGTGAGCGAACCGTACAAATATCAGGGGCCCGCGCTGAAGCCTGGCGACAGTGTCGGGTGGGTCGATCGAGATGGCGTCCTGCATGTGGAGGTCATAGGGCCCGGGCATCTTCAGGGTGCCTCGGACCCGCTTTCCGCCACCGTTCAGAGGATCGAGACAATCCTCGGCATGAGTGAGTTGTGGGACTGGGGCAAACCCGCGCGCACCTACGAGGTACAGCCGGACGGGCGCGCGATGCTGCGTGTGATCCTGACCAGCGGCGACCAGGCCAAGGCCGTCACGCCCTGGCACACTGGCCGCGAGCCGATGGACCTCGACGCGGCCGAGATCGCCCGCGACTGCGATATCCCGCTGTCGGAGGTGGCCGGCCGCGAGTTCACCGCGACCGGCGACCAGAGCGGCCTGCACGACTTCGCGCTCGTCAACGATCCGCGCGTTTGATAGCCGGTCGCCGCTGGGGCCGGTTCGCGTCGACGGTCCGGCGGTACCACCGTTTGCCGCCCTTGGTGTCGTCCGGTTCGACGTACTGGCCGCGGGAGATGTAGCCGCGTAGCGTGCCCGTCGCGATGCCGAGGTATGCGGCGACTTCGCTCTGAGTCAGCAAGTCGCCAGGGTCGCCGACCGGCTCGGGTGCCTCGGGTACGAACACCGCCCGCACGATCTCGTCGACGGCCGCCGCGTCGTAGAGCTTCCAATTCCCGCGCTTGGTCGGCAGGGCGGCCGGCCAGCGCGGGTTGGTAACCCAATGTTTCTGCACGGTGTTCAGCGCGCGGTCGTAGCGCTCGGCGATCTCGGCCGTCGTGAGGCCGTTCGCGGCTGGTGTGGCGTCGCTGGTCGGGTCTACCATCGCTGTGTACTCCGTTCGTGAGTAGTCGGTCCGGCCGGCGGGATTCCGATTGAGGGCGCGTGCGCCCCGTCCCGCCGGCCGTTCGCCGTTCAAGGGGCAGGGCCCGGGGGTTCCGGGCCCTGCTGGCTTGCTAGTTCGTGTCGCCCTCGTCGTCCTGGTCGGCGAGGATGATCTCCTCGAGGCGTTCGAGGTCCTCGGTCGCCCGCGTCGCCGCGATGATGGCCGCGCGGAGCATCCACCCCGGGCCGTTTTCGGCGGTGCAGACCCGGTAGATGGTCATTCCGGTCAGCCATTCCTCGACGATCTCGATCAGCATCTGCTTGACGACCTCGCTGCCCTGGGTGTCGCGGATCGCGCCGAGCGCGTTCTCGGCGCTGGCGATCAGGTCGAGCGGGCCGACGACGCCCACGATCCGCGCTTCGAGTTCGATCGGCGGGTACAGCTCGGCGCGGAGTCGCTTGGCGATCCGGTCGTACACCTCGCCTGCGCGGAGCTGGAAGCGGAGTTCGTATGCCTGTCGCTGGATGTTGTCCATTGGTTCTCCTTGGTTCGTTTTCATCGGTCTGCCGGTCGGGTCCGACCCCGTCCGACATGTATTACTATACAGCATGTACGTATCGTTGTACAGCGCTCTCTGTTGAATGAAACGGCAAGGCGGGCCGATGCGAGGGAATCGAGGCTGCGCCAGCGCCTTCTGTAGCGCGCTTTACAAACTCACCTCGCTCGTGCACACTATGTGTGTAGCGCGCTACGCACGGTAGCGCCGAGAGGGGAGTCGGACATCATGAGCATCACCATCGAGCAGCTGCAGAACCTCTGGAACAACGCGAACCCGAACGCGATCATCGACCGCGGCGACGACGCACCCGTCACCAAGGACGACCTGGCCGCCCTCGCCGCCGGCGTGGACACCGACGACAACGGCACCCCCGAGCCCGACCAGTGGCAGATCCTCGCCGACCAGCTCAACGACACCGACACCGCTGCCACCGATCCGTGGCTGGACCAGATCGCTGATGTCACCACCCGGCGCACCGCGGCCCGCGACGCCGCCGACGCCGCCGACGAGGTCTTCAACGCTGTGATCCGGGCAGCAGCGCAAAGCAAGCGGGTCGGGATCACCGCGATCGCCGCCGCCGCCGGGATCTCCCGCGAGCGGGTCTACCAGATCCGCGACGGCCGCCGGTGATCCACGCAGCACGCGAGCTGGTGACCCGAGCCGAGGCAGCGCCCCGGCTCGGGTTCGCCAGCGCAGCATCACTGAAGACGGTCATGGGCACGCAGCGCGCCCGCTGGCCCGCACCGGTCGCCTGCGCACTACCCACGCGCGCCCTGCTGTGGGACTGGCCCGACCTCGCGGCCGTGGCATACGGCCCGCGACCAGCCGGACGGTCCAGGCGCGCCGACGCCGCCGACGACGACGGGCTCGTGACCTGCCTGACGTGCGGACGCAGGTTTCGGTCCCTGGGTCCACACCTGAGCCGTGCCCACCAGCTCACCGCCACTCAGTACCGCACCGAGCACGGGTTGCCCGCCAGCGCCACTCTCATGGCACATGCCAGCCGCGAAACCCTCTCCGAGGCCAGGCATGCCGAGATGGCCGCCGACCCGGACCGGCTGGCCCCGATGCGAGCCGCCACACCGCCACTCGACGAGCTGGCACGACGCTCAGCCTCGGTGCGGGCAGCCACCGACAACCTGCCCGCAGTGCAGCACGCCCGCCGACTCTCCGCCCAGGCCAACAACCCCGCAGCGCAGGCAGCACGCCGCGCGGCAATGCTGGCCAGGGTGCAAGAGGCGGGTTACGCCTCGATCGAGGATGCGGTACACCGCACAGCGCACCTTTCGCGGAACGCCGCTGCCGAAAAGATCGGTGTCGGCCGGACCACGATCACCCGCTGGCGAGTCCGCTACCCAAGCACGTGATGCACGCGCGCCAGGTTGTTGCGCGCAAACCCGCTGGTCGCTTACTGTGGCACTACAAACCGCGACTGACGACCCGACCCCGGAACACGTCAGCCGCGGTTTTTTCATGCCTGTAGCGCGTCAAACCGGACCAATCCGGCAAGCAGTCCAACGAGCACCGATGGCCGGCCGCTGCGCCGGTCGCTCCGCAACCTCGGCCACGCAATGCACCGAGGGACGGCCCGCCTCTACGCAGTCCAGCGGGCCCGCTGCGCGCTACACCCCCCACCCGCACCATCCCGAGGAGTAGCCATGTTCGTCGAAACCCTGTCCGCCGCCGCTCACCTGGTCGACTGGTCGCTCGTCGGCCGCGCCACCGCCAACGTCGTCGGTGCCCTGTTCGGCGCCATCTTCTGACCATGACCAACGAAACCCGCACCCCCGCAACCAAACTCGTGCCATGGCAACGCCGATTGCTCGCGGACTTCCTCCGGACCGACAAGGACCAGGCCAATGATGCTGAAGCACCCGATCCTCGTCCTGCCTCTCACGTGGTGGGCGGACATCCTGGCCATGCTCAGCCACGGACCGCGCTGAACCTGGCCCTGGCCGCCGCCCTCGTCGACATGCGCAAGGGCCACCGCGTGCTCGTCGTCACCGTGAATCGTGACGCGGTCGCCCACCTGCTCGCCGCCGCCCGGCAGTTTCTGCGCACCGGCGAGCGCTTGAACGTCACCAATGGCAGTCAGCAGATCACCTGCCCATCGGGCGGATGGATCCGCTTCCGCTACTACAGCGGTGTCACGCGCGGCTCTCTCCGTGGATTCACTCTCGACCGTGTGCACGTCGACCACTTCAAGCTGTGGGACGAACTCGAGCCAGCCTTGAACAGTGCGGCCGCCGGACCGGCTATCACGCACCACTGACCATGGCCACCCGCAGGACAACGACACAGAAGGGCCTCGGCTGGCGCCACCAGCAACAGCGCGACGCCCTGCTCGCCCGGCACCGCGACGGCGCGCGCTGCTGGTGGTGCGACGAGCCCATGTACCGGGATGCGGCCCGCAACGTCGACGGCGAGAGCCTCGCGGCCGACCACTCGCACGCTCGATCCCAGGGCGGCACCAAGGCCGACCGCCTGCTCCATGGGGTGTGCAACAAGGCCCGCGGCGACGGCTCGCGTGACCACCTGCGTCCGGCGCTCACCCGGACGCGCGGCGGGTGTCCGGGCAACGTCTTGGACTGGGCCCCGGCGAGCCTCTGACCTGCACAAACGCCGAATATGGCTCTGACCTGGGATTATTCCGACCCCCGGGGGGCCTGACTCGATCGCGGTAGTCAGGATCTTTTTTTGTACGGCCCGAAACTTCCGGCGCCGAGGGGGTGGGAATGGACCACGATCTCGCCCCTGGCGGCGCTGAACTGTTCGAATCGCTCAGCGATCCGGCCGATTCGGCCGAGTTGTCCGCACTCGTCCTTGAGGCGGCCCGCATCAAGGACCGGTTGGACCGTCTCGACCGCCTGATCCGCGGCGAAGAGGAGTTGTGGGCCCGCCTGGTGACCGCGCGGGGCGGCGACGACGCCGTCCTCGAGGTCAAGATCGACTCGGCGCTGACCGAGGCCCGGCAGCAGGCGACCGTGTTCCGGCAAATGCTCACCGACATCGGCCGCCAGCGCAGCCAAGCGGGGGGCGCAGGTGGGTATGACCCTCTCGACGATCTCTAGCGAGGACGTCGACGCTCGGTTCGCGGACATCATTGCCGCGGAGTGGCCGAAACTCACCGGGCGACAGACGCCCGAGGCGCTGCTCTACACGCCAGGCGACTTCGACCTCGGTATGCGCGCGGCGGCGCTGGGCAAACTGTCGGGCTCACGCATCCGCATGATGCCGTGGCAGCTGTGGTCCCTCGAAAGGATCATGGCGCGCAACGCCGATGGGACATGGACGCATCCCGAGTGCTGCCTGATCGTGCCCAGACAGAACGGCAAGAGCCTCGTCCTGGCGCTGCGGGTGCTGTACGGGCTGTTCAAGCTCGGCGAGAAGATCATTTTCTCGGCGCACCAGTGGGAGACAGCGAAATCGCTGTGGAAACGCACGTGGGCGATCGTCAAGTCGACCCCGTGGATGGCGAAACGCGTCGAGTCGAAGACCTGCTCGCAGGGTCGCGGCACGATCGTGCTGACCACCGGCGCCGAGGTCGTGTTCACGACCCGGTCGGCACACGCCGGGCGCGGCCTGGACGAGATCGACCTCGAGATTTACGACGAGGCGTACGACCTCACCGAGGCCGACATGGCCGCGCTCAGCCCAACCAAGATGAACGCGGACGATCCGCAGACGATCTACACCTCGAGCGCGGTCAACCAGGCCGATCACCCCAACGGGCAGGTTCTCGCGTCGGTGCGTCGACGGGGCCGTGCCGCCGACGAGACGGGCCTGTTCTTCGCCGAATGGATGGAAGGCGATGGCGACCGTGCAGCCCCCGATACCTGGCGACTGGCGAATCCTTCTTACGGCGTGATCGCGACGGAAAAGAAGCTCGAGGGCGAGCTCAAGAAGTTCGCGACCGAGGCCGGCCGCAAGGTCTTCGATTGCGAGTACCTCGGGCGCGGCGACTGGCCCGTCGACGAGGACGAGGTCGAGCCCGCGGTCGATCTGGACTGGTGGGACCAGCTCGCCGAGACCGATGTCCGTGTGCATGGCCCGCGTGCGCTGGCGATCGAGATGTCGACCGACCGGCAGACGTGCATGATCGCTGCCGCGACCCGGACCAAGGGCCGTGCCGAGCGGATCCGCGTCGAGATCGGCTACTACGGCCCGCCCGCGCCCGTGATCGCCCGCATCGTCGACCTTGTCGAACGCTGGGATCCGTGCGCGGTCGTGATCAACTCCAGCTCCCCGGCGGCGGCGCTGGCCGCGAAGCTCACTGAGGTCGGTATCGAGCCCGAGATCACGCACGCCGGCGCGGCCGCGCAGAGCTGCGGCGGATTTATCGACGACGCGGGCGAGGGCCGGATCTCGCACGCGGGCGACGAGCGGCTGTACAGGGCGCTCGAGACGACACCGACGATCGAGGTCAAGGGCGGCGGCGTCCGCTGGGACTACACCGCACCGTATGCGACTGCCGCGCAGGTCGTTTCGCTGGCCCGCTGGGGCCTGCTGACGCTCGGGAAGATCACCAGCCCTCCCGCCTCGCCCTCGACGGGCACGCGCACCGCGGCCGCCC
This sequence comes from Nocardia sp. NPDC059236, assembly GCF_042754085.1. Lineage (NCBI taxonomy): Bacteria > Bacillati > Actinomycetota > Actinomycetes > Mycobacteriales > Nocardiaceae > Nocardia > Nocardia sp. NPDC059236. Next base: position 161,046 of record NZ_JBHZAF010000021.1, read on the forward strand.
GGTCGCACCAGTCCACCCGGTCGACCGAGCTCGACGTGTTCGCCGCAGCGTTCTAGGAGGTGACCAGTGCCTACCGAGGTCAAGCCCGCCAAGCCCGTGTTTCGCGAGAAGGGCTACGTTTCCGGGCTCAATTCCAGTAGCGGGCTGGGCAATTTCTCGCAGTGGGAGCAGTTCGAACGCGTTCCCGAGCTGCAGTGGCCGGCCGCGATCGAGATCTACACGCGCATGGAGCGCGAGGACTCCCGCGTCACGTCGCTGTTGTCGGCGATCGGCCTGCCGATCACTGGCGCGAACTGGCATATCGCCGCGGCGGGGGCGAGTGCTGAGGTTACCGAGTTCGTCGCCCGTAACCTCGGCGTGCCGATTCAGGGCGGCGGCGATGTCGCCGCGCCGGCGCGGCGCAAGGGCCGGTTCTCGTGGAAGCAACACCTCGAATACTCGCTGAGCTCACTGCAATTCGGGCACGCGGTGTGCGAGCAGGTCTATCGGGACTACGGCGACGGCCGTATCTGGCTACACAAGCTCGCGCCGCGCCCGCAATCGACGATCTCGGCATGGAACGTCGCCCTCGACGGCGGTCTCGACTCGATCGAGCAGCTGGCACCGGCTACCGGCGGCGGCATGGTCTCCGGGCCGACGCCGCTCACTCTCCCGGTGAGCCGCCTGGTGGTCTATTCGCGAAAGATGGAGCCGGGCAAGTGGATCGGTAAGTCGCTGCTGCGCCCGTCCTACAAGCATTGGCTGCTGAAGGACGAGTTCCTGCGTATCGAGGCCGTCGCCGCCCGCCGTAACGGCGTTGG
>NZ_JBHZAF010000022.1:0-148863 GCF_042754085.1 Nocardia sp. NPDC059236
CCCGCTCGACCGCACACGAAAGCGGTCCCGGCAACCGCCGTTACCGGGACCGCTTTCACCTGCCACTTGACAGAACCCGCCTACATATCAGCTGTTAAACAGCGCTCGCCGAGTGCTTGCGGGAAAGCAGGGGGTAGCCGGCGCAGACCAGGACGCCCCAGACCAGGCCGACCACGAGGGCGCTGCGGCCGTCCTCGGTGAAGAACAGCAGGACGACGACCAGGGCCAGGAAAGCCAGGGCGAGCACCGTGGTGACGGGTGCGCCCGGCAGGCGGTAGTCGCTGCCCGGCAGCACGCCCTGCTTGACGCGGAGGCGGTAGAGCAGGTGGCAGACCAGGATCACGCCCCACACGAAGATGATGCCCATCGTGGACACCGAGGTGATGTAGCCGAAGGCCTTGTCGGGCGAGAAGTAGTTCACCGCCACACCGATCACCATGACCGCCGCCGAGACCGCGATTCCGGCCGCGGGCACCGATCGGCCGCTCAGCGAGCCCAGGGCGGCCGGGGCCTCCGCGCGCTGTGACAGGCTGCGCAGCATGCGGCCGGTGGAGTAGATGCCGGAGTTGCAGGACGACAGCGCCGCGGTCAGCAGCACGAAATTGATGATGCCGGCCGCGCCCGGGATACCGATCTGCTCGAAGACCTCCACGAACGGGCTGCGGCCCGCGTGGAAGGTGCGCCAGCTCGACACCGACATGATGACCACGAGCGCGCCGACGTAGAACAGGCCGATGCGCAGCGGCAGGCTGTTGATCGCCTTGCGCAGCGTGCGCTTGGGGTCACGCGCCTCACCCGCGGTGACGCCCACCAGTTCCACACCGACGTAGGCGAATACCACGATCTGCAGGGCCAGCAGCGCCTGCCCGAAGCCGTTGGGGAACACGCCGCCGTCGTTCCACAGGTTGGTGACGGTCGGGTTGGTGGCGTGGCCGAAGTGGAAGATCAGCACGCCGACGCCGATCACGATCATGGCCACGATGGCGGTCACCTTGATGGCGGAGAACCAGAATTCGCCCTCGCCGAACAGCCGCACCGACACCAGGTTGGCGATGAACATGATGCCCAGCACCACCAGCGCGGTCACCCACTGCGGGATGTCGAACCAGTACTGCACGTACTTGCCGGCCACGGTGATCTCGGCCATGCAGGTGGCCACCCAGACCGCCCAGTAGGTCCAGCCGGTGGCGAAACCCGCGAAGCGGCCCAGGAACTCATTGGCGTATTCGGCGAAGCTGCCGGCGACGGGCCGGTAGGTGAGCAGTTCGCCCAGGGCCCGCATGATCACGAAGATGGCCAGGCCGGCGGCCAGATAACAGAGGATGAGCGCCGGGCCGGCCTTCTGGATCGCGCCGCCCGCGCCGTAGAACAGGCCGGTGCCGATCGCGCCGCCGATGGCGATCATCTGAATGGTGCGCGGCGACAGGCCGCGGGAATACCCCTCGTCGTCCGTGCGTGCGGTACCGATGTCCGGTAGCTGCCTTTCCGAGGCTGTCAAATGCGGTTCCTCTCGCGTGCGTGCGGCCGGAACCCGCCGTTCGTGATCGGGAGCCACCGGCCGCGCCGAGCCTGCCGGCGGTTTGCCGGGCTCGGTCCAACGGCGTGTCACGCTACCGGAGTGGTATGTGCGGGGTCACAGTCACCGTCGCACGTGGCGTGCGGTCAGCTGCCCTCGTCGATCAGCTCGAGGCCGGTGACGACCTCGGCCTCGATGCGGATGACATGGTCCATCGGCAGGTTGATCCAGGGGTCGAGCAGCGTCTCGTAGCGCTGCACCTGCTCGGGATCCATCACCACCCGCGCGACCCCGGTGACGATCACGCTCCAGCCCTGCCGGGTGTGCTCGTCGAACGAGTCGGCCTCGTACGCCACCACCTGGCCGTCACCCCGCAGCAGGCTGGCGCCCAGCTGCGCCCGCACCACCACCACATCCTCTTCGACGATGTGATTGACCGGCCGGATGATCGGAAGTCCACGGCGCGAGTACACAATTCGCCCGAATTGCGCGCCGGCCAGCCGTTTCAGTGACTCGGCAGCCGAGAGCTCGCGTAGCTTTCGTGCCCCAACGCCACCCATTCCTTCAATTGTGGTCGATCGCTTGCGATTACGCCAATTGCCTTGCCGCATCTCATAGTTCACTCCCAGCATCGCCACTGACCCGGCACCGCGCCAGCGAACCGGCGGCACCGTGCCGGCATCGCCCTCGCCGGTGCACATGTCGATGCGGACTCGCTGCTCGCAGAGCGGCAGCACGGACACCAGTTCTTGGTTTGATGGATCGGAGTCTCCGATCACCGGTCGAAAGTCGAGCTGAGGGAGGTATTCGTGACCTCGCCCGTGCGGCAGTCGCCCATCGACCCATCACGCGTTCCGTGAAATCCCGACCAGCGGCGGCTCGGCGAGCATCCGCGGCGCGCGCCCGGGCCGCTATCCGCTGGTTACGCGCCACACCTGTCGGCCGGACGGCATGGCTCGTGGCCGAAACCCTCGTCGAGATCGAGCTCGTCGATCGAGCACTGGCGTTGGCAGCGCAGATCTTCACCTCGGTGCTTCCGGTGATCATCGCCGCGTCGGCGTTCAGCGGCTGGCAACCGACCACCGACACCATTCGCGATCAGTTCGGCTTCGACCCCGCCGTCTTGCACGCCGGGGATGCGGCCACGTCATCGGATCGGTCACTGACCGCGTTCGGTGTGGTCGGGCTGCTGATGATCATCCTCAGTGGCACCTCGTTCGCTCGGGCGCTCGGCCGTGTCTACGGGGCGGTGTGGCGGGTGCCGTCGATGGGGCCGCGGGATGCCTGGCGGTGGTTGACCGCGCTGCTCGCGGTGGCGTTGTCGACCGCGCTCGTCGAGCAGACCCGTGATCTGACCCGGATTCGGGTCGCGGGGCAGCCGCTCGCGCTGCTCGGTGAGGTCGCGGTGTGGACCCTGGTGTGGGCGTTCGCGCCGTTCCTGCTCACCAAGGGCGCGCTGACCGGGCGGGTGCTCTGGACGACCGGCGTCCTGACGGCGATCGGGCTGACCGCGGTGCACGTGGTCGCTCGTATCGTGCTGCCACGGATAACGGCGCAAGCCCAGCAGCACTTCGGGCCGTGGGGGCTCGCTTTCACCTCTGTCAGTTGGCTTTTCGTGATGTCGGTGGTGATCGTGGGTGCGGCAGCGATCGTCAAGGCCGTCGCATCGGACGACACAGCTGTCGGGCATTATCTGCGGCACCGGGCCCCGGCGACCGGCGCGTGAGATCAGCGGTGAGCTCGGTCGCGTCGGACGGGCCGCGGTCCGGCCACCAGTTCCACGGCGAGCAGAGCGGCGATGGTGACGAGCACCGTCCCGATGACGACCAGCCCCGTCGGATATCGCCAGAAGACGAGGACGATCACCGCGACGGCGACGATGCCGCCCAGGAGCGGGCCGCGAAACCGGCCCACGGCGGATTCGATCGCCTGGGGATCTCGGCCGTCTCGCCGTGACCGCACCGCGGCGAGAGCCCGGTTGTAGCCTTCTCGCACCGCGACCGCGGATCTCGAGGGCCCGCTGAGGAACCCGGCGAGTGCGATCACCACGGCGGCCGTGAACACCGCGCGCACGGTGGTCCGCAATGGCACGAGAAAGGCATCGATCACCGTCGCGGCCGCTTGCGGGGTCATCACTTCGGCGGGCACGGCGTGCAGGTACGCCGATCGTGCGATGCCGATGGCTACCGCCAGTGCCGCCATGGCCAGCGCCAGCGCCACCCCCACCCAGGAAAACGCTTGCCGGCGGGCGCCTTTCGGCGCGACCCAGACGGCGCAGGCCGCCAGGAGCACGGTGAGCCACGGCGCCACCCGGTCGACCCGGTCCAGGAACGACACCCACCACTGCGCCTTGACCAGTTCCGGCGAACGGAACAGCACAAAGGACCGATCGATGCCCGGCACCTGCTCGACGAAGGTGAAACCTTCTTCGGTCAGCACGGTCCGCACCCTGTCGATGATCGGACCGAGCGACACGCTCACGGTGCCGTCCTCGCTCATCCCCACTGCCGCATGGGCGCGGCCGGTGAGAACTGCGGCAACGCCCGTGTGCGCCTGCCGGTTCGCCTGAATCCACAGGGTCTCGAACTCATCCGAGCCGAGGACGGACGTCACCGTGTCCCGCACGAAGTCTCGCGCTTGCTTGCCGACCAGCGGGGCGACCCCGACAAACGCGGCGGGCACCCGGGGGTTGCTCTCGGTGATCGCCGCCAGCGCCTGGGCTGTGATGGCCTCGACATCGACACGATCCATGATCGCGTCGGTGATCCGGTCGGCCAGCTCGCTCTGCAGTGCCGGATCGGCCCCCAGCGGCGTGACGATCCGGACGTAGCGGTCGGTGTCGAGCACTTCGCCGTGGGCGAATCGCGCGAGAACCGAGCCGATTGCCAGGACGGCGACGAGGGCCAGCAGCACGACCGTGGCCGTCCAGCGCAGTGCGCCGCGGTGTTCGCGCCCGGCCCGCGCACCGGCCGGATCGCCGGTGCCGGGCGCATCACGATGCGCCGCGAGTTCCCGCAACCGCGTGAGCTCCTCGCGCTCGCTCTCGCCCGGTGGGCGATCGGATTCAGCGGCCTCCATGAGAATTTCCGCCTCGGTCCTGCGCTGGTCGATCCCGCACTCGATGGCATCGGCGATGTCGTGCCCTCCCGCGATGGTAGCGATCGCCGCGGCATCACGTCAGCGCATACGGTCGATCAGATATCCGATCCATCTCCTGGTTCACGGAATTGATACAACTGGCATTCGCCGCATCTGCTGTGCGAATTTCCCGAGTTCGGGAAGTGACATGCGTACCCAGTCGCACGGGGCGATCACAGCGTCGATGGTTTCGTCGGAGCCGTCCCTGAGCAATGGTCCGTACAGTTTCCTGATCAACGTATGCCGACCGGATACATGGGCCACGGCCCGGAGGGAGCTTCGTACGTCCGATACCGCCCATCGCTGCCTATTCCACTCGGGCACAGAGACTTTCACGCAACCGGTCAGCCAGTTCGCTTCGGACAACCGCACTGCTTCGGGACGGCCCCGCTGCAGGATCACGAACGCCTCCGTGCCCGCGCACGCCTCTGCGAACACCTCACGCCAGGAAGCGCGGAGTATCGCGGTATACCACCGGCAGACACCGAGGGCGAACCGCAGATCGAAGGAGTCACCGGTCAGCGCTATGCCGTATCTGCCGGTGATCTGCTGCAGGCGGTACCGCACCGTGTTGCGATGGACCAGCAACCGCCGAACTGCCATGTAAGCGCTGCCAACACCATTGACGGCGCGCAACGTTGCCGCTAATGTTAGCGGTGAATACATTACGTGGCGGCACTCGTCGCCTCGGCGGTGCGTGTCGAGTTGATCGATGCTTTCCCGATCTCGTCCCAACCCGGCCGCCGGTGCCCTAATCCGTCTACAGAACAACGCATCAGGAGGAACGAGCGTGACGAAGGTTCTGTTCGTTATCACGGCCGCTGACCGGTGGACATTGAACGACGGAACGCCACATCCATCGGGGTACTGGGCGGAGGAGGTGGCAGTTCCGCACCGGACCTTCAGCGAGGCCGGATGGGACATCACCGTCGCGACGCCGGGCGGCAAGGCCCCGACGCTCGATCGGCTCAGCATCGGAATCGCCGGTGGGATGCCATGGAAGCGCCGCGAAGTGGAGCGCTACCTCGACAGCATCGCGGATGTCCTGGCCACGCCGGAACCCCTCGATGCCGTCGATGCGGACGACTTCGACCTGGTGTTCTACCCGGGCGGACACGGGCCGATGGAGGATCTCGCCTACGACAAGACCTCGGGTGCGCTGCTGAGCCATCGGCTGACATCCGGTCGCCCGCTCGCACTGCTGTGCCATGCCCCGGCGGCCATCCTGGCCGCGACCGCGCCGGACGGAACATCGCCCTTCGCCGGCCGCCGGATGACCGGGTTGTCCAACCGGGAGGAGTTGCTCAATCGGTTCGCCCGGAAGGCCCCGTGGCTGCTCGAGGACAAGCTCGAGGAGTTGGGCGTCGACTACTCCAAGGCGAGGCTGCCGCTGCGGCCGTATGTCGTGGTCGACGGGAATCTGTACACGGGCCAGAACCCGCAGTCTTCGGCCGATCTGGCACAGCGACTCGTCGCCGACATCGGTGCGACGCAGTCCTCGAGATGAGCTCATGACGGGACGATACCCGTTGCCCCCGAAGTGATTTCGGCCGTGGCATGCCGTTGAGGCGTGGCGCGTCCGAGAGTCGTCCCGTCATGGAACACGGGGCGGCGATCGGCCCCGCCGAGATCGGCCGGAATTCCCATACGCCAGTGTTGACACTGCTAACATTCGCGGTTAACGTCGGTCCGCCCACACACCAGCGAGCGAGAGAAGTACACCGATGTCACCGACTCAACTCAGCACCGTCGAGGTCGATCTGGGTGGCCACCTGGTCACCGTGCCCGGAGGCGGTCTCTACGACCGGTTCCGGATGGACACCGACCTGGACGAAGTGGCGCGCGATCCCCGGGTGAGCAGTGTGGATTTCTTCCGGCAGCTACCCAAGGTCAAGGTCGACTCGCGGATCGGTGAGACCTTCACCCCGAACTTCTACTACCGCATGTCGAGTGCGCGGTTGACCATGCTGGCCCGGTCGCGCACGATCCGTTCCCGCCTGCCGGAGGAGCTGGCGCCGCTGGAGGTCGCGCCCGGGATCGGCCTGGTCTCGGTCGTGTTCTTCCGATACGACGTGTGCGACATCGACTTCTACACCGAAGCCGCCGTCGGGGTCGCCGTCCGGCCGGCCCGGCACGGCCGGCTCGGATTCGTCGATCTGCTCGCCGGACTCGACAACGATCACCTCGATTCCTATGTGCTGTCGCTGCCGGTGAACACCGATATCGCCCAGGTCCGCGGGCACGACGGCTACGGATTTCCCAAGTGGGTCACCGACATCGACGTCGACATCGATGCCACCCGCACCACGGCACGCGTCGCCGACGACAGCGGCAACACCGACCTGTCGCTCTCGGTCGCCACGCCCGCGCAGACCGAATACCGCAGCGGAGAGCGTGTTTCGACGCTCACCTCGTACACATCGATCGCCGATGCCTGGCATTCGACGCTCAGCCAGACCAACGTGCTGTCGGCCGGCAGCGTGAGCATGCCCCGCAATGTCGACCTGACCTTGGGCCGCGGTCGGCTGTCCGAGGACCTGCGATCGCTCGCACCGATCAAGACCGTTCGACTCGATGTGATCACCGAAGGGCAACTCGCCCTGCACATGCCGGTCCCGACCTCGGTCCCGACCCGGCGCTGACTGTCCCGGAACGCGGTACATCCGGAACCCGAGAAGACCAGACCAGAAGGAGAGTGCGATGACGGAAATCAAGCCGGTGCTCGAAGCCGAGGCGGTCGAGTTCGCGAAGGCCACCGACACCCCGCCGTTTCTGTTCCAGCTGCCGCCGGCCGAAGGCCGCAAGGCGGTGGACGAGGTTCAGTCCGGGGAGATCGACATGCCTGCGATCGACGAGGAATGGATCACGGTCGAAGGCGGACCGACCGGGTCGGTGAAGGTCCGCATCGTCAAACCCGCGGGCGCGACCGGCACGCTGCCGGTCGTCTTCTACATCCACGGCGCCGGTTGGGTTTTCGGCAATGCGCACACCCACGATCGGCTGGTCCGCGAACTCGCGGTCGGCACCGGTGCCGCCGTGGTGTTTCCCGAGTACGACCTGTCGCCGGAAGCCAAGTATCCGACCGCGATCGAGCAGAACTACGCCGCCGCGCAGTGGGTGTTCGCCCATGGCGCCGAAAAGGGGCTCAACGCTTCGCGATTCGCGGCCGTCGGAGATTCGGTGGGCGGCAATATGACCGCCGTTCTCACACTGATGGCCAAGGAGCGCGGCGACGTGCGGATCCAGCAGCAGGTGCTGTTCTATCCGGTCACCGATGCGAACTTCGACACGGCGTCCTATCACCAGTTCGCCGAGCACTACTTCCTCGCCCGCGAGGGCATGAAGTGGTTCTGGGACCAGTACACCGAGAACGACGCCCAGCGTGACGAGATCCACGCGTCCCCGCTGCGCGCGTCGATCGAGCAGCTCCGCGGCCTCCCGCCCGCGTTGGTGATCACCGGCGAAGCCGATGTGCTGCGCGACGAGGGTGAGGCCTACGCGGCCAAACTCCGCGAGGCCGGGGTGCCGGTCACCCAGGTGCGGTTCGGCGGCATCATCCACGACTTCGTGATGCTGAACGCGCTGCGCTCGACCCAGGCGGCGAACGCCGCGATCAAGCTGGCGCAGGACACGCTGCGCGCGGCATTGCACTGAATCCGGAGCCGCTATGACCATCGACCACGCCACCAGATCCACCCCGGCCCGCGCCTCGGGCCTGCCCGCTGCCCTGACCCCGGCCCTGCTCGCGCGGCTCGCCGCACGCGTCGAGGCCGGACCGGACGCCGCGCACGTCACCACCACGGCCCCCTACACCGGTGACCCGCTCGCCACCCTGCCGGTCTCGACGCCCGCGGACATCGAGGCGGCGTTCGCCCGCGCTCGCGGCGTCCAGCCGGCCTGGGCCGCCACACCCGTGCACGAGCGGAAAGCGATCCTGCTGCGCTTCCACGACCTGCTGCTCGAGCGGCAGCACGAGGTCCTGGACCTGATGCAGGCCGAGAACGGCAAGACCCGCCGCGATGCCTTCCTCGAGGTCACCGATATCGCGATCGCGTCCCGCTACTACGCACGCAGCGCCGCGAAACTGCTTGCGCCCAAACGCCGCCGGGGCGCGATCCCGGTGCTGACCCACACCACGGAGCTGCGGCATCCCAAAGGTGTCGTCGCGGTCATCTCACCGTGGAACTACCCGCTGAGCATGGGCGCCGGCGACGCCATACCGGCGCTCATGGCCGGCAATGCCGTCGTGCAGAAGCCGGACACCCAGACCGCGCTGACCGCGCTGTGGGCGCTGGATCTGATGCACGAGGCCGGCCTGCCCCGTGGGGTGTGGCAGATGATGGTCGGCCGGGGCAGTTCCATCGGCACACCGCTGATGGACAACGCCGACTACATGATGTTCACCGGGTCCACCGCCAGTGGCCGGCAGATCGCCCGCGACGCCGGGGAACGGCTGATCGGCGCCTCGCTCGAACTGGGCGGTAAGAATCCGATGATCGTCCTCGACGACGCCGATATCGACCGCGCCGCCGAAGGCGCTGTCTCCGCGTGCTTTTCGTCGACGGGACAGCTGTGCGTCTCCATCGAACGCATGTATGTCGCCGAAGCCGTCCACGATGAATTCGTCGCCGCCTTCGTCGACCGGACCAAGCGGCTGAAGATCGGTGCCGCCTACGACTACAGCACCGATGTCGGGTGCCTGACCAACCGGTCCCAGCTCGACACGGTCACCGCCCATGTCGAGGACGCGGTCGCCAAGGGCGCGACCGTGCGTGCCGGCGGCCGGGCACGCCCCGATCTCGGGCCGCTCTTCTACGAACCGACCATCCTGACCGGTGTCACCCCGGACATGACGCTCTACGACCACGAGACCTTCGGCCCGGTCGTGTCGATCTACTCCTACCGGGACGTCGACGAGGCGATCGCGCTGGCCAATGCCACCGCCTACGGTCTCAATGCCAGTGTCTGGAGTGGTGACGGCGCGAAGGGCCGCGCGGTCGCGGCCCGCATCCACACCGGCACCGTCAATGTCAACGACGCCTACGCCGCCGCCTGGGGCAGTGTCGACGCGCCGATGGGCGGCATGGGCGATTCCGGACTCGGGCGCCGCCACGGCGCCGACGGCCTGCTGAAATACACGGAGCCGCAAACGGTTGCGCATCAGCGCCTCCTCGGTTTCACGGCGCCGGCCGGCGTCTCGGAGCGGGTCTGGGCAGCCACGCTGACCGTCGTGCTGAAGGTACTGAAAAGGGTTGGAGCCCACTGAATCCCCTGAAAAAGTGCTGGCCGAGGCGTCGATCGACGTCTCGGCCAGCACTTTTCGGACCTGAGGGCCGAACGTCTCGCCCGCGCGGGCAGCGGCCAGGCCCTGGAGATCGCCCACTGGCGGGGCGGGCCCGCGCAGTGAGGGACAGGCCACGGCGATGCACACAGGGATCGTGATCCACGGCTCGAATGTTGACGGCGCTAATTTCGAGAGTAATGTAAGCGGTGTACACATTACGGTGACCGAAAGGGGATGACATGTTCGCGGTGACACTCGACGGCTACGGCGGTCCGGAGGTCATGAAGTGGTCGCAGGTGGACGACCTACCGGCCCCCGGCCCGGGGGAAGTGGCGGTGGACGTGGTGGCCGCGGGAGTGAACCGCGCCGACCTCATGCAGCGCTACGGCGTCTACCCGCCGCCGCCGGGGGCCAGCGACATCCTCGGCCTGGAGGTGTCCGGCATCGTCGCCGAGGTCGGCGCCGACGTGCAGGACTGGAAGCCGGGCGACGCGGTCTGCGCGCTGCTGTCCGGCGGTGGCTATGCCGAACGGGTCAACGTCCCCGCCACGCAGTTGCTGCCCGTGCCCGACGGAGTGAGTCTCACCGCGGCCGCCGCGCTCCCCGAGGCGGCCGCCACCGTGTGGTCGAACGTGGTGATGGCCGCCGGTCTTCGCGCCGGCCAGACGCTGCTCGTCCACGGCGGCGGCAGCGGCATCGGCACGCACGCGATCCAGGTGGGCCGGGCGCTGGGCGCCCGCGTGGCGGTGACCGCCGGTTCGCGGTTCAAGCTGGATCGCTGCCGGGAACTCGGCGCGAACACCCTGATCAACTACCGCGATCAGGATTTCGTCACCGTCGTGACCGAGGAGTACGGCGGCGCCGACGTGATCCTCGACATCATGGGTGCCGGGTACCTGCAACGCAATATGGACGCCCTGGCCACCGACGGCGACCTCACGATCATCGGCCTCCAGGATGGGGCGGTCGCCGAGCTGAATCTCGGTGTGATGCTGGGCAAACGGGCCTCGGTGCACGTGACGAACCTGCGTCGCCGTCCCGAATACGGCCTCGGGTCCAAGGCCGAGATCATTTCCGACCTGCACCGGCGGCTGTGGCCGCTGATTTCCGCGGGCGCCGTCGCGCCGGTCGTGTCCGCCGTGGTGCCCATCCACGATGTCTCCGAAGCGCACCCGCTGCTGGATTCCGCCGAAACCGTGGGCAAGGTGTTGCTGCAGATTCGCAAGCCGTGAGGCGCCACTCCCCCACCCGCGAGCCCGGTCGCCTCGGCATACCGGCGGCCCGGATCAGGCGCCCGAGGGCTCGCTGGACGTGACCGTCGCGTCGAGCGCTGCGAAAACGGCACTCCGGACACGGCTTTCGACGGAATCGGCGTCGAACTTCCCGTGCAGGTACAGGAAGGCCAGGCCGTGGACCAACGCCCACAGCGCCGTCGCCAGGTCTTCCTCGCTGGCCGTGGGAAAGATCTGCCGCACAATCGATTTCACGTACTCGTGGATCGCGGTGGTCGCCGCCACCCGTTCCGGGCTGGTGGGATCGCACGGCTCGGAGAACATCACCCGGAAGAGCCCGGGCCGCGTCAGGGCGAACCGCACATAGGCGACCGCGATCTCGGCAAGGTCCGCGGCATTGGCCGGCGCGGCGGCCGCCGCGACCAGTTGCGCGGTCAGCTCGCGATAACCCACGGCGGCGACGGCGGACAACAGGGCATCGCGATCGGCGAAGTGACGGTACGGCGCGGCGGTCGACACGCCCGCCCGCCGCGCGGCGGCGCGGAGCGAAAGCTCACCCGCACCGCCTTCCTCGAGGAGTTCCACAGCCGCGCGCACCAGCGCGCTGGGCAGATCGCCGTGGTGATACGGCGCGTTCGACGTTGCCATGGAACCAATTTAACAAGTGTTGACAGCGCTTACATTTCATCCTGGCGTTAGCGTCCGCACACAAAGGTAAGCAGTGCATTCATCAGAGGCCGAAAGAGGTTTCTCGATGTCGGATGGTTCGGGATCGGGCGGGTTGTGCTCGCCCCTGCGGCTGCGGGCCGCCGGCTCGAACCCGGCGGTCCATGCCAGCCCGACGCCGGCTTTGGTCGCCGCTCAGGGTGAGCAGGCTCGTGCATTGCACCGCTACACCCGGTGGCTCGAAGCACGGCGCGAGAATCAGCCCACCGCACCCGCAACGTCGCCGGTCAGACCTCGAAGGTGACGCCGGTCAGCTGTTCGGAGACAGCCCACAGCCGCTGCTGTGCGGCCAGATCGTGAGATCGGTTGCTGGAGGCCACGACTCGCGGATATCCCCGGACCTCTGCGAAGCCATCCGGGCCGTAGTACTGACCCCCGAGCACACCCGGATCGGTCGCGGCACGCAGTGTGGGCAGCGCGCCCTTCGCCGGGCTCTGCGCGACCAGCGGGGCCACCGCCGGTGCGAGCCACCGAATGACGGCCGGGGAGTTGCGCATCAGTTCCGTGTTCGAACCGCCCGGATGTGCGGCGACCGCAATGGTGTTGGCGCCGTGCGCGGTCAGTCGGCGCTGCAGTTCGTAGGTGAACATCAGGTTCGCCAGCTTGGACTGGCCGTAGGCGGCGACCCGGTCGTAGGACCGCTCCCACTGCAGGTCGTCGAAATGGATCTTGCCGCGGAAGCGGTGCGCGAGGCTTGCCACCGTGACCACCCGGGAGTTCGGGGTGTTCAGCAACAGGTCGAGGACCAGTCCGGTCAGGGCGAAGTGCCCGAGATGGTTGGTGCCGAATTGCAGCTCGAATCCGTCCGCTGTGTTCTGCCGTGGCGGGTACATCAGGCCGGCATTGTTGATCAGGAGATCGATCCTCGGATGCGCGGCGCGCAGCTCGGCGGCGGCCGCGCGGACCGATTCGAGCGAGGCCAGGTCGAGGGCGAGCACGCTCAGGCGCGCGCCGGGCACGAGCTCGGTGATCCTGGCAACGGCCTGTTTGCCCTTCTCGACGTCACGGACCGCCAGCACCACCGACGCTCCGTGCGCCGCCAGCACGCGGGCGGTTTCGAAGCCCAGTCCGGTATTGGCTCCGGTGACGACCGCGAGCCGGTCCTGCTGTTCGGGGACATCGTTCTCGGTCCACCTGTGCGCCATGGTTCCTCCGCTGCGGGAATGAATCGAAATTAAGGACCACCGGTCTCTTAACCGGTTTGGACCCACAGTAAGAGACCGCCGGTCTCTAGTCAATGACCCGGTGGTCGGTACCATCGGTGCGTGGGATTCCAGAGAGCGCGCACCCAGGAGCAGCGGGAGGTGCGCCGCAGCACGATTCTGGAAGCCGCCGCGGCCATGCTCGATGACATGCCGGTCGCCGACCTGACCCTCAACGCGCTCAGCCGCCGGGTCGGGTTGGCGAAGTCAAATGTGTTGCGCTACTTCGAATCTCGCGAGGAGATTCTGCTCGAACTGCTCGATCGGGGATTCCGCCAGTGGCTTGCCGAGTTGGCGGATGAATTGCCGGACGCCATCGATCCTCACCTGCCGGTGGAGGAACGGATCGATCGGCTCGCGGCTGTCCTCAGTTGTTCGCTGCAGGACCACACCGCATTCTCCGATCTGGTGAGCGCGCAGGCGGGCGTGCTCGAGCACAATGTGTCGGTCGACGTGGTCGTTCGATACAAGCGCTCCACCCTCGAGAACCTCACCATCCTTGCCGACCGTGTCCGCCAGGTGGTGCCGGAACTCGGCGACAAGGCATTGACGATCTGTCTGATGGGCGTGGCCATGGTCGCAGGGCTGTACGCCCATGGCCGGCCGTCGGCGAGCACGGTGGCGGCCTACGATGCCGACCCCGGCCTGGCCGCACTTCGCATCGATGTGTGCGCCGCGCTCGAAGAATCCCTGGCGACACTGATGACCGGTGTTCTGCATCGTCCGAACGGCTCGAAATATCGTCCGCGCGAACCGAAATGAAGACTCCGGGCGTCATCCGTCGATGCCCGATTCGCTGTTCCGGCGGTACGTGAGCAGCCACCAGGCCACGATCAGATCGTCGGTGCGGTCGAGGTTCAGGCCGGTGATCTCGGCGAAGCGCAGCAACCGGTTTCGGACGGTATTGCGGTGGAGGTAGAGCTTGGCAGCGGTTTCGTCGATACGACGGTCGCAATCGAGGTACGCCTCCACCGTGGCAGCCACCTCGGCACCCGCGCTGTGACGCAACAGCGGCGCGAGGTGCTTCGCGGCGAGCACGTCGACCGCCTCGTCGGGATACGCGAGCAACGGTAGCGGGCCCAGCGTCGCCAGATCGACCAGCCCGGTCCGATCGTTGCGGGCGGCGAGGTCGAGGGCCTGGCGGGCGTGGCGATAGGACAGCGGAGCCTCGGTCAGCGGCACCGAGGGCCCCAGGGCCACGGTCCCCGCCGGGGGCGGGTCGTCCGGTGTGTGCGGGAGCATGGCGACCAGGTGGCGGTCGATGACCGTGTCGACGACCGGCAGTTTCGATGTCGATCCGCGTGCGCGCAGGTATCCGAGCAGTTCGGAGGCGGCTTTCGTCTCATCCCAGGCGACACAGGCGACGTGGTAGCGGTGATCCGGATCCACCCGGTGGTGCCCGGCCTCGGCGGCGATCGCCGCCGGGGACAGGCTGCCGTCGACCAGACGGCGCAGAAAGTCCGCGCGCCGGGTGGCGCCGTCGATGGCCCGGTCCTGCAGGACCATGTGCACCGCGGTAGCCGAGGCGGTTGCCCACTCCCACATGAGGTCCTGCATGGCGTCGATCTCGGCCGCCGGTATCTCGGCGGCGACCGCGCGCTCACGGACGATCGCGAATATCCGGCGCGCCCCGATCTGGATGCTGTGTGCGACGAGTTCGAGCGGGATCTGCTGGTCGGCCCACACGCGAGCGAGGGCGGCCAGCTCATCGAAGCTCGATTGCGCCAGGTCCGTGCGCAGGTGACGGACCGCGATCTCGAGCACGGCACGTGTGTTCTGCTCGATCGAGTCGGGGTCGACCTGGTCATAGACGGGAATGCTGTCGCGATACAGGCGGGTGAGGTCCGCCGAGATCTGGCGCAGTTCCGGGTCGGCCGCGGAGATCATCGTCGCTATCCGGGCGGCGGTTTCCCTCCGGCCCGGCCCGAGCGGAACCGCCGGCCGGTCTGTGTTCGTCACCATCGCGAGTTCCTCGTCAGCTCACCCATATGCATATGCACACCCAATGGGGTTCTCATGCCCATTCAATCGATGTTCGGACCCCACCAGAATGGCATATGCACATCTTGCCTCAGGAAATCGAGGAGTCATGGACTTTGCACCCAGCGCTCGCGCTGCCGATCTTGTCGAGCGCGTACGCCGTTTCGTGGACGACGAGATCCTGCCCGTCGAGCCCGGGTATCACCGGGAGCTTGCCGCGGTGCGCGACGCGGGAGGGGATCCGTGGCAGCCATTGCCGATGTTGGCCGAGTTGCGGGCCAAGGCCCGTTCGGAGGGCCTGTGGAATCTGTTCCTGCCGGCCGCGCACGCGGGTGGGTACGCCGCACGATTCGGCACCGACGGTGGGGCGGGCCTGACCAACACCGACTACGCGCCGATCGCCGAGGTCACCGGGCGGTCGTTCCTGGCCCCGCACGTATTCAATTGCAACGCACCCGATTCCGGAAACATGGAAGTCCTGTTGCAGTACGGGGATCAGGCTCAGCGCGATCGCTGGCTGGAGCCTCTGCTCGACGGCAGAATTCGCTCGGCGTTCGCCATGACCGAACCCGGCGTCGCGTCCTCGGACGCGACGAACATGGCGGCCACCGCGGTGCCCGACGGGGACGAGGTCGTGCTCAACGGCCGGAAGTGGTGGACCACCGGCATCGGTCATCCGGACTGCGAGGTCATTCTCTTCATGGGTTTGACCGATCCGGACGCCGGCAAGCACCGCCGGCACACCATGGTGATCGTCCCGCGCGACACCCCCGGCGTCCGCGTCGAGCGGATGCTGCCCACGATGGGCCGATACGACGAGCCCTTCGGGCACGGCGAAGTCTCGTTCACCGATGTTCGTGTGCCGTCGTCCAATATCCTGCTCGGCCCCGGCCGGGCCTTCGAGATCGCGCAGGGGCGGCTGGGTCCCGGCCGCGTGCACCACTGCATGCGCATGATCGGACTCGCCGAGTCCGCCCTCGAGGCCGCCTGCCGTCGCGCTCTGGATCGCACCGCATTCGGAAAGCCCTTGGCGAACCTCGGCGGCAACCGCGAGCGGATCGCCAAGGCACGCATCGCCATCGACTCCGCGCGGCTGCTGGTGCTCAATGCCGCATGGAAACTCGACACGGTCGGTGCGTTCGGTGCGCTCAGTGAAATCAGCCAGATCAAGGCGCATGTGCCGGCGGTGGCGCAGGAAGTCATCGACTTCGCCATGCAAATCCACGGCGGCGCAGGCATATCCGACGATTTCCCGCTCTCCGCGGCATGGACGGCCGCGCGGGCGATCCGGCTGGCCGACGGACCCGACGAGGTGCACCTGGACCTCGTCGGACGTGTCGAACTCGCCAAATATGCCGAGCGCCGGTGAGAGAACCCGAGAAAGCGAGACCGCATTCCATGAGCAAGGGCACGATCATCATCACCGGAGCCAGTTCCGGTCTGGGCGAGGAGATGGCGCGCCAGTTCGCCGCGCGCGGGTATGACCTCGGGCTGTGCGCACGGCGTGTCGATCGGCTCACCCTACTGAAGGATGAACTCGCCGAAGCCCATCCGGATGTTCGGGTCGAGATCGCGGCCCTCGATGTCACCGACGACGACGCCGTGCGCGCGACCTTCGGAGTCTTCCGCGCGGCCTTCGGGAGCATCGATCGGGTCATCGTCAATGCCGGCAGTGGTCTGGGCGCGGCGCTGGGCACCGGCGGCGCCGCAGCCAACCGCACCACGGCGATGACCAACTTCGTCGGCGCGCTGTCGCAGAGCGAACACGCGCTGGAGATCTTCCGTGCGCAGCAGCGCGGCCATCTGGTGCTGATCTCGTCGTTCTCGGCGGTGCGGGGGATGCGGCGCTCGATGACCGTCTACGCGGCCAGCAAGGCCGGGGTGGCCGCGCTGGCCGAGGGGCTGCGCTCCGAACGCATTCCCGGCGTGGACATTTCGCTGATCCTGCCGGGATACATCCGCTCCGAGATCAATGCCGCGGCCGCGGACCGCACCAAATTCATGGTCGACACGGCGCCCGGTGTCGCGTCCATGGTCGCCGCCATCGAGGCTCGCCGAGCCGTCGCGTATGTCCCGAGCTGGCCGTGGGTTCCGCTCGCGGTGGCCATGAAGGTGCTGCCCCTGTCGATCGTGAGGAAGCTGACATGACATCGACCCCCGGCCCGACGCGGACGGAGGCCCGGCAGGTGCGGTCCGAGGATGCCTTCGACGTGAACGCGCTGGCGGCCTGGCTACGTACTCAGGTCGCCGACGAAACGCTGAGCGGCATCCCCGCGGTGCGTCAGTTCTCCGGTGGCGCTTCGAATCTGACGTACCTGCTGGAGTACCCGGGCCGTGACCTCATTCTGCGGCGGCCCCCGGCCGGGCGGCACGGCGAAGGGGCGCACGATATGGCCCGGGAGTTCCGCGTGCAGACCGCGCTCGGGCCGGTGTTCGACTACGCGCCGTCGACGGTCGCGCTGTGCGAGGACCCTGAAATCCTCGGGGCCCCTTTCTATCTGATGGAACGACTCGACGGCATCATTCCGCGCAAGGAGTTCCCCCAGGACCTGGAGCTCACCACGCTGCAAGTCGGCAAGCTGTGTACGAACGTTCTCGACATACTGGTCGATCTGCACACGATCGATCCCGAGGCGGCGGGGCTGAGCTGGATGTCGAAGGGGCCCGGCTACGTCGCCCGTCAGGTGGCGGGCTGGTCGAAGCGCTACCGACGGGCCAGGACCTGGAATGTCGGCTCGTTCGAGTCGGTGATGGCGTGGCTGGCCGCCAATCAGCCGCCCGATCGCGGGGCCGTGCTCATCCACAACGACTTTCGTTTCGACAACATCGTCCTCGACCACTCCGATCCGACCCGGCCCATCGGGCTGCTCGACTGGGAGCTGGCCACCATCGGGGATCCGCTGATGGACCTCGGCAGCGCACTCGCGTACTGGGTCCAGCAGGACGACGGCCGCGCGTTCAAGTTCTTCCGCCGCCAGCCCACCCACACCCCCGGCATGCTGACGCGCCGTGAGGTCGTCGAATACTACTGCCGGCGAACAGGAATCGGTCTCACCGATCGCGAATGGGCCTTCTACGAGGTCTTCGGTCTGTTCCGGCTGGCGGTCATCTGCCAGCAGATCTATTTCCGGTACCACCACAGGCAGACGACCAATCCGGCATTCCGGTTCTTCGGGCTCGCCGTCGTCCTGCTGGAACGCCGCTGCCGCAAGATCATTCACAGGAACAGGTGACATGACCGTCGACTTTCCCGAGACGTCCGGTGCACGCCCCACCACCCCGACCCTGACCCGGATCCTGGCCGATGCCGCGCACCCCGCCGCACCTGAGCTGGTGCCGCGGATTCGTCGAAACCGGGCGTGGCGCACCGACTATGCCGCGCTGCTCGCCGAACTGACCAGCGCCTCGGCCGGAAGTACGGAGGTCGCGCATGCGGTCGCGGCACGCGGACTCACGTCGGCCCGGCGACACATGGTCTGGCGCAAGGGCACGGTCGACATTCCGCTGGCCGACCTCGATCTCGCGACCGGTGCAGTCTGGCAAGCCGATACGGCTACCGTCACCGGCCACAACCGCCCGGTGACACAGCTACAGATTCCCTACCGCGGCCGACGGCTGAGCGGGGCCGATCTGCTCGGGCAACTCGACAGCTGGGTTGCCGAGGGTGTCGCTGAACCCTCGTTCCGCGCGGCCATCGGCCGGGTGGTGGCCAATCCGCAGTGGCTGCCGGTGCCCGGCCGCAGCATCGTGCTGCTGGGTGCCGGGGCCGAGCTCAGCCCGCTGGCCACGCTATCCGCGTGGGGTGCCGACGTCCTCGCCGTCGATGTGGCGGGCCGTGACCTGTGGCAGCGGATCGGCGAAACCGCCCGCAGCGGCGCGGGCACGGTCCGGTGGCCGCTGCGCCCCGACGGCACACCGGGCTTGGACCTGGCCACCGAGCTGCCCGAGCTGAGCGCCTGGCTGACCACCGAAAGCCATGAGCTGCCACTGGTTCTCGGCATGTACGCCTACGCCGATCGCGGCGCGCACGTTCGTATCACGATGGCCGCCGACCTCCTGGCCACCCATCTGTCCGGGCTCGATGCGCGGACCGCGCTCGCCTACCTCGCCACCCCCACCGACGCCTTCGTCGTACCCCGCGAGGTCGTGGACGCCGGGGTGAGCGCATGGCGCGGACGCGGGTTGCAGAAATACCTGGACAGCGTGGCCCGCTCGGTATCGCGAGGAGCGCTCTTCCGGCCGCCGTACACCACGACGCACGAGGACGGGACCGGCCTCGCCGATGTTCTCGTGCCCCAGCAGGGACCCAGCTATGCGCTGGCCAAACGACTCCAGCGCTGGCGCGGGATCACCGCGGAAGGCGGCGGTCAGCTCGTCTCGTTCAATGTCGCGCCCGCGTCGTGGACCCGTTCGGTCACCAAGAATCGCGCACTGGCTGCCGCCTACGGGGGTGCGCACCACTTCCGGGTCGAGGTATTCGAACCCGACACCTGCCGCGTACTGATGGCCGCTCTGCTGATCCACGACCTGCACCGGCCGCCGACGCCGCGGCCGCACCCGGAAGCGCTGTTCAGCGACCAGGCACTGCACGGCGGATTGTGGCGCGCCGCCTACGAACCGAGGTCCGCACTCGGGTTCGCCGCCTTGCTGGGAGCCCTCCGCCCGGGCGCACAGCGCTGACCCTCCGCGCAGCTTCGGCATGTGAGATGCTCGCCCCGCCCAAAGGTCCAGCCCACGCTACGGGCACGATCGTCGACCTGGACGAACCCTGAGTCTCTGGCAAAGCGATGAGTTTTCACTCGTCAGCTAGGTGTGCTGTCTCGCGAGATCGGTGTCAGCGGCGACCACTGGACCTGTGGCGTTGTGGCGCTGACGGTTTCGTGGACGGCTGTGCGCGATGAGGGCGCGTGTCGGAACGGCCCGGGTCGACACACAACCTTCACACAAACGGTCATTGCGTGGGAGTTTCCTCGGACTCGTGTGATTGCCGTGCGGCGATCTGCTCCTGCGCCCACTGCGCCCATTCTCGGTTCATCGTCCAGAAGCGCTGCCCCCACTCCAAGGCCAGTCGCCCGTTGGCGGAGAAATCGTCGTCGGTCCATTCGGTCGAGCGCTCCATAGCCGCCAGTTCGTCTCGTCCTGCGCGGGATCGCTCCTCGATGCCGGCGAGATGGTCCAGGGCCTGGCGCCGGGAGAGGAAGCCCAGGAAGAAGACCCGCAGCAGCATCTCGTTCCGTGCGGGCGTCTTCGATTCGGATGCGACGAGCCAGTTCTCGAGTTCGGCGTCCCCGGCGGGGGTGAGCGCGTATTCCTTGCGCCGGCGTGGACCCTCTTCGGAGGCCGTGATCAAGCCTTCGCCGGCGAGCTTCGTCAGCTCCGTATACACCTGGGTCTGCGATGCGGACCACACACTGTCCAGCGATCCGGCGAACCGCTGCAGCAGGTCGTAGCCACTGGCCGGCCGGTCCGCCAGCAGGCCCAGCAGGGCGTGTCTGAGGCTCATGACGCCAGTCTATATTGCGGTCTTGACATGTCGGCACCGGAATATCACTATTGGCGGACATTCCGGTACCGGACTATCCGCATCCAACATGTCGAAGTGACATCTCCAAGGAGCTAGCCAGTCATGTCCTACCTGCGTACTTTCGCCCCCTGGATCGTCTATGCGGTCGTGCCGGCACACCATTGGCAGTGGGCCGCCCTGATCGCCGCGTGCCTTTCGCTGATCGAGATCGCCCGGCTGTTGCGGGCCGGGAGGGATGTCACCGCGATGGTCATCGACATCGGCTCAGCGGTGTTCTTCATCGCGTTCACGATCCTCGCGTTCACCGACCCCAACACTCCGCTGCACCCGTACTCACCTGCGATTTCCAGTGGTGTCCTGATGCTCGTCGCGGGTATTTCGATGCTCGTCGGCACGCCGTTCACCCTGCCGATCGCGAAGCAGTCGACGCCGCCGGAACTGTGGTCGAACCCAGGGTTCATCCGCGTCAATTACGTCATCACCACCGCATGGACCGTCAGTTTCACCATCGGGTGCATCGCCCTCGCAGTGCTGGCACACACCGATGGCCCGCGGACCGCAGTCCAGGTCGCGGCCTTCGCAATCCCAGCCGTGTTCACGGTCCGCTACACCGCGCATGCGCAGGCCGCGGCCCGGCGCACCGACCCGTCCGTCGCCTAGACCGCCGGCAATCCCTCCGCCTCATGCACCCGGGCGGCACACCACCCGGGTGCCGGCGCCACAGCCGCGCGGCCTCCGCAGTCTGCACGCTGACGCCGAACACCGTCATCCGCTCGGCATCGGCGACCAGAACCGACTCGACCCAGAGCGCGGCCCGCGCCACCCCGCTCGGCATCGGTCCAGTGATCGCCGGGTGCACGATCGCCAATTCATCGAGCGTGCGCCGCAGCACCCGACGGGCCAGATCGCTGAAAGCCGTTCCGACACAACCGATATAGACGAGCCGCCATCACCGTCGTGGCCCGCCGGGACCGACCATCCGACACTGTTGTCGCGCGCGCGGGAACCGGCGCCAATAGGCCGTACCCACCTCACATTCACGAAGCTCGAATGAGCCTTCTCAGAACCCGACAGCCCATGCGGCGTTACGGCTCTCGGCGGACTTCGCGTGGGTTCTTGTCGAACCGCAATCCACGCCACGATGGATGCCTGAGTCGGGCGTCGCTGGTCCAGCCGGTGAAGGTCACCTCGCCGACGAGTTCGGGTTCGACCCAAACGGCGTCGGGGACCGGAGCCTCGACGGAGGGCGTGTTGCGTTGCAGGGGTTGGAGTTTCGAACTCAGGTCGTCGAGCGTGGCCTGGGTGAAGCCGGTGCCGACGTTACCGATGTAGGTGAGTTCGCCCGTGTCGTCGTGAACTGCCATCAGTAGTGAGCCGATGTGACCGGCTCGCTGCCCGGCGCCCGGGCGCCAGCCGACGATGACGACTTCCTGATCACGGACGTTCTTGACCTTGATCCAGAGTGGGCTGCGCCGCCCGGGCAGATAGGGACCGTCGAGGCGTTTGCAGACGATGCCTTCCAGCCGTAGGCGTCGTGATTCGTCGAGCACCGCCTCACCGGGACCCTTCAGGCGGGGTGGTGTCTGCCAGTGCGGTCCGCGGAGGTCGAGTTGTTCGAGTAATTCCCGCCGCTGCTGGTAGGACAGGTCGATCAGCGAGCGATCACCGACGTGGAGCAGGTCGAAGATCATGTAGGTGGCCGGGGTCGTAGTGGCCAGGGATCGAATCAGGGCAGGGTTGCGCTGATGCATCCGCGGCTGAAGAGCTTCGAAGGAGGATCGTCCGTCCTCGGCGAGCGCAACGATTTCACCGTCCAGGACGAAGGCGGGGCTCGAGGGTCCGAGCGCGGCGAGTTCCGGCCAGGCCGCTGTGATGTCCTTGTCGTTGCGTGACATCAGCCGCAGACCATCGCTGACGTAGCAGATGGCGCGAATGCCATCGAATTTGACTTCGTAGTTCCATTTCGCGTCATCGTGGGGAACCACACCGGCCGTGGCCAGCATCGGCGCGTAGCGCGGCAGCCCGGTCACTTCCGTCTCACTGCCATCGCCGGTCCTCTCGCGAACTCGAACGGTGTGTCCTGACAGCTGCTCGAATAGTACCGACCGGTATGCCATGTCGAGGCCGCGGCGCTCATTCGAGTTCGCGTGGGTGGCAGCCCCGAGGCTGTCACCGATCAGCGATCCCAATTCAGCCGGGCAGGTGCCGCCCGGCCTGGGACGCACCGCGAGTGCCCCCGGCGAATCCGAGGGTGTTCTTCAGCCTGGAATACCCGAATTGCTATGCGACCGAATGCCTTCCGGTGTCCCGCGAGCCCAATGCGAGTTGTCAGTTGCTGGTGGTGGCGCGGCCGATCAGCTGTCCGAACATGATGGTCTGCATGCGGCGCGGGGTGAGGTATTTGCCCGTGAAGTCGCTGATCTTGTTCATGCGGCCGGGGATGAGCAGGGGTTTGCGGCCCAGGTCCCGCAGTGCCTTCGTGACGACCGCGCTGGCGGTGGCCATCGGTAGCGGCAGCTTGGTGAAGTCGATGCCTTCGGCGGTTTCCACGCCCTCGGTGCGGGTGGGGCCGGGGGCGAGGGTGAGGACGTCGACGCCGGTGCGGCGCAGTTCGTAGTGCAATGCTTGGCCGAAAGAGGCGATATAGGCCTTCGCAGCCGCGTAATTGGCCAGGTAGGGGGCGGGCGCGAACGCGATGGTCGAGGCGACCAGGATCAGCGCGCCGCCGCCTCGTGCACTGAACCGGCGGCCGTAGGCGTGGGCGAGTTGCATGGGGACGACCAGGTTGAGCTCTACCAGCGCGGTCTCGGCGGCGAGCGGGTTGTCCAGGAACCGGCCCGCGGTGATCACGCCTGCGGCGGCGACCACCAGGCCGATGTCGAGGGGCTGGGTGCGCCGGGTCAGCTCGTCGACGGCGCCGGGGCTGCCCAGGTCCAGCTCGATGATCTCCGCGACGGTGCCGTGCTCGGCGTGCAGGCGGTCGGCCAGCGCGGACAAGCGTTGCTTGCGGCGGGCTACCAGCACGAGATTGAACCCGGCGGCAGCGAGCTGGGCGGCGAATTCGGCGCCGATGCCCGCTGATGCTCCGGTCACCAGCGCATAGGGCCCGTACCGCGTCTGCAGGTTCTTCATGACGATCTCCCTCGATGGAAGAATTTGGCTCTATCAGGCCAATCGTGTGCCGACCAAAATGGAATGTCAATTCCAGAAATCGCGATATCGTGAAGGTTATGAGCAGCACGAAGCCACGGCGCCTGACACCGAAGGGCGAGCAGACGCGGCAACGGATCGTGGTGGCGGCAGCGCAGTTGATGTTCGAGCACGGTGTCGCCGCGACCACCGTCGAGGACGTACGCGATGCAGCCGGGGTGAGCAACTCGCAGGTCTACCACTACTTCACCGACAAGAACGCGCTGATCCGCGCGGTGATCGCCTATCAGAGCGACACCGTCGTCGGCGGGCAGGAACCCATGTTCGCCCGCCTGGACACCGTCGACGGTTTCCGGGCCTGGCGCGACTTTCTCGTCGCGCACCAGCGACGGATGCATTGCCGGGGCGGCTGCCCCCTCGGTTCGCTGGGAAGTGAACTGGCCGAGATCAATTCCACTGCCCGCGCCGATGTCGCCACCGCGTTCCGTCGCTGGGAATCCGGGGTTCGGTCCGGGCTGCGGTCCATGGCCGAGGCCGGTCGCCTCGACCCCGCCGCCGACCCGGACAAACTCGCCACCACCACCCTGGCCGCGCTGCAGGGGGCCCTGCTGCTGACCCAGCTGCAACGCGACACCGCGCCACTGGAAATCGCCCTGGACACGATGATCGACCACATCGCGTCCCGCACCCGGCCCGCCTCGGACAACGCCCAGAAAAGTGGCATTGATATTCCAATTTCGTCTCGGTAGGACTGGAGTAGCGAATCCATTTTCACCGAGCACCGGGCCGAATGGGCCGGGTGCTTGTCTCCTCGCTTCCTCCGCCTGGAAAGGGACGGATATGACCAGCACGAACACCACCATCGCCCAGCGCGTTGAGCTCATGCACCAGTCCATGGCCGACCAGATCCCCGAGAGCGCCTTGGCCGCCTTCGGCGCCGAGCAGGCCGGCCTCGCCGGTGACGGGATCCCCGAGGGCGTCGCGCAGGCGGGAACTGCGATGCCGGACGCCGACCTCCTCGACGTTCATGGCAACCCCACCAGCCTGTACGCGGCCCTTGCCGGGAAGCCGGCGGTCCTCGTCATCTACCGCGGTGCCTGGTGCCCCTACTGCAACCTGGCTCTACGGGCATACGAAGAGCAGCTGGCGCCGACCCTGACCGAGCGGGGCATCGGTTTGATCGCGCTCAGTCCGCAGAAGCCCGACGGCTCGCTGACCATGGCGGAGAAGAACGATCTGACCTTCACCGTGCTCTCCGATCCCGGGAACCAGATCGCCCGAGCACTCGGCGTCCTCACCGCACCCACCGACCAGGTCCGCGAAGCCCAGCGAAGCCTGGGCCTGGATCTGCCAACATTCAACGCCGACAACGGATACGGCCTGCCGATGCCGACCGTGCTGGTCATCGACGGCGCCAAAACAATTCGCTGGATCGACGTCCACCCCAACTACGCCACCCGCACCGAAACCACCGATATCCTCACCGCCCTCGACCTTCTCGACTGACCGCCCGCGGGACGCCGAACCGATCCTGCGCGGGGTTGGTCTGCACGCGTCAATCCAGTAGGCAGCAGACCGTAGCGGCCGCCGGCGAATCATGCTGTGGGACTTTCCATCCGGCCGCCGTCGCTA
Organism: Nocardia sp. NPDC059236; assembly: GCF_042754085.1. Classification (NCBI taxonomy): domain Bacteria; kingdom Bacillati; phylum Actinomycetota; class Actinomycetes; order Mycobacteriales; family Nocardiaceae; genus Nocardia; species Nocardia sp. NPDC059236. The sequence goes on from NZ_JBHZAF010000022.1 coordinate 25,385, forward strand.
CGCAGCCGATAGCCCGCGCCGCGCACGGTCTCCAGCGATATCACGCCGAACGGACGGTCGATCTTCTCCCGTAATCCGCGGATGTGGACGTCCACGACATTGGAGCGCGATTCGTACGCGAAATCCCAGCAGTGCTCGGTGAGCAGTTCCCGGGTCAGCACCGCGCCCGGCTGCCGCGCGAACATCTCCAACAGTGCGTATTCCTTTGCGGTGAGCACGATTTCATCGTCACCGCGCCAGCATCGCCGCGCCGCGCTATCGATGCGAAGGTCGCCGACCCGCAGCACGGTCGGCCGCGGGACCGGGCCGCGGCGGATCAGGGCACGCAACCGGGCAAACAGCTCGTCGAGATGAAACGGCTTGGTGAGGAAGTCGTCGGCACCGTCATCGAGGCCCGTGACCCGGTCGCGCACCGCGCCGCGCGCGGTCACCATCAGCACCGGCACCCAGACGCCCTCGTTCCGCAATCGCCGGCACACCTCGAGCCCGGAGAATCCGGGCAGCATCACATCCAGCACGACCGCGTCGTAGGCGCGGCTGGCGGCCGCACCGTAGCCATCGGGTCCGTCGGCCGCGACGTCGACGGCATACCCCTCCTGGGTCAGGCTCCGGCGCAGCAGCCGTGCCATTTTCGGTTCGTCCTCGACCACCAGCACGCGCATATGGATCAGCCTCCCGCCCACATTCTCGGCATCGGCAACGCCGGGCAACCCTGGCGCGAGTCCATCCCGTTCATGACTACACCCGAACCGCACCCTCGGAACGCAGCGAGTTGATCTTCATGGATGCTTCATCTTCGCGGCGTAGACCAGAAACGACAAGGTGTGATGTCACGCTCTGCCGGGCGGACGCGACCCGGCATGCCGAAGGAGACCGGTCATGGCACGGATCCGACGCCACACATCCGCCCTCGCCGTCCAGGCCAACGCGGCCGACGAGCGCTATCGCCTCGCGGCGTTCGTCAAACGGTCGATCAACAAGGTCTTCCCCACGCACTGGTCGTTCCTGCTCGGTGAGATCGCGCTCTACAGCTTCATCATCCTGATACTGACGGGCGTCTATCTGACGCTGTACTTCGATCCGTCGATGACCGACGTGGTCTACAACGGGCCGTATCAGCCGCTGCGCGGAGTGACGATGTCCCGGGCCTACGAATCCACCCTGAACATCTCCTTCGAAATCCGTGGCGGCCTGTTCATCCGTCAGGTCCACCATTGGGCCGCACTGCTATTCGTCGCCTCGATGATCGTGCACCTGTTCCGCGTCTTCTTCACCGGCGGGTTCCGCAAACCACGCGAGGCCAACTGGGTGATCGGCGCCATCCTGTTGATCCTGGCCATGTTCGAGGGCTTCTTCGGCTATTCGCTGCCCGACGATCTGCTCTCGGGCACCGGGCTGCGACTGGCCTTCGGCGGCATCACGATGGGCCTGCCCGTCATCGGCACCTGGCTGCACTGGATGCTCTTCGGCGGCGACTTCCCCGGCGACATCATCGTGCCCCGCATGTTCATCACCCACGTGCTGCTGATCCCCGGCATCATGCTCGCCCTGATCGCCGCTCACATCGCCCTGGTCTGGTACCAGAAGCACACGCAATACCCCGGTCCGGCGCGAACCGAACGCAACGTGATCGGCACTCGGATCGTGCCGGTCTTCTCCCTGGATCAGGGCGCGTTCTTCGCGTTCACGCTGGCCGCGCTGGCGCTCATGGGCGGCCTGCTGCAGATCAATCCGATCTGGAACCTCGGCCCCTACAACCCCTCCCAGGTGTCGGCGGGATCGCAACCGGACTTCTACATGATGTGGACCGAGGGCCTGGCCCGCACCATGCCGCCGTGGGAACTGTATCTGGGCCGGTACACCATCCCCGCCGCATTCTGGGTCGCCCTGATCATGGGCCTGATCTTCGCGGTGCTGATCGTCTATCCGTGGATCGAGAAGCGCCTCACCGGCGACACCGCCCGCCACAACCTGCTGCAACGTCCCCGGGACGTGCCGGTGCGCACCGGCATCGGCGCCATGTCCATCACCACCTATGTGATCCTGACCTTGATGGGCGCCAACGACATCATCGCGTACAAGTTCCACATCTCCCTCAACGCAACCACCTGGGCGGGCCGCATCGGCATCCTGCTGCTGCCGCCGCTGGCCTACTTCATCGCCTACCGGATCTGCGTCGGATTGCAGCGAGCCGACCGGACCGTACTCGAGCACGGCATCGAAACCGGCGTTATTCGTCGCCTCCCCCACGGCGAATACATCGAGCTGCACCAATCACTCGGCCCCGTCGACGACCACGGCCACCCAATCCCATTGGACTACCAGGGCGCACCGGTGCCGAAGAAGATGAACCGACTCGGGATCGCCGGCAGACCCGGCAGCGGCAGCTTCTTCCTCGCCGACCCACCCGACCAAGTCGCGGCCCTCCGCCAGGCCGACCACGCCGCCGAATCGGCCCAGCTGACAGTCCTACGGACCTACCAGCAGCGCACCACGGGACAGGAACAGTCCGCGGACGGGACACCGGATGGCCGTGAGCCGACAGACTCCGCGAGCGGGACTCGCCGGACAACCCACCGGTCCGGGGTTTGACCTGCGGATGAACGGGCATTGCCCCACTATGTTCACAATCATCGGGCTCATCGCTCTGCTGGGTGCTGTGACCGTGGGCGTGGCCGGGATCCAGGCCAACAGCGGTGGCACACATGCGCTTCCCACTGGCTTCACCGTTTTCGACCACACCTATCACGGATCCGCCGGGCTGCTGTTCGCCTACGGAATTCTGATCGGCGCGATCGGCACGGCGGGATTCATCCTCACGCTGGCCGGAATCTGGACCACGTCGCGACGCGGCACGGTCGCGCGGCGCGAGCTGCGCCGGTCGCGGCGCGAGATGGCAGCGGCGCGAAAGGAACTCGCGAAACCGGCGCCGGCGGCCACGGCGGCGCGTAACGTGGAGCAGCCCCGGCAGCCGCTGGTTCCCATGGCCAAGACGACGGCGAAACGTTTATTCGCGAAGCCGAATTGGTCGGTCAACCGCTTCCTCAACCGTCCGGGGACACCCGCGAAAACCGAATCCGCCGCCCAATAGGACTCCGGTCCGCAGAGGACAATCGAATGCTCGCCGTGCTCGGCCTCGCGTTGCTCGACGCGGGCTGGCTCATCGCCACCCCGGCCCTCACCGCCCTCGGCATCATCGTGCTGACCGTGGCCCTGATCCGCTGGCTGCTGGGCGCACCCGCCCGCTACCTCGCCCATCCCCGATACTGATCGGAACCGACCGCGCCGACCGGGATGCGCCCGGTCGGCTAGCGTCGCTGACATGACGGTGACGGTGCTGGTTCCCGACGACCATGGTTATGCGGCGATCTCCCGGCTCGAGGGGGCGCGGCCGGTGCGTTACACCCTCGGCGAGCCATTGCCCGCCGGGGCGGATGCGGCGGAGGTGCTGGTGCCCGCCTTCCTGGCCAGCCGGCCGGAGAGCATGGTGGTGGCGCGGTCGCTGCCGAAGCTGCGGCTGGTACAGCTGTTGACCGCGGGCGCCGAGGCCTGGGTGGGCGCGCTGCCGGATCAGGTGATGATCTCGACGGCCCGGGGTGCGCACGGGGCGAGCACCGCGGAGTGGACGATCACCGGATTGCTCACGGTCTACCGGGAATTCATCGAATTCGCCGTGGCCCAGCGTGAGCACCGCTGGATCCAGCACCGCACGGACACCTTGCACGGCAAGCGAATTCTGATCATCGGTGCGGGTGATCTGGCGACGGAATTGCAGCGCATGCTGCTGCCGTTCGACACCACAGTCGAACTGGTCGGTACGCAGGCCCGGGAGGGCGTGCACGGCGTCGGTGAAATCCCCGACCTGCTCCCGCATTTCGATGCGGTCGTGCTCATGGTTCCGGTCACCACGGCCACCATCGGCATGGTCGACGCGGCGTTCCTGGCCCGCATGCCCGACCGCGCGATTCTCGTCAATGCCGCCCGCGGCCCGGTGGTGCGCACCGACGACCTGCTGGCCGAACTGCAATCCGGCCGGCTGCTCGCCATCCTCGACGTCACCGATCCGGAACCACTGCCCGCCGGCCACCCGCTGTGGGACGCACCGGGCCTGCTGCTCACCCCGCACGTCGGCGGCAGCAGCAACGGAAACCTGCAGCGCGGCTGGGCCATCGCCACCGCGGAGATCGCACGCTACCTGGCGGGCGAGCCGCCACAGAACCTGATCAACGGCGAATACTGAACCGGCGCAGCCGATCCCACCCCGCTACAGGGTGTCCTTCCCGATCGGCCGATTGATGCCACGCCACTCACGCTCCCAGCGCGCATAGCGTCTGGCATCGAACACCGTGCCCGTGAACCATACGGTCGCGGCGGCCGCACACCACGTCTCGACCAGCACCGCGAGCCCGGTCCCGATCCCCTCGGCGGCCGCGGCTCCCGGCCGTGCGGGCGCCTGCGTCGGCTGCCCGTTCTTGATCCACACCGTCACCGTGGCCCCCGCGACCTGCGGACCGGGCACGTCCACCGTGGCGGTCTCGGTCTTGCCGTCGCCGTTCCACTGCACGGGCGCCTGATACCGCGCCTGGTTGCCCGCGTAATGATCGGAATCCGGCAACCGCACGGCATCCGCGGTCTCGGTGGCCGTCACCCTGACCTTCCCCGTATCCTGTGCCGCGATCCGATCCTGCGCGCCGGTATAGCTCACGCTCCCCACCGCCCCCGCCACCGGCACCGCCGCGACCACGACCACCACGGCCACCGCTCGCAGCACCACCTCGGCCCGATCCGAGACACGCAGCAGCGGATTCCGGTTCCACGGCCGCACCCGCCAGAGCCGAGTCGGCAACGAAGGACGCATCGACACCTGGACCGCCTCTCTCCACGCGTCGTCGTACCGCTTACATAGGTAGCTCTACCCCATTCGATACGCCACCAACCGGCCGAACGTCAAGGTCACAGCGTCGCTCCCGCTTCACGCGGCCTCCAGATTCACACTTTGCTCACGTTTTGAGGGTCGCAGCGACTCCATTGCCACCACGTTGTCCACCGCTGGACGGGTGTACCCCTCCGGGTCGATGTAGTGCACAGTCACGATCGTGGACGCCTCTCTGTGCCCCAGCTGAGCGCTGGCCCGCAGCGGATCGTTCGTCTTGCCTGTTACGTGTGTCGCGGCAGTGTCTCGCAGGTTGCCGTACTGCACCCATTCCAGGGCTGTGCCCCGAACCACCTTCTGCAGCAGTCGATCCGCGGCGGCCGTCGACACCAGGCACGCCCGCTTGCTGACCAGTACATGAGTGGTCTCATCGACATCGCCGGCCAGTCGACGCCACTCCCGCAACTCGACCGTCAGCCAGATTGGCAGCGTCAGGTAATAGAAGCGCCCATTGTTCTTGCGCTTCTCCTGGCGGAAGGAACCGTGCTCGCCCTTGATGACCCTGCCGCAGAGATGGATGACAGCGCACTCGTCACCAGCCCGCAGCGATACTTCGTACGGATCGGTTTGCGTCCGCTCCCACTCGAAGTAGTCCTCGCTGGGATACCGGACTCGTCACCTGCGAGCCGAATACACTTCGGCCCCTGGCCAATTGACGCCCAGTTTGCGAGCGTCTTCGGGGCCGGCCTCAACCGGTGCGCCACTTGCGCCCTGGTTAGATATGCATCGGTGGTGGACTCGAATCTCCTTGCCGAGGTCCGGGAGTTCAAGATCGCCAGAGTCCGCGGCCGGCAACCTCGCCGCCGCCCTTTGCCTGCACCGACGCGACGTGCCCCTCCCCCTCCCCCTCACCCAGATCCTCGCCTACCCAGCCGTCGACGACACCTTCACCACCCCATCATGGACGGAGTGCGCCGATGCTCCCCTGCTCAGCGCTGCCGACGCACGCTGGTGCTGGGAACAGTACGTCGGCCCGAACCACCCCGGCGACGATCAACTCGCCGCACCCCTGCGCGCCGCCTCGCTCCGCAACCTCCCACCCGCCCTGATCATCACCGCCGAGGTCGACCCCCTCCGCGACGACGCCGAGGCATATGCGGCACGCTTGTGGAGCGACCCAGGCCAAGCACGCGATCGACGAAATATGCCTGCACCTGCGCGAATTCGCGCACAGGTAGCGGTCAACCGGTTTCGACCGCCTCGCGCAGCGCGCGAAATTCCGAGGCGAGGGCGTCGAGTGTGTAGTGGGCGTTGAGCCCGCTGGGGTTGGGCAGAACCCAGACCGCGGTGTCACCGATCCGCTCGGGTTGGGGGCCGATCGTGGTGCGCGGACGACCGAAGGCCGTGCGGTAGGCGCCGATACCGAGTACGGCCAGTACCCGGGGTCGGTACTGCTCGACCCGATCGACCAGGGCGCGTCCGCCGGCGCGCAGTTCGTCGGCGGTCAGTTGCTCGGCTTTGGCGGTCGTGCGTGCAGCCACATTCGTGATCCCCAAGCCGAGCCCGAGCAGTTCTTGCTGCTCGTCGGGCCGCAGTTGGCGCGGCGTGAAGCCGGACCGATGCAATGCAGGCCAGAACCGATTTCCGGGACGAGCAAAGTGATTTCCGGTGGCCCCGGACCACAGGCCCGGATTGATTCCGCAGAACAGCACATGCAAGCCGAGCCCGATCACATCGGGAATGGTCTTGTCTTGCGCCGCGGCCAGATCCGCAGGCGACGGCCGAGCTGACGAACCAGAACCCATTCCCTCAGTCTGCCGGGTGCCCTGCCTCCCCACTGCGCACGGGTACCGACAGGTGCGCACCGATCCGGTCTACGACTCTGTTGACCTCGTATGCCGCCATACCGAGGTCGGCGCGGTCCGTTGCCTCGGTGGCGCGGGCTGGTGACGGACCGGTTCGACGGGACCGGAGCGGCGGATGTGCTGCGGCAGCGGTCGGCGATGGTCGGACGGCTGTGGCGAGCACCGGGGTTCGCCAACGCCGGCCCGGTCGCGCACCGCCGAGAATGATGAGGTTTTCGGCATTGCGTCGACTCACCGGTCGACAAGGTGCCGCTGGCCGAGGGCATCGAACCGGCGACCATCGAGCAAGCGGGTTCGCAAGCCGGCTACCCAGCCGCCCCACTGCAGCTCGCCGACGAGCTCAACGTGAAGCTCATGCAGAAGGTCGCGCTCGAGGCCCGCGAGGCCGCGGAACGCGGTGACGCGACCTTGCCGTCGGACCATCCCGCGCATCGCGTCACGGAATTCATGCTGGAGCAGGGGCGTCCCGACCGTCTCGAACAGGCGGGCTTCTACGAGTACGACGACAGCGGCAAGCGGCTGAGGTTGTGGCCGGGCCTGCGCACGCACTACAACACGACTGCGGGCGAGACCGTGCCGATCCGTGATCTCATCGACCGGATGCTGTTCGTCGAGGCCATCGAAACCCAGAAGTGTTTCGACAAGGGCGTGCTCACGGCGTCGGCCGACGCCAATATCGGCTCGATCTTCGGGATCGGCCATCCGGCGTGGACCGGTGGTGTGCACCAGTTCATCGTCGGCTATGCCAGCGAGGGCAGGTGGCGGTGAATGAGGCAACGTCCTCGGCGAATCGAGCGTGTCGGATCACTCCCATATGGGTCGCTCCGGGATAGATGATCAACCGCGCGCCGGGGATGCCCGCCGCAGTCCTGCGGAAGGTCTCGACGGGGTAGCCGGTGTCGCGGTCGCCGCCGATCACCAATGTCGGCGCGGTGATGTCACCGAGCCGGGCACCGATGTCGAATACGTCTTCCGCACGCAGGAAGGCCACGGCGTCGGCAGCGCAGGCCGGCCGCAGCAACGGGTCCGCGAGCCACATCACGACGCTCGCGAATCCGGCGAGGATTCGAGAGCCGGATACGGCGGGGGCGAGATGATGCAGTCCTCGGCGACCTGCCGCCAGCGCTGATGCGTAGTTCATCTGGGCTGTCCGGGCGGCTTCGGACAGCGTGTCGCCGGAGGACGCAACCGTCAGCGTCCGCACCGCATCCGGGTGATCCGCGGCCATCTGGAGGCCGATCGAGCCACCCGACGAGATTCCGAGAACGTCGACGGCCGTGCCGAACTCGGCGCTGATCGCGTCGGCGTGCTCGGCCGCGATCTCGGCCATGGTGGTGCCTGCCGCCATCCCCGGTGCCCTCGACACCGCATACACCCGGAAGCACCGGGCCAGCGGCTCGAGGATCGCGGTCTCCGAGATGCGTAACAGCCCTGTGGGATTGGCGTGATCTGGAGCAAACCATCGCAGCAGCAGCAACGGCCGCCCCGACCCGAATGCGCGATACGGCAGACCGTGCGTCAGCACGCCCTCGGTCACGTCCGGTCCGGAACGCCCGTTCACGATGCCTCCCCGACGACGGGCAGCGGATCAGCGTTGGGAGAGTGGATCATTCGAACTCTCCGTGGCTCGCGGCCCGTCCGGTGTTCGGGTGCGCCCGCTCACGCCAGGCGCGTTCCCATTGTCGCGTCAGTGCCGGATAGACCAGCAGATACCGAAACGGCGCGATCCCAGCCATGTACAGCCGCCCGAAGAGTCCGTTCGGTTTGACCAGGGCCGCCATGTGCAGCTCGTAATCACCCGAGTCGCCCTGGACCCACCCGAGGTGCAGGATCGTGTGCACGGTCTTGTTCGCTAGTTCGTCGGCGGATTCATCGTGCAGCTCGTACACGGTAGTGAACGGGGTGTCGCCTGCCGGTCCCCCGGATTCGGCCGACCGCAGGTCATCCGGCAGGCGGTCGCGCAGCGACCCGACCCGACCCGCCAGACCGGTCTCGGCCTTGTCCCAGCCGAAGGTCGCGCCGAGCTTCCATCGCACCGCGAACACCAACGCGACCAGCGGAGGATTCTGGGACAGACCGCCGCTCGCCCGCAGCGCGGCGCGCATCACGGGGAAATCGTCCGGCCCGGCCCCGGGGGTGCGAAACGCCCACACATCCTCGATCCGGAAGTCGGGGGCGATCTCGTGGATGCGCCACGGGCGGGCGGTGTGCTCTATTTCGGGGAGTTTCCTGGACATCGGGGCCTCCTGTCCTGTTATACGGTTGCGTATAACAGGACGTTAGACCCGTTATACGGGTGCGTACAACCAATAGAGAGGCGCGCCACAGGACGGTGACGTTCAGTGCGACTTGGTCGCCGACAGAATGAAGTTCGTGCCGAATAACATTGTGCCCCAACTGATGTCGCGAAACCCCAGGCGCCTCAACAGGTCCGCGACCTGCTGAGGCGACCCGAAAGCGCGCGTGCTGGATTCGAGATAGGCATAGGACGACCGGTCTCCGGACACGACCTGACCGAGCAGCGGGACGACCGTACGCATTCCCCATTCCACGATCGGCTTCACCAGGCCGCTGGGCGGGCAGGTTTCGAGGATGACGATGCGGCCGCCGGGCACGAGTACCCGGTGTTGTTCGCGGAGCACTCCCCCGAGGTCCTCGACATTGCGCAGCAAATAGCCCTCGGTGATCGCATCGAACGACTCGTTGCCGAACGGCAGGCGAGCAGCGTCAGCCTGCTGCCACCGGACCGCGTCCGCGCCCGGCTTGGCCTTGGCGTGTGCCAGCATCCGTTCGGAGAAGTCGACACCGATCACGGTGACCGTGGGATATCCGCGAGCCACCTCCAGTGCGATCACACCGGTGCCGGTAGCCAGATCCAACAGGCTCCCACCCGCGGGCGGTGCGGCCCGCTCGGCGACTTCACGGCACCATCGGCGGTGCCGACCGAGGGTCATGATGGCATTCATCCGATCGTAGTACCCGGCGACCTTCTGGAAGATCCCGTGCACCTCAACGCTTTTGCCGTGCGGCGTTCGTTCGATTGTCATTTCACGGACCCCTTCGATCGGTTCCCACCCGCCGTGCGGTTCAGGATCAGATCACCCGCGCGGGCGATCACCTCTTCGCGAGTGCGGCCAGGATGGTCGGCGGCGAGGAAGTGGCTACCGATGGCCGTGCAGAAGGCGAGCAGACTACGAGCCTCGATCTCGTCGGGATCCGAGCAGACCGTTGCGAGCGCGTCGCGGAGCAGGTCCATGCGCCGGTTGTCCACTCGACGTAGACATTCGGCGACGGCCCCGTCGCGCCGGGCCCAGTCGCGGATGGCCAGGTCGATGGGGAGCAACCGATCGTCGGAGAAGGTGAGCCGACCGGCCAGCTGAGCCTTGTCCAATGCGCTGCCGCCGGTCTGCTCGAGCTGCTCGAGCACATTGTCGACCGCCTCGCGTTCCCAGGTATCCAGCATTGCCGCCAGGAGCGCTTCGCGGTCGGCGAAGTAGCCGTAGAACCCGCCTTTGGTCACCCCTAGCGCCTTGGCCAGTACCTCGACGCGCACGGCATCGACGCCCTTCGCGGCCAGCACCCGCAGCCCTTCGTCGATCCATGTTTCGCGTCGTGTGCGCAGCGCGCCCATGCCGTGATCCACCTCACCCGTATCCAGCGTTGTACGGAACCGTATAACTGCCCTAGCCTCCAATTATACGCAACCGTATAACCAAAGAGGACGATGCCATGCCATTCGCAGCTGTGCTGCCCAATCGACTCCCCCACGCCGAGCACACCGACCGGCCATGGCGCATCCACGAGCTCGCGCCGGACTTCCGGGTGCAGGATGTGTGGACATTTCGCGCGCCGGGCGCCGGACCGGACGACTTTCCGGTCGTCCTCGCCGCGATCCGTGCGGGCGCTGGCCCGGCGGCCGCTTCCGCGCCGGTGCGATTCCTGTTCGCGGTGCGCCGGCGGCTCGGTGCCCTGCTGGGCTGGAACGAACCCGCGATGATGCGGCGGTGGGATCACGCGTGGCGCCAGCATGATTCGGTCAGGTCCGTCGGGGCCGTGCGCGAAACCGAGGAGGTCCGGTGATCACGTGGGCAGGCCGATTGATCGTGTTGTTCGGTGCCGCACATACGATCCTGGCCCTGACCTGGATGCGCGCCGCGCGCTATGCCGGCGATTGGTTCAGTGGGGCGCTGTGGCATGACGACTTGGCCGCGATGAGCCCGGCCAACAGCGCACTGTGGCTGTCGCTGGACAGTTTCGGAATTCCGCTGGTCCTGGTCGGGCTGACCGTGCTGTGGCTGGACCGTCGCGGCATCACGCCACCGCTTTTCATCGTGTGGGTGCTGGGACTGTGGACCGTGTTCGGCGCGGTGGTCCTGGTACTCACACCGTGGCCGATCATGGCGGTGGCGACCGGCCTGCTGGCGGTCGGCATCCGGCGCGCCATCCAGGCATCGGAGATGGCCGAAGCGGTGTAATAACTGTTGTAAGAGGGGGTTTCGACGAAAGCCCGTCGAATCCCCTCCTACAGCGACTCACTCGGTCGATCGGGGAGGTTTCGTCGGTATCGGTTCGCATCGACCGTCGACACATTCACGGATGACCAGCGGCGCCCGGGCCGACAGCCGTGCGTGACCCCGCGAAACATTGCTGTCGGCGAGACGTTTTCGCAGGTAGCGGTGGCGCGCGCAATGCCGATTCCGGCGTAACTCAGCATTAACTCGATTCTCCGCCGCGTAACGGCGTGAGCACGCAACCTGGCGTCATGCACGATCATCGACAGCACCGGGTTCCAGGTGCGAACGTCGGCGACCGATCTGGCCGCCTGACGCTCCGCCGTCGGTTCGATCAGTTGTTGCCCGGCTCCATCCAATTGGCGGCACGGCGGGTGCGCGACCTGTTGCGGGCCGAGATTCGCCGAGGCGCTTTCGTCGATGGCCGGCTTCCGGCCGAATCCGAGCTCATGGCGCAGCATCAGGCGTCACGGGAGACGGTGCGTGAAGCGCTCGACCTGCTGCGCCGCGACGGACTCGTCGAACGACGACGGGGAGTCGGCACCATGACGATCCGCGAGGAGTACGTGGTGCCGGGTGTCCTTCCGCCACAAGGCAACTTGTTCGAGACGTATCTGGCCGACGGCCACATCACGCCGCGTCTACTGCGCTGGAACTGGATACCCGCGCCGAGCGCGGTAGCTGCTCAGCTCGACGGTGTCGCGGTCGACGACGACTGCCTGTGCATCGACTACGTGTTGCTCATCGACGACCGGCCGATGGCGGTTTTCACCAACTACCTCCGTTCCACGGAGGCGTCGCGAGTCGACCAGCAGGAGTTTCGGACCGACTTCTACTCGCTGCTGCACTCCAGCGATGTCACTGTCGCGGGCTTCGATCTGGCCGTACAGGCCGCCGCTGCCGACGATTGCTCCGCCACACTGCTCCACATCGCGCAGGGTGATCCGATCCTGCTGTGGGAACAGACGATTCGCAATCCAGACGGTGAGGCGGTCGACTACGCACTCGGTGCTCTTCGCGGTGATGTCGTCATGAAGTTCGGTGACATCCCCCGCATCGATTTGACCCGCTCCCTGCCCCCGCGACAACCCCGCTGATGAGGACACCCATGACCACGACCACCCGGATCACCACCGTCACCGATGCCACGGCAGCACTGCGCCATGGCGAGATCACCGCGAGTGAACTACTCGAACAATGCCTGGCCACCGCCGACGCCCTCGACGACCGCGTCGGCGTGTACCTGACCCGGTTCGACGATATCGCCCGCGAGCGGGCCGCCCGGGTCGATGCAAAGATCGCGGCCGGGCGTCCCCTGGCGCCGTTGGACGGAATCCCGTTGGGCATCAAAGATATTCTCGTCAGCCGGCACGGACCGACCACCGCACAGAGCCTGGTGCTCGACCCCGCCTGGGCCCTGGCCACCGGTGATGCCGCGGTGGTGAAACGGCTCGAGCAGGCCGGTGCGATCATCACGGGCAAGACCACCACCATGGAATTCGCTGTCGGCGTGCCGGATCCGGACAAGCCCTTCCCGATTCCGCGCAACGCCTGGGACACCGACCGCTGGGCCGGCGGGTCGAGCTCCGGATCCGCCAGTGGCGTCGCGACCGGCATGTGCTTGGCGGCGATCGGCACCGACACTGCCGGAAGCATCCGAATCCCCGCCGCGTTCAACGGAATCACCGGACTCAAACCCACTTTCGGCCGCGTGCCCAAGTCCGGCGTGGTGCCACTGGGCTACACCCTCGATCACGTGGGGCCGGTGGCCCGCAGCGCCGCCGATTGCGCACTGCTGCTGTCGATCATCGCCGGGCACGAGCCGGCCGATTCCTACAGCGCGACAACACCTGTCGACGATTACCCGGGCGTGCTCACCGGTGATCTCGAGGGCCTCACCATCGGAGTCGACAACCTCGACCGCTACGCCGACGCGGGCATCGACCCGGCCCAGCCCGAGCGGTTCACCGCGGCACTAGATGTCCTCGCCGCGGCCGGGGCCCGCATCGTCCCCGTCGAAGTGCCGATGTATCCCGAGGTGGTGGCCATCGATGTCGTTGTCATGCTGGCCGAGGCGCATTCGTACCACCGTCCGGCATTGCGCAATCGCTGGGAGGATTACGGACAGGCCACCCGCATCATCCTGGCGTCCGGGTCGGCTGTCTCTGCATCGGATTACGTGCAGGCACAACGTGTCCGGCGGATCGCCGCGGCCCGCATGGCCGAACTGCTCACCGCCGTCGATCTGGTCGTCACTCCGACCGGGCACCTCGGCGCACCCCGGCTGGACGCCATCGATCAGTTGCAGCCACTGAATGTGCTGGCTTCCCTGCACACCCCGTACTGGAATCCGCTCGGCAACCCCACTCTCGCCCTCCCGATCGGGCTGTCGGCGGACGGCATGCCGCTGTCGATGTCGATCAGCGGCAAGCACTTCGACGAGGCCACCGTGCTGCGCGCCGGCGACGCCTACCAGCGCCGCACCATTCACCATCTGGCCACCCCCACCATCCGGTGACACACGATTCGGAGCCGACGATGACCGAGCCGACCACCTGGTCCACCGACCCCGCCGAGAACACCGCGATCGAAGCCCTCGGCGGTGCCCTGCACGCGATGACGGAACTTCTGCACAGCGTCGCCGACGCTCAATACCTCGACCCTGCGGGGAGTTTCGACAGTCTTCGCTGATAGCCGCGGTGACGCGTACTAGCTGCTCGCGGAGCCATCGGGCAGCGTGACATTTCCACCGACCGCGCCGCGGACGATCCGGTCGACAGCCTCGGCGGCGTCGGCCAGGTCGGCGTCGGCATTGCGCGCGCAGCGGCGTACGGCCGCATGAGGCAACTCGATGATCAGCAAGGCCAACCGCTGTCGGTCGGCCGGGCTGCGATAGCCCAGCCGGTCGCCGAGTTCGCGCATGGCGTCGTCCAGCCGGGCCTGCTGCGCCGCTGCCATGTCTCGGGATTCCGCGCTCCACTGTGCGAACCCGAAGGATTCGCGGCCCCAGAGCAAGACCGCCGCGTCCGTCGGATGCTGTCGCGACCAGTTGGTCACGTGATGCGCGGCCCGCATGGCGGCCTGCTGCGGCGGATCGACCCGCAGTGCCGCGAAAAACCCGCTCTGGAATCGATCAATGGTGCGCAACCACAGGGCTGCCAGCAGCGCGGCTCGATCGGGAAAGCGGTAGTAGACCGAGCCGCTCGGGGCGCCCGTGGCTGCGGCGACCGCGCTCATGGTGACCGCGGCCGCGCCGTCGGCCGCGGCGAGGTCGGCGGCCGCGTCCAGTAGCGAGTCCGGGGTGTGGGCGGGCATTCTTGACATGCATTAGAGAGTAGCCTCTAATTGAAATTAGAGATTATTCGCTAAATGAAAGGTCCAGCTCATGGTGCGCAATGTCCACAGCCGGGTGATCGCAGCCGATGCCCGGGCGGTCGGCCGACTGCTCGATACGCTGTCCACCGACGACGACCGACTGTGGCCGGTCGGACAGTGGCCCGCGATGCGGTTCGATCGGCCGCTGGGCGTCGATGCCACGGGCGGCCACGGACCGATCCGCTACACCTGCGTGAAATACGTTCCGGGACGGGAGGTCCTGTTCCGTTTCCATCGCCCGCTCGGCTTCGACGGGACACACGGATTCATCGTGGAGGAACTGGACGCCACCCATACCCGCCTGACCCACGAGCTGGTCATGCGCACACACGGCAAGGACCGCTTCACCTGGGCACTCCTGTGGCGATGGCTACACGACGCCGCACTGGAGGACTCACTCGATCTCGCCGAGACAGCCCTGGTTCCGGGGACGGCCCCCAGGAGCCGCCACAGCCGATACGTGCGCTTTCTGCGCGGGCGGATTCACCGCGATCAGGTCCACAAGAACAAGGTCCACCAGTAGCGCCGCCGGTTGATTCGGCACGACTTCATGTTGCAGCAGGCACCGCGCCCGCTGTGGAGACGAAAGGCTCGATGTGAATTTCACGATGACTCGGCTGGGCAGATCGTTGACCCGCCTCGCGATCGCGGGTGCAGTAGCCGCGGTCCCGCTCGCGGCCTCGACGGTCTCGGCCGTTGCAGAACCACCGACACAGGTGGCGCCTTCCGATCCGCGGACCTACGACGTGGCCGACTGCGATCGACCAGAACTCGAAGCCGACAGAGCTTTCCAGGACTGGTGCGTCAACGTTTGCTGGGCGAACGACCCTGGCAACCCGGCCAATCCGAACAGCCCGCTCAACCCGAATAATCCGGCCAACCCGAACAGCCCGTTGAATCAGCACTGACGCCGAAACGCGATCGGCATGAACGTGGATGCCATTCGAATCCGAGCAGAGGAGCCCCTGTCCCCGCGAGCCAGGGCAGGGGCTCCGATCTTGCGGCAACCGACAAGGCGGCAGCACAACGACATCGCGTCTAGACCTCGATACCGTTGTGCTGCCGTCAATCCTGCGGCGGCAGCCCGATGAGTTTGCAGTAGGCATCGGCGATCGACGCGGGATCGAGCGAGCCGTCATGCTGATACCAGCGATGGCTTTCGCTGACCATATTCAGAATCGCGAAGGTCAGCACCGACGACGGCGCGTCCGGTAGCTGTCTCAGTGCCTGCACCTTCTCGACGACACCGCGGACAGTGGCGACGAATTCGCGTTCGTGGAGTTGCACCTCCTCGGCCACCGCCGGCTCCAGCCAGCGCTGCTCGCTGCGATAAACAGCGAAGGTGAGGTGGTTCGCGATCACCGCGTGGGTGAATCGGGTGACGATGGCGCGCAGTTGGGTGACCGGGTCGCTGCCCGCCGCCAAGCCGTCGTGCAGCGCGGTCGTCATGTCCCGATCGACCTGTAATGCGATCTCGCGCAACAGATCTGCCTTCGACCCGACGTAGTGGTAGATGGACGGCTGGCTGAGGTCGAGCTGGGCCGCGATCTCCCTGGTAGTGCCCTTGCTGTACCCGCGGGACGAGAAGACGGCCGCGGCACCGTCGAGAATGCGCCGCCGCTTGTCCTCCCAGGCCGATTCCCCCTCGACCGCCGTGTGCGCAGCCACGCGTGGGCCTCCCAAGTAGTATCGCCGAAGTAGAAAATGTCAGCTTAGCCCGCGGAAGGATCCGGGAAACCCGCTGGACCAGGTGCCCGAGGGCCGGCTCAGGTGTCTGCCGCCATCTTGCGCAGCGCGAGCCGATCTATCTTGTTCGCGGCGGTTTTCGGCAAGTGCCCCACCACCCGGATGTCCCGGGGTTGTTTGTAGTGCGCCAGATTCGTCGCGCAGTAGTCGGCCAGCGCCGTCCAATCCAGAATCGCGTCGCGGTCGATGACGATGAACGACACCGGACGCTCGCCGCGCCGTTCGTCGGGCACGCCCACGGTGGCGGCATCGACGATTCCCGGAAAGTGGCACAGCGTCTCGTCGATCTCGCGCGGATAGACATTGAATCCGCCGACGATGAGCATGTCCTTCTTGCGATCGACGATGAACAGGTAGCCGTCGTCGTCGAGATAGCCGATATCCCCGGTATTGAGCCAGCCGTCGACGAAGGCCCCGTCGCCGTGCGCCGGGTCGTGGTACCCGACAGTCATGTGCGGCGCTCGAACCCGGATCTCCCCCGCCTCCCGGCTGGGAGCCGATCGGCTCGGATCCTCGAGATCGACCACCCGGACCTCGACCGATACCGCGGGCAGACCGACCGAACCCGGCCGTGGGTCGGTATCCCACCGATTGCAGGTGATCGGCGCGAGCTCGGTCATCCCGTAGGCCTCGCGAATTTCCACGCCGGTCCGGCGCATCCAGCGCTCGTGCAGTACGGCGGAGAACCTCGATCCGCCGCCCGGACAGACGCGAAGGGTGGACAGATTCGCGCGATTGGTGTGCTCACTCGCCAGCAGACCGGCGTAGATCTCGGCCGGACCTCCGCTGAACACGGTGACCCCGTGCTCGCGAATGGCCAAGGCGACCGCATCGGGCTTGAATCCCTGACAGATCACCACGGTGGCGTGGCCGTAGAGCGGGTTGAGGATGCCCATCAGCAATCCCCAAATATGAAACGACGGCGCCACATTCAGCCATACCTCGACGCCGAGCCGAGTCGGCCAGCACGACTCCATGCCGCCGACGGTCAGCATCAGGGTGTGGTGGGTGTGATCGACCCCTTTGGGCACACCGGTGGTACCACCGGTGAACATCATGGTGGCCAACTGATCCGGCGCGGGTAGCTGGTCGTCGGCAATAGTGAGTGTCTCGTCGCGGCACCAGGATTCGAGAGGCAGGTCGGCCCCGCCGACCACGAGGACCTCGAGACCGAACGACTCGGCCGCGGTGGCGACCGGCCCGGCGACGCCCGCCGCGGCGAGAACCACACTCGCCCCGGATCGTTCGAGCAGCAGGCGCAGCTCACGACCGGTGAAGCCGGGGTTCATCAGGGCCACCTGCGCACCCGCCAGCCAGGCGGCGAAGATCGCGGCCGACAGCTCGAGGCCATTCGGCATGACGACCGCGACCGGGCGCCCAGCCACCACCGCCCCGGATAGTCGGCGGGCCAAACCCACGGCCGCCCGGCCCAGTTCGGCGTAGGACAGTGTCCGGTCGCCGCACACGATCGCGGTCCGATCGGGCGCCTCGGCCATTGCCCGGCGCAGGCATTCGACCATGCTGGCGGACGGCTCGCGTTCCGGGCGGGCCGTCATTTCCTCGGTAGTCACAGCGGCCACCACAACCTCCAGTAGAGCGAATTCAATCTTGTCGAGTTCTTGCGGGGCGATCAATCGGCACGGTGCGCGGCGAACCGCGTGAACTCGGGAATCGAGTCCGCTCGCACGCGCGCCAGCGCCGCGTCGTATTCGGCGCTGAGTGCGGACACCACCTCGGCGATCGATTCCCGCCCGCGCACCGCGCCGACGCCTTCCCCGGCCGACCACACGTCGCGCCAGGCTTTGGAATCGGCGATGGCGCCGGAGAAGTCGATGCCGGTCGGGCCGCCGGTTCTCGACCCGTGCCGGTCCAGGCTCGCGGTGAGCCAGTTCGCGGGTACGCCGGTCACACTGTCGGAGGTGATGATGTCCGCGATCGTCGCGTCGATCACCATTCGGCGATGCCCCTCGGCCGCACGGCTCTCCGCGGTCGCGAGCAACCGCGTGCCGACGGTGACGAGGTCGGCCCCGAGGACGCGCATGGCGAGGACGCCCGCGCCCGAGGACACCGCGCCGCCGGCGATCAGCGGTCCGTCCCAGAACTCCCGGATCGCGGCGATCAGCGCGAATGGACTGTACCTGCCGGTGTGTCCCCCGGCTCCCGAGCAGACGGCGGAGAGACCATCGGCGCCTGCGGCAATGGCCCGGCGGGCCTGGTCGGGTGCGCTGATATCGGCGAAAACCAATCCGCCCCAGCGATGTACGGCATCGAGCGCACGCTGGGGAGTCCCCAGCGCGGTGATCACCAGCGCGGGTGCGGCCTCGCTCAGGAGGGCGAGTTCGGCGTCGAGCCGGTCATAGGTGCGGTGCACGATGAGATTGACTCCCCACGCGCCCCCGTCGGCTCCGGCGGTGATGCCCTCGAGCATGACGCTCAGGTCGTCGATGGTGCGCGCGTTGGCGGCAGGAAAGGTGCCGATGATCCCGGATCGCGCTGCGGCAGTGACCATGTCGGTCCCCGACACCAGAAACATCGGAGCCGCCAGCACCGGAATCCGCAGCGATTCGGCGAGCTCGCCGAATCGTCGATTCGTGGATTTCATCTTCGCATCCCAATTCGTCATTGCGCCACACCGATTTCCGGTCGGCCCGCCGACTGGAGCGCGGTGCGGGCACGACGGACGAGATGTGGTGCGTCCAGGGCCAGTACGGCCGTCGGCTGTCCGCCGCGGGTCCAGGTCACCGCCCGCCCGGAGCGGGCATCCGGGCGGATCTCGCAGGTATCCGCCCGGCCGTGGCGGCCGAGGTAGTGCAGGCTGTGGCCGAGCTGGTGCGACCAGAAGTACGGCAGCGGATCGTAGGATTCGGCTGCGTCGAGGATGTTCCGGGCCGCGGTCTGGGCCGAGTCGGCCGCGTGATGCCAGTGCTCGAGATGCATGTCGCAGCCGTATCGGGCCGAGCGCCAGGCGATCGCGTCGCCCGCGGCGTAGACGCCGGGCAGATCGGTGCACAGATATTCATCCGTGCTGATGAACCCCGCCGGAGTCCGGGCTATCGGGGTGCCGTCCAGCCACGATGTCGCGGGTAACCCGCCGATCGCGGCGACCACCAGGTCGGCGGCGCGACGGCTGGAATCGCTGAGCAGCACTCCGGCGGGCGTGGTTTCGAGGACCTGAACCCCGATCGTGAGACGAATGCCGCACTCGTCGTACCACCCCCGGATCTCGTCGAGGACCGAATCGGGCACCGCGGCCAGGGCCGGGCCGAAGTCCGGTCCGACCACCGAGACCCGGCAACCGGCCGCAGCGGCGGCGGTCGCGACCTCCGCCCCGATCAGGCCCGCGCCGACGATCAGCACCCTTTGCCCCGCAGCCATTTCAGCGCGCAGCCCGACGGCGTCCTCGAGAGTTCGCAGCACCCGGGCTGGTTGCGCGCCGGTGCCGCTCCGCAGCGGCCGTGACCGCAGCCCAGGGGCCAAAACGGCGGCGTCGAACGGGAATGCCGCTGCGGTGGTGAGGATTTCACCGGGCTTGACCCCGACCGCGATGGTTTCGGTCCGCAGTTCGACCTCGAGATCGGCGAGGCCGGGGCTCAGTTGGGGCTGAATCGCGGTTCCCGCCAACAGTTCCTTCGACAGTGGTGGACGATCGTAGGGCTCGGTCGACTCCTGCGTGATCAGAGTGAGTCGCCCCTGGAAGCCGTACGAGCGCAGTGTCACCGCCGCCGTGTGCCCGGCCAGACCGCCGCCCACGACGACCACCCGTTCCGGCCGCGTCATGATTGTTCCTCGGCTCGGCCCGCGCGCGCGGCCCGCCGCCCGCGCACCTCGAGTCCCCCGTCACTGGGAAAGACCGCGCCGGTGACGAATCCGGTGTCCTCGGGGCAGGCCAGCGACACGTAAAGACCGGTGTGCTGTTCCGGCTCGCTGACGAATCCCAGCGGGATCGTCCTGGCGATGTTCTCGAGCAGTCGAGTCTCCTCGCGCAGGTGGCGGTCGCCGCCGAGTCCGCCCACGCCGGTCAGGCCGCTGCGGGTGGCCCCTGGCGCTATGCCGTTGACTCGCACGTCCGGTGCGAATTCGTAGGCGAGCTGCCGTATCAGCCCCACGACAGCGTGTTTCGAGGCCACATACAGTGCGCCGCCGCCACCCGCGTAGGACCCACTCGACGAGCTGGTGAGAATGATCGAGCCCCGGCTCTTGCGCAGTGCCGCGCTCGCGGCCCGGACGCCGAGCAGGTATCCCAGCACATTGGTGGCGAACAACTCGTGGAAATTGCCGGGCAGTTCCGCGAGTTCCGCGTCGTCGAGCTTCGCGCCGTAGTCGTACACGCCGACATTACCGACGTAGATATCCACTCGGCCGAACACATCGAGACTGCACGCGGTGGCCGCGAGGTGCGCGGCGGGATCGCGGACATCACCGACGACGGCGGCGACCCGGTCGGCATGCGCCTCCTCGAGCGCGTCGGCCAGCTGCTTGTCCCGTTCCAGCACAACGACGTTCGCGCCTTCGTGCACATATCGTTCGACCACGGCGCGCCCGATGCCGTCACCGCCGCCGGTGACGAGGGCTACCCGCCCTTCCAGTCGACCCATCAGATCCGTCCCATCAGAAGAAGGTGTTGATGTTCTTGGCGGGCAGCGTCGCGTGGCTCAGCAGGACCTTTCGCGCCGCGATGCGCAGTCGCCCGTCCACGCGTCGCAAGCGGTCGACCCGCCTGCCGTACAGGACCGCGGAGTCGTTGCCGCCCTGGCCCCGGTAGTTCACGAAGACCGAGCGCACGGTCAATTCCCCGGGTATATCGCACAATTCGACTTCGATATTGGAGATGACATGCAGATGCCGAGTCGCCGGATCCTCGGCCCACGCCGTCGGCGCGGTGAATCGGTCCACCCGATGCCGGAGATCGGCGACGGTGTCGTCGAAGTACGCCATGCGGTGCGGCGCGTGGGTGCCGGAGCGGTCGTGGCGGCCACGGTTCTCGATGCCGGGCACCCAGTAGGTCGCGTCCTCGGTGAACAGCGCCAGCCATTCCGGATAGCGTTCCTCGTCGAGTAGTCGCGCTTCCCGCGCGGCGAACGCCGCGACCTCGACATAGAGGTTGGTATCGATGTTTTCGATCGTTTTCGGGTCAGCGGTCGGTGTCATCGCGAGGCCCCTTGTCCAGGAGTTCGTCCCAGTCGCTCGAGGTCATCATCTTCGACCACTGGCGGTAGAACGCTCGTTGATTGGCGTCGTTGATCTGCCCGCGGTACACGTTGCCGGGCAGTTCGGGGTGGTCGACGCGACTCTCCAGGCCGAGTCCGTAGTGCAGCGGCTGTTGGCGGGTCACGAATCCACGATTGCTGTGCGTCGAACCCTCCCAGTTCTCGCCGTCGTCCATTTCGAAGACGCCGGATGGCGAGAAGGTCAGCATCGCGCCCTTCTTCCAGGCGTCCTTGACCTCTTGCGGCGCATCACGATTGACCAGTACCCAGGTGCGCAGCTCGGTCTTGTGGGGGCCGAGCGGCTGCCAGGTGCGGAAGGTGTTCTGGCCGGGCAGGAACGAGAAGTTGGGGAAAACATTCGCCGAGCTGACCGAGCCGACCATCTTGGCCCGGGTCGATCCGAGTCGGGCCTCGAACACGTCGCGTTGCTCGCGCAGATAGTCCAGGATGCGTTTGTCCCCGAGCGTGGCCGCATTACCGACCCCGTCGAGGTTGAATTCCCAGCAGTGGCCGTTGGCATTGACGTGGTAGCTCTCGTTGGCCTCGTCGCCGAGTGTGGCCACCGGCCCGCCGAGCATCGCCTCGGCTCCGGAGGCGTGTGTCCATCCGGCGTGCAGCGCGTCGCCGGCGAAGTTCTCGGCGGCGATCTTCCAATTGCAGCCGAGAATCGAGGAGATGCAGCCGCCGGCGAATTCGGTTCCGCCCGGATCGTTGTCGAGCATGACGTCGAGATAGAACGTGAAATCGCCGAGGAATTCGGTGAGCGGCGGCGCGCTCGGGTCGAAGGTCGCGAACAGCAGGCCCTTGTAGCCCTCGACCTGGGCCACCGGGGTCAGGCCCACCCGGGAGCGGTCGAAGCCGGGTTCACGGTCGTAGGAACCGGATTCGTGCATGCCGCGCAGCGACCCGTCCAGACCGAACGACCAGCCGTGGTAGTTGCAGACGAAGCCGCGCGCGACCCCGACCTCCGCCGAACAGACACGGTTGCCCCGGTGCGGGCAGCTGTTCAGGAACGCCCCCACCCGGCCGTCGCGGTTGCGGACGACGATCACCTCGTCCTCTCCGATCCGGGTGGTGAGGAACGAACCGGCCTGCGGCAGTTGGCTTTCGTGTGCGATGAACACCCAGGCGCGGGCGAAGATCCGCTCGAGTTCGCGCTGGTAGATCGCCTCCGACCAGAAGATGTCGCGCGGCAGCAGGCCCTCGTTCAACAGCTGGAGGTCCAAGGCCGCCGATAGCGGTTTACTCATTGTTCGTCACTTCCCTTGCTCCTACTAGTGCGCACATAGATCTGGCCGTCGTCGACCGACGCCTCATAGGTGGCCAGAGCCTGGGTGGCCGGGAAACACAGCGCACGACCGGTGCGGATATCGAATTCGGCCCAGTGCACCGGGCAGACGATGGTGTGGCCCTCCAGCTCGCCCTCCGACAGCGACGCGGTGGCGTGGGTGCAGGTATCGGCGGTCACGTAGATCTCACCGTCGACGCGGTAGACGAGCAGCGGCGGCCATCCGTCCGGAGTCACACGCACCATCTCCCGGCCGTCGAGCAGACCGACCGGCCCGAGATGGCACGCGGCCGAGGTACCGGTGGTCATGACACGATCGCTTCCGCGACCCGATTCGGGACGAGTTCAGCGAACCCGAGACCGGTAATCCATTCCGGCACAGCCTCATAGGCGATAACAGTGCCCGTGCACGGGCCGAGCGCGGCCATGGCGGCCACGAAGTTCCTGATCTCCAGACCGCCGTTGCCGCCGTGGTCGAGGATGTACTCATCGCGCAGCGAGGCGAGGGTCTCCACATCGCCGGCGGCGACGAGATCCAGGACCATGCGATCGAAGGTCTCGTTCACCCGGCCCATGTCGCCGGTGCCGACCCAGTGGCTGATGCCACCGCTTCCGATAACGACCACCCGCTCGTTCCCGTCCCAACTCTCCACGGCCTCCTTCAGATTCGCCCCGATCTGGGCGGCCCGCCGCAGCGGCAGCAGCGGCTCGACCCCGCAGGCCAGATAGATCGGAATCACCGGCAACTCCGCATCGGCGCCGATGCGGAAGTATGGGATCGCGACGGAATGGTCGACGGTCAGGGAATCGGCTACGGCCCAATCGATTCCGGTGTGGTGCCCGTGACTCACCAGATGGCGCGCCAGCGCCTGGTTGTCCGGAAACTGCCGCTTGCGCATGCCCGGAAGACGTTCCAGCGGCCCGTCGACATCCCCGATGCCGATCAGCGCCTGCGGCAAGCAGCCCGGGCCGAACAGTAGATAGTGGTCAGTGCCGATAATGATCAGGGTCGTGGCGGCGAGATCCGCTACCCGCCTTGCCACCTCGGCGTACGCGTCGACGATTCGCTCCCGGATCGCCTCGGGCGGCGCCTGCGGATCGGTGAGGACCATCGGATCGTGCGGCACAAGGAAACCGCCCACCAGCTCAGCCATTCTTACGGTCCTTCCAGATCGAGAGGGTTTGTCCGCCTTGAAGTTCGGCCAGATAGCCGGGCAGGCTACGGTCGCCGAAGGTCATCCACAGCCCCCACAGCAACATGGGATTCGCGCCCCGGTCCTGCAGCGCGGGGAGGTCGATGCCACCCACGGCCGCGCGCTCGTCCGGGTCGAGCCGGTACCTGTCGAGGAATCCACCGGTGTCCGAGACGAAGCTGTCGCGCGCCTGTTTGCCCGCGACGATGTCGTAGAGCGCCTTGTCCAACCCCGATCGACTCATGACAGCCCGCCCAGGAAATCGCGGACCTCACAGAGGAATTCGTCGCGTCGCTCCAACTGCACCCAGTGGCCGCACCGCGAGAACACTTTCAGGTCGGCGTTCGGGATGTGATGCGCTGCGCGCCAGGCAAGTTCGACCGGAATGACGAGATCCTCCCGGCCATGCAGGACGAGTGTCGGCTGCGCGATGGTGCGCAGCGACTCCTCCGGCACGCCCTTGACCGGCGTTCCCTCCGGGCCGGGTTCGGGAATGAGACGGCGGTAGGCGTCCTGTGCGCCGGGACGGGCACTGGCCTCGTACCGCTCGCGAACCATCTCGTCGGTCACGAGGGCAGGATCGTGCGGGAATATCCGTAGAATCCGGCGCATTTCGGCTTCGCTCGGTTCGTAATGCCAGCCGGAGCGCAGCCCTTCGGTCATCTCGAAGGTTCCGACCGGCGTACCGAGCAGGACGAGCCCGTCGACCCGCTCCGGATGTTTCAGCGCCGCGGCGAGGGACAGGCCGCCACCGAAACTATTGCCCAGCACGGTCGCTGAGGGCAGTTCGAGCGCGTCGAGCAACTCGACGAGTTGGTGCACCCAGAGCTTGATCCCGTACGTGGTGCCCGCGGACCCGATCGAGGCGCCGAACCCGGCGATATCGGGTGCGATCACCTGGAAGTCCCGGGCGAGCTCCGGGATCAGGCCGGACCAGTTCGCCGCCGCCGAGACCCCCGGACCGGAACCGTGCAGTAGCACGAGCGGGCGGCCCGATCCCGCGGTCAGGACCTTGGTCGGAATTCCCCCGGCCTCGACGACATGTGTTCGCGTGACGTCACGGTCGGCAACGGTTTGCGCCATCTACACAACCTCTTCCGGTCGTTCGATTGATCAATTGATTGATTGATTGATTGAACGATAAGACCGGCTGCGGCAAGGCGTCAAGAGGCGGGGGTGAGTCAGCGGGGATTCGGCCGCGACCGCCGGGCCAGGATGGCTTCCACGCCGACCGCGGCCGCGCGCACCGGACCGATATGTTCGCCGGGGCGAAAACGCGAGGTGGGACCGGTGACCGAGATCGCGGCAAGCTGGCCGCCGACGCCGCGGATGGGGGCCGCGATGCAGGCGATCCCGACCGAGGATTCTTCGTACTCGAAGGCGACGCCGTCTGCGTGCACGCGGTCGAGCTGGGCGCGCAGCAGGCCCGCTCCGACGATCGTGCGCGGGGTGCGGCGGATCAGACGGCCGGACAGGATCCGCTCGACGGTGGACGAATCACAGTGGGCCAGCAGGACCCGGCCGATCGCCGTGCAGTACAGGGGCATTCGACCGCCGACCCGCGATGGCGCGGGCGCCTGGCGGTGGCCGCCGATCTTGCTGAGGTAGACGACCTCGTCGCCGTCGAGTACGCCGAGGTGAACGGTCTCACGGGTGTGGGCGTACAAGTCCTGCATGAACGGGATCGCCACCTCGAGCAGCGCGCTCTCGACGGAGGCGCGCAGGCCGAGTTCGAACAATCCGCGCCCCAGGCCGTAGCCGTCCGAGGACGGGGTGAGCAGGCGCGCCGCGACCAGGTCCTGGCACATCCGGTGCACGGTGGCCTTCGGCAGGCCGGTTCGCCGGGCCAGCTCGGACAGGCCGATCGCGTTGTCCCCGACCTCGAAAGCGTCCAGGATCAACACGATCCGCCCCAGTACCGAGCGCGGATCCAGGCTCGAAGTCATGGGAATGCCTCAATTCCTGCGACCGGTCCACTCACCGGACCGGATTTACTGCGCGGGCCCCGAGGGCCGAGGTGGACTGATCGCCGCCCTCACAGTACGACACCAAGGAGGTTGTCATGTCATCGGTTGTCGACGAGGCGATCGTCGCCCGCGCGGCACGACGTCTCACGGAGGCCACCGCGACCCGCCGCCCCTGCGCGCCATTGCGCGACCTGATCGGCCCGGACGACGTGCGCACCGCCTACCGAATCCAGGAGCGCTGCAACGCCATTCGGGTCGGCGCGGGAGCCGAGGTGGTCGGGCGCAAGATCGGCGCGACCTCGGCGGCGGTCCAGCGGCAGTTGGGTGTGGACCAGCCCGATTTCGGAGTCCTGTTCTCCGACATGGCCTTCGCGCATGGCGACGAAATTCCGCTCGCGCGGCTGTTGCAACCGCGGGTGGAGGCGGAGATCGCGTTCGTCCTCGCCGCGGATCTCGCCGACGGGCCGCTCGACGATGCCCAGTGCCGCCGGGCGGTCGGCGCGGCGCTCGCGGCGCTCGAGATCGTCGACAGTCGAATCATCGACTGGGACATCTCGTTCGCCGACACCGTCGCCGACAACGCCTCCAGCGGTGTCTATGTGCTCGGCGCGGAGCAGAAGACCCTCGACGAACTGGAACCGGCCACGGTGACCATGCGCATGGAGATCGACGGCGAGGTGGTGTCGACCGGCACCGGGGCCGCCTGCCTGGGCGATCCACTGCACGCGCTGTCGTGGCTCGCGCGGCAGGCACGGACCTTCGGGAATCCGCTCAGGGCCGGGCAAGTGATCTTGTCCGGCGCCCTGGGGCCGATGCGCCCCGTCCCTGCGGGCGCGGTCGTCGACGTGCACATCCACGGACTCGGCCAGGTGTCGGCGTCCTTCTCGTGAAAGGTAATCCCTTGAGTGACAGCATTGTTCGCACCAAGGTCGCGATCATCGGATCCGGGAACATCGGCACCGACCTGATGGTCAAGATCCTGCGGCGCTCCCCGGTCCTCGAGACGGCCGCCATGGTCGGCATCGACCCGGCCTCCGACGGGCTCGCGCGGGCGGCGGCCATGAACGTTGCGACGACATCCGACGGCGTGGACGGGCTGCTCTACATGCCCGGCTTCGACGACATCGACATCGTCTTCGACGCGACATCGGCGAAGGCCCACGAGCACAACCACACTCGGCTCGCACCGCTGGGTAAACGCATGATCGATCTGACTCCGGCCGCGATCGGACCGTTCGTCGTGCCCGCGGTCAATCTCGGCGATCACCTCGACTCCCCCAACGTGAACATGGTGACCTGCGGCGGGCAGGCCACCATTCCGATCGTGGCCGCCGTCTCGCGCGTGACGCGCGTCGCCTACGCCGAGATCGTCGCCTCCATCTCGTCGCGGTCCGCGGGGCCGGGCACCCGGGCCAATATCGACGAGTTCACCGAAACCACCTCGCACGCAATCGAAAAGGTCGGCGGCGCCGAGCGCGGCAAGGCGGTCATCATTCTCAATCCGGCCGAGCCACCGCTGATCATGCGCGACACGGTCTACTGCCTGGTCGACGCCGCCGATACCGGTAGCCACGAGCGAATCCGGGCCTCGATCGAGCAGATGGTCGGCGAGGTCGCGGCCTACGTGCCCGGCTATCGCCTCAAACAACAGGTCCAGATCGACCCGATTCCGTCCGGCGAGCCGGTGCACACACTGCTGACCGACGGCGCGCGCGGCATGCCGACCCACCGTGTCTCGGTGTTCCTGGAGGTCGAGGGCGCCGCGGATTATCTGCCCGCCTACGCCGGGAACCTCGACATCATGACCTCGGCGGCCGTCCGGGTCGCGGAGCGAATCGCGCAGTCGCAGAAGGAGAACGCTCGATGAGCCCGACCAGCCTCTTCATCCAGGACGTCACCCTTCGCGACGGCATGCACGCGGTTCGCCACCGAATCACACCGGAGGACGTCGGCACGATCGTGGCCGCCCTCGACGCCGCGGGGGTGGACGCCATCGAGGTCGCCCACGGCGATGGCCTCGCGGGCGGATCGGTCAACTACGGTCCCGGTTCACACAGTGACTGGGCGTGGCTCGAGGCAGCCGCCGCCAATATCGGCCGGGCCCGCCTGACCACGCTGCTGCTGCCCGGCGTGGGCACGGTCGCGGAGCTGCGCCGCGCCTACGAGCTGGGTGTCCGGTCGGTGCGCATTGCCACCCACTGCACCGAGGCCGATGTTGCCGCCCAGCATATTTCGACGGCACGTGAGATGGGCATGGACGTCGCCGGCTTCCTGATGATGAGCCATATGGCGTCGGCCCCGGATCTGGCCGCGCAGGCGAAGCTGATGGAGAGCTATGGCGCGCATTGTGTCTATGTCACGGACTCTGGCGGCCGACTCACCATGGACGATGTGCGCGAACGCATTCGGGTATACCGCGACACTCTCGACCACGGAACCGAAATAGGCATTCACGCCCACGAGAACCTCTCGTTGTCGGTGGCAAACTCCGTCACCGCCGTCGAACATGGCGCCATCCGCGTCGACGCCTCGCTGGCCGGTCACGGCGCCGGTGCCGGAAACACCCCGATCGAAGCGTTCATCGCGGTCGCGAACTTGCTGGAGTGGCGACACGGCTGCGACGTCTTCGCCCTGCAAGACGCGGCCGACGATCTCGTCCGCCCGCTGCAGGACCGGCCGGTCCGTGTCGACCGCGAAACCCTGACCCTCGGCTACTCCGGGGTGTACTCCAGCTTCCTGCGCCACGCCGAAACCGCCGGCGCGCGTTACGGCATCGACACACGCATCCTGCTAATGGAGGCCGGTCGACGTGGGCTGGTCGGCGGCCAGGAGGACATGATCGTCGACATCGCCCTGACCATCGCCGCAGCAGGGCGTCTCACCTGACGCCGGACATGGTCGGCGGTGTCCAGTAGCCGCAGCCGGATCGCGATCACCGCGATATAGCAGGGTGACGATGCCCCTGCCATCGCGATGGTCGCGATTGACCAATCAACCGAAAGTAAAAGCAGCGCAACATATCTGACTGGCATACCCAATCACAACGTGCCAATCACCACACCCACAGCATCTATGGGGAGCCACATACACGATCGTAAACTCGGAGTTATACGGTGCCGTATAACTACCTGGAGGTGCGCGATGCAGCAACCCTGTGAGAATCAGATGATCAAGTGGGCAGGCGGCGTTCTCGCATTCATTGGCGCCGGGCACCTGACTGTCGGACTATTGCTCAGTTCGGCGCAGTTCGGGAACTGGCTGTCGCTACAGCTCTGGGGCCACTGGTGGGAAGATACCGAGTCGGCCAACGCCTTCTGGGCGAACCCAGCCGGCTTCGGCCTGCCACTCACCCTCGTCGGCTTGCTCGTGATGTGGATGACCCGGCACGGAATCGTTCCACCCGCCTCCCTGGCCTGGACAGTGCTCGCCTGGGGTGTCGTATGCGCCATCATCGCCGAGCCGACTCCGGCACCCCTGGTGGTGATCACCGCCGCCCTACTCTTGCGCGCCACCCGCAACACCACCAAGGCCGTCGAACAACACCCGATAACAGCCAGCTGAGCAGGTGGCCTCGACCTTACGGTGTCCGCGGCCCTTGCCCCAGATCCGGCCAATGAGTTGGGAACCAACAGAACTCCACTTCCCCAGGCTGCCGCAAACCTAGCGGACCATTTCATCGAATACCTGGCCGACATCGCGGGCGATCCACCCGGACGGGTGCGACTGCCGGAACGCGACGGGCCGCGCGGTGCGGTTCTTCCTCGAATACGACACCGGCACCGAGACCCCTGTCCACCGTCGCGGCGAAACTCGCCGACTACCAGAGCTTCCCGACCGACAGGTTCGGGAACCTGTTGTTCTTGTATCTCAGATACTGCGGTCGCGCCGGTACTTGTGACGCCCCGCCTACGCCGGACAGGGTTGGCGGCGTGCAATAGCCGCAGCCGGATAGCGATCACCGCGAATTAGCAGACGCCGACGCGGGTAGGAGATATAGCCCGCGAGCCGGGGCAGCGTCGAGATGCCCCGCCACAGAGCCGCTGTCTCCGGGATCTCCGCGACGCGGCCGCGATCGATGAGACCTCGAAGTCGGCGCGCTCCCGGGGCCCAGGCGCGGGGTCGATCATGAACCGGTCCCACGAGTAGCTCATGATCGCCGCAATTCCCAGCTCCGCCATGGCGGCCGCGAGCATGGCGGCAGTGATGGCATCACCGCCGCCACCGGCGGCAATCGCAATCGCAGTGCGCATGACCTCCCGCCAACTGTTCGACGGTCCCCGTCTACAGCCGTTAGCCTTGCACGAATTGGTAGGTGTCGAGCACCAGCCCGTCACCGATCTTTCGTGTGTTGACCAGGTGCAGCGGCTTCCTGTCGCTGGTCTCGTCGAAGATACGCAGGCCGGTTCCCAGCACAGCCGGGAAAACTACCAGCCGCAGTTCATCGGCCAGGTTCTGTGCTATCAGTGTGCGCACGAGCTGATAGCTGCCGTAGACCAGGATTTGCCCGTCCACTTGCCGCTTCAGCTCCGAAATCTCCTTTACCGCATCGCCGTTGAGGACCGTGATATTGCTCCACCGAGGATGTTGGAGAGTCGACGACACGACGTACTTGGGGATGCTGTTCATTCTGTCCGCCCACTCGCGGCTTACGCGGACCTCCGCGCCGTCGCGCATCCGGGACTCGAACCACTCACTGCTCCGCCTGCCCAGCAGTAGCGCCTCGGCACCCAGCAGTTCCTCCGTCTCGTTGGCGGCCCAGTATTCGAGGTCCTTACCCCCCACGAACTGGTGGAACCAGCCGCCCAGCTCGAAGCCTTCCTGGCCGTCCGGGTCTTGGACCACCCCATCGAGTGTGGCATTGGTGCTGATGACGATCTTTCCCATTTCCGTGCTCCTTTGACAATGTTGTCGGCTATCACTGGTGAAGACGCCCCGGCATCGGAAAAGGGGGCGCTCCGCGGCCGCCCCGTTCGCGCCTCGGCCGGCGTCCATACGGGGTGGAACTGCACACAAGGAATGAGGTGGCGGGAGTGGAGTTGGCGCGAACGGATCTGATGTCGAGGGCGCAGGCCGGCGACGGCGAGGCATTCCGAGCGCTGACCGAGCCACACCGTCGCGAGCTACAGGTGCACTGCTACCGGATGCTCGGATCGTTTCAGGACGCCGAGGACGCGCTCCAGGACACGATGCTCGCCGCTTGGCGAGGTCTCGAACGATTCGACGGGCGCGCCTCACTTCGCACCTGGCTCTACCGCATCGCCACCAACCGGTGCCTCGACGCGCTGCGCTCTGCTCGCCGGCGTCCTGCAAAGCAGTGGGACATCCCGGGAATCGAACTACCGGAACCCACTGGACTCGGCGAAATCCACTGGCTCGAGCCCTATCCCGACGCCCTTCTGGACGGTGCGATCAGTGTGCCGCTCGGTCCGGAGGCGCGCTACGAGCAAACCGAATCCATTTCCCTGGCCTTTGTGACCGCCCTGCAGATCTTGCCGCCTCGCCAGCTCGCCGTCCTCATCCTGCGCGACGTCCTCGGATTCCACGCGAACGAAGTAGCCGACATGCTGGACACGACCGTCGAATCGGTCAAAAGCGCCCTCAAACGCGCGCGTGCAGGAATGCAGCGCCGACTGCCGGTGACCACTGCCCGCGAGCAGCCGCCTGCCAGCGACTCACCTGCCGAGGACGCGATCGTGGCGAAGTTCGTCAGCGCCTACGAATCTGCCGACATCGCCGCGTTGGTGGCTCTGTTGACCGACGACGTCTTCATGTCGATGCCACCGATGCCGCTGGAATACCAGGGCCGAGACATCGTGGCCCGCTTCTTCGCACTCATTTTCGGCTCGGCACAGAGATTCGAACTGGTGCCGACGCGAGCCAACGGTCAGCCGGCCTTCGGGGTCTACCGACACCCCTCCATCGGCATCCACGGATCCGGCCTCTTCGTCCTCACTCTCGCCGGCGACCGAATCGGCGCCATGACCCGCTTCGAAAGCACTGTCCTCCCCATATTCGGCCTGCCGCAATCCCTCCCGAGCGCACAGTAGACCGCCTTCGCTGAGAGTTGGACGCTGATTTGAGCCCCCTCGAGCCGCGGCGCGATGGTCATGCTCGGCGGGGAGGAGCATTCGGAGCGGGTTGTTGTGTGAAATCGGTTTGGTGCCAGTGAAATTCGATACGGGTCAAGGGTGGGTACCGGCTTCGGGCTGGCCGGCCGTGACCTCGTTGGTCGGGCGGGGGGTGTGGAGATGTCGGTGCAGGAAGGACAGTTCTGCTTCGACGGTCTCGTCGTGGGCTTCCAGATAGGTTGCGTAGTGACCGCCGGGTACGCGAACGAGCTCTGACTTCGGGGCTTGGGCGGCGGCGCGGAGAGCGGGGGCGGTGAGGGCGGATTGGTCCTGGTTGCAGGCGATGACCAGGAGCGGGCAGTGGATGTGGGAGGCGTGGCGGCCGGGGCGGTAGAGGGCGGTGCGGAGGGCCGAGCGGGCGGCTACGGATTGTTGCCAGGTCGGGTATTTGCCGTGGGGGTCGAGTGCATGCGGCATGTCCGGGGCGTCCGGTGTCGTGAGGGCCGCGACGGTTCCCGGGGCGCCGACCAGGGGAATCAGCAGTGGTGGCCTGCCGGCCAGGCCGGCGGCGATGTCGAGGAGGGCGCGGCCGGTGAAGCGCAGCAGGGCGAGGGGTTTCTGGTGGCGAGAGGCGTTGCGGGAGATCGCGGGTCCGTCGGCGTGAGGGGATTGGGCGATCGCGGCCGCCACGCCCGGGTGATGCGCCGCGATGTTCAGGACGTGGCCGCCGGACAGCGAGTGGCCCCAGAGGGCGAGCTTGGCGGGGTCGACTTCCGGTAGGGCCGAAGCGAATTCGATGGCGGCCCGCCAGTCGTCGAGTTGCTCGCGGATGCGGACGAGCTGGCGGGGCATGCCGCCGCTTTCGCCGAGGTGTCGATAGTCGAAGGCGAGGACGGTGAATCCGGCCTGATGGAATCGTTCGGCGAAACGGTCGGTGCCGGGCTCCTTGGTGACCGCGATGGCTCCGGCCATGATCACGCAGGCGCCGTTGGTTCCTGGATAGTGCCAGGCCACGCATTCGTCACTGCCGCTGGTGAAGCGACGCTTCTCACGTTCGATGGACATTCGCACACCGGCCTTTCGGTGGGTCCTTGACTGACATTAAGTGAACCACCTGGTTCACTTCGTGTCAACGGCGAGGACTCCCGCTGTAATACCGTGCGGGACAGAGCTATTCGGCGGCTGCCTCTTCCCGGTCCAGGGCGCGGGACAGCGCCTCGAGCCCGGCCTCGGCGCCGGCGGTATCCCCGCTGGTCAGCCAGTCGATCAGGAAGCCACGCAAGGCCGCCAGGATCAGCTCGGCCACCTCCCGCTTCCGGCGCTCCGGCCAGGCCACCGGGCACAGCGAAAGCAACAGCGGCAGATACTGTTTCGAGGCCTCCCGGCCCAGTGCGGCGTGCCGCTGCGGGTCGTACATCGCCAGCCCGATGGCCTGATCGAGAACTCGCAGCCCGGTTTCCGCGTCGACGAGCACCGGCCACAGCGCCCGCACCCGCGCCGACAGCGTCGGTTGCTGCCGGTCGAGTATCGCGAAGGCGGCGCCGATCCGCCTGTCCCGCAATCGCACGATAGCCTGCGCGAGCAGGTCGTCGACGCCGTCGAAGTGGTAGAGCAGCACCTTGTGGGTGGTGCCGGCCGCCCGCGCCGCCCGCCGCAGCGAGAAATCCACCAGGCCGTTGGCCGCGAGATCGTCGGTGACCCGGTCGAGCAGGTCGTCGCGCCGGGCCGTACCACGGGCCGAACCCGTGGATCGCCGGTAGCCCGCGGGCCCCGGAGTGCCGGGCTCGGTGTCCGCTTCCTCGGGCTGGGACGATGTCGTACGGGCCATGCGGATGAACCTACCCGCGGCGGGGCGGCGGGCTCAGCGCACGTAGGACAGGATGCTCATCATGCCCGCTTCTCCGTGGTAGGCGTTGTGGCAGTGCAGCATCCACTGGCCGGGGTTGTCGGCGTCGAGGTCGACTTCGACCGTCTGCATGGGCAGCACGATGGAGGTGTCCTTGCGCGGCCCCGATCCGGCTCGGTTGACGAGCTGGAAGGTGTGGCCGTGCAGGTGCATGGGGTGGTACATCATGGACTGGTTGCGGAAGCGCAGGCGGATCCGTTGCCCCTGGGAGACATTCAGGGCGGTGTGGTCGGGGTAGGCCTTGCCGTTGATGGTCCAGACGTATTTCTTCATATCGGAGCCGAGGGTGACGTCGAGGGTCTGGTCGGGCTGCTTCGCCTGCAGGCGAACCGGTTCCGCGGCGGTGAGGCGATCGGCCGTCAGCGGCGCCACCGCGAGTTCGGCCGGTTGCACGTCGGCCGGGGGCGGGGTGCCGCCGCCTGTGCGGATCAGCGCGAAACCGCGGCCGGTCTTGCCCTCCGCGGCGGCGACCAGCGGGAAGACGCCGTCCGCCAGTTCGACGATGACGTCGAAGCGTTCGCCCATGCTGATGAGCAGGCTGGAGGTCGTGATCGGCTGCACCGGGAAACCGTCGGTGTGGGTGACCCGCAGCTGATGTCCGCCGACGGCGACCCGGAACGCCGTGTCCGCGGCGGCATTGATGAGCCGCAGCCGGATGCGCTGCCCTGGTCGCGCGGTGACGACGGCGGGGTCGCCGCTCAGGCGACCGTTGATCAGGTAGTACGGGTAGGTGACGTCTCCGGCGTCGGAGCCGAGCGGCGCGTTCGGGTCGGCGGGCGTGGACATTCCGCCCGAGCCCATGGTCATGCCGTCGTGGTTCATGCCCGGCATCCCGCCCATGGCCATGCCCGCCATGCCCTTGTCCCGCAGCGCCTGCAACTCCTTGTCAGGGTCACGCCCGTTCACGCCGTCGAGCCAATCGTCCAGCACCACCACGGCTTCGGTGTCGTAATCGCGGCCGTCGGCCGGATCCTCGACGATGAGCGGCGCGTACAGGCCCCGGTCGAGCTGCACCCCGACGTGCGGGTGGAAGAAGTAGGTGCCCGAGTCCGGCGCGGTGAACTCGTAACCGAAGCTGCCGCCGGCCGCGATCGGCGCCTGGGTGACGTCGGGGACGCCGTCCATATCGTTGCGCAGGGCGATGCCGTGCCAGTGCACCGTGGTCGGCGCCGGGAGCGCGTTGATCACGGTGGCGCGCACCACCTCACCTTTGGCGATGCGGATTTCCGGGCCGGGCACCGTGCCCCCGAAGGCCCAGGTCGGCGCCTGGACGCCACCGAGGTCGACGGTCGTCGGCTCGGCGCGCAGCGTCACGTCGCGGACGGTGGCGCCGGCCGTGCGACGCGCGGCCTCCGCGGCCCGGACCGCCTCGGAATCGGGCTGCACGAGGCTGGGCGCGGCTGTCGTGTTCTTCGTGCACGCAGCCAGTGTCGCGGCCGCCGCGGCACCCGCTCCGAGCACTAGGAATCCGCGCCGGTTCAGTGGCGCCGCGAGTGGAAATCGATTGGAGGACATGGCTTCTCCCTGGTTGGTCGAATGTGGGGCACGCTGCGCCGTGGTCGGCGGCGGCCGGGATCACGAAGTCGGCCGCGACCGGTGGGCGCGGCGGACCTGTCAGATCCGCAGAATCGACAGTTCGGCCAGGGTGGGGACCGTCCACGGCGGTGGGCGGGCTCGATGGATTCGCAGGGTCGGGAAGTTCGGTGGGCGGGCGTCACGGGGCCGGTCTCCGGCCCAGTGCAGCAGCACGAGGCCGATCGCGACCGTCACCGCGGAGAGGACGAAGAATTCGCAGGCGTGGGTGAGCCCGTGCCCGCCGGGCTTGTCACCGTGCATCCCCGCGTCGTGTCCCGGCTGCGAGACGGAGGGCATCGCCATCGTCGCCGAGGACATCTCGGTACCCGGCGTGCTGTGGTGCGCCGAGAACACACCCGCATGCATGGCGGCGATCCCGAGCAGGAGCGCCAGCACTCCGAGCAGCCGGACGTATCCGGTCACTCGCGGCGCAACGCGCTGATCAGCCACGTCAGCCAGCATAGCCCGACTCGGCCTGCCACCCCCTGGGGGTATCTGCCGCGAACCTGACGCGCGGTGGCCCGCATCACAGCACGCACGCTTGCACATACCCCATGGGGGTATTAACTTCTCCCATGTCGAACCACCCACCCACCGAGGAGCAACGAGATGTGCGAATGCGACTGTCCCCGCCCCCGCGACCCGCCCCAGCCCGTCTCCAGGAAGTGATTCCGATGCGTTCCGCGCCCATGCTCACCTCGCTCCTCCGCAACCGCGACTACCTGCGACTGTTCACCGCCCAGGTCTCCGGGCTCTTCGGTACCGGATTGACCACCGTCGCACTGGGATTGCTCGCCTACGACCTCGCCGGCGGTGCTGCCGCCGCGGTCCTCGGCACCGCGCTCACCATCAAGATGCTCGTCTACGTCACGGTCGCGCCGATCGTGGCCGCGTATGCCGATCGCTTTCCCCGCCGGGCCTTCCTGACGGCCCTGCACCTCACCCGCGCCGCCGTCGTCCTGGCACTGCCGTTCATCGACCAGGTCTGGCAGATCTACGTGCTCATCGCGGTCCTCCAAACCGCTTCCGCCGCATACACACCCACCTATCAGGCGGTCATCCCCGACATCCTGCCCGATGAGCGGGAATACACCCGGGCGCTCTCGGCCGCGCAGCTGGCCGCCACCATGGAGACCCTGCTCAGCCCGATGCTCGCCGCCGCCGCGCTGACGATCATGAGCTTCCACTGGCTGTTCGTCGGCACCGCCATCGGATTCGCCGTCTCGGCCGTACTGGTCATCGCGACCAGGATCCC
Organism: Nocardia sp. NPDC059236; assembly: GCF_042754085.1. NCBI lineage: Bacteria > Bacillati > Actinomycetota > Actinomycetes > Mycobacteriales > Nocardiaceae > Nocardia > Nocardia sp. NPDC059236. Next base: position 62,214 of record NZ_JBHZAF010000022.1, read on the forward strand.
GAACGCGACCGCCACCGGCGGAGACTCGTTCCGGGAGCGGATCACGGTGGGCCTGCGGATCTTCGCCGCGACGCCGCGCCTGCGCGGACTGCTCGGCCTGAACCTGGTGGTGGCCGCCGCGGGCTCGATCATCATGGTCAACACGGTCAACTATGTCCGCGACACCCTCGGCGGCACTCAGACCGGAGTGGCAATGCTGCTGGCGGCCAATGGATTCGGCACCATGCTCGTGGCCCTGTCACTCCCCCGGGTGCTCGACCGCATCGGCGCTCGCCCGGTCATGCTCACGGGCGCGGCCATCCTGCTGGCCGGTCTCGGCGCGGCCATCGCCCTGTCGCTCGCCGGCTCGGGTGACTGGCGGTGGGGCGCGGCCATCGCGGTGTGGGCGACCGTCGGCGCGGGCACCGCCGCGATCCTGACCCCGACCGGCCAGGTGCTGCGCAGCTCCTCGCAACCCGCCGACCGCCCCGCCGTCTTCGCCGCCCAGTTCTCGCTCTCGCACCTGGCCTGGCTACTCACCTACCCGGTCACCGGATGGCTCACCACCACAACCGGATTCACCACCACCTGGGTGACGCTGGCGGTGTTCGCCACCGCGGGAATCACGGTCGCCCACCGGATGTGGCCTCGCCACGACCCGGAGCAGGTAATTCAACTGCACATCGAGCCTCGCCCTCAGGCCACCGCGGACCAACGCCCCGAACTAGCCGCCGCAGCCTGACCATCCCGATCGCCGCGCCGCCCTGCTTCCGGGCGGCGCGCCGGCGTACAGATATCGACCGCTACTTCCAGGTCAGCAGCTCACCGACCGAGAGCCTGCCGTTCGGAATCGCATTCGGCGCACCCGCCGGCAACGGATCCGGGTACCCGAGGGCGATGGCATGCCGCGGCAGCCATCCCGGCGCGAGCTCGAGCAATTCGGCTGCGCGCGAGACATTCTCGGCGGGATACAGCGTGGTCGGGCAACTGCCCAGCCCCTGTTCGGCGGCGGCCAGACACAGCGACTGGGCCAGCCGTCCCATATCGAACTCGGTGTCGGCAAAGCCGTTGTCCTGCGAGGCCAGGACCAGCACCAGGGGCGCGGCGGACAGATGGACGGCATAGCCGCCGAGCCGGGACAGCTCACCCCGCGCCGCCGAATCGGTGACGGCGACGAAGCGCCAGGGCTGCCGATTGCGCGCAGAGCCGGTCCAGCGGGCCGTGTCGACAATGCGCTCGACCACGGGAATCGATACGGGATCCGCCCGAAAATGTCGCACCGCCCGCAGTCCCCGGATCGCTTCATCCACCCGGCAACCCTATAGCCATCCCGCGACCGCCCGTGATCCGCTCTGCCACCCGAAGCGGGCCGACGCTCCGCCTCAGCGATCGCGTTCTGCTCGCCTACCTAGTCGTTGCGGTACCGTCACCGTTGACGGTGCGTCTCATACCGACCCCGACTACCACCCTGGAAGCAACGCACCGCCAGATCACCGGATCTGGTGATCCTTCGCAGTACCTCGCATCTGCAAACTGCTAGCGCCCGGTCAATCCACCACCGCTCAGGAGGCTGCCATGGAAGACGAAGGTGTCTATCGAGTGCGGTTCAGCGAGTCGTGCAGCGCGACCGCCGCGGAGGCCGCGAAATTCCACGAACTGCTCAGGGCGCTGGGTGGGATGGTCGTGTACGGGGCCTATCCCGGCCCGCTGGTGATCGGTATCGCAGCGGACGCTGCCGGGCACGTCGCGTCCTTCCCGTTCGTCGAATCCGTGGTGTCGGTGACCGACAACTCGGTGGTGAGTGGTTAGCCGACCGCCGCACTAGGGTGTACCGGTGTCCTTCGCACCCGTGTCGATGCACAGCCCTTCGGCCTATCTCGCCGGCGATCCGATCATCGAGGTCGATCACCCGGCGGTCCGGGCACTCGCCCGCGAGATCCGATCGCACTCCGACAGCGATATCGACTGCGCCCGAAGGGCATTCGAGTGGGTTCGGGATGAGGTCGCGCACTCCTACGACGCGCGGGACTCCCGTGTGACCATGCGCGCCTCGGAAGTGCTCGATCAGCGTGTCGGCCTCTGCTACGCGAAGTCCCACCTGCTCGCCGCGATCCTGCGCGGGCAGGGCATCCCCACCGCGCTGTGCTACCAGCGGCTCACCCACGGCGACGGGCACGTCCTGCACGGCCTCGTGGCGGTTCATCTCGACGGCGCCTGGCATCGTCAGGACCCGCGCGGGAACCGGGCGGACATCGCCGCCGAATTCTCCCTCGGCACAGAACGACTCGCCTTCCCGGTCGACCCCCAGCTCGGCGAGGTCGACTACCCGCGCCTGTTTCTCACGCCGCCAGAGGTCGTCGTCGATGCCCTGCGGCAGGCAACCGACATCCTCGCCATCTACGACGCCGGTCTGCCTACACAGCTGCGGTGACTCGCCCCGGGCTAGCGGCTTACATACCGGTCGGTCTGTGTAGGCTGAATTCGCTCCGGGACCACAGTCACCAGCCGCACGCCCGACACTCCCCCGCTCCGCTACGCCGCGGTCGCCGGCCTCATCCCCGGCAACCAGCCCTGACACCGCATCGACACGTTCGGCAATCGCGCGGCCGGAGTGGACCGGCGGTTCACCGCTCGGCCCGGTGCTCCGGCGCGATCGGGTATGTGCGAACCCTGCGGGCGGGTGGCCGGCAGTTGTTTGCCCAGCTCGCCGCCCGTGCGGCTCTCGGTCTGGGCGCGGCGGAAGTGGTTCCCTTCCGCCGAGTGTTCGTTTCGTCTCCCCGCGTGCCGCTTACCCTCGCCCGCGCCGGGTAAGCGGACGGTATGGAACTTGTACATCTCGATCTCCGTGCCGGGCCGAACGCCGTCCCGGTTCCACCGATACGGCCGTCGGAACCGATCCCGCCGGTGGAGCCGGGGCAGCCCATCCCGGAACCCGCGCCACCCGTGCCCTTCCCTGCACCCGGACCACCGATTCCCGCGCCGCCGGATCCGCTTCCGGAGCCCGGGCCATCGGAACCTATTCCGCAGCTGCGCCCGCGGCTGCGGTCGGGTTGGGCAGCTCTACCGGGCTGTCGGTCAGGGTGATGCGCCGGCCGTGGTGGGTCAGGGTGACGCTGTCGCCGGATTCGAGTCGATAGGTGGTCGACTCGGCGGTGATGTGGACGGATATCCGGCTGCCGTGCCACAGGATTCGGAAGCACAGCCGATTCAGCTGCTCCGGAAGGCGCGGGGCGAAGCCGAGGTCGCCGTCCTGGTCGCGTAGGCCGCCGAAGCCGCCGACGCAGCTGATCCAGGTACCTGCGACCGAGGCGATGTGGATGCCCGCGGCGACATCGTGGTGCAGGTCGTGCAGGTCGGTCAGCGCGGCCTCGCGGAAATAGTCGTAGGCAAGCGGGAGGTGACCGATCTCGGCGGCGAGGACGGCTTGGGTGCACGCCGACAGTGAGGAATCGCGGACGGTCAGCGGGTCGTAGTACTCGAAGTTGCGGATCTTCTGATCTCGGCTGAAGGCGTTGGAGCACAGGTACATTGCCAACACGAGGTCGGCCTGTTTGACCACCTGCTGGCGATACAGATCGAAATACGGGTAGTGCAGCAGCAGCGGATAGTTCTCCGGCGGGGTGGCGGCGAAATCCCATGGGGCGTACCGGGTGAACCCTTCGGACTGCTCGTGTACCCCGAGTTCGTCGTTGTAGGGCAGATACATGGAGTCGGCACAGTGACGCCAGCGGGTGAGTTCCGCGGGCTCCACACCGAGTCGTTCGGCCAGATCGGGCTGCCGCGTACAGGATTCGGCGGCCTCGCGCAGGTTCCGGGCCGCCATCAGATTGGTGTAGATGTTGTTGTCGGCCAGGGCGGAGTACTCGTCGGGACCGGTCACGCCGTCGATGCGGAAGTCCCCGGCCGAGTCCTCGTGGCCCAGGCTCACCCACAGCCGCGCCGTCTCGACCAGCAGCTCGACACCACACTCGGTCTCGAACTGCTCGTCGCCGGTCGCGGCCAGGTAGCGGGCGGTCGCATCGGCGATATCGGCATTCACGTGAACGGCCGCGGTGGCGGTCGGCCAGTACCCGGACGCCTCCTCACCGTTGATCGACCGCCACGGGAACATCGCCCCGGCCTGCCCCAACTCCCGGGCCCGCTGCCGCGCCTGCCCGAGGGTCGAGTGCCGCCAGCGCAGCGCGTCACCCGCCGCCATCGGCATCGTGTAGGTGAGCACCGGCAACACATAGGTTTCGGTGTCCCAGAATGCGTGGCCGTCATATCCGGGACCGGTGAGGCCCTTCGCGGGAATCGCCCGCGCCTCACCGCGCGCGCCCGCCTGCAGCACATGGAACAGCGCGAATCGCACCGCCTGCTGCAGTTCGGGGCTGCCGTCCAGTTCGATGTCGGCCTGCGCCCAGAAGTCGTCGAGATAGCCGCGCTGACGGTCGAGCAGCTGGTGCCAGCCGATCTCCAGCCCGGCCGCGAGCGCGGCCTCCACCTGGGCCCGCAGCGCGGATGCCGAGCGCCGCGCCGACCACCCGTAAGCCAGAAACTTGGTGAGGCACAAGCGATCCCCCGCGGGTACGCCCGCGGCGATCGTCATCCGGGCGAGGTCGTCCTCGGCGTGCACATCGCAGCGGGTGGCCACCCTGACATCGAACTCGTGGTCCATCGCGGCCGCCATGCGCAGCTGCGACCGCCGGGTGTGATGGACCAGCACCGCGGAGAGGTCGCGCGCCACGGCGCACTCCCCCACGAGCGGGTGATCGAGCGCCGCGGCCAAGCGGGGATCGTCCGGTTTCGCCGGATCCGGTTCATTGGCGAGCAGGTCGGACTGCACGACCACCTCGAGATCGCCATCGAGCGGCTCGACCTCGTAGCGGATCGCCGCCAGCGCCCGCTCGGTGAACGACACCAGGCGCTCCGAACGAACCCGCACGCGGCGGCCGGTCGGCGAGGTCCACACGGTGGAGCGGCGCAGGGTGCCGGACCGGAAATCCAGGACGCGGTCGTGCTCGACCGTATTGCCGTAGCGCAGATCCATCGGCTCGTCCTCGACGAGCAATCGGATGATCTTGCCGTCGGTCACATTGACGACCGTCTGGCCCTCCGCCGGATAGCCGTATCCGGCTTCGGCGTACGGCATCTTCCGGGATTCATAGAAGCCGTTGAGGTAGGTGCCCGGTTTGCCGATCGGTTCGCCCTCGTCGAGGGTGCCACGCAGGCCGATGTGCCCGTTGGACAGCGCGAAGATCGATTCGGTGCGCTGCAGCGCATCGAGATCGAGCCCGCGCCAACGCAACTCCCAGGGCGCTACCTCGAATCTCGCATCGCTCATGAGGATTCCTGCAAGTCGGCCAGGTCGTGGACGACGACGTCGGCTCCGGCCCGGTACAGCTGATCGGTATGGTCCGGGTCGCCGGTGCGGTCGACGCCGACGACGAATCCGAACGCGCCCGCGCGCCCGGCCTCCACTCCGGCGACCGCGTCCTCGAATACCGCCGAGCGCCGGGGATCGACGCCCAGGGCGTCCGCGCCCGCCAGGAATCCATCGGGTGCGGGCTTGCCGGGCAGCTCACGCTCCTCGAACGTGTTCCCGTCGATGCGGATCTCGGCATAGCGATCCAGGCCGGTGGCGGCCAGCACCGCCGCGGCGTTCGCCGACGAGGAAACAATGCCGATGCGCAGTCCGGCCTGCTGCACAGCGGTAAGATAGTTCACCGACCCGGGGAAGGCGTGCACGCCTTCTCGTTCGATCAGCGTGTGCACGAGCTCGTTCTTCTTCTCACCGATACCATGCACGGTCTGCGCGTCGGGACCGTCCTCGTCGGAGCCCTCGGGCAGCTCGATGTCCCGCGACTTCAGGAATTCGCGTACCCCGTCCAACCGAGGTCTCCCATCCACGTACAGTTCGTAGTCCCGCTCCGAGAAGGGCTGGAATCCAGCGCCGCAGCGCTGGTGCAGAAAGTCGTCGAAAGCGCTCTTCCACGCCTGCTCGTGCACCCCGGCGGAGTCGGTCAGCACGCCGTCCATGTCGAACAACACCGCGCTGATCGCACCCGGCAGCCCCAGGCGGGTCCCGGTGTCCCGGTCGTCGTGGTCCATACCGGTGCCGTACCCGCGGCAACCCCGAACAAACACGATTCCCCCGGCGCGAGATGTTTCGCGGTGGTTCTTCCGGTTACTCGACCGACTGCCGGCAGTCCGGCCGGCGCTCACGACAGCGGAAAGGCGAAAACCATGCTGATGCTCACCCCCACTGCCGTCGAGGCAGTTCGCGATATCACCTCCGGAGACGGCGCGCCGCAGGACGCCGGACTGCGGATCTCCACCCCCGATGACGCCCAGAGCTTCCACCTGGCCGTCGCCGCCGAGCCGTCGCAGGACGACGAGGTGCTGACCGCCGAGGGAGCCCGCGTCTTCATGGACCGCAAGGCCGCCGAATTCTTCGACGACAAGATTCTCGACGCCGGCCTCGACGCGAAGGGTAATGCCACCTTCGTGGTCGGACCGCAGGCCGCCACCTCCTAGAACCGTCCACGACCATGTCGGCGAATCTGGCTCGAAAACTGATCGAGTCGCACCTGGTGTCCGGTGCGATGACGCCGGGCGCGGAGATCGCTATCGGGATCGACCAGACGCTGACCCAGGACGCCACCGGCACCTTGGTGATGCAGGAACTCGAGGCCTTGAACCTCGAGCGGGCGCGCACCGAGGTCAGCGTTCAGTACGTCGACCACAATCTGCTGCAGACCGATGAGAAGAACGCCGAGGACCACGAGTATCTCCGCACGGCCGCCCAGCACTTCGGCCTGTGGTTCTCCAAAGCGGGCAACGGTGTATCGCACCCGACGCACATGCAGCGGTTCGGTATACCGGGCAAGACTCTCGCGGGTTCGGATTCGCACACTCCGGCGGCCGGTGCGCTGGGCATGCTGGCCATCGGGGTGGGCGGATTGGAAGTGGCGCTGGCGATTTCAGGTCGGCCGCTGCACCTGAGGATGCCCGAGGTGTGGGGTGTCCGGCTGGAAGGCGAACTGCCGCAGTGGTGTTCGGCCAAGGATGTCATTCTCGAGATGCTGCGCCGCCACGGCGTGAGCGGCGGGATCAACCGCATCATCGAGTATCACGGCCCGGGCCTGTCGAGTCTGTCGGCGATGGATCGCCATGTGATCGCGAACATGGGCGCCGAACTCGGGGCCACCACAACGGTATTCCCGAGCGACGCGGCCGTGCAGGCCTTCCTCCGCGAGGAGGGACGCGAGAACGATTGGGTCGAGCTGGCCGCGGATGCCGACGCCGGTTACGACCTCGAGGACTCGATCGACCTGTCCACCGTCGAGCCCCTCATCGCGAAGCCGTCCTCGCCCGGCAACGTGGTGCCGGTGCGCGAGGTCGCGGGCACCGATATCGCGCAGGCGGTGATCGGCTCCAGCGCCAATCCCGGCCTGCGCGATTTCGCGATCGTGGCGGCCATGGTGGCCGGGCGGCAGACCGTGCCACAGGTCAGTTTCGACGTGAACCCCACCTCGCGGGAGATCCTCACCGATCTGACCGCGATGGGGGCCGTCACCGACCTGGTGGCCGCGGGCGCCCGCATCCACCAGGCCGGATGCCTGGGCTGCATCGGCATGGGCCAGGCGCCGGCCGTGGGTCGCAACTCACTGCGCACCATGCCGCGCAACTTCCCCGGGCGCTCGGGTACCAAGGAGGACTCGGTCTGGTTGTGCTCGCCGGAAACCGCCGCGGCGTCGGCGCTCACCGGCGTGATCACCGATCCACGGGAGTGGGCGCGCACCGTGCGCATGGACTATCCGAAGCTCGACCTGCCCGCACGCGCCGCGATCAACACCATGATGCTGGTCGCCCCACTGGATCCGGAACAGGCCCGGCAGGTGCGGCCGGTGAAAGGGCCCAATATCTCCAGCCTGCCGCCCCTGGCCCCGCTGCCCGAACGGATCGAGGCGCCGGTGCTGCTGAAGGTCGGCGACAATATCTCGACGGACGAGATCTCCCCCGCCGGAGCACGGGCCCTGCCCTTCCGATCCAACATCCCCAAGCTGGCGATGTTCACCTTCACCCAGATCGACGAGACCTATCCGGAACGGGCACAACGGGTTTCAGAATCCGGCCATCTGATCGTCGGCGGCGAGAACTACGGTCAGGGCTCCTCGCGCGAGCACGCCGCGATCACCCCTCGCTACCTCGGGCTGCGAGCGGTCATCGCCAAATCCTTCGCCCGCATCCACTGGCAGAACCTGGCCAACTTCGGTGTCCTGGCACTCGAATTCGTCGAGCCCGCCGACTACGACGGCATTGACCGTGACGACTTCCTGCGCATCGACGATCCGGGCGAGATCGCACACAGGACGACATTGCAGGTGCTCAACATGAGCAAGGAAACGACTTTCACCGTCCGGCATCGTCTTTCGCCACGACAGGTACAGGACATCCTGGCCGGCGGCCTGATACCCCGCCTGGCGCAACGCGCATGACCGACACGGAAGGGAGGAGTTCCGGGAACAGCGACAACGTCGAGCCCACGTAAGGCAAGTCTTCCGGAAAGGAGTCCACCATGCTGCGGCGAATTGCCCACCCCATGCTCGCGACCGTCTTCGTCGTCGACGGAATCGACACTCTCACCAATCCGGATCCCCGGGTCAAGACCGCGACCGCCGCGGTGCAGAAGGGCGAACAGAAGCTCCCGCCACAGCTGGCGAAGTACCTGCCCGACGATCCGGGGCGCGTGGTCCGGATCAATGCGGCGGTCCGCATCGGCGGCGGTGTGCTGCTGGCGCTCGGGAAGCTGCCGCGGCTGTCCACCGCGGTGCTCGCCGCGACCGTGGTCCCCGCGGCGCTGTCCGAACCGGGATACTGGACCGCGGAGGACCCGGAGCGGCGCGCGGCGAAACGCACTGCGCTGCTGAAGGATGTGAGCCTGCTGGGCGGCCTGCTCATCGCCTCCACCGATCGGCGGGGCAAGCCCTCGCTCGGCTGGCGCGGCCGTCGCGCTCTCGACAAGCTCCACTCGGAAACCGGCCCGGCCCATGATCGCGTCGCCCAGTTCGCCGATGCCGCGAAGGAACACGGACCAGAACTGGCCGCGACGCTCCGGGAGCAGGGCGAACGCCTCGCCGAGTCCGCCCGCGAGCATGGTCCCGAACTCGTTGCGGCAGTGCGTGATCGGGGTGAGCGCCTCGCCGAGGCCGCACAGCACCGCGGCGGACAGCTCGCGGAGACCACCCGTGATGTCGGCGCCCAGTGGGGCAGGACCGCCTCCGATCGCGGCGGCCAACTCCTCGAGGCGGCGCGTGAGCACGGCGGCCACCTCGCCGAGAGCGCGCGGGAACACGGCGGGCCGCTCGCGGAGACCGTACGGGAGCACGGGGCACAGCTCGCCGGAACAGCACGGGAGCAGGGTGCGCAGCTGGCCACCACCGCGCGCGAGCGCGGCGGGCGGCTCGCACGGGCCGCGCGGGAACGCGGCGAGCGGGCGGCGGACGCGGCTCGCGACGCCGCCGGCCGGACACGATGACGGGAGCCGACAACATGACGTCTCAGCACGTCGTATCCCGAACGGCCCGAACGGGTTTGTGGCTGTGCGCGGCGGCGACGGCGGTCGCCGTCGCCGCCGGCTGCGCGAACAGCACCGCACCGGGCGTTCCGGGAACGCAGCCCTCCGGGCAGTCGTCCGGTGGGCCCACCATCACCGCGGATGCCGCGAAGCAGCTCTGCGACATGATCCGATCCGAGGTCGACAAGTGGCGCGCCGACGGCCCCACCGAGGCACGGCTGAAATTCAATGCCACCGTTCAGGATTGGGCGTTGCGCAACAACGGCGTGAATTTCGCGGTGATGCGCAATCGCGCGGTCATCGACCAGACCACCATCGCCACCTGCCCGGACGTCCACGACGCGGCCGTGCAGGCGATCCAATTCCCGGACCTGGCCTCGGGATTGGTCGGCTTCTGAGGGATCTCAGTTCGCGAGGGATTCGTCGCGGAGCTGCCCGAGCGTCTTGGTCAGAATGCGCGATACCTGCATCTGCGAGACGCCGAGGCGTGCGGCTATCTGATTCTGGGTCATCGAGTCGAAGAATCGCATCACCAGAACCCGGCGCTCGCGATCCGGCAGCTCGGCGATGAGCGGACGGACGGCAAGGAGCTGGTCCACGTGTTCGTAGCCGGTCTCTTCGGCCCCCAGCGCGTCCAGCATCGCCAGCGGGGTGTTCTCCCCGTCATCCGGGCAGGCCGCTTCCAATGAGGCGCTCTGGTAGGCGTTGGACGCCAGCAGCGCCTGGGTCAGCTCTTCCGGATCGACCTCCAGCTCGGCGGCCAGTTCGCGGGCCTTCGGCATCCGGCCCAGGCGCTGCGCCAAGGTCTCGATGGCGGTACCGAGCCGGATCTGGGTCTCCTTGATTCGCCGTGGCACCCGCACGGCCCAGGTGCTGTCACGGAAGTAGCGGCGGACCTCACCCATGATGGTCGGGACCGCGAAGGACAGGAAGCGGGAGCCGCGATACACATCGAAACGATCGATGGATTGGATCAGCCCGAGCCGCGCGACCTGGAGCAGGTCTTCGAATGCTTCGCCGCGACCGGAAAACTTGCGTGCGATGTGATCGGCCAGCGGCAGGCAGCGATCTATCGCTTCCTCTCGCAAAGCATTTCGCTCGGGAGCATCGGTTTCGACGGCGACGGTCAGTTGTTTGAGCAGCGGCTCGATATCGTCGTAGCTGTCACCCGTCATCGGAATCACCCCATATTCGGCTGAACTGCATGAAGAAGGGGTACCCAGTCCACGCACCATTGAACGCCTTCTTCGCAATTGGCCGCAAATTACCAGGTCAGGCGCTTTTGCCACGGTGCTGATGCCAGGGGTGCACCACCCATATCGCCGCGAACAGCGAGCCGAAAACAATTCCTGCCACAATCCCCGCCCAGGTCCCGCCGACGGTGTCGAAAATGAGCACGGCCACCCCGGTGAGTGCGATACCGAATAGTCCCAGCCCCACGATGGCGTAACGGTGAGCGGCATTCACGACGTTCTCGATCCGATGCCGCCGGAACAACATTCGATGCGCAGCGACCGGCGCCACCAGGCAGATGGTGGCACCGATCGAAGCGGCGACGATCACCAGATACAGCACACGCAATGGCTCGGACAGCGTTCCGAACCGATTCTGGAACGGGATCGTCAGCAGGAATCCGGTCAGCAACTGCACACCCGTCTGCACCACCCGCAACTCCTGCATCAGGCTGTTCCAGTTCCGATCCAGCTGCTCGGTAGCGGTTTCATTCCGGCCGCCTCTCATTAGACCCGATTACCCGCGACCACCGGGATCAAGCGCTGTGGCAGCAGATATTTCGCCGCTCAGCAAAATTTCGGTAACCCGAGTTTGAGCGCCCGTCCGCCGGGAACAGCATGAATGTATCAATCGCCCGACAAAGGAATAATCATGATCATCCTGGGCCTCATTCTTCTGATCGTGGGAATTGTTTTCGGCCTCTCGATCCTGACGACCATCGGCGTCATCCTGATGCTCGTCGGCGCAGCGGCCTGGCTGCTCGGCATGGTCGGCCGCCCGATCGGCGGACGCTCCCACTATTGGTGATCCACCGTTCGCCGCAGGACATTTCGTAAAGACAGACGAACACATGCGGCCGGCGATCGCCCACCTCAGCGCAACACCCGACATCCCCTGACCTCTTCGAGTTCGCTTGCAGGTCAGGGGATACCAGCCTTCGACGAATGGCGTGGCTGAACACGTTCGTGGAGCGTCAACAGCAGATGGTCGAACCTCGTCCGCAGCCCGGCACTCGAATCGGCGATCGAAGGCGGATCCGCGACCAGCTGGGTCGCGACTCGACCACCGCTCGCGCGGCGTACAACTCCAGCAGCCGGTCGTCGAGAGTCTCCTGGCCGTGCTCGGCGAGCGTCTCGGTCATGTCCATGTAGTACCCGGCAGTTCCGACCACCCGCCCTGCTTCGTCGAGCATTTGATCACCCACGACCAGCACGTCGTCCAGATTCGGGCAGTCGCGATATTTCCTGCTCTCTCGACGACCGGATACCCCGCCAAGTACAGGCCCAACAGGGCCGTTCCATGGTGTTCCGGACGAGCAACACGGGACCCGCGAGTAACCTCATGGCAATGGACGCGGCACTGTCGACCGTCGGCGTTGAGGAAGAATTCCTGCTTGCGGACCCTGTGACGGGTGCGCCCGCCGCGAACAACGCAGAGGTGGCACGGACCGCCGCCGAGAGCGGGATCGACCTGAAGCTGGAACTCACCCGATGCCAGGTGGAGACCAATACCCGCGTGCACACCAGCACTGCCGAGTTGATGCAGGAATTGCGCGCGTTACGTCTCGGTGTGACATCCTGCGCCGAGCAGAACGGCGCTCGCCTGCTCGCGGTGGCCATTCCGCCGACCGTTCCGCACCAGTTCCCGTTCACCGACACACCCCGCTACCGGCGTATCGAGCAACATTTCGGCCTGCTCGCCCACGAGCAGGGGCTCTGCGGCTGCCATGTCCACGTCGCGGTTCCGGATCGCGAAACAGCCCTCCAGGTCAGCAATTTCGTGCGCCCCTGGTTGCCGCTGTTCCTGGCACTGACCGCGAATTCCGCCATCTACCGCAGCGTCGACAGCGGGTTCGCCAGTTGGCGAAACATTCTGTGGCAACGCTGGCCCAGCGCCGGGCCTCCACCCTATTTCGCGTCGACGGAGGATTACGACGCCCTGGTCGCCATGATGATCTCGAGCGGCTCCATTCTCGACGAGACGATGGTGTATTGGGACGTCCGTCCGTCCTTGAACTATCCGACCGTCGAGATCCGGGTCAGTGACGTCCCCGCAACGGTCGAGGAGACCGCCCTGCTCGCCACCCTGGTGCGAGCCACTGTAATGACCGCGCGAAATTCATTGGAGCAAGGGATCATCGCACCCCCGGTCCGGCATGAATTGCTGCGCGCGGCGTACTGGAAGGCTGCTCGTACCGGCATCGACGGCAACGGTGTCTACCCTATGAACGGCAGTGTCATGCCCGTTCGCGCGCTACTCGCCGAACTCGTCGATCACGTCGGGCCGGCACTCGAGGAGTTGGGTGACCGCGACTTCGTCACCAGCACCCTCCGGACCGTTCTCGCCCGCGGCAATGGCGCGCGTCGCCAACTCGGGGCCTTCCGGATTCGTCGAGACGTCGGCGATGTCGTCACCGAGTTGGCGAATGCCACCCTGGAGGGTTGCCACCGGCACCCCGTCAACCTGCCTACCTGAGAAAGCTGTTGGGATCGGCCACGATCCGTCACCGATTCTGCTGCGCCCGCTGACGCGCTTCCTGGGCCTGGGCCAGGGCACGGTCCTTCTCGGCCTGGGCCTCCCGCTTGGCGGCGTCGCGTTGGGCTTGGGCCTTGTCCTGCTGAGCGCGGCCCTCCTCGCGCAGCCCCTCGTTGCCGAAGACCTTGCCCACGGCCTCCTTGGCCGCGCCCTTGACGCCCTCGACCACGCCTTCGACGCCTTCCCGGGCTCCGCTCTTCTCGTGCTCGGACATGGGATGTACCTCCGTCTGTCTGATTGCAGGGACATTCGGGACCTACCCGAGGGTTCCGAGCCGAAACGGGCTGTCGGCCACATTGTTTCGAGTCCAGGGGACAGGGCAATCGATGGTCGGGCCGTCCGGGGCCGGTCGCTACTGTGCGAGCCCGTATGGCGCGACGGGGGGGTGATCGGCGTGCTGACTGCGGCGAACGGTGCAACGGCTTCGGCCCGACCGACCGCACCGCCGAGGAATCGGCGGTCGAGCAGTGATTGATCGAGGCCGCAGTGGGTATCGCGCCACTATGGCGACCTCCGTCGACAAATTGCTGCACTCCCTGACCAGGGCGGTGAACACGCTCGCGCAGACCGATATCCGATTCGCGGTGGCCGGTGGCTGCGCGGCGTACGCCCGCGGCGGTCCGGCATCCGAACACGATGTGGACCTGTTCATCAAGCCCGCCGATGTCTCGCGGGCCCGCAGCGCCCTGGTCGCGGGCGGTTTGCGCGTCGCCGACGCCCCGGAGGACTGGCTCACCAAGGCATACGACGGGGACGTCCTGATCGACCTGATCTACCGCCCCAGCGATCGCGAGGTCACCGACGAGATGTTGGATCGCGCCGAGGTCATGCGCGTCGGGTCCGCGGTGGCGCCGGTCATCAGCGGCACCGATCTGATGATCGACAAGATGCTGGTGTTCGACGCGCACCGGCTGGATCTGGCGCCGCTGCTCCGGATCGCCCGGGACCTGCGTGAGCAGGTCGACTGGACCGAGGTGCGCATACAGACCCGGCACTCGCCCTACGCCCGCGCATTCCTCGGCCTGCTGGCCGACCTCGAGGTGATCGGAGTGCCGTCATGAGCGAATTCCCGCAATATGACACGGCGCACGTGCATCGAGCGCTGGCCGAGGATCCCCGGACCTCCGAACTCGGCGTCCAGGTGCGGCTCCAGGCCGGCATCGTGGTGCTGACCGGCGCGGTGGCCACCGAGGAGCGCCGACGGCAGGTGGAACTCGTTGTACGCGAACAACTTCCCGAATCCCGAATCCGCAACGAGGTCCGCGTGACCCCGCCGAGGACGCCCGGGACCATCGAAACGCTCGGGACCTGACCCGGGAAAGGACAGTGGCACATGCGGATAGCGGCCGTTGGCGATGTACACATTGGCACCGATTCCCAGGGCCTGTACCGTCCCGCGCTCGAGGACCTGCACCGGCACGCGGATGTCCTGCTCCTCGCCGGGGATCTGACGAAGTGCGGCACCGTGGCCGAGGCCCAGGTCGCCGCGCGCGAGTTCTCCGGGCTCGGCATCCCGGTTGCGGCGGTACTCGGCAACCACGATTATCACGGGGATGCGGCGGAGGAGGTCGCCGCCGTCCTCGCGGATGCCGGAATCGTGGTGCTCGAGGGCACGGGCGTCGCTTTCAGCGTCGACGGGACAGTGCTCGGCATCGCCGGTACGAAAGGCTTCGGCGGCGGCTTCGCGGGCCGGTGCGCGAGCGTCTTCGGCGAACCCCTGATGCGGGAATTCGCCTCGCACACCGTTGATCTCGCCAACGCACTGCACACGGCGCTGAGTGCGCTCGACACCGATATCCGCATCGCCCTGACCCACTACTCACCCATCGAGGCCACCCTCGCCGGCGAGCCCCGCGAGATCTATCCCTTCCTCGGTTCCTACCTGCTCGGTGAGGCCATGGACACGGCCGGCGCCGACCTCGCCCTGCACGGCCACGCCCACGCGGGCACCGAGCACGGCGAGACGCCCGGTGGGATACCGGTCCGCAATGTGGCCCAGCCCGTGCTGGGCACCGCGTACGCGGTCTACGAGCTCCATCCGGCCCCGCCTGTGCCCGCCACCCGCTCCCGCGCATCCAGCTGACCCCAACGCCCAGCCCCGAGGAAGGGCCGCGCGGCAGCGAACCACGCGACCCGAGTGCCACAGCCCGGTCTGCGCGGGATCGGGGATACCGGACCGTGGCGTCCCGTGGTCGGGCCGGGACGGCGTGGGTGATGCGCCGCCAGATCCGTTGCCGGGCGAGCAGTTCCGCGAAGACGTCCGCGAACCGATCGGGTGTGTCACGCCCGCAGTCCGCCGCCGGCGAAGGCCGTCGTGCCGATCACCGCCATCCCCCGCGCTGAAACTGTTGTCGGTCGGCGCGCTGGACTGCCCGGCTGACCCCCTTCGTCATCCGAGATCATCGAATCGTGACGCTGGGACACCGAACGAATTCCTGCCCCGGTTACCCCGGGAGAGTGTCCCCACGGAGCCGGGTGAGCTCCACGACGACCGGGTACCCGCACTGCACCACGTCGAATTCCGCACTGCTCACCGCGATCGAATCGGTCAGTGTTTCCACGAAATGCCAGCCGAAGCTGTGCTCGATCAATCCGGCATCGCTCCCGGTCACCGCGCCCACGCGCACCCGGACCCGCTGTTCGTCGAACCGGAATTCGCACTCGATCGAGGCGGCCGGCACGGCGGCCGCGATCAACGTCGTCGCCACCTCGTCCAGTGCGACCCGTACATCGGTCACCACGTCGATCGTGAAATCGGCTGTGAGCATAATGGTTTCGGCGAGCGCGCGCAGCATCGCCAGTTGCCCGGCGTCGGCCGGGATCCGCAGCGCCACCGGACCGGTCGGCGCGGGCGACTCCAGCGCCGCGGAGTCGATGAACCGGTGCGCCTTACCATTGTTCTGCTGGTCGGTGAATACCGGGCTCGGCGCTCGGCCGTCGCCGATCCCGTCACCCTGTGGCGATTCACTCATCGGTCACCACCCAATCGAATCAATCCCGTTTTGCGATCGGTCCCCGTTTTCGTTCATCGCGTACCCCGCGAAGCGGTCGGGAAACCGCCGGAACTCATCGATCGGGTATTCGCTCGTGCACGCTCCACAGCAGGCCCGCGCCGGATGCGCCGATCAGCTGCTCGACGGGTCCGGCTCGCGATGGACCAGGGTCCGTACCCCGGTCACGTCGAGTACTCGTTCGACGGCGGGCGGCGCGTTCGGTACGAGAATGCCGACACCACGCCGAGTAGCGCGCTGAACGGCATCGAGGAGCACGACCGCATTGCGCACGCTCAGAAATCGCGTATGCCGCAGATCCACGATCACCGTGGGCGGCGCGGCATCGACGGCGACGGACAGCGCGGTCCGGAACGCGGGCAACCCGTTCATGTCGAGTTCGCCCGTGACCGCGATGATGAGGCAATCGGTGGATCCGGTCCCAGCGGTCCGCCGTCCGTTCCCATTGGGCGTGCAGCGCGAGCGGCGGCCGGGCATCTCATTCGCAATATGGCTATGTGCGAGGGACACCGTTGACATGACATACCTCCCAGCAGGGAGTGGCCGATCCGCCTCGACGACAGACTCCGGGCTCCGGTCGTATCGACGACACGCTCGAACTGTGAGAAGGCGTGCGGGATCGGGATCGGCTGGAGTCTCAACCTGCACTCAGTGTGCCACCTGACCGCCGGGGCGGCTACTCCGAGCCCGGTTTCGCCACGTCCCCTCCGGGTATCGCGGCATCGAATGGACATAAGAAGCCGACGGCACCCCTCCCCTGACCGAAAGGCGCGATCATGCCCAAGGAATGGACCGGCAAAGAGGAACGTCAGTACGAACACATCCGGGGTCCCAGGGGGCTCACCCGGGACCAGCTCTACAACGAGGCCGAGCAGCGTAATATCAAGGGCCGCTCCAGCATGTCCAAGACCCAGCTCGCGCATGCTCTCGGCCGCGATTGATCCATCGAGGCAGGAGGCGAACGACGATGCCGCGCTCGGCGTCGCTACCCATTCGGATCCACCGGACCGCTCCGTGGAGCCGCAATCGGCTGATGCGTTCCTCGGACCGTCTGCAGGCGGCCTGGCGGATGGTCGCCGTGCTCGTGGCCGTCGCATCCATTCCGCTGGCGGTCGTCGTGGGAATCTCCGCCGCCACCACCACCGGCGCGCACATCCGCGCCGAGAATGCCGCCAAAACCGCGGTGACGGCCACGGTCGTCTCCGATCCCCTGCGCATCGCGGTTCCGGTCGGCCAAGGGGTGGTGGCGTCCGGACCGCCCCAGGCCACCGTGGCGTGGAATATCCACGGCCGCAGCGATATCGCCGTGGTCGTCGTCCCGAACTCGGCGAAGCGGGGCAGCACCGTGACCCAGTGGCTGGACTCCTCGGGCCGGGCCACCACCGCGCCGCGGCCCACATCCGACGCGGTGGTCCAGGGCATCGACACCGCCGTCCTGACAGTGATCGCAACCTGCTGCGGCGCAACCGTTCTGGTCTGGTGTGCCGACCGCATCCTCCTGCACCGCCACCACGCCGCCTGGGCGCGCGAATGGCGAGACTTCGCCCCGGGGATCGGACACAACAAACCGTCCTGACACCGGCACTCCCGCGAGCCGACGCCGAGCCGATCGCACACGCCAGGCCAACGCCATGATCCTCGAAGCCCCCTGACCTTTCGGAGCTTCGGAGTCAGCCGGCCGCGCCTCGGAGGCGCAGTGCTGCAACGGGAATGCAGCCACCCGCACCGATACCCGTGCCACGGGCGGGCGTCAGCCCAGAGCCGCGGCGCGGAGGGCGGCAGCGAGACGGGCGGCCGGGTCGGGGATGGGTGTGGGCAGGCGTGCCAGCAGCAGTCGGCGGGTTTCGGTGGGGCCGCCCCGGACCGGGAGGGCCCGGACGCCGGCGGGCAGGGCCGAGCGCGCGGAGGCGGGGATGGTGGTGATCCCGGCGCCGGAGGCGACGAGCTGCAGTTTGGCGAGCCAGTCGTGAGCGGTGTGGACGATCTCGGGACGTTCGCCGAGCCCGGGCCAGACGCCCATGGCGTGCTCACCGTGCGAGCCCGCGATCCAGTGCCGGCCGTGCAGGTCGTGTACGTCGATGTAGTCGCCCCGCGCGAGCGGGTGGTCCGCCGGAACCGCCACCAGCAGTGGGCGTTCGGCGAGGACCTGCGTCAGCAGGGCGGGAGTCTCGCCGTCCAGCGGGCGGAACGGCGGCGCCGAGGACACCAGTGCGAGATCGATCGTGCCCGCGCGCAGCGCCCGGACCAGCGCGGGCGTGCGGCCCTCGCGGGTGATCACGGTGATCCCCGGATGCGTTCGCCGCAACTCGGCCAGCGCGTGCGGCACCAGCCAGGCCCCGGCCGTCGGGAACCAGCCCAGCCGCACGCTGGCCCGATCCTCCGGCAGTCCGGCCAATTCCCTTGCGGTGGCGTCCATCTGGTCGATCACCGCGGCCGCGCGCCGCGCCACCACCTGCCCGGCGGGCGTCAGCCGCACCCCGTCGTGGCGCCGCTGCAGCAGCGCGGTACCCGCCGCCCGCTCCAGCGCGGCGATCTGCCGCGATACCGCCGACTGGGTGTACCCGAGCGCGGTCGCCGCGGCGGTGAGCGTTCCGCGTTCGGCCACCTCCCGGAAAACGCGCAGCGCGGTCAGGGAAGCATCACCGAAGGCCATGACATTCACGCATACCACGTCTGACAGATTCTCGCTGGCCACATGCCCAGGCCCTTTCTAGCGTGGTTGGCATGAGCCGGATACGTACGATCGGAGGGTCCGAATGACAAGCCCCGCAATCGCTCTCGTCACGGGTGCCACCCAGGGCCTCGGGCTGGCGCTGGCCGAAGGGCTCGCGCAGCGGCTTAGCCCGGCGGACACCGTCTATCTCACCGGCCTGACCTCGCTCGACGAGGTGGATGCCCAGGTCGCCGCGTGGCGCGACGCCGTGGCCGACGGCAGTGCGCGCGGCGAGACCTGGCCCGGTTTCGTGAACATCCCGTCCAAGATCGGACAGGTGGCCGCGGTCCGTGCCCTCGCCGGCACCCGCCGCGACAGTGACCTCGCCCGCGACATCCTGATCGCCGCCGTGTGCCCGGGCATGATGAACACACCCACCTCGGCGCTGTGGTGGGATGTCACCCGCGCGCCCACTCCGGCGCAGGCCGCCGCACAGCTACTCGACCTCGCGGTGAAACCGGCCGAGCCCGAGCACTACGGGCAATTGATCCGCTATGGCAGCGTCGTGCCGTGGTCCCCCGGTGAGAGCGGACAATCCCGCCGATATCGGTCCTGAGCGGGCGATCCTCTTCGAGCCGTCACCATTGCACCTGATCACAAAGCCAACCGAGCAGTGAATTCAAAGTGGACGACAGATGAACGACCGCCGGTCGAGCCGGGAAGGCTTCAGCTATCATTTGGCAAATTCCTACATTTTCCTGGCATAACGGACCGGCAACGAGATAGCGTCGGGTTCCGTCGATTGCACAAAGGGCAAAGTCGGAACGAATTGCCCAAGTGGTGATGTTTCGCTCGACGGTTGACGGCATGGGTCGGGGGATCCCGCCGAGCGGAGGACCGCAATCATGAACAGAGTCCAGAAATCGACAACAACGGCACACGCGCGTTCACCACAGGGTGAGCGGGCCACCGCGCCGGCGAAGATCCTGGTGGTCGAGAGCAATCCAGCCGTCGCTGAAATCACGGTGCTGGTGCTCGCCGCGGCGGGCTACCACACCTTTCAGACCGCCAGCGGACGGCAGGCCCTGCGCACCCAGGATCGCCTGAAACCCGATGTGATCCTGCTGGACCGGGCGGTGCCCGATGTCGCGGCGGCCGAGCTGTGCCGCGAGCTGCGCGCGCGGACCACCGCGCCCATCATCGCGCTCAGCACCGACCACAATCCCGAATCCCTGGAAACGATCCTGGCCGCGGGTGCTTCGGAATGCCTGCTCCTGCCGGTGCACACCCGCGAACTGCTGGAATGCATCGCCTTCCGGCTGCGCGCCCAGCGGGCGCCGGGCGCCAGCGCCGACGCCAAGCACGAAACCACGCCGGATCCGAGGCCCCGCGCCGCGGCCTGAACCGCGGCCGGCGAAACCGACAGACCCCTGCCCGGCGATGCCGCCGGAGCAGGGGATGGGATTCCGGCGGCATCAACTATTCGGGGACCATGCCTCGGGATACCGACGAGACCCACCCGGGCAGTACCGGACGGGCACCCGGTGTCACTGCCGATAGGCAGAGTAGTCCCCAAAACGGCTGTGCGCGTTGATATCCGCCGTCCGGGACCTGACATCTTCGTGAACTGAATCCGCTTGTGCCCCTTCCGCTCCGCTCCGCCGCGGCCCGGCGGATCCGCACCGGTGCGCCGCCGGGCCGGCCGGCCGCCGGGCCGCGAGCTGTGGTCGCTCTCGGCCGGAGTCGATAGGGTGCGGCGGTGAATACAGCGGAATTCGTTCAGCGGGGCAGCACGGTCGTGGATCGGCTGTCCACCACACAGTCACCGCCGCCGTGGCAACTGGTGGTCGGGACCGGTGTGGTGGCGCTGCTGCTGGTGGCGTTCCGGCCGACGTGGCGGATTCTGCGCAATGCGGTGACCATCGCCCACGAGGGCGGGCACGCGTTCACGGCGCTGCTCACCGGGCGGCGGCTCAACGGCATCCGATTGCATTCGGACACTTCCGGACTCACGGTGTCGAGCGGGAAACCCTATGGACTCGGCATGATCCTGACGACGGCGGCCGGCTACCCCGCGCCCGCGCTGCTGGGTCTGGCCTACGCGGCACTGCTGGGCGCGCATCGCCTCACGCTCATGCTGTGGCTGACCATCGCGCTGCTGCTGGTGCTGCTGGTGAAGGTGCGCAACTGGTACGGCCTGCTGTCGATCCTGGTGACCGGCGGCGTGGTGTTCGCGGTGTCCTGGTTCGGCAGCGACACCACCCAGGCGGCGCTGGCGTATCTGGCGGCCTGGTTCCTGCTGCTGGCGGCGGTGCGGCCGGTGATCGAGCTGCAGCGCAATCGCGCACACGAGCCGAACTCCGACGCCGACCAGCTGGCCCACCTGACCCGGATCCCGGGCCTGCTGTGGGTGCTGGCCTTCGGCGCGATCGCGCTGTGCTCACTGGCCTTCGGCGCGCGGCTGCTGCTCGCGGATGTGACCGGGGTCTGCGTGCCCCCGCTCACCCACAGCACCTGCGCGGCGTCAACCGCCGCGTGAGCATTCTCCCACCTCAGGGCGAGAGTGGTATCGCTGCAAGGTTTCTGGTGAACGGGGACTAACATTCGCGTAACACCGTCCGGGTGATCCCGAACACCGGATTTGCCCGGATCTTGGCCCGCTTGCACCGCCGGCGGGGCTCGACCGCTGCGGCAAGGAGGGATTCGGGATGGAACGACCGGCATGGGCCCCGGAGGGCGTGGACATGACTCGGCCCAGCCCCGCGCGCATGTACGACGCGCTACTGGGCGGTTCGCACAACTTCGAGGTCGACCGGCAGGCCGCCGCGGCGGGCAAGTCGCTGGTCCCCGACCTGCCGCGGCTGGCGCTGAGCAATCGGGCCTTCCTGCGGCGCGCGGTGCGCTTCCTGGTGGATTCGGGTGTGCGGCAGTTCCTCGACATCGGTTCCGGCATTCCGACCGCGGGCAATGTGCACGAGGTGGCGCATGCCATCGATCCGGAGTGCCGGGTGCTCTACGTCGATATCGATCCGGTGGCCGTGGCCCATTCCCGCGCCATCCTGCGGGGCAATGACCGGGCCGCCGCCATCGAGGCCGACCTACGCGAGCCCGCGGCGCTGCTGGAGCAGGCGCGGGGCACCGGCATCATCGACTTCGACCAACCTGTCGGCATCCTTCTCATTGCGGTCCTGCACCTGATGAGCGACGACTACGCCCCCATCGACAAGGTCAACGCACTCCACGACGCCGTGCCCGTCGGCAGCTACGTCGCGATTTCGCATCTCACCTCGGCCACGCGCCCCGACGACGCGGCGAAGCTGGTGGAGAACTCGCACAATGTCAGCAAGATAGGACTGCAGTTCCGCAGCCGCGACGAGATCGCCGCGCTGTTCGGCAAGTGGGAGCCGGTCGAGCCCGGTGTGGTGGAATTGCCGCTGTGGCGGCCGGAATCCGACCGTGACCAGCATGAGGCGCCGGGCCGTTCGCTAGGACTGGCGGGTGTGGGCCGCAAGGCCTGAGTGGTTCGGACGAGTCAGGGGCAGGGGGTCACCGGTGGCAGCACACGAGTTGGCGGTCCGATGGGCCGACGCTCTCGATGGCGCGGTCGCGCCGACGCTCACCCGGGCCCAGGTGGAGGATCTGCTCGACGGTTTCGGTGACCGCCTGATCGCGGCCGTGCGCGGCACCGGGGACGTGTCGGTGGCGCGGGAGGCCGCGGTCGCCCTGGTGGCCGCCAACTACCGCGACCCGCTGGCCGTGCACCGCTCGGTGCTGGTGCTGTGCAAGGACCTGGTGACCGACGCCTGCCCCGACCCCGGCTGTGCGGACTACGGGCCGGTCCGCGATCGCGCCATCGAGCTGGCCGCGGAATTCGCCGCCGAATTCACCGCCGGGCTGCGCAATGTGGCGCTGGCCGAACAGGAGACGACACTCGGCGCCGCCCTCACCGCGGTCCAGGAGGCCGAGGCGCGCCGGCAGCTGTCGGAGGCGCGGTTCCAGGCCATCTTCGAGGGGGCGTCGGTGGGCATCGGCACCGTCGATGCCGCCACCGGCAAGGTGGTCGACGTCAACAACGCCTTCGCCGAGACCCTGGGCGTCCCCGCCGAGTCCATGCCCGGCCGTACCGTGGCCGACATTCTCGGCCCCGAGAACATCGGTGAGGCGTTCTCCCTGTTCCAGCGCCTGCTCTCCGGTGAGATCGACCGCTTCCGCTTCGAGACCCGGCACACCAAGCCGGACGGTACGCACACCACCATCGACCTGTCCATGACGGTGGTCCGCGACAGCGACGGTAAGCCGCGCTTCCTGATCGGCGTCACCGTCGACGTCACCGACCGCAAGCAGCTCGCCGATCAGCTCTGGTACGACGCCCACCACGATTCGCTCACCGGCCTGCCCAACCGCCTGCTGTTCTTCGACCGTCTCGCCGCGGCCACCGGCCAGGTCGGGGTCTGCTACCTGGATCTGGACGGCTTCAAGGAGATCAACGACCGCCGCGGCCACACCGCCGGCGACCGGGTGCTGTGCGAAGTGGGCCAGCGGCTGCGCCGGGCCCTGCCGCCGAACGGGGTGGCGGCGCGGCTGGGCGGTGACGAGTTCATCGTCCTGGTCGAAAACTGCTCAGGTCAGGACGAATTGGACACCGTCGCGGACGGCCTGCTGGCCGCGCTGCGCGATCCGTTCGACGTGGCGGGGCTGCTGGTGCAGGTGGGCGCGAGCATCGGCACCGCACTGGTGGACACCGACTCCACCGCCATCGACGAGCTCATGCACGCCGTGGACGTCGCCATGTACCGCGACAAGGCGCTGCGCCACGGCGCGCTCGGCGACCCTAGATGACGAACGGCACCAGCGCTTTTCGCTCCGCCGGGTAGTCCTCGAACTTCTCCCGGTACCAGGTGTGGGTGGCGAAGGCGCGCGGCACCAGATTGCCGAAGGTGATCAGGAAGATGACCACGCCGGGCAGCGCCCAGGTGAGAATGGCGAATCCGGCCCAGGCGACCAGTTCGCCGAGATAGGTGGGGCTGGTGACGAATCGGAATCCCAGACCGTACGGGATCTTGTATTCCGTTGCCCCCGGGTTGTTCTTGTCGCGGAGATTCCGGACGATCCCCTCCGAGCTCACCAGCAGCGCGAAACCGCAGAGGTAGACGATCAGCCCGATGATGAAGCGCGGGTCGGTCAGCCAGTCCGTGCCGTACTGCCCGAGATAATCGTGGCTGAAGAGCGCACCATTGAGGTAGCCGTGCAGCGCGGTCACGAACATGCCCATGCCGAGCACGGAAACATTGAAACTGCTGGTCTTGCCGGGCACTTGGCGAATGGAGAGGGGGAAGAACCAGCCGCGGTTGCCGTAGTGCAGAATCCAGATGGCCGCCAGCACCAGGGAAGTCGGCTCGAAGCGGCGCGGACCGCTGAGGTACGCGACGGCGAAGACCACGGTGGCCGGAATCTCCATCAACCACCAGCCGAGCTTCGGATTGAGATTGAGTCCGAGTTTGGCGGTGGCGAAGCGGCCGTAGGGGCTCTGCCCGAAGAGGCCGCCGATCAGCACGAAAGCTGCGAACGCGAAAGCGATCGTGAGCACGGTGTCGTAAACGGTATTGCCGGTGTACCAGTTCATTCGCGGTCCTTCAGGTGAAAAAACTAGAACAGGTTCTACCACAGTGCACAGCCTGGCCGGTACCCACCGGGGGGCGCGAAAGGTGGCCGGGGGGTAGTTTGGCGAGAACCCGGAGGGAGGCAAGGTGGGTTCGCAGGGATGGGATGTGCTGCTCGAATGGATGCCGTTTTTTCTCGAGGAGGACGAGGACGCCGACGAGTCCGGACTCGGATGGAATCCACGCTTCGTTCAGGTTCGTGACGAACTCACCGGCCGCCGTGTGCATTTCGCGCAGCAGGGCACCGAGATCGAGGTGCTGATCGCCGTCCCCGACGACGCCGCCGAGGCCGAAGCGCTGCTGACCGTGCTGCGCGCCCAGCCCGACGGCACCTGGGATCCGGTGCCACTGCCTTCGGAATCCGATGCCACCGCACCGGATCCGCAGTGGCGGGCCATGCAGCGGGTGCACCAGCAGCCGCGGCTGGCACGCGAATGGAGCACCGGATGGCAGCGCGGGGAGTCGGTCGATCATCGGCGCGGGGTGGCCGAATCCGTGGTGGCGGTGTTGCGCGACGGGCTCGACATGGACGGGGACCGGCTGCGTTTCGCCACCTGGAGCATGGACGCGCCCGGTAGCGGCAGCTACGGCCTGCCCGCCGACCGCCCCAGCGAGCGCGAGGCGCCGGTGGTGTGTTCGAACTGGGCCGACTTCGAGGACAGGCTGAGCTGGGCGCTGACCACGCTGCCGTGGGACGGGGTGATCAACCTCAGCACTCCGCACCCCGGACCGGACCCGTGCTTCGTCCAATTCCTGCACGGCAGGCAGCTTTTCAACGAGGCCAGCGGCTGGGATGTGGCCGGACTGGGCGCGGGCGAGTTCGACCGGCGCATGCGCGAGCTGGGCTGGAGTTTCGCCCCGCACAGCGTGCCCGGCGGGGCGGCGCTCATCTGGGAGGGGCCGCTGGCCAAGACCGGGTTCAATCCCAGCCTGGAGGGCGCGCCGCGGCGGACTGTGGCCACCTTCACCGAGGTGTTCACCGTCGGGCATCCGCAGGATCTGGTGTTCCGGGCGTTCCGCAACGGCCGCCGCCGCGATCCGGAATTGCGCTATCTGGATATCGAACTCGGGATTCCGCGCGACGTCCGGTGAGCCGCCATTCGGCGGTCGCCGGGGGCGGATGAGGTTCAGAGCCGGCGTAGGCGGATCGGCAGGCCGTCGGCTGGCGTCGGGCCGGTACCGGCGATCAGGGGCACCTGGTAGCCGTCCGGCACACTCCAGCGGTAGGTCAGCAGCATGCGGTGCATGGTGGCCTTGACGGTCATGCCGCCGAAGTACCGGCCTATGCACTTGTGCGCGCCGCCGCCGAAGGGCGGCCAGGCGAAGCGGTGCGACTTGTCCTCGGCGCGTGCGGGATCGAAGCGTTCCGGATCGAACACGTCCGGGTCGTGCCAGTACTCCTCGCTGCGCATCATCGAGTACGAGCCGACCATGACCAGCGCGCCCTTGGGGATGAAGTACCCGGCGATCTCGGTGTCCTCCAGCGCTTCTCGCACCATCTGACCGACCGGGGCGTACATGCGCAGGGTTTCGCGGAAGGCCATCTCCAGGGCGGGCAGCCGGTCCAGGTCGGCGTAGTCGAGGGTGGGTTTGCCCAGTGCCTCCGATTCCTCGCGCAGCCGCTGCTGCCATTCCGGGTGCCGGGCCAGCTCGTAGGCCAGCATGGAAATGGCCAGGGTGCTGGTGTCGTGGGCGGCCATCATGACGAAGATCATGTGGTCGACGATGTCGGCGTCGGTGAAGGATTCGCCGTCCTCGGTCTCGGCGTGGCAGAGGACGCTGAACAGGTCCTCGCCGTCGCCGGCGCGCTTGGCGGGCAGTTCCCGGCGGAAGTAGTCCTCGAGCAGCCGGCGGCCGCGCAGGCCCCGATTCCACACGCCGCCGGGCATATTGGTGCGGATGATGGCCTTGCCGCCGTGCACGGCGTCCTCGAAGGCCCGGGACAGGCGGGTGCCCTCGGGACCGAGTTCCGCGCCCGCGAAGACCACGGTGGCCTGTTCCAGCAGCATGCGCTTGACGTGGTCGTAGAGCGGGAAATCGGGGGCGGGCTGCCAGGAGTCGACGCCGCGCACGATGCGCGGGGTGGTGAGGTTGAGGTAGCCGATGAGCCGCGGGCGGGTGAAGGCCTGCTGCAGGATACGGCGGTGGTAGGCGTGATCGTCGAAGTCGCGCAGCAGGATTCCGCCGCGGAAGAACGGGCCGATGAGGAATTCCCAGCCCTGTTGCGCGGAGAGGACGTGCTTGCGGTCCAGCAGCACCTCCTCCACGGCGGCCGGACTGCCGATGCCCACCACCTGCCGCCCGAAGACGCCCATCCACTGCACAGGGCCGTAGCGGCGCATCCGGTCGCGGCCGAAGGTGAGGGGGTCGGCGAGGGTGCTCACCACGTGGCCGATGCCGGGCGGGCCGTAGTCACCCATCACCGGCTCGAGCCCGCTGCCCGGCGGCGGTGTCGCGAGTGCCCGCGGCACGCTGGGATAGCGCTCCAGCACCCCGGCGGCGCGGCACTGAATTCGATGGTTCACCACGGCTTTTCGCACAGCCATGCCTCAACGGTAGCGGAAACGATAGTTTCCGTAAACAGTCGTTTCCCGATTTCTGTGCCAAGCTGTCAGGGTGACGCGAGCTTTCAACGGGACCTATCGCGGCACCACGACCGACGAGCGTCGGGAGCAGCGCCGGCGACGGCTGCTGGACGCGGCCCTCGAGATCGTCGGCACGCAGGGGCTGCCCGCGCTCACCGTGCGCGGGGTGTGCGAGCAGGCGAAGGTGGGGCCGCGCTTCTTCTACGAATCCTTCACCGGTCTGGACGCGCTGGCCTCCGCGCTACTGGACGAGGTGCAGGGCGCGGCCCTCGAGCAGGCTCGCACGGCCATGACCGAGACCCCCGGCGGGCCCGAGGAGAAGCTGCGGGCCGGGGTGGCGGCGCTCATCATCACGGTGACCGACGATCCGCGCCGGGCGAACATCGCCTTCGCGCAGGCCTACGGCAGCGAGATGCTCATGCGCCGCCGCTTCGAGGGCATGCGCCGGGTGGCGCAGCTGCTCATCGAGCAGACGCGGGTGCTGCTCGACATCCCCGAGGGCGACGACACCGCCCTGACCGCACTGGCCCAGCTGATCACCGGCGGCGCGGCCGAGCTGATCCTGGTGTGGCTCGACGGCGGCCTGAAGGTGGAGCGGCCCGTGCTGATCGGGATCGTCGCGGATTACGTTGTGGCCATGGTGGACCGGCTCCCCGGAATCACCGAGAAGCTCGGCTGAGCGGGTCCGGCGAACTCAGGACCCGCGGCGTCCGATGCCGCTGGCGATGATCTCGTCGACGACGATCTTCGCGGTCTCGGTGCAGGCGGTGATGCCGCCGTTGGCGTACTCCTTGACCGCGTCGCCGACGTTCCAGAGATTCGCGATCGGGGTGTCGTGGGGTAGGTCGTAGCCGGCGACCGTGCGCTGGGGGGGCCAGTCGTCGCGGGTGACGGCGATGGACAGGATGCGGGCCGTGTCGAAGCCCGGGATCTCCTCGCGCAGATCCTGGAGCACGAGCGCGGTTTCGGCCTCGGAGTCGAAGTCGCCCACCGACGGCTTGGGCACCCCGGTGCCGACGTAGAGGTGCCAGCCCTCGGGGGCCATCTCCGGGCAGGTGGCGGTGAAGTTGGCGACGTAGCACAGCCGCCTGGTGCGGGCGAAGCTGAGCAGGCCGGGCGCGTCGATGAGCGGTTCCCGGCTGGCGAAGTTGACCGAAATCATGGCGCACGGCAGATCGCGTTGCAGCACCGAGCCGACATAGTCGGACGGAAAGTGTTCGGGGCCAACGAGATCCAGTGTGGCCGACGGCCCGATGTCGCTGACCGCGAAAGCGCAGGAGACATCGGAGGTTTCACCCTCGTGCCGGATGCGTGCCCCGACGACGCGATCGTCCTCGACGAGCAGCTGCTGCACCTCGCTGCCCAGACGCACCTGTCCCCCATTGCGTTCCACCACCTCCGCCAGGGCCTTCCAGATGCCGATGGTGCCCTCCGGGCAGAAGCCGAGCTTCTTGAACGCCGACGGGCGGGTGAAGTAGGTGAGGAACACGCGCGCGGGGAGCTCCTCCGAGCCGACGGCGAAGATCGAGCCGCACATATTGCGGAAGATGCCTTGCACCGCATCGTTTTTGGTGTACCGCCGCACCCAGTCGGCGGTGGACAGTTCCCGGTCGGGCAGCCCGCCGTCGGTGCGGGCCGCGCCGATTCCGGTGAGCAGCTTGGCCCCCTGGCGGGTCAGCTGGGAGATGAGCAGCCCCCAGCCGCCGCTGGTGACATCCACGTCACGGCCGTTGATGCGGTACAGGATCGGCGGATCCGCCGGGCGCACTTCGAATTTCGCGCCCACCTCCTCGAAGGTCCGTTCGGTGATGCCGCCGAGTTCGACGACCACCGCGCCGGTGTTGACGATGAAACCGTCGAGTTCGGTGGTGGAGGCTCGTCCGCCGATCCGGTCCAGGCGTTCGACCACCAGGGTGCGGTAGCCGTGGTGCGAGAGCCGGGCGGCCGCGCACAGCCCGCCCGCTCCGGCTCCGACAACCAGTGCGTCCCACGTGTTCTCGCTCATGGCGAGGCTCCTCGAGCAGGCTCAGCCCGCTGGGTTCACCCCGGGCCGAGCGTCGGACATATCGGTAATACGGCTCCAATTCTCCCGCACCTGGTCCACCGTGGGGACCTCACTGAAGAACACGGGCTGGTTGGCGAACAGCTGGGCGCGCTGCACCGAGCCGCCGCCGACCACCAGCACCATGCCGGAGTCGGTGCAGTCCTCGCTCATCAGGTGGCCGACGATGGGCGCGACCTGGGCCGGAGGCAGCTTCTCGAGCATCTCGGCCGAGGCGATGTCGGCGGTCATGCGGGTGGCGGCCATGGGCGCGACGGCATTGACGGTGATGTCGTACTTGCGGCCCTCGATGGCGAGGGTGTTCATCATGCCGACCAGGCCGAGTTTGGCTGCGCCGTAGTTGGCCTGGCCGAAGTTGCCGTACAGGCCCGAGGTGGAGGTGGCCATGACGACGCGGCCGAAACCCTGCTCGCGGAAGTGCGGCCAGGCGGCGTGGGTGACGTAGAACGAGCCGAACAGGTGTACGCGCTGCACGGCCTCGAAGGCCTCGGGGGTCATCTTCACGAAGCTCATGTCGCGCAGGATGCCCGCGTTGTTGACCACGCCGTGCACCGCACCGAAGCTGTCGATCGCGGTCTGGACCAGCGCCTTCGCCCCCTCCTCGGTGGCGACGCTGTCGTAGTTGGCGACCGCGGTGCCGCCGGCCGCGCGGATCTCCTCGACCACGGCGTCGGCCATGTTGTGCCCGGATCCGGAGCCGTCGCGCGCACCGCCGAGGTCGTTGACGACGACCAGCGCGCCCTCGCGGGCGAGCAACAATGCGTACTCCCGGCCCAGTCCGCCACCGGCTCCGGTGACAATGACGACGCGATCGGTTACACCAGGCATGAAATCTCCTTGCCGAAGTTAATGACAGTTCGGAACGTAGCAGGAGCGAATTCGGCGCCCGTGTGCTGCCCGCCACACTCGTCGAAAAACTGGACAGTCGATAGGGTTGGCGTGATGACCCCGCACCTGCACCGCCGCTACCCCGAGCTCCAGCGGACCCTGCCCCACGTGAGGCTGGGGACCGGCCCGACGCCGGTGCGGAGACTGGAGGCGCTCGACACGGCGGGCGCGGACATCTGGCTCAAGGACGACAGCGCTTTCGGTGACGGCGGCTGGGGCGGCAACAAGGTCCGCAAGCTGGAATGGCTGCTGCCCGACGCCCTGCGCCGGCGGCGGACCACCATCGTGACGGTGGGCGGACTGGGCACCAACTGGGGGCTGGCGACCGCGCTGTACGGACGCGAACACGGGCTGAAAACCGTTCTGGCGCTGGTAGATCAGCCGGTCGACGAGCATGTGCGGGCGCAACTCGAGCGATTGCGGGCCTCGGGAGCCGAGCTGCACTTCACCCACACCAAGGCGCGCACGATCCTGAGTGCTCCGTATCTGCTGGCCCGGCATTTCACCGGCCTGCGACCGCCCTACTTCCTGCCCGCGGGCGGGTCGTCGCCGGTGGGCGCGCTCGGATATGTGGAGGCCGCACTGGAATTGGCGGATCAGGTGCGCACCGGGGAGCTCCCGGAGCCGGGCCACATCGTGATCCCGGTCGGGTCGGGCGGGACGGCGGCGGGGCTGTCGCTCGGCTTGCGGCTGGCCGGATTGCGCACGCGGGTGGTGGGTGTGGTCGTGAACGACACGCTGCGCCTCGACGAACCGGCGCTCGCCAAGCTGGCGGGCCGTGCCGAGCGGCTGCTGCGGGCCCGCGGCGCGCGGTTACCCGAGAACCTGACCCCCACCGGCAATCTGGACATCGTCACCGATTACCTCGGTCCGGGATACGGCTATCCGATGCCGGAAGCAGCTACGGCACAGGCGCTTTCGGAGGACCGGGAGCACATGCGGCTGGAGCCGGTCTACACCGCGAAGGCCATGGCCGCGCTGCTGGACATGAACGCGCACGGCCGGTTCGACGGTCCGGTGGTGTACCTCAACACCAACGGACCGCGCTGACACCGGTTTCCGCATGTCGTCCGCTCACGCGGCCGCGAGCTTGGCGGCCAGGAATTCCTCCCAGGTCCGGCCGCCGACGGCGTGCTCCGGGGTGAGGTTGCCGCCCGCCGCGTAGGCGCGGGCCGCCTTGCCCGGGGCCTTCATGGTGAAGACCGGGCGGTGGCGGCCGGTGGCCTCGAGGTAGCTGCGCTCGAGTTCCTTCATGGTGTAGATGCGCGGGCCGCCGATCTCGTCGACCAGGCCCGCGGGCTCACCCAGGGTCAGTTCCACCAATCGCGCTGCCACCTCGGCGGTTTCGATGGGCTGGAAGCGGAAGTCGAAGACCGGCACCAGCGGCATCCTGCCCAGCGCCGAGACCATGGTGAAGAGCAGGTCGTGGAACTGGGTAGCGCGCAGGGTGGTCCACGGCAGGCCCGAATTCTCCACCACCAGTTCGGCTTCCCGCTTCGATGCCATGTAGGCCATGGTCTGGCGGTCGATGGCGCTCTCCACCGGGATCCGGTCCGCGCCGACCACCGAGATGTAGATCAGATGCGGGAACACGCCCGCGGCCTGGATGGCCTCGACCAGGGTGCGCGCCTTCTCACCGTCGCCCTTGGTGGTGCCCGCCAGATGCAGGACGGTATCGACGCCGGCGACCGCCTCGGCAATGCCCGCGCCGGTCTGCAGGTCGCCGGCCACGTACTCGATGCCGTCCTGCGCCGCCCGCGCGGTGCGGCTCAGCACGCGCAGGTGCACGCCGGCCTCCCGCAGCAGCGGGGTGACCAGGCTACCCAGGGTGCCGGTGCCGCCGGTGACCAGAACCGTCTTCGCCATGATGACCATCTCCTTCGTCTCGCGCCGCCGGTGGGGTGGCGTCCTGCCCAGGTGACGACGCAGGGCCGGCGGATGTGACACGACGTGACCGGCGGCACACGACGGAGGCGTCGTAGGCTGGCCGCATGCCCGATTCCGGTTCCGCGCGGCAGCGCGATCGCCTGCTGGACCTGGTCTCCGGGCGCCGGGTCGCGGTGCTCACCGGTGCGGGCATCTCCACCGACAGCGGCATCCCCGACTACCGCAGCCCCGGCGCACCGCCCCGGACGCCGATGACGTATCAGCAGTTCGTCGGCGATCCTGTTTTCCGCCAACGCTATTGGGCCCGCAATCATGTGGGCTGGCGGCGGATGGACGCGGCGCGGCCGAATCCGTCGCATCGCGCGCTGGCCCGCCTGGAACGGGCGGGCCTCGTCACCGGGTTGCTCACCCAGAACGTGGATCTGCTGCACACCAAGGCCGGTCATCGCCGGGTGATCGACCTGCACGGCGTCTACGCCCGGGTCCGCTGCCTCACCTGCGACGCGCTCACCTCCCGCATGGCATTGGCCGAGCGGCTCGAGGCCGCCAATCCCGGCTTCGCCGAATCGGTTCCCCTCGACGGTCTCGAGGTCGCGCCCGACGCCGACGCGGTCGTGGCCGATACCAGTTCATTCCGGA
Source organism: Nocardia sp. NPDC059236 (assembly GCF_042754085.1). NCBI lineage: Bacteria > Bacillati > Actinomycetota > Actinomycetes > Mycobacteriales > Nocardiaceae > Nocardia > Nocardia sp. NPDC059236. The sequence goes on from NZ_JBHZAF010000022.1 coordinate 94,905, forward strand.
TGGTCGACTGCCTGCACTGCGGCGGCCTCCTCAAACCGGACATCGTCTACTTCGGGGAGTCCGTCCCGAAGCCCCGCGTCGCCGCCGCCTTCGACCTGGTCGATGCTGCCGACGCCCTGCTGGTCGTCGGCTCCTCGCTGACGGTCATGTCGGGCCTGCGCTTCGCCCGCCGCACCGCCAAGTCGGGACGTCCGGTCGTCATCGTCAACCGCGGCCGCACCCGCGCCCACGATCTCGCCACTCTCACCCTCGACACCGGCTGCGCGCCGGTCCTCACCGCCCTCGCGGATGCGCTCGCGCCCGTCGAGGCCGGAGCCGAAAGAGAATTGGCGCGGCGCTAGTCCCGTACCTCGAGTCGGCGCACCAGGGTGACGAGGGCTGCCCGCAGGGCGTCGGGATTATCGGTGTCCGCGCCCAGGATCATCCGGACCACCTGCGGGGCGGCGAACCACCAGGCGGCCAGGGCCGCGACCGCGTACAGCAGGTAGCCGGGCGCGACGTCGCCGGGGAGGGTCCCGGCCCGCTGTGCGGCCGCCAGCGCGGCGACCTTGTCCGCGTAGTGCGAGGCGCGGACGGACGCGCCCGGCAGCTGACCGTCCTGCGGCTGCAGCCCTTCCCAGTACATGAGGCGCAGGAACTGCGGGTGGGTGCGGTGGAAGTCGAAGACGTGCCCGGCGTACTCGGCCAGGTCACCGGCCCTGTCGGCGGTCAGCGGGCTGGCGGCGGCGAGCTGCTCGAGCTGGTCGGTGAGCACGGCCTCGAACAGGCCGCGCTTGTCGCCGAAGTACTGGTAGATGCGTTCCTTGTTGATCCCGGCGCGGGCCGCGATGGCGTTCACCCGGGCGCCGTCGGGTCCGCGTTCGGCGAACTCGAGTACCGCCGCCTCGAGCAGCAGCCGTCTGGTCCTCTCGGTATCCCACGCCATGGCACCCATCCAACCATCTCCAACCACACGGTTGCGGTTGGGCCCGCAATCGTGGCAAACTCCAACCACACGGTTGCAACCATCTGGTTGCAGATTGAGGAGGAGGTGGCATCGTGCCCGAGTTGCGCTCCCGCACGGTCACGCACGGACGGAACATGGCCGGGGCCCGCGCCCTCATGCGGGCCAGCGGCGTGCCCTCGGCGGATATCGGCCGCAAGCCCGTCATCGCGATCGCGAACAGCTTCACGGAATTCGTGCCGGGCCACACCCACCTCCAGCCGGTCGGCCGCATGGTCTCCGAGGCGGTGCGGGCGGCGGGCGGTATCGCGCGGGAGTTCAACACCATCGCGGTCGATGACGGAATCGCCATGGGGCACAGCGGCATGCTGTACTCGCTGCCGTCCCGGGACCTGATCGCGGATTCGATCGAGTACATGGTGAACGCCCACTGCGCCGACGCGCTGGTGTGCATCTCCAACTGCGACAAGATCACTCCGGGCATGCTCATGGCAGCCCTGCGACTGAACATCCCGACGGTGTTCGTCTCCGGCGGACCGATGGAGGGCGGCACCGCGGTCCTGGTCGACGGCACGGTGCGCAACCGGCTCGACCTCATCGTCACCATGGCCGAGGCGGTCTCGCCCGAGGTGTCCGACGCGGACCTGGAGCGCATCGAGGAGAACGCCTGCCCGACCTGCGGCTCGTGCGCGGGCATGTTCACCGCCAACTCCATGAACTGCCTCACCGAGGCGCTGGGCCTGGCGCTGCCGGGCAACGGCACCACGCTGGCCACCCACACCGCGCGGGCCGAGCTGTACCGGGCGGCGGGACGCACGGTCATGGACCTGGCGCGCCGCTACTACGACGAGGACGATGCCTCGGTCCTGCCCCGGAATGTCGCCTCCCACAAAGCCTTCGACAATGCGATGGCCCTGGACCTGGCCATGGGCGGATCCACCAACACGGTGCTGCACCTGCTCGCGGCGGCGCAGGAGGCCGGGCTGGACTACACGCTCACCGATATCGAGAAGATGTCGTTGCAGGTGCCGTGCCTGTGCAAGGTGGCGCCCAACGGCGACTATCTGATCGAGGACGTGCACCGCGCGGGCGGCATCCCGGCGCTGCTCGGCGAGCTGAACCGGGCCGGACTGCTGCACCGCGATGTGCATGCGGTGCACGCGGATTCACTCGACGCGTGGCTGGCCGAGTGGGACGTGCGCGCCGAGCGCCCCGCCGCGGCGGCGCGGGAGCTGTTCCACGCCGCTCCCGGCGGCAAGCGGTCGGCCAGCGCCTTCTCCCAGTCCGAGCGCTGGCACACCCTCGATCTGGATGCCGCGGCGGGCTGTATTCGCGATGTCGCCCATGCCCATTCGCGCGACGGCGGCCTCGCGGTCCTGCGCGGCAATCTGTCTCCCGACGGAGCTGTGGTGAAGTCCGCGGGCGTGGCCGCGCACATGCACACCTTCACCGGTCCCGCTGTGGTGGTGGAGTCGCAGGAGGATGCGGTCGAGGCGATCCTGTCGGGCCGGATCAAGGCCGGTGACGTGCTGGTCATCCGCTACGAGGGTCCGCGCGGCGGGCCGGGCATGCAGGAAATGCTGTATCCGACTTCATATCTCAAGGGCCTGGGCCTGGCCCGGGAGTGCGCGCTGATCACCGACGGCCGCTTCTCGGGCGGTTCCTCCGGCTGCTCCATCGGCCACATCTCCCCAGAGGCGGCGGCGGGTGGCCCGCTGGCGCTCGTCGAGAACGGCGACACCATCACCATCGACATCCCGTCGCGCTCCCTCACCCTCCTCGTCGACGACGCCGAATTGGCCACCCGCCGCGCGGAATTGGAGGCGAACGGCGGCTACCGGCCGCGCCACCGCGAGCGTGAGATCTCGCTGGCATTGAAAACCTATGCCCTGCTGGCCACCTCGGCCGACCGGGGCGCGGTGCGCGACCCCGCCAAACTCGCCGGGTGAGAGCCGAACTCGCCGGGTGAGAGGTGACCGTGGTTCGCACGGCTCGCGCCCGGCGCGGCGGCGACTCCGGGCCGTCCCGGGTCAGCCGGCCACGGATTCGACGATGAAACTCGCGACCGTGGTGGTGCTACCGCCGATGTTCACGGTGCCGTAGCGGGTGACGCCCGGCAGCTGGCAGTCGCCTGCCCGGCCGGTGACCTGCTGGTACGCGTCGAGAAGCATGCGGACACCGGTCGCGCCGACCGGGTGGCCGATGCCGATCAGCCCGCCGCCGGGGTTGATCGGCAGGCTGCCGCTGCGGGTGATGTCGCCGGATTCCACGGCCTTCCAGCTCTCGCCGGGCGCGGTGAGGCCGAGGTGGTCGATGGCCACGTACTCCGACATGGAGAAGCAGTCGTGGACCTCGAGGCCGCCGAGCTGGTGGATATCGGCCAGACCGGCACGGGACAGCGCGTCGAGGACCGCGGTGCGCAGGTGCGGGAAGACATAGGGTTCGGCGGCGGAGGCGCGGAACTTCGCGTCGAGCGAAAGGCCGACGGTGCGGTGGCCCCAGCCCGAGATCAGCGCGGTGGTGTCGGGGCGGATGGTGCTGTGCCGCTGCAGGAACCGGTCCGAGACGAGAATCACGGCCGCCGCGCCGTCGGTCATCTGGCTGCAGTCCTGGCGGCGCAGGACGCCGGCCACCGGCGGGTTGGCGGTGTCGTCGGCGGTGAAGCTCGCGTCGGTGTAGGACCAATTCCTGGTCTGGGCACGGGGATTCGAGCGGGCATTCGCGACATTGAGCGCGCTGATGGCGCGCAGGTGCGCGGGATCGAGGCCGTAGCGCCGGTCGTATTCGGCCGCGATGCCGGCGAACTGGGTCGGCCACACCAGGTCGGTGTCCTGCGTCTCGTGGCCCGCCCAGGCCGCCGCGCCCATGTAGGCGGCCGCCTGCCCGCCCGGGACAGTCTTCTCCAGCTCGGCGCCGATCACCAATGCGCAGTCGTAGCGGCCGGATTCGAGATCGGCCATGGCGGCGAGGGCGGCCATGCTGCCGGAGGCGCAGGCGGCCTCGTGGCGGGCGGCCGGAATGCCCCACAGCTCCGGATGGATGGTGGCGGGCATGCCGCCGAGCTGGCCCTGGCCGGTGAACAATTGGCCGAAGGCATTGCCGACGTGGATCACCTCGATCGCGGTGGCGTCGAGGCGGACGGCGGCGAGCGTCTCGTCCAGGACGGCGCGGATCAGGGCGTCGAAGCCGAGGCCGACGCGGTGCCAGTTGACGGCGAAATCGGTTTGGCCGCCGCCCAGAATGTGCACGGACACGGGGTCCTCCTGCGATCGAAGAGTGGTCAGAGCCGGGCGCGTAGTTCCCGGCGCAGCAGTTTGCCGACCGGATTGCGCGGCAGAGTATCGGTGAGCTCGAGGCGCTCGGGCAGTTTGAACGAGGCGACCTCGCGGGCCCGCAGATGCTCGACCAGGTCGGTGAGGGTCACGGTGGCGCCGGGCGCGGGAACGACGACGGCACAGCATTTTTCGCCGAGCACCGCGTCGGGGTAGCCGACCACGGCGACATCCGCGATCGCGGGATGGTCGATGAGCAGGCCCTCGATCTCGGCGGGCGCGATGTTCATGCCGCCGCGGATGATGATCTCCTTCACGCGGTCGACGAAGCGCAGGTACCGGCCGCCGTCGCCGCATCGTTCGAAAACGTCACCGCTGCACAGGTATCCCTCGTCGTCGAAGGGTTCGGCGGTGGCGGTGCCGGGCAGGTAGCCGCCGAAGACGGCCGGGCCGCGCAGGCGCAGTTCGCCGCGTCCGCCGATCTCGGTGACCGTCGCCCCGGTGGTGACGTCGACCAGTTTCACCGCTGTCCGTTCCGCCAGTCTGGTGGACCAGCGCACCCCGGCCGCACCGTAATACGGCAGATGCTGGGCGCGCAGGGTGGGATCCGGCAGGTCGGCCGGTGCACCCAGCAGGCTCACTCCCTCGTTGGATCCGAAGAAGTTGATCACCTGGATACCCAGTTCCTCCTGCCAGCGGCGCACCACCGGCGGCGGCAGTGGCGCACCGCCGGAGCCGACCGTGCGCAGCGAGGACAGGTCGGCCCGGGCGCGCAGGGCGTCGTTCTGCAACAGCATGGTGAGCAGGGCGGGCGGCATGCTCGTGTGGGTGACCCGGTGCTCGGCGAGCTGGCGGAAGAACACGGGCAGATCCAGCGGATGATGCTGGACCAGATGCCCGCCCGCCAGCAGCCACGGCAGGAACGAGCCCGCGAATCCGGCCATGTTCACCATGGGAAAGGGGTTGAGCACCACCGAATCCGGGGTCATGCCGAGCCCGTCCTGGACGCCGCCCGCCACGGCGAGCCAGTCGCCGTGGCAGCGCGGAATGCCCTTGGGCGCGGCCTCGGTGCCGCTGGTCCAGCAGATGGTGATGCGATCGTTGACGGTGACGGGGAGCGCACAGGTGTAGTCGCGCATCCGCTTGCGGGCAGCTGCGCCGACCCTGCCATCGAGGGCGATCGCCTGCTCCGGGACTTCCGGCCCGAAGGCGAAGACAGCGCCCTGCCCGCCGATAACGGTCAGGGCCTCGGTCGCGAGTGCCCGATCTCCCAGCGCCCCAGCGGTAATGACGGCCTCGGCCTCGGTCGCCGCGACAATGCCCGACAGCTCGTGCCGCCGGAACGACGCGGGCATCGGCGTGGCCACCGCGCCCAGCCGCCACAGTGCAAGGTATACGGCGGTCAGGGCGATCGAGTTGGGCAGTTGGATCGCGACGGTGGAGCCCTGGCGAATCCCGTTGGCCAGCAGGACCGCCGCGATATCGCTGACGTGGTCGTCGAGTTCGCGCCAGGTGAGGGTGCGCGGGTGCGCGCCGGTCAGGTCCGCCAGGTTGGCCGGGTCGGTGATGGCGGGCGCGTCGGGGGCCTCGGTGACGCGGTGGCGGAAGACGTCGGGAATCGTCTCGGGCTGCCACCAGCCGCGCTCGAGGTAGGTGCGCACGGTGTCCGCCGGATGGCAGGCGTGCACCGGGCGGGCGGGGGACGTCGTTGCGGAGGAGGAGATTTCGACCATCGGAGTTCCCTGGTGATGAATTGGTCCGGTGACGGCGCAGCTGGTCCGGTGACGGCGCAGGCCGCGGGTCAGGTCATGCGGCGCAGCACCACGGCCGAGCCGAGCCCGAGCGCGGCGGGTATGGCGACCAGCGCGTGCTCGCCGTCGCGGCGGCGCAGCTCGTCCAGCGCCTGGGCGATGAGGATCCCGCCGGTCGCGCCGAGCGGATGCCCGACCGCCACCGCACCGCCGGACGGATTCACCCGGGACGCGTCCACTCCGAGCTCACGCATGAGCACCAGCGGTGTGACGGCGAAGGATTCGTTCACCTCGATCACATCCAGCTGCGCGGGCGAGATGCCCGCCCGCTGCAGGGCCACCCGGGCCGCACTGGTCGGCGCGGTCAGCAGCGGTGAGCGGACGGCCGTCTGGGCCGTGCCCACGATCTGCGCCACCGGCGGCCGCCCGAGCATGTGCTCGGCGCGCCGATTGCCCAGCAGCAGCGCCGAAGCCCCGTCGGCCAGTTGCGGCGCGGTGGCAATGGTGTGCAGCCCGGCGACGGGCCGCCGCGCCTGCGGCGTCCGGCGGGCCACCCGCTCCCAGGACGGATCGGCTCCGAACAGGGTGGGCAGCGCGGCGAAGGCCGACGCACACGCGTCCGGCCGCGCGCCCTCGTCGGCGGCGAGGAGCACGGTGCCGCCCTTGCGGGCCGGGATCACCGACGCCGATGTGGCTGCGCTGCTGGCCTTTCGATGCGACCGCACCGCGAAGGCGTCCAGCTCCGGCCGGGTGATGCCGTACTCGGCCGCCGTGAGATCGGCCGACACCCCGATGGTGACGAACCCGGTCCGCTCCCCCAGATCGGTGTCCCCGGCGATGGCCGGCCGATCCGCCAGCATCGGCACCCGCGACATCGACTCCACCCCGCCCGCGACGATCACATCCGCGAACCCGGCCGCCACCCGCGCCGCCGCGCCCTCCACCGCGTCCAGACCGGAACAGCAGAGTCGCGAAACCACCGCCCCCGGCACGGAATCCGGCCATCCCGCCCACAACACCGCGGCCCGGGCCACATTCGCGCCCTGCTCCCCCACCGCGGTACTCACCCCGACCAGCACGTCGTCGACCGCGGCCGGCGGACAGCCCCGTTCCTCCAACGCCGCCAGCAACTGCCCGAACAATTCGTACGGCGGAACCTCTGCCAAGGTGCCCCCACCCTTGCGCACCCGCCCCCGCGGCAACCGCACCGCGTCATAGACGAACGCCTCACTCATCGATATGCCTCCGCTGTTCTGCCGACTCCGGGTCGGACTCTTCTCCGCCAGTCTCCGGCACTCCGGGGCCCGATCCCGTAACGATCCCGGTGAGCGCGTCGAGGGTCCGATATCCGGCCGGGTCGTCGGCCGTCGTCACCGGCACGATGACCACCTCGTCGGCCCCCGCGGCGCCGTACTCGCCCAGGCGGGCCGCCACTGTTCGGGTATCGCCGAACATGCCTACGGCTGCGGGCAATTCGTCTGGAATGGCCGCCAGCACCTCACGCGGATGGGCCCCGCCGTGCGCCAGCCGGACCGCGTCTCCGAATCCGGCCTCGGTGAACATGGCGTCATACCCGGGGGCGCGCAGGTATCCGACGACACCCTGCCGGACGGTCGTGTACATGTCGGGGTCTGGATCCGCGGCCGCGATCACCCACACGGAGACCGGCGGCGCCGCGCGCCCGGCCCGCGCGGCGAATTCGCCTATCGCGGTGACACATCGGGCAACCTGGGCCGGGGTCACCAGGTTCAGCACCACCCGATCGGCGCAGCGCGCGGCGACCTCCAGCGCCCGCTCGCCGAAGGCCGCGACAATGATCTCGGCGGACCTATCCGGTCCGTACACGCTGTGGGCCAGGGTCGGGCGCAGGGCGGGCAGGCGGAGGCGGAATCCTCGTATGCGTTCGATCAGGCCGTCGTATTCGACCTTCTCCCCGGCGAGCAGGGCCCGCGCGATGTGGGTCGTCTCCTCCAGATGCCGTGCGGTGCGGTGCCTTCGGCGGCCGTGCCAGTCGCGGACCACCACTGTGCTCGAGGTGCCCAGGGCGATGTCGACCGGGCGGCCGGTGAGGGCGGCGACCGTGGCCGTCCCCATGGCGATGGTCGCGGGGCTGCGGACGCCGACGGCGAGCGGGCCGAGACACAGCGGGATCCGGCCGGGGGCCCGGCCGATGGCGGTGGCCAGGGCGAAAGCGTCGAAGGTCGCCATCTCGCCGACCCAGAGACGGTGGAAGCCGAGCTTGTCGGCGGCCTCGGCCACCAGCAGGGCGTCCAGGGGTTCGCGGTTCTGCCAGTACGGGAGGCTGACACTCAGATGCGGAAGGGGCACGCGGACAACCCTTTTCAGGAGAGCGGGCGGGCGGCGGCGCGCATGCGGTCCCCGCTGACCCAGGTGGCGTGGAAGCCGAGCGGGACCCGGACCGGCAGGCCGAGGCGGCACACGGGGCCCGCGGTGAGGTCGGCGGCGTCGTAGATCCACACCTCGCCGAGGCCGGTGTGGTTGTTGTGGGCGAACATGGTGAGCCAGGCGTCGTCCTCGGCGGTGCCGCCGGCGCGCGGGACCACGGTGAGCTCACTGCCGAAGATGCCGTCGCCGAAGGGCGCGGTCTGCTTTGCGCCCGTGCGGATGTCGTACTTGATGACGGCGTCGAAGATCATGGTGCGGTCGACCGACAGCCGCATCTGGTACGAGTAGCGGCCGGCGCGGCCGGCGCGGCCCTGATCGATGGCGGGGAACTCGGTGTTGACGTCGTCCATGACCTCCTCGCTGGTGGCGCCCGTGCGGAGGTTGAAGCGATACCTGTGCAGCTTGGCTTCCGGCCGCAGATAGGCCAGCAGCTGGGCCAGGGGGTGAGCGCGGTCGGACACCGGGCTGGGTTCGGAGACCCGGCAGACCACCAGGACGATCTCTTCGCCCTCCTCCCAGGAATTGACGGTGTGGTAGATGTAGCCGGACTCGGCCTCGAACCACTTCGCCTGCGCCCCTTCGCCATACCGCGGCAGCACCGCGAACCGGCTGGGCAGCGTGCGGTCGAAGAAGATCTTGAAGCGGCCGGCCGCGGCCGCGCGCGGATCGTTGTAGAGCGGCAGATCCATGAGGATCGAATGGTTCTCGGTGATCGCCATGTCGTGCGGCAGGCGCGGGCCGGGTAGTTCCAGCCCGGTGAAATGCGTGACGGTGCCGCCCGGGTCGGCCACCCCGTAGCGCAGATACGGCGAATGGATGCCGTAATCGAAGAACAGCAGTTCCTCGGTGCGCTCGTCCACCTTGGCGTGTGCCGACACCTCGCCGCGCAGGGTGCCCTGGAAGGTGTCGACGCCGCGGGTCTCGAGGCTGACCGGGTCGAGCGCGTAGGGCTTGCCCGCCCGGTACCACAGGGCCAGCAGATTGCCGTGGTGGTAGACGACATCGGTATTGGCCGCATTGCGTTCGCGGCGATCACCGGGCGGATTGTGGTCCCAGGGTTCGATCACGCCGCGCCACAACGCGGTTCCCGCCGCGTGCTCGGCATCGAACTCGCCCGTGCGGATGAAGCGGTTGCGGTAGGTGGCCCGGCCGTTCTCGAAGTGGACCGCGTGCAGCATGCCGTCGCCGTCGAACCAGTGGTAGCGGCCGATCGGGGCGAACTGCGGATTGGGGCCGTTGCGGACGTAGACGCCGTCGAGGTCGGCCGGCAGTTCCCCGTGCAGCACAGTCAGATTCGTGGCCGTGGTCTCCTGCGCGCAGGGCGCGTACGGACCTTCCAGATACGGGTTGGTGAGCGCCTCGGCGGCGGGAGCGATGAGTTCTTCGTTGAGCGGCATGCGAGGCCTCCAGCGACCGGGAGTCGACGCCCGGCGAGATTCACTACAGTTAATGAAGTGATACGCGTCTCACTGAGGGCTGTCAAGAGCCGGGCGCGCGGCCGGCGGCTCGAAGCGCACGTCCCGCCGGCCGAGCACGGCCGCGCAGCCCCGGCAGCGCAGCGCGGGGACCAGCACCGCGCCGCATTCCTTGTGCCGGAGGCTCAGACCGGGTTCCGGGATCTCCGGATGTGCACGCTGGGACCAGGCCAGCAGGAAGGCGAAGACCCCGAACAGCGCCCGCCCGCGCGGGGTCAGCCGATAGTCGCGCCCGTCCGGCTCGGGCCGCTGCAGGATGCCCGCGTCCACCAGGCGCGCCAGCCGTTCGGTGAGCGTGGTCGGCGAGATACCCAGTGCCGCACGGAAATCCGAGAACCGCCGCGCCCCGGCCAGGGCCAGCCCGGTGACGGCCGCGCTCCACCGGTCGCCGATGGCCTCCATGATCTCGTCGAAACGCGCGTCGCCGCGGGCGAGCGTGGCCGCCCGCACCGAGCGCCGGCGGCCGGAGGTGAGGCGCCACAGCGCATCCCGATCCAGTTCCACCTCGGTGTCGTGGGCGGTGACATCGCGGCCGCAGCCCCGGCACATGACGACCGGCGGGCCGCGATGCCCGCACAGGGTGTGCGTGAACTCCGGCAGCAGCGCCCACTCGGCCGTCCACTCCCGCTGCCAGGACCAGACGCAGACCAGGATCTCCCAGGTCGCCAAACCCAGGTCGGTGAGCCGGTATTCGTAGCGATCGGCCGAACCCGGCCGCGGCGTGCGCACCAGCACCCCGGCATCGACGAGCGCCGCCAGCCGGGCGGTGAGCACGGCGGGCGGCGCTGCGGTGCGATCGGCCCACTGGGTGAACCGGCGCGCGTGGTCGACGAAGGCGTGCCGCAGGATCGTCAGCGTCAGGCGATCACCGAGCAGATCGAACGTCGCGGCTACCGGATTCGTCACTTCAATAACTGTACTTCATGGGCGGGAACCTGCACGGTTTCCGCCTACTCGGTCATGGTCGCCAGCTCACGCTCCACGGCCACGTCGTGCTCGGCCGCCTCCTCGGCCGCCTTCTTCGGGCTCCAGTGTCCGGCCATGATGAACACGAACGGGATGAAGCAGATCTGCGCGACCAGGCAGATCCACCACCAGCGCTTCCACTGCTTGGGCGAGTCGATCTGGGCCTGCTTCACGTCCTGACCGTGCGCGGACAGGTAGGCGAGATCGTCGGCGGGTATGGCGCTCACGGCCTTGAGCTTGGCGCTCGCCGCCGTCAGGGCCGGTCCGGTCTGGGACGCCACCGCGAGCTGATCGACCGGAACCTTCTGCGCGGCAGTGATCCGGGCGATGGCCTGATCCGGCGGGATGTTGAACTTCTTCGCGACCTGACCGACCGCGGTCGCCGCGCTCGCCTGATCGTTCGGGTTCGTCATCAGCTTTACCAGGACCTGCGTGTCGATGGCCTGGAGCGTGGCCAGCTCGTCCGGGTACTTGGCATTGAGTTCGACGGTGGTCTTCACATCCGAGGCGGAGTCGCCGGTCAGCTTCACCAGTGCGGCGACCTGCGCCGCTTCGTCATTCGGATTCTTACCCAGGGCCGTGAGCGTATCCGCGCCGACGGTCTGGATGGTGGCGATCTCCTCGTGGTACTTGGCATTGATGGTCTGCAGCCGTGGCCCGTAGTTCACCAGCGTGCCGGCGGCGGTGACCACGAACAGCAGACCCAGCAGCACGAACGTCACCACGGTCCGCAGCACGCCGCCCCAGACCGCGAGCCCGACCGCAGTGGCCGCCGGATTCCGCTTCTCCACCGTCTCGGTGAAACTCGCCATCCAGGTGGAGTAGGCGATGCCGGTGCCGACGGCGGTGAAGCTCATGACGGCGGCGAAGGTGTAGTAGTCGGTGCCCGGTTTGTCGGTGTAGCTGAGGAACAGGTAGCAGCCGATGATGCTGATGATCGCGCCGAAGACCATGAACGGTTTGCGCACCTTCATCGCGTCGGACACGATGCCGGTCAGCACCAGTGAGATGGCGGAGGCGATCCAGTACCAGTTGCCCAGCGAATTGGCCTGTGCGGCGGTGAAGCCGAAGTTGGTCGCCATGTAGACCGGCAGGAACGAGACGATGGTGTAGAAGAACGCCAGGAAGATCGAGATGGCCAGCGCCGAGCCGACGATGTCGAGATGCATCATCTGCTTCCACTGATTGCGTTCCAGCGCCTCGACATCCAGTCCGCGCGCTCGTGCCTCGATCAGCGCCTTGTCGCGCAGCGACACCATGATCTGGTCGCGCAGTCTCGGACTGAGCTCACGCAACCCGATCAGGCCGAACACCGAGATCACCGTGCAGATCACGCCGGCCAGCCGGTAGTGGAACTGCCAGTCCGGGTGGGCGTCGAGGGTGTGCGTGGAGATCTCGGTGGTGACCAGCGCGCCCAGCACCGGGCCGAGGGTCCAGAACCCCATGGCGGACGCGCGATCCAGCTGCGGCGAGAAGTCGCGCACCAGCGCGGGCGTGGCCACCAGCACCGCGCCCTCGACGATGCTGATCATGCAGTAGACGGCCAGGTACGCCTCTTTGGTCGTGCACTGCGGTTGCGCGAACAGCGTGAGCAGCGAGGTGATCACCGTGCCGTAGGCGACGATATTGGCCCGCCCCCACCGGTCGAGCAACCCGGTCACCACCGAGGCCACGGCCCCGAAGGCCGCGCCGATGATGAAGATGCCGACGAAGTACCGGAAGCTCAGATTGAAGTAGGCGATCAGCTGATTACCGACCGCGCCGGACACGAACAGCTGGTAGTACAGCGCGACCGACACGACGACAACGAGGAACAGATACCAGGATCGGGCGGGCGTTTCCGGATAGTGCGGCAGCTTGCGCCGCCACAGCCCGGTGACCAGCGTCGGCGGGGGAAAGTCCGCGGCCGGGTGTACCGCGGTCGGTGTGCTACTCATGTTCGAGACGCCTTTCTCTCCACGGCGTTTCGCGCAGCCGAAAAGCCCTTCGCGACGCAGCACGAGCAGCCGGGTGACAACAGGGTAGCGGTCATGAGTGACTTGAATCACTGTTACCGAAATCCGCACTGGACAGTTGTGACAAATTGCGTGTTCCAGACACTCGCAGCGAGGTTGCCAAGTAGTCCGGAAACGCACCCCCGAACTCACCGCCGTAGGTATTTCCCGATGACTTCGGCGGATTCGCTGATCGCGCCGACATAGCCGTCGGGGCGGACCAGGACGTAGGTGCCCGGGGCCACGTCGTAGCCCTCGCCTACCGGCACAGCGATCGCGGGAACGCCGAGGTCGGGTGTGGGGGCGCCGAAGGCCAGCAGGGTGTGATGCGGTCCGCGGAAGGCATCGAAAAGCCTTGTGCCGGAGGAGGAAAGTCCGTCGGGGGCGCGGTCTCCGGCGCGGAGCTCGCCGGGTTCGCTGCGGTCGTCGAGCGCCAGCGGACCGTTGCGGTAGGTGATGTCGAGCTGGTGGATGCCGGTGCCCCGCCGCCGTGGAAGTCCTGCCGATGCAGCTGTGTGGTCAGGCCCAGCACGGCCGAGGCGACCGGCATTCGTTCGGCCGCATAGGTGTCCAGCAGTTGCGGGTCTGCACCGGCCCGCACGGCCGCGAGTTTCCAGCCGAGGTTGTAGGCGTCCTGCACCCCGGTGTTGAGGCCCTGTCCCCCGGCCGAGGAATGCACGTGGGCAGCGTCGCCCGCCAGGTGCTGTGTCCGCCGTCCGCGGCGACGAGGTAGTCGGCGCGAATCTCACCGTCTGCAGTGTGCGCTGTGACGCCGGTGGAATCCTGTGTGACACCAACGATTTCGGTGTTCCACTCGACCTGCCCGCCGAGCTCGGTCAGGTGGGCGTGCAGGATTTCCTCGGTTCGCCATTGCAGAATGAGCCAGGTGTCGGGATAGGGCACCGCCGGTGAGGCAGTGAGGCCCGGAGCACCCAGCATCTCGGAGACCGTGCGCTCCCACACCACCTCCCGCCCGTGGTACAGGCGGAATTTCGGGAAGGGCTCGCCGCCGGCCTGGACGGCGTCGAGCACGCCGAGATCCTCGAACACCTCCAGGGTGCGCGGTTGCAGACCCTTGGCCCGCGAACCCGGGAAGACCCGGGCAGCCTTGTCGACGATGCGGAACGGGACGTGATCGCGGGCCAGGTCGCAGGCCAGGGTGAGCCCGGTCGGGCCGGCGCCGACGATCAGAACGGTCACTGCGTGGTTCCTCGATGCTGGAGTAGGACGAGTAGGACGTCGTCGACGAGGCGGCCGATGAAGGCGGCATCGAAGGGGGCGCCGATCTGCAACTGGCGCATGATCATTGCCTCGGCCACGTCGTGAATGAGTTCGGTATCGGTGTCCCCGGGTAGCTCGCCACGGGCGATCGCGCGGTGCAGCGCGTCGTGGAACGGGGACAGCTCCTCGTTCTCCGTGTGCTCCCGGAGCGCGGCGGCCAGCTCCGGATCATGACGCATAGCGGCGATCAGGCCTTCGATCATCGCGGCGATCTGGTCGGACGCCTTGTCGCGCAATGTTTCCAGCACCGCCACCAGATCGCCGCGCAGGCTGCCGGTATCCGGGATGTCGGCATTCTGCTGGGCGTCGTGGGCGTCCAGCGCCGCCTTGATCAACTCGGCCTTGTTGCGCCAGCGGCGATAGATGGTCGCCTTGCTGGCATTGGCACGCGCGGCCACCGCGTCCATGGTCAATGCCGGGTAGCCGCGCTCGGCGACCAGCTCCACGGTTGCCGCCAAGATCGCGTCGACACGCTGTTGTCCTCGAACCACGACTGAAGAGTACGACACGGTTTCGTTCACCCCGCTGATCCCGGCACCCGCGACAGGCCCCGATCGATCCCACTGGCACCAGTGACGAAGGCGGCGATCTCGTCGAGCGCGCGCCGCGCCTCGGGAATCGGGAACAGCGGCCAGACGTGCGGCATCCCCGGATACTCGTGCCAGGTCAGCGGAAAGCCCAACGCTGTCGCCTTCGACCAGAGCCGATGGGCGTCGGCACCGAGGATCTCGCGCGTCCCACTGAGGAGGGCGATCGGCGGCAGCCCGTCCAGAATCCCGAACAGCGGGCTGACCACGGGGTCGCTCAGGTCGATATCACCGGCGAACATCCGGGTCAGCACACGTAGCCCGCGGGCGGGGATGATCGGGTCGATCCGGTCGAGTTCGTCGATCACCGGATCACTGACGGTCGCATCCACCAGCGGCGAGAGCAGGACCAGCCGCGCCGGCGCGGGGAGTCCACGGTCGCGGGCCTGCATCGCCAGGGACAGCGCGAGGTTGCCGCCCGAGGAATCACCCATGAGCGTCAGCTCGTCGCCGGATGCCCGGTCGGCATAGAGGGCTATCAGCCACGCGAAGATCTCCCGGGCGGTGTGCTCGGGTGCCAGCGGATACATCGGAACAGTGACCGAACAGTGCAGCAGCTCCGCCAGTTTCGCGATCGTCTCCCAGTGCGGGTCGGTGATGGGTCGCACCCAGCCGCCCCCGTGCAGGTACAGCACTCGCCGCCGAGGCTGCCCGGATCGCGGACCCAGGACATAGACGCCGTGTCCCTCGAACTCCTCCTCCCGTACGTCCAGCCGCGCCCGGAGCCCGGCCGATGGCACGGCGGGACCCTTCCGCCGATCCGCCGCGATCGTCCGCCGAATCCGCTCGTCCCCGTCGAGACCACGCCGAACACACAGCACTCGCATCGCGCACATCATCAGATGCGCTCTAACACTGGACATTTCAACCCTCCCCGCACTGCCGATCATCAGGACCCCTGAAGTGTACGAAACCGTTTCGTACACTTCAAGCCCAGAGCGCACTTTGCTGCTCAGCAGGCGCCCGGCGCGCATCGAGACTTCCTGACGGAGTGTCCGGACCGCGCCGCATACAGCGGCGCCGGATGGCTTACGCCATCCGACATCTGGGCCCCCGGTTACAGGGCGCTGTAGGTGGCGGCGACCAGGTCGTGGGCGCGGCGATCACCGGAGAGCCAGTCGCGGCGCAGGTTCGGAGTGAAGGCGATCGCGACACGGTTGTCGAGGTCGCCGAGGCCGAGTGCGCCGCCCGCGCCCGGGTGACCGAACGCCGAGGACCGGGCGGACTCGGGGAGGATGAAGTTCTCACACGGGAGCATGTATCCGAGCCCGAAGGCGCTCTCCAGCAACAACACCGAGTCGCGACCGCGCACCTGTTCACGCACCGCGGCGCGCAGCACGGCCATGGGCAGCAGCGCGCCGCTCACCAGGTCGCTGTAGAAGCGGGCCAGCGCGCGAGCGGTGGCGACCAGGCCGGAGGCAGGCCAGCCGCCCGCCAGGACCTCCGGCTTGTTGTACGAGCCAACGGGATTCGTAGAGGCGCGCATCGCGAGAGAGCCGGGGTCGCGATAGGCGGCGGCCATCCTGGTGACGGTATCCGCGTCGATCGGGCCGGGGTCGGTCCAGGCCATCTCCCGAGCGGGCGGGAAGGCGGTGCGCGCGGACCGCTGCGCGATGTGGGGCGGCGCGCCGATCCACAGCTCCGCGCCGAAGTAGCGGCGCACATAGTCGCCGACCGCGGATTCCGTGTGCCTGCGAACGAATTCGCCGACCAGCCACCCGAAGGTCAGCGCGTGATAGCCGTGTTCGGTGCCGGGCGTCCAGATCGGTTCCTGTGCCGCCAGCAGCGCCGCCATGGCCGCCGGATCCGCGGCCTCCCCGACCGGGACCGGGCGGTCGAAGGCCGGCAGCCCGGCGCGGTGGGCCAGCAGGTCGGCGAGCGTCGTCGATTCCTTGCCCGCCGCACCGTATTCCGGCCACCAGGTCGTCACCGGTTCGTCCCAGCCGATTCCCCGGTCCTGGGCCACAGCGAGGGCGGCCGTGGCGGTGAGGGCCTTGGTGCAGGAGAAGGTCACCACAGGGGTGTCCCGCTCCCAGGGCCGGTTCGCCCGCGTGTCCGCCACGCCGCCCCACAGATCGACGACCGCCCGCCCGTCCACGAAAACGGCGACCGCCGCCCCCGCGTTCTGCCCGTCGGCGAAGCTCGATTCGAACACCTCGCGCACAGCCCGGAAGGCGGGATCGACCTCGCCCTTCACGAATCCGCTCATGACCGAATTAGAACACGTTCTAGTTTTGGAGGCCAGTGCCCAGCACGACATGCACCGGCACCGGATACCTCGTGGAGATATCCGGTGGGGCAGCCAATAGCTCGCCGACTACTCGTCGACGCCGCGGAAATACAGAATGTTGGAGCCGTGCGAGGCGAGCGGCCCAGCCTCGGCGGCCTGGCGAATACCACTGCCGGGAAGACAGGTGAGCTTGGTGAACATGGTGGTATTACCGAACGCGGAGCGAACCTGGGTTTCGGAGGCGTAGTCCGCGCCGTAGTCGGACAGGACCTTGAAATCCAAGGGGGCCAGCGGCTTTTCGAGCGGCGTCTGGGCGGCGGGAAGACCGAGGGCCGCGTACTGGGTGGCGGCGCCGCCTTCGTACCAGCACAGCTCGTAGGACATCTGCTCGGTGGTGGTGACGCTGACGACCGGCCACTCCCGCGACAGGCGCAGCGCCAGCGGGTGGCGGCCGACGGGAGCCACCTCCCAGTTCAGGCTCTTCACCGAGACCCAGTGCTCGGAGACCTTCTCGATCAGGACCACGTCCCCGCCGAGTCGTTCGGCGCGGTTGGGCTCGGGTTCGGGTGTGCTCCAGTGCTTTTCGTCGACACCGAGATATGCCGAGCTGGGCACGGGTTGCGCGCCGTCGGCGGTGTAGGCGGCGAGGATGGCCGCACGCACCAGGGTGACGGCATTGCGCGAGGAGCAGCGCACGCTCAGCGCGCCGAAGGAGGTGCTGATCTCCACCGGCTTGGACGGCTGGTCCGGCAGCGCGCCCGCGGCGATCGGCTTGAGCCCGACCAGCGCCAGCTGCCAGTTGATCTCCTCGATGGTGGCCAGGTCACCGGCCGTCTGATAGAGGATCTGCTGCTGGGTCAGGTAGCCCGCGCGTTCGAGGGTGGCGCACTCCAGCTTGCGCAGGGCGGTGACGGTCTTGCTGGTGAATCCGATGTCCTCGACCCGGATCTCGCGCAGCCGCTGCGTCATGGCCGGGGTGGTGACTCCCGCGTAGCACTCGCGGTACATGGCCAGCGCCTGCTTGCGCTGGCGGCCCACCATGAGGGTGCGCAGCAGGGTGTTCAACGAGGCGAGGTAGCGGTTGGCCTGATCCGGGTCGGCGGCGAAGAGCCCGGCGCGGATGCGCACCGCGTCCTCCCCCGCGGCCACCGCGGCCTTGGGGTCCAGCCGGCACAGCCACACGCTGCACTTGGACAGCGCGTCCGCGGACGCGCCCGCCGCGAGCGGATAGTTCTGCGCCACATGCCGATACGCCTGGCAGGCATTGCGTATGGTGGAGGTGGCCAGCTCCCGGTGCCCGATGGTGCGGGCGGCCTGCTCGAACAACCGCAGCGCCTCGGTCACCTCGGCGGCGAAGGGCGCGGTGACATGCCCGGCGGTGAGCCAGCGCAGCCGGATGAGCACCGCCTCCTGCGCGGGCTCCAAAGCCGAGGCCGACCGATCCCGCTGGGCCGGGTCGTTCTTGGTCGCCATGAGCGCGCGGGCGAGCTCGCACAGCGAGGTGGCCAGTGCCAGCTCGGTTTCGGGCGTCCGGTCCCGCGCGGCTCCGCGATCCGCGGCCACCTGGCGCTCGATGGCGCTGAGATCCATTGCGACCTTCAAACTCCCGTAACCCGTGCACGCGCCTTCCCGATCGGCGACCGTCCGCGTGTTTGCGCCGAGTCTGCCATATATTCGGCGCGCGGGTCGCCCAACCGGCGGGATGCCCGGAGTTCCGCGTACCCGGGCGTGGCGGCGTCGATCATGCGGGACGCGTGTAACGCAGTTGCCCGGGCTTGTTCCGATCGTATTCGGCGCGTCCCGAGAGATGCTGCGGCACACCGACTTCCCACCAGGCGCCGGCCTCGGTCCAGGTCGACGGGCGGGTGCGGACCACCACGACCGCGGGCCGCTGCCCGGTGCGGGCGGCGTCGCGGGCGCCGGCGTAGGCGTCGCGGAACTCGCCGAGTTCGCTCGCGGTGAACACCGCGCAACCCAATGCCCGCGCGTGCGCGGCGAAGTCGACCCGGGGCGGGGTGGCGTGATTGGTGCGGCAATCCGCGTAGAAGTTGTTGAAGGGCTCGGCCCCCTGTCCCTGCTGCAGTCGCGCGATGACCGCGTACCCGTCGTTGTCACAGACCACCGCGACCAGCGGATGTCCGGCGAAGGCGGCGGAGAAGAGCTCGGAGTTGAGCATCAGGTAGGAGCCGTCCCCGAGCAGGGTGGTGACCAGACCCTCCGGTTGCGCGGCACCGGATTGCGCCCGGGCCAGCGCCGCGCCCCAGGCTCCGGCGAGCTCGTATCCCATGCAGGAGAAGCCGTATTCGACATCCATGGTCGGTAGGCCACCGGCAGCGCGCCAGCCGCCCACCAGTTCGCCGGGCAGCCCGCCGGAGGCGGTCATGACGTAGTCGGAGGCGCCGCTGAGATCGTTCACGGCGCCGACGATCTGCGCATAGCTGGGCGTCCCCGGCGTCGGCGCGCGCAGTTTGTCGATGTGCGCGTCCCAGTCCGCCCGAACCGCGGCGGCCCGTGCCGACCAGTCCGGGTCGGCGAGCCACTCGCCGACTTCGGGTTCCAGATCACGCAGGGTGGCGTCGGCATCGCCGACCACGGCCAGCGCGCCGTGCTTCACGGCGTCGAAGCGGGCGGTATTGATGTGGACCAGACGGACTTCCGGCGCGAAGACGGTCCAGGACGCGGTGGTGAAGTCCTGCAGGCGGGTGCCGACCGCCAGCACCACGTCCGCCGCCGCCGCGAGGGTATTGGCCGACGCCGCACCGGTGATGCCCAGCGGTCCCGCGTACAGCGGATGGTCGTGTGGGACCAGCGTGCGGCCCGCGGTCGTCTCGGTCACCGGAATCCCGTGGCGCTGAGCGAATTCCAGCGCCTGCCTGCCCGCACCGGAGTACCGGACGCCACCGCCGAGGACGAGCAGGGGACGGTGCGCGTCGCGCAGGACGCGGGCGGCCTCGGTGATGCCGCGCCGATCCGGCCGCGGACGCGGGACGTGATGGACGACCGGCTCGAACAGGGCGTCCGGAAAGTCGTAGGTCTCGGCCTGCACGTCCTGCGGCAGGGCCAGCACCACGGGCCCGGCCTCGGCGGGGTCGGTGAGGATCCGCGCCGCCTGCGGCAGGGTCGCGAGCAGTTGCTCGGGCCGGGTGATCCGGTCGAAATAGCGGCTCACCGGGCGAAACGCGTCGTTGACCGTGACGGTCGGGTCGCCGAAGTGCTCGACCTGCTGCAGCACCGGATCGGGCGCGCGGCCGACGAAGGTGTCCCCGGGGAGCAGCAGCACGGGCAGCCGATTCGCGTGTGCCACACCGGCGGCCGTCACCATGTTCAGCGCGCCCGGCCCGATCGAGGAGGTGGCGATCCCGACCTGCCGCCGCTGCGTGGCCTTGGCCAGCCCGACCGCCGCCAGGGCCATCCCCTCCTCGGTGTGCCCGCGCCAGAGCGGCAGCTCGTCGCGATGCTCGGCCAGCGCGGTCCCGAGGCCGAGCACATTGCCGTGCCCGAAGATGCCGAAAGCCGCGGGGAACAGCGGCACTTCGTCGCCCTCGAGGGTTTCCGAGCGCTGGGCGATCAGCCAGGCCACCAGGGCCTGCGCGGTCGTGAGCCTCATGCGAGCCGTCCTTCGTGGGAGGTGACCGGGCACCGCGGATCCGCCGCCTGGCTCGCCCATGCCGCCCGTATCCAGGTGTGCGCGGGGTCGTCGCAGAAGGCCATGGATCGCTCGGGCGCGGGCCCGGCCAGCACGTTCAGGTAGTACATGGGGTACCCGGGCGCGGCCGTGCACGGACCGTGATAGCCGTGCGGCACCAGGAACACATCGCCGTCCCGGACCGCCACGGTCTCGTCGAGCGATCCGTCGGCGGTGTAGATGTGGTGCATCCCGAAACCCTCGGGCCCCGTGGTGATTCCGTCACGCCCGGCGATGCGGAAGTAATAGATCTCCTCGTTGACGACCTCGCACTCGGAGGCCTCGTCATGCTTGTGCGGCGGATACGAGGACCAGTTCCCGTCGGGCGTGAGCAGCTCGCACGCGTTCAGCTTGTCGGCGTGCGTCCACGCGCCCGGCGTCCCGAAGTTGGTGACCTGCCGCGTCGCCCGCCCCGCCCCGCGCACCTCGACCGGAACCCGCTCGGCCGGACCGTATTTCGGGTCCAGCCGTTTCGTGCAGCGCGCCATCGGCAGCGCCACCTCGATCCCGTCCACCGTCGCCAGCTCCACCTCCGCGTCGCGCGGCACATAGGCGAAGTCGGTCACGCGGGTGAAAACCGAATCCCGCCCGGCGAGTTCGAGCACCAGCCCGTCCACCCGCACGGTGCACGCCCCGGCCAGCGGCAGCACGAACGCCTCGAACTCCCCGGTGCTCACCACCCGCCGCTCCCCCGCCGCCAGCCGCAGCACCCGCAACCCGGCGTAGGCCCAGCCCGCGTCCTCGGGGGTCAGCAGCACGGGATCACCCGAATCCGCCAGCGTTCCGGCCGGTCGATGCAGATCCTTCATCGTCGAGCTCATCGTGCCGCCTCCAGCACCTGGGCGGCGGCCTGCACCGCGCCGGCGACATCCCCGTCCGGCGGGTAGAGCAGGCTGCGGCCCACCACCAGGCCGCGCGCGACATCGTGGCGCAGGGCCGCGCCCCAGGAGGCGAGATCGGATTCCGGGTCGCCGGAGGGCGCACCGCCGAGGATGACGACGGGGAGTGTGGTGGCGTCCAGCACCGAGACGTCCTCGGGCGCAGGTATTTTCAGCCAGGTGTAGGCGGAGGTGACCCCGAGGCCGGAGGCGACGGTAATGGCTCGCTGCAGTGAGGCGGAGTCCTTGTGCATGGTCAGCGCACCGTCGGCGTCGCGGGCGTAGGGCAGCGGTTCCACCATGGCCATGAGCCCGTGTTCGGCCAGTTCGGAGACCGCGCGGGCGCAGGCCTCCAGAGTCGGGATGGTGCCGGGATCCGAATCGACCAGGCGCAGTAGCATTTTCCCGCCGTCGAGGCGGTACTTCACCAGCGCTTCGGCGTCGTAGCCGGTGAAGCGGTCGTCGATCTCCCAGTCGGCGCCCGCCAGCCCGCCGCGGTTCATGGAGCCGATGACGATCTTCTCGTGCACGGCGTCCAGCAGCAGCAACTCCTCCACGATGTCGGGCGAGCCGAGCACGCCGTCGACGGCGGGGTTGGCCAGCGCGATGAGCAGCCGTTCCAGCAGGGTGCGGCGGTCGGCCATGGCGGTGCGGTCGGCGCCGACGCCGAGCGCGCCGCGGGCCGGGTGGTCGGCCGCCACCAGGAACAGGGTGCCCCGGTCCGACAGCAGGTTCGCGCGTCGCCGCCGGTCGGCGTAGGCGCGCCGGACGGCCTCGGGGTCCGTGGCGCGGGTGTGCAGCAGTTCGTACCACCGCGCGTCGTTCAGGTGCACAGCATCTCCTCGATCTCGGCATCGGTCGGCATGGCATCGGCGCAGGCCAGCCGCGATGCCACCAGCGCGCCGGCGGCATTGGCGTAGGCGGCCAGGCGATGCGGAGCCCAGCCGGACAGCAGCCCGTGGATGAGCGCGCCCCCGAATCCGTCGCCCGCGCCCAGCCCGCACAGCACCTCCACCCGGCAGGGCGGCACCGTCCAGCGCTCGGAGCCGGTGGCGATGAGCACGCCCTCCGCGCCGCGCTTGACCACGGCCAGCCGGACCCCGCGGGCCAGCAGCCGGTCCGCGGCCGCGTCGGGATCGGCGGTGCCGACCGCCACCTCCACCTCGGTCCGGTTGCCCACCACCACGTTCACGTGATCGACCATCCAGCCGATCTCGGCGCGTGCCGTCGCCGCATCGGGCCAGAACATGGGCCGGTAGTCCAGATCCAGGACGGTGTGCCGACGCCGGGCCCGGCGTTCCAGGATGGCCCGCTGGGTGGTGCGGCCGGGTTCGGCGCTCACCCCGGTGCCGGTCACCCACAGCAGCGGCACGGAATCGACCACGTCCCAGGGGATCTCGTCCTCGGTGAGGGTGAGGTCCGGCGCGATGGGCGCGCGATAGAACAGCAGCGGCGGGTCCGCGGGCGGCTTCAGTTCGCAGAACACCACCGGCGTCTGCAGTCCCGCCGCCGTCCCCACGTACCGTGCCGACACCCCGAACCCTTCGAGGGCGTCGCGCACGAAATCCCCGAACCCGTCCGGCCCCACCTTGGTCAGCACCGCGGCGCGGCGGCCCAGCCGCGCCGCCGCCACGGCCACATTGGTGGCCGTGCCGCCGAGGAATTTCGCGAAGGTCGTCACCTCGGCGAGCGGCACCCCGCTCTGCTCGGGGTAGAGGTCGACGCCGACCCGGCCGATCGTCAGCACCTCCAGCTCGGTCACGGCACCACCCTCTCCAATTCGTGTTGCAGCGCCTCGAGTTCGGCGCCGCCGGCCATCTGCCGGGTCAGCTCGGTGAGATCGATCGCGGACTTCTCGTAGCTGCCCAGCGTGGCGCCCCGTTTGAGGAGCAGGAAGCGGTCGCCGACCGGGTAGGCGTGATGCGGGTTGTGGGTGATGAGCACGACGCCCAGTCCGCGATCGCGCGCCTGCACGACATATCGCAGCACCACACCGGCCTGCTTCACACCCAGGGCCGCGGTCGGCTCGTCGAGGATGAGGACCTTGGCCCCGTAGTGCACCGCCCGCGCGATGGCCACGCACTGGCGCTGGCCGCCGGACAGCGTGCCGACCGGCTGCTCCAGATCGGGGATGTCGATCCCCATGTCCGCCAGACCCTTTCGCGCGATGTCCTGTGCCTGCCCGCGGTCCAGCAGCTCGAGCGGGCCATAGCGCTTGACCGGCTCGGAGCCGAGCACGAAGTTGCGCCACACGCTCATCAGCGGCACCACCGCCAGATCCTGGTAGACGGTGGCGATGCCGAGGTCCAGCGCCGCACGCGGGGAGGACAGCCGCATCGATTGCCCCTCGATGCGCAGCTCCCCGGTGTCGTGCTGGTGCACGCCCGCCAGGATCTTGATCAGCGTCGATTTGCCCGCGCCGTTGTCGCCCAGCACGCAGGTGACCTCACCGGCTTTCACCACCGTCGACACGTCGCGCAGCGCCACCACGCCGCCGTAACTCTTTCCGATGCCGACCGTTTCGATGAGCGGCATCGCGGTCCCGGCGCTGTCGTTGTCCGTCGCGGTCATCGGCGTACCCTTTCCGCCCGCTTCTTGAATGCGTTGTTGACCAGCACGGCCGAGAACAGCAGCACGCCGAGGAACAGCATGAACCAGTCGCTGTTCCAGCCCGCCAGCACGATGCCCTGCCGCGCCATGCCGAAGATGAGCGCCCCGATGGCCGCGCCCACCACCGAACCGAACCCGCCGGTGAGCAGGCAGCCGCCGATCACCGCGGCGATGATGTACTGGAATTCCAGTCCCACACCCTGATTGGCCTGCACACTGGCGAACCGCAGGAGGTTGCACGCGCCCACGATCCAGCCCGCGAACGCGGTGGTCATGAACAGCAGGATCTTGGTGCGGGTGGCCGGCACGCCCACCGCGCGGGCGGTGGGCAGCGAGCCGCCGACCGCGAAGATCCAGTTGCCGAACCGGGTACGCGCCAGCACGATCGCCGCGATGGCGGTGACCACGATCCACCACACCACCGACGCCTGGATGCTGGCATTGCCGATCTTGGTGGTGGAGGCGAAAACCCAACCGGCGGACTGATATCCGTCCGCGCCACGCACGCCCGAGACCTGCACGGTGCCGGTGGCCCAGCGCGTCACACCGAGATTCAGGCCCTGCAATGCCAGGAAGGTGCCCAGCGTGACGATGAAGCTCGGCAATCCGGTGCGCATCACCACCCACCCGTTGAGCGCACCCACCGTGAGCGCGAACGCCAGCGAAACCACCAGCGCGAGCCACACATTCCAGCCCGCGTGCACCGCCAGCAGCCCGGTGATCAGTGCGGTGGAGGCGGTCATCACGCCGGTGGACAGGTCGAATTCGCCGCCGATCATGAGCATGGCCACCGCCACCGCCATGATGCCGAGCGTGGAGGCGTCGTCCAGCCAGGTCGAAATGCCCAGTGGCTTCAGGAATTTCGTGGTGACGAGACCGAAGAACACGAAGACCGCCACCGCGCCCAGCAGCGCGCCCACCTCGGGGCGGGCCACCAGGCGGTTGAGGATGGCCAGCCGATCCGGCGGCGGCGCGACCGTGGTGGTCTCGGATGTCGTTGTCGTCGTTGTCATCTCATCGTCTCCCGCCGGTTCACCGCGTGCCCTGGCCGACCAGCGCGGCGACGGCATCGACATTGCTCTTGTCCACGAACGCGGGGCCGGTCTGCACCGGATGGCCGCCGCCCACGGTGTTCAGGTTCGATTTGTAGAGCTTCAGCATCACCACCGGCAGATAGCCCTGCTCGTACTGCTGCTGATCCACCGCGAACAACAGCGTCCCGGCCCGGATCGCGCTCACCACATCGGAATTCAGGTCGAAGGTCGCCACCGTCGCCTTCGAGGCGGATTCCCGCACCGCGTCCACCGCGCGGGCGGCGATCTGCGAATTCAGCGTCAGCACCGCGTCGATGGAGCGATCGGCCTCCAGCGCGCCCTTGATGCGCGACTGCACATCGGTCGGGTTGTTGATGTCCACCTGCAGTGTGGTCGCGGCCCCGAAGCCCTGGGTGGCGCCGGCGCAGCGTTCGTTCGCGCCGACATTCCCGGCCTCGTGGATCACGCACAGCATCTTGTGTTTTCCGGCGTCGGCCAGCCGCTTCCCGGCGGATTCACCGGCCAGGCGCTCGCTCTGGCCGACGTGGCCGATGGCCCCGAACTGGACGCTCTCGGCCTCGCCGGAGTTGATGGTCACCACGGGAATCCCGGCGGCGACGGCCTTCTCGACCGACGGCTTCAGCGCGTCCGGGTTGGCCATGGACACCACCAGCCCGTCCACGCCCTGGGCCACGGCATTGTCGATGAGCTTGGCCTGCTGGGTCGGATCGCCCGAGGAGTTGTACTCGACCCGGACGCCGAGATCCTTCCCGGCGGCTTCCGCACCGTTCTTGACCACGTTCCAGAAGGCGTCACCGGGCGAGCCGTGGGTCACCACGGCCACCGACTTCAGGGTGCCCACCGCGACCGGTGCCTGGGCGGGTCCGGCGAGATCGGCGCCGGGGCCGCTGCAGGCGGCGAGCACGGCCGCCGCGGCGAGCCAGGGCGACAGGCGCAGCCAGCGGGGGCGGCGCGATCGGGAGATTGCGGACATCGTCGTCGTCACCTCCCACTAGATCCGAGCCGAGGCGAGACCAGCGCCGATCTCGGCCAGGTGTCGCAAGCTTCGCCGAGCGTCACCCGTCGGGCCCTCGGCGGTAGCGCCGGGACGCAATGCGGTGTCCTGCTCGATCACGTACCAGCCCCGGTATCCCCCGACGTGCGCCGCGCGGACCAGGGCCGCGATATCGACATCTCCGGTACCCAGCGGAACGTAGAGCCCCTGCCGGACGGCCGCGCTGTATTCGATACTGCCGCTGCGTACTTCGGCGGCCACGGCCTCGCGGACATCCTTGAGGTGGATGTGCCCGAGGCGATCCGCGTGACGGCGGACCAGATCGACCGGGTCGGTGCCGCCGATGAGCAGGTGCCCGGTGTCGACACACAGGTCCAGCCCGGAGTCGGCGAGAAAGCGATCGACCTCGGCGGCCGTCTCGACGTGGGTACCCACATGCGGGTGCAGGGCGACATGCAGGCCATGCGCGGCGGCGATCTCGCCGACCGCGGCCGCGGTGTCGATGAGGGTCCGCCATTCACGATCGCCGAGGGGTGTCCGGGTGTCGTACCCGTCCTGCCCGGTGGCGGCGGCCAGCACCAGGATCTCGGCGCCGGCGGCCGCGAACCGCTCGGCCGCGGCGCGGGCGGCGGTGACGGCCCGGCCGGGTTCGCGGTGCAGCGCCAGGGCGAGGAAGCCGCCGATCGGCGCAATACCGTAGGTGCTCAGGGTCTTCCGAAGCTCGACGGGGTCGTCGGGTAGGTAGCCGGGCGGGCCGAACTCGGTGGCGGTGATGCCGAGGTCGGCCATCTCGGCCAGGACGATGTCCGGTTCCAGGACATGCCCCCAGCCGGGGACCTCGCAGACTCCCCAGGAGATCGGCGCGGCGGCGATGCGCAAGGGGGTGATACGCAGTGGATGGAGCGGTTCGGTCATCGGCACTTCCCAGACCCGTCGTTGGCCATCGGTGAGGCTCGTTGGAGCGCTCCAACAATGTAACCTGGCTCACTCCGGTGTCAAGGGTTCGACATGTGCCGAAAAGCAGTGCGTACGCACGGAAAACGCTGTCTTCCAGGCGAAATGGCGCTGGATACCGATGTCCAGAATATCCGATTAGAGCGCTCCATTGCCTCGGGCCACGGCAACGCTGTAGCGTGCGACACACATCGATACCGACGGGAGGCGACCATGACCAGACCGACCATGGAGGACGTCGCCGCCCGCGCCGGTGTCTCCCGGGCGCTGGTCTCGCTGGTCATGCGGAACTCCCCCAAGGTCAGCGAGCACCGCCGCCGAGCGGTGCTCACCGCGGCCGCCGAACTCGGCTACCAGCCGCACGCCATGGCGCGGTCGCTGGCCAGCCGCACCTCCAATATTGTCGGGGTCATGGTGTCCGACCTGCGCAATCCCTTCTTCGCCGATGTGGTCGAGGGCATGGACGAGGCGGCGCGGCAGGCCGGGCTGGAGCTCATCCTCAATACCGGCCGCCGCAGCGCGACGCGGGAAAGGACCGCACTCGAGAGCCTGCTGGGCTTCCGCCCGGGCGGGGTCATCCTGCTCTCCCCGGTGCTGCCGGCCTCCGCCATTCGCGATGCGGCAGCGCGCTGCCCGGTCGTCCTGGTCTCGCGCACCTCCACCAGCCCGGCCGTGGACACCGTCAACGACGACGGCGAGCTCGGTGCCGCACTGGCCGTGAATCACCTTGTCGCCCTGGGTCATCGGCGCATCGTGCACCTCGACGGCGGCGCGGCCTTCGCGGCGCCGCCGCGGCGCAAGGGCTACACCGCCGCCATGGCCCGCTACCACCTCGAACCCATGGTGATCCCCAGCGAGCACACCGACGAGGCGGGCGCGGCCGCCGTCTGCACTCTGCTGAACATCTTCTCCCCCAGCACTTTTCCCACCGCACTGGTGTGCGGCAACGATTTCAACGCCGTGGGCGCGATGGCCGCGCTCGAACAGGCGGGACTGCGTGTGCCCGAGGACGTTTCGGTCGTCGGGTACGACAACACCTCGCTGGCGGCGCTTCGGCACGTCGCGCTCACCACCATCGACCAGCCGCGCACCCGCATCGGCGGGCTGGCCGTGGAGGCCCTCACCGAGCGACTGCGCGCCGACCGCACCGATCCGGTGCGCAAACGCCTGGAGCCGTCACTGGTCGTCCGCTCGACCACCGCCCCACCCCGCGACTGACAGGAGCCATCGCCATGTCCCCGATCACAGTGGGCCTCGCCGGCACCGGCCGCATCGGCACCTCCCACGCCGAAACCCTCAGGGCCCTACCGGGTGTGGGCGCGGTCGTCGTCACCGACACCGATGCCGAACGCGCCCGCGCCACCGCCGGCAAGCTCGAGGTGGAGTACGCGCCCGATATCGAGGCGCTCTTCGCCGCCGGTATCGACGGCCTGGTCATCACCACCGCCACCGATTCCCATCCGGCCCTCATCACCGCTGCCGTCGACCGCGGCATCCCGGTCTTCTGCGAAAAGCCCATCGCCGCCGACATTCTGGGCACGCTGCAGGTGGTCGAACGTGTGGAGCGCTCGACCGTCCCGGTCCAGATCGGCTTCCAGCGCCGCTTCGACGCCGGGTACCGGGCCGCGCGCGCCGCCGTCGCCGCCGGGGACCTGGGCTGGATCCACACCCTGCGCGCCACCACCCTCGACCCCGCGCCACCGCCCGCCGAGTACATTCCGCGCTCGGGCGGCCTGTTCCGCGATTGCGGCGTCCACGATTTCGACATCATCCGCTGGGTCAGCGGCCGCGAGGTAGTGGAGGTCTACGCCACCGGATCCAATCGCGGGGACCGGTTCTTCGCCGACGCGGGCGATGTCGACACCGCCGCGGTGGTGCTGCGCCTCGACGACGGCTCGCTGGCCAATGTCGCGCTCAGCCGCTACAACGGCGCCGGCTACGACGTGCGGCTGGAAGTGCTGGGCTCCAAGGGCAATGCCATCGTCGGGCTCGACGAGCGGGCCCCGTTGCACTCGGTCGAACCCGGCCAGTCACCCTCGGGCCTGCCCGCCTATCCGGGCTTCATGGACCGCTTCCACGGCGCCTACACCGAGGAGCTGGCCACCTTCCTAGGGGTGATCACCGGCCGCCTGACCAATCCGTGCCCGCCCGCCGACGCCCTGGAGGCCTTCTACATCGCCGAGGCCTGCGAGCTGTCCCGGCATCAGCGCAAGCCGGTGCGGCTGGCCGACATCCGCCGCTGAAACTTCGGCTACCGCAGCGCGGCCTCCCCGTTTACCCTTCGGTGTGCCCGGTGATCACAGCGGGACCACCGAGACGAGAGCTATTGGAATGAGCGGCAATTCGATACCACCGGGCTATCATCCGCAGGACGAGCTGTGGACGCAGGACACCGTCGTGTTCGACGCGGTGCGCGACGACCACGACGGACGGCAGGCCGGGCCCGGAGGCGGTCGGCCGCGGAATTCGCAGGCCAGCCGGTACGTGATCATCGGTCTCACGGCCACGATCGTCGTGGCGTTGCTGGCCATCGGCGGTCTGCTCCTCTCCGGCCACGGCAGCTGGGACGCGGCCCCGAACGCCACGAAGGGCCCCGCGCCGACGCGAATCGTGCTCACGACCACCACCTCCGCGTCACCCACCACGACCGCGCAGGCGGCCGAGGTGACCACGGCGCCCGACACGGCCACTGCCACGACGACCACCGCAACCACCACCACGACCGCCACGACGACCAGCGCGGCGGCGGTCAGCGGGACCTGCACCCAGGCCGGCCAGACCGCTGTCGCCGGCGACGGCTCGGTCCTGACCTGCAACGCGGCCGGAGACGGCACGCTCCGCTGGCTGTCGGTCAGCACGCCCTCGCTCGGATTCCCGTGCAACGCGACCGAGGCCGGGACCTTCGGCTACGCCCCGAACGGCACCCAGCTGCTGTGCTCCCGCC
Organism: Nocardia sp. NPDC059236; assembly: GCF_042754085.1. Taxonomy (NCBI): domain Bacteria; kingdom Bacillati; phylum Actinomycetota; class Actinomycetes; order Mycobacteriales; family Nocardiaceae; genus Nocardia; species Nocardia sp. NPDC059236. The sequence goes on from NZ_JBHZAF010000022.1 coordinate 124,930, forward strand.
GCGCGGGATCGACCACGCCGACCTATGTGTGGGACAGCCCGGGCCCCGTGACCAGCGGAACGCACGAGCCCGGAACGATCTGCAATCTCAAGAAGGACGTGGTGGCCAAGTCCTCCAGCGGCCGGGCGGTCACCTGCCTGCCCACCAACGGAAACAACAACGGCAACTACGTCGGCGCGTGGAAACCCGTGTCCTGAGACCGATTTCCTACAGGGTGACGACACCCAGCTGGATCAGCTGGGTGAGGGTGTCGGCCACGCCCCACACCTCGGCGATCCGGCCGTCGGTGAAACGCATGATGAAGATCTCGTTGTACCGCACGGCTTTCCCGGTCGCCGGGCGGCCCAGGAACGCGCCGTCGTTGGTGCCGGTGACGACGGTCCGGCCGACCACCTTGTCGCCCTCGGCGATCATGTCCACGACGTCCAGCTTGATGTCGGGATAGCCGGTCACGAAGGCGCGCATGATCTGCTCGAGCCCCGCCGCGCCCGGATGGTCCACCGGGAACGGAACATTGAGAACGGCGTCCGGCTGGGTGATCTCGTGGATGGTCTTCGAGATCAGTTCGGTGTCACCGGTACCCACCACGTCGTGCAGGAGTTTGAAGGTCGCCTTGTTCTGTTCTTGCTGCATGCCCCATGAGACACCGGCGGGCACTGGCCCGTGACAGGTCCTACTGTGACCGCCGTCACTGTCGCCCAGGGGGTCAGCTCACCAGCAAACCGACAGCGAGACCCGTCATGACGAGGGCGATCACCGAATCCAGCACCCGCCACGCGCGCGGCTTCGCGAAGACCGGGGCCAGCAGCCGTGCGCCGAAACCGAGCGAGACGAACCAGATCAGACTGCCCGCAATGGCTCCCGCGGTAAGAAACCAGCGATCTGGGGTGGCATAGGTATTGGCGAAGGATCCCAGCAGCACGACCGTGTCCAGATAGGCGTGCGGGTTGAGCCAGGTGACAGCCAGGCAGGTGGCCACGGCCGCGCCCAGCGCGATGGGCGCGCCGCCGCCCGCGGACAGGGCCGAGGCGGAGAACGCGCGCTTGGCGGCGAGGGCGGCGTAGCCGAGCAGGAAGGCCGCCCCCGCGTACCTGGCAATGGTCATGATCATCGGGGCCGAGTTCACGATCGCCCCGAAGCCTGCGACACCCAGGGTCATGAGGATCACGTCGGAGCCGATGCACACCGCGACCACCGGCAGGACATGCTCGCGCCGGATCCCCTGACGCAGCACGAAGGCGTTCTGCGCGCCGATCGCCACGATGAGCGACAGGCCGAATCCGAGTCCCGAGATGGCCGCCAGGGCCGCCGATGATGCGTTCACACGCTCGAAAGTAGGGCAGGCGTCCAGCACCAGGCCAGCTAAAGATTCTGAGGTGCCATTACGATTTCTTACTATGGATCTGCAGCTCGACCAACTGCGCGCGCTCGACGCCGTCATCAGTGAGGGCACCTTCGACGCCGCCGCCCGCAGGCTCAGCGTGACACCGTCGGCAATCAGCCAGCGCATCAAGGCGCTGGAGGACGCCGCGGGCCGCATCCTGGTGCAGCGCACCAAACCGGTGCAGCCCACCGAATCCGGGCTGACGGTGCTGCGGCTGGCCCGCCAGATCCAGCTGCTGACCGGCGATACCGCGCGCGAACTCGGCGACGTGCACCAGCCCGGCGCCGCCCGGGTGGTCATTCCCATTGCCGTCAATGCCGATTCGCTGCAGACCTGGGTCATTCCGGCGCTCGGCCGCGCCGCCGCCGGGGTGTCGTTCGACATCCATCGCGAGGACGAGGAACACACCACCCGCCTGCTGCGCGACGGCACCGTCATGGCGGCCATCACCTCCACCGCTGCGCCGGTGCAGGGCTGCACGGTGCGGCGGCTGGGGGCCATGCGCTATCGGCCGATGGCACAGCCCGCCTTCGCCCGCACCTGGTTTCCCGACGGCGCGAATGCGAAATCGTTCGCACACGCTCCCGTGGTGCTGTTCGACCGCAAGGACGATCTGCAGTTCCGGCTCACGCGCCATTACACCCGCAAGCCCGTGGATCCGCCCCGGCATTACATCCCGTCCTCGGCCGGATTCAATGACGCGGTATGCGCAGGTATGGGCTGGGGGATGATCCCCGACCTCATGATCCGCCCCGAGGACGAGCTGATTCCGCTGGATGAGAAGGTATTCGTAGATGTCCCGCTCCACTGGCAGCAATGGCGGCTCGATTCCCCGGCACTGACCCTCGTGGCCGCTACGATCGCCGAAGCCGCCGCGGAATCCCTGTTGTGAAAGGCCACAGGTTGCGATCGGCCACAAGGAGATTCGTTTTCCGTCACCCGGGGTAATAGATGACGTGGGCGGGGTCGGATGCGATAGTCGAAGGCATTGCGGTTAGCCAGGAAGGAATTTCGTTGTCCCAAACTGTGCGCGGCGTCATTGCACGCTCGAAGAACACCCCGGTGGAAGTCACCGACATCGTCATCCCGGACCCGGGTCCGGGTGAGGCGGTGGTGCGGGTGCAGGCCTGCGGGGTGTGCCACACCGACCTGCACTACCGCGAGGGCGGCATCAACGACGAATTCCCGTTCCTGCTCGGGCACGAGGCCGCCGGCATCGTGGAATCGGTGGGCGAGGGCGTCACCGATGTGCAGCCCGGGGATTTCGTCATCCTGAACTGGCGGGCGGTGTGTGGTTCGTGTCGCGCCTGCCGCAAGGGCAAGCCCTGGTACTGCTTCTCGACCTTCAACGCCTCCCAGCCCATGACACTCACCGACGGGACCCCGCTCACCCCCGCGCTGGGCATCGGCGCCTTCGCGGAGAAGACCCTGGTCCACGCCGGGCAGTGCACCAAGGTCGACCCGAGCGTGTCCCCCGCCGCGGTCGGGCTGCTGGGCTGCGGTGTCATGGCCGGGCTGGGCGCGGCCATCAATACCGGCGGGGTCGGCCGCGGTGACTCGGTCGCGGTCATCGGCTGCGGCGGGGTCGGCAACGCGGCCATCGCGGGCGCGAAGCTGGCGGGCGCGACCACCGTGATCGCGGTCGACATCGACGAGCGGAAGCTGGAGTGGGCCACCGGATTCGGGGCCACCCACACCGTCAATGCCGCCAAAGAGGATGCGGTGGAACGGGTTCAGGAACTCACCGATGGCTTCGGCGCGGACGTGGTGATCGATGCGGTGGGCCGCCCGGAAACCTGGAAGCAGGCGTTCTACGCACGCGATCTGGCGGGCACCGTGGTGCTGGTGGGCGTGCCGACACCGGAGATGACCCTCGAGATGCCGCTCATCGACTTCTTCTCCCGCGGTGGATCGTTGAAGTCCTCGTGGTACGGCGACTGCCTGCCCTCACGCGACTTCCCCTACCTCGTCGAACTCTACAAACAGGGCCGCCTGGACCTGGATGCCTTTGTGACGGAGACTATTTCACTGACCGATATCGAAGCCGCCTTCACCAAGATGCATCACGGCGACGTACTGCGCTCGGTGGTGGTGCTCTGATGGCGCACATCGACCACGCCGTCACCATCGGCACCTTCAGCCTCGACAACGAGACCTTCGACGTCGACAACAATGTCTGGGTGGTGGGCGACGACCTGGAGTGCGTCGTCATCGACGCGCCCCACAATGTCGAGGCGATCCTGGATGTCATCGGCACCCGCAAGGTCAAGGCCATCCTGGTCACCCACGCGCACGACGACCACATTCGCGTCGCGCCCGAATTGTCCAGGGCCACGGGCGCTCCCGTGCTCATGCATCCCGACGACCTGGTGCTGTGGCAGCACACGCATCCGGAGACCAGCCCCGACGGCGAGCTGTCCGACGAGCAGGTGATCCAGGTCGGCGGGACCGAACTGCACGTGCTGCACACCCCCGGGCACGCCCCGGGCGCGGTCTGCTTCCACTCCCCCGACCTGGGCGTGGTGTTCACCGGCGACACCCTGTTCCACGGCGGGCCGGGGGCGACCGGGCGGTCCTACTCGGACTTCGGCACCATCGTCGAGTCGATCGCCGACCGCCTGCTCACCCTGCCGCCGGAGACCCTGGTGCACACCGGGCACGGCGAATCCACCACCATCGGCGCGGAATCCCCACAGCTCGAGGAGTGGCGCGCCCGCGTGAACTGACCCATCGCCGCAGCAGGACCGGTCCAGCGCAGGTCGCCGGACCGGTCCTCTGTCAAGTTCCCTAATCCGCCCCGCACTGCGGCGCGCCAGCCCCGGACACGCCGGATTCGCCGGTTTCGCAAGCTCATTTTCAAGATTTTCCCGGTAAACCCGCGCCTAAAGTTGTCCATGAGAAAACTGACAGCCGCTCTGGCCTTGACGTTCGTGCCGCTTCTCGCCGTGGGGTGCTCGTCATCGGGTGCGGACTCGGTGAGCAACAGTGACGTGCGGACGAAGGTCACCAGCTTCTACAAGGACAAGTCGCACGAGGACGCGAAAACCGTGACCTGCGACGGCAATCTGCCCGCCAAGGTGGACGCCACCCAAACCTGCACCGCCACCTCCGCCGACGGGCAGACCTGGGCGATCAATGCGAAGGTCACCAAGGTGGACGGCAAGGACGTCTACTACGACCTGACCCTGACCGACGCCTTCGTGGCGCCGGATGACGTGGCTTCCAGTGTCTCGAACTTCTATCAGTCGAAGGTGGGCGCCGCCCCGCAGTCCTCCACCTGCAACGGCCTGCTGCGCGGCGCCACCGGCTCGACCATCCGATGCGTCGTGACCGAATCCGACGGCACCCGCTGGGGCGTCACCGCCAAGACCACGAACGTGGAGGGCTCGAAGGTCAACTACGACATGATCGTCGACGACCAGCCGATGCCCTGACATCGGGGATTATCGGCACGTGTAGAGCGTGGCCTCGGCCAGTTCACCCACCACGTCCGAGAGCCGGCCGCGGGTTCGGAAGGCATTGAGCTGACGCCGCGCCCCGTTGCCGCGCGCCAGCAGCGCGGCCACGGTGTCGGTGACGAAGGCGAGGTCGTCCAGCTGGTCCAGGGCCGGCCGGATGCGGTCGATGAGCCGGGTCAGCAGGTCCTCCACCGGGACCGTGCGCCCGTCGAGCGGATCGATGGCGGTCCCGTCGATGCCCTCGTGCGCCGCCTTCCAATATGCCGCGCGCAGTGTGTCTTCCGCGACGACGGGCACGGAATCGGTTGCGCGGGCGGTCATTGCGCAGGCGCGCACCAGGCTGGCCAGCAGCGCCGACTCCTCCACGGTGGCGGGCACATCGCTGACCCGCACCTCCACCGTCGGAAAGGTGCTGGAGGGCCGCACATCCCAGTAGACCATCTTGCGATCCAGGATGACCCCCAGCGACAGCATGGACTCCACGGCCCCCTCGAACTCGGCGACCGAGCCGAAGTGCGGCGGCCGCCCGGCGCTGGGCCAGCGCCGCCACAGGATGTGGCGCCAGCTGTGGTAGCCGGTTTCGGCGCCGCGATAGATCGCCGAGTTGGCGGTCAGCGCCAGCAGTCGCGGATCCACGAGGAGGAACTCCTCTTCGACACCCACTGTCGGCGGGGCTTCCACCAATCAGGTGTACCTCGCCGGGGACGTGCCGACACCTGCCGGAATGGTCTCTCCGGTCCGCGGCCGGCCGGGCCCCGAGCGCGCCGCGGCCCAGAACTGTCGGTCGGGTGGGTCACAATGCCGGGTATGGCATACGACGAGGAGCTGGCCGACCGGATTCGGGACGCGCTCGGGCCCGAACTGGTCAATGTGGTCGAGAAGAAGATGTTCGGCGGCCTGGCGTTTCTGGTGGGCGGCAATATGGCCGTCGCGGCCAGCGGCAAGGGCGGGCTGATGGTGCGCACCGATCCGGACACCTCCGCGGCGCTGCTGCGGGCGGGGTCGGTCGAGCCGATGGAGATGGGCGGGAAGAAGATGCACGGATGGCTGCGCGTCACCACCGCGACCGTCGCCGACGACGATGTGCTCGACGAGTGGGTGCGGCGCGGGGTCGATTTCGCCAAGTCGCTACCGCCCAAATAGGGGGCAATCGATGTGTGCCGGGGCACAGCTCCGGCGCGACTGTGTCCCGCTTCACCGAATGACCAATTGCCGCAAGAGGTTTGCCGGGTTCCGTCACCCCTTCTTTACACCGCACCACAGTCGGGGAAACCTGCGTCCAGCACTGTGGTGAACATGAGGCAAACCGAGATTCATACGCTGGCCTGCGAAGTCTGCGGTCGTCTGCCCCATCCGAAACGAACCCGCATGGCGCTGGCCAAACTCGCCGCGGTCTTCCCGGTCGAGCTCGCCCTGCACGCCCTGGTCGTCCACCTCGAACTGCCCTATCTGGCAACGGTTTCCGTGCTCGCCGTCGCCGCCACCATCCTCGTCATCTGGGTGGTCGAACCCGGCGCCATGCGCTATCTCGGCCGCTGGCTGCACGCCCCGGAACTGCGCCACCGCCGCCGCCTCGACAGCGCCGAGCGGCTCTGGCGCATCCGGGTGCACCTGGACAACGAGCCCGGGCGGCTGGAACTGCTGGCCAAGCAGCTCGCCGACCGGCGGGCCAACATCCTGGCCGTGCACGTGCATCACCTGGAGAACGGCGTGCTCGACGAGCTGGTGGTCTCCACACCGGCCGAGATCGGCCCGCAGCGGCTGACCCAGGCCATCGCCCGCGCGGGCGGGGTCGCCGCCGGCATCTGGCCCGCGTCGGCGCTCACCCTGGTCGACGGCCAGACGCGCGCACTGGGACTGGCCGCGCGGGTGGCCGCCGACCCCGCGGAACTGCCGCTGGTGATCGCCGAACTGCTGGGCGCGCAATACGTTCCGGATCCGGACCCGGGCCGCGTGCCCGGCAGTACCCTGCTCGAGATCGGCCCGCACGACGATCTCGCGGCCATGACCTTCCTGCGTACCGGGGAGCCGTTCACGCCCGCCGAGGTCGCCCGCGCACACCGGCTCACCGATCTGGCCCTGGTCACCGCCCGGCCCTGACCCGTCACCAGCGGATTCCCTTCGCGCATCCCACCATTCAGGACGCGGTTCCGGGGCGTACAGATTTTCGTACCGCATAGTTTCACTTCGTGGCAGACTCCCTGATGCGCATTCGATCGAAACGCGCGCTAGGGGTTGGTTGATCGATGAGTTTGCGGCGAAGCGGTGCGCGACGGGGGGATGCGGACATCGGCGGGAATCCGCCTGCCCGCACAGTGATTCGCACCGCGAAACTGGCCGCGGTGCCGCTGGCCTACGCCGGGCGGCAGGCGGCCGGGGCCGGTAAGCGGGCACTGGGCCGGCCGGCGGGTGAGATCGATCGGGAGATCCAGCTGCGCACCGCCGAGCACATGGCCGAGGTGCTGGGCGAATTGAAGGGCTGTGCCGCCAAACTGGGCCAGGTCCTGGGCATCTACGAGCTGGCCCTGCCGCCGGAGCTGGCCGAGCCCTATCGGATCGCGCTGGCCCGGCTGCAGGACGCCGCGCCGCCCATGCTGCCGCGCACCGTGCACACGGTGCTGGCGGCGTCCTTCGGCCCGGATTGGCGGGACAACTTCCGGGAATTCGACGATCGCCGGGCCGCCTCGGCCACCATCGGCCAGGTGCATCGCGCGATCTGGCACGACGGCCGGGCGGTGGCGGTCAAGGTCATGTACCCCGGCGCCCGCGCGGCGGTGGACAGCGATCTGCAGCGGCTGCGCGGATTGGCCTGGCTGACACCGGTTTTCGCGCCGCACGCCGACGGACGCGCGGTGGTGGACGAGTTGGCCGAATGCCTGCGCATGGAACTGGATTTCGCGGCCGAGGCACAGAGCCAGCGCCGCTTCGCGGAAGCCTACGCCGGGGACCCGGATTTCCGGGTGCCGCAGGTGGTGGCGCAGCGCGGCGATGTGATCGTCAGCGAGTGGCTGGACGGAATTCCGCTGTCCCGCTTGATCACCACGGGCACGCAGGCCGAGCGCGACCGGGTGGGCATGCTGGCGGTCCGGTTCTTCTGGTCGTCGGCGCCGCGCTCGGGGCTGCTCTACGGCGATCCGCATCCGGGCAATTTCCGGGTGCTGCCCGACGGTCGCCTGGGCGTGGTGGATTTCGGGGCCTGCCCGGCGTGGCCGCCGGCCCAGTTCCCGGCGCTGGTGCACGACCTGGCCGACGCGCTCATCAATGGCGGGCCGGCCGAGCTGGACCTGGCCACGCGCAGCCACGGGTTCACCGACGAGCAGCGCGGTCTGGACAGCGCGGGACTGGCCGAGAAGCTGCTGCCGTTCACCGAACTGCTGCGGCACGAGACGTCCCGGGTCGATACCGAGTGGCTGCGCGGCCGCACCCGCGACGCCATGAGCCCCAGGCTGGACAATGTATACCGCCAGCTCGGGATACCCGCGTATCTGATGCCGTTCCAGCGCGGGCTGGTCACCCTGCTGGGGCTGGTCGCGCAGCTCGGGACGACCGGGCCGATGCGCGCCGAGATCCTGCGCTGGTCACCGGAATTGAGCGCGGTCATGGACCGGCATCGGGCGCGCGGCGGGCAGCCGGCCGACATCGAGGCCGTGCGGCTGCGCCGGGCGGGCGCGGCGGCAACCGGGTTCGCGGCGGGCTGAGCGGCACCGGACCGGCTTGCGGGCTCACCGTCACCCACAAGGTCTTGATCACTGTCCCAGACAGAACTACCCTGGGGTGACAGGCGCAGCGTAGCGCCGGAGTCTGTCCGGAAGGTCCCCGTCGTGACCACTGCATCCAAAGACATCCGCCCTCCTGAGCTTTCGGCTCCGGACCACGAGGTCGCCGTCATCGGCGCGGGGCCCGGCGGCATTGCCGCGGGGGTCAAGCTGAAGCGGGCCGGGGTGCGCGACTTCGTCCTGCTGGAACGGGCCGACGAGGTCGGCGGTAGCTGGCACGAAAACCGTTACCCGGGGCTGGAAGTCGATATCCCGTCCCTGGCATACCAGTACTCTTTCGCGCGAAACCCCAACTGGAGCAGGCTGTTCGCCTCCGGCGCGGAGGTGAAGCGGTATCACATGGCGGTGGCTCGGCGGTTCGGGCTGTATCCGCACATCCGGTTCGGGACCACCGTGGTCAGCGAGGAGTGGGACGAGGACCGGCACCGCTGGACGCTGCACCTCGACAATGGCGAGGTGACGACCGCACGGTTCGTCATCAGCGCGGTCGGCGCGTTCATCAGTCCGAAGACCGATCCCGGAATTCCCGGATTGACGCTGTACCAGGGCACGATTCAGCGCCCCTCGGACTGGGACGACGACTACGACCTCACCGGCAAGCGGGTCGCGATCATCGGCACCGGCGCGAGCTCGGTGCAGATCACGCCGTCGATCGCGGACGCGGTGGGCAGCCTCGCCGTCTTCCAGCGCACGCCGGTGTGGTGCCTGCCCAAACCCAATCCGCGGATTCCGCGCGCGGTGCAGCTTGCCCTGCAGGTCCCCGGGCTGCAGGCGACGCTGCACGGCGCGGTGCTGGTGGTGGTCGACGCCGCCCTGCGCGGTATGTCGAACGCACCGCTGGCGGTGGTGCGGCCGACCATGCGGGCCTTCGACGCGACCGCCATTCGCGGCTATCGCGGTCTGCTGCGACTCCTGGTGCGCGATCCCGGGATTCGGGCGGGCCTCACTCCGGACTACGGGCCGATCGCCAAGCGGCCGACCTTGAACACGGGGTATCTGCTGGCGTTCAACCGGGAGAATGTCGACCTGGTGACCACGCCCATCGAACGATTCACCGCGCACGGCATCCGCACCACCGACGGCGTCGAGCACGAATTCGACATGATCGTGCTGGCCACCGGCTATCACGTGTTCTCCGACCCGGAGACCTACACGCCCGGGATGGTGGTCGGCCGCGACGGGGTCGATCTCGGAAAGTATTTCACCGAGCAGGGATTGCAGGCCTACGAGAGCGTCTCGCTGCCCGCACTGCCCAATCGGTGGACGCTGGTCGGCCCATATTCGTGGACCGGCAGCGGCTGGCACGCCTTCGTGGAGATGACCGCCGACCATGCGGTGCGCGCCATTTCGGAGGCGCGGCGACGCGGGGCGACGTTCGTGGCCATCCGCCAGGACGTGCACGACGCCTATCACCGCCGCATCTACCGGCAGGGCGCGGCCATGCGCTACTACCTGGCCGAATTGAATGCGCACGTGCCCACCTACTACCGCAATTCGCAGGGCGACAGCACCTATATCCGGCCCACCGGATTCTTCTCGGCGCAGCGGGCGCATCGTCACTTCCCGTTCGCCGACTACGAATTCGAGCGGCTGCCCGCCTGACCCCGCCGTTCGACAAGGAAGTCGAGCCATGATGGAACTGCCGAAATCGGTCCGGATCGCACTGGGCGCGGCCGGATACGGCATCAGCGACCGCCGCCTGGCACCGGCCGTGACAGGCCGGGTGATCCTGGTGACGGGTGCGTCCTCGGGCGTCGGACGGGCCACCGCGCGCCGCCTGGCCGCCAATGGCGCGACCGTGCTCGCGGTCGCCCGCCGCGAGTCCCTGCTGGCGGAATTACGTTCGGAGACCGCGGAATTCCCGGGAACCGTCCACCCCTACCCGGCGGACCTCTCCGATACCGAGGCCTGCGCGGCACTCATCACGCGCGTGCTGGCCGAGCACGGGCACGTGGATGTCTTCGTCAACAATGCCGGTCGATCGATCCGCCGCTGGCTGTCGGATTCGCTGGACCGCTGGGACAATTTCGACGACACCGCGCGTATCAACTTCCTCGGCCCCATGCGCCTGGTGCTGAGCCTGCTGCCGTCCATGCGGGCGCGCCGGCAGGGGCACATCGTCAATATCAGTACGGCCGGTGTGCACGGCCCGGGTGTCGGCTGGACGGCCTATATCGCCTCCAAGTCCGCGTTCAATTCCTGGATGCGCGGCGCCGCACCGGAATTGCGGGCGGACGGCATCGACGTCACGACTGTTCACCTGCAGCTGGTGCGCTCGGACATGCTGGGTCCGTACCGGATCTATCGCTACACCCCGAGCATGTCGACCGAGGAGGCGGCGAGCATGGTGTGCCGGGCGATCGTGGACCGTCCGCTGGCGATCCGGCCGTGGTGGGAGCGGGCGAGCGCGCCCCTGTCCTATGCACTGGACAATTCCCGGGCGGCGCAACGACTGCTGACCACATACGCGAAGGCCGGGAACTGGAACAATCGGCCGGTCGACTGGGCCGGGCCGATCGGGCGGGTCGAGCGGGCCGCCAATCTGCTCGACGACGCGGTGACGGTGGCCGGGCGGATGCCGGCCAGCGGCGCGCTGAACCTGGTGCCGCCCACCCGGATTCCCCAGCTGGCCCGGGCATTACGCGGTGGGATCGGACTGGCCACGGCGCTGTCGGTGTGCGCCGCACGGTTCCCGGATCGGCCCGCCATGATCGACGACGACGGCCCGATCACCGCGGCCGAGCTGGATCGGCAGGTGCAGCGGCTGGCGGCGGCGCTGCGGGCGCGCTGGGATTTGCGGCGCGGGCAGCGGGTGGGGGTGCTGTGCCGCAATCACCGGGGATTCGTGATCGCGGCCTATGCGGCGGCGCGGCTCTCGGCGGATCTGGTGCCGTTGAACTACGGCTTCGCCGGGCCGCAGATCGGTGAGGTGCTCGACCGCGAACGCGTGGAATTGCTGCTGTACGACGGCGAATTCCATACCGCGATCGACAAATCCGGCTATCGGGGTCGGCGGGTGGTGGTGCGAGGCGCCGCGGACGGCTTGCCGACCGTCGCGGACCTGGTCGCCGCGGGTGGGCCGCCGGTGCGTGAACCCGCGGGCGGAGGCTCGATCATTCTGCTCACCGGCGGCACCACCGGAGTACCCAAGGGCGCGCCCCGCACACTCGGCGCGCGGTCCGTGCTGGCCGGGCTGAGCCCGCGCATGGTGCTCGCGCTCGGCGACCTGGCCCGGATCGAAACGATTCCGCGGCTCGGACGGCCCATGGTGATCGCCCCGCCGCTGCATCACACCTACGGGTTCCTGGCGCTCGCCGCGGCGTTCCTGCTCGGGTCGACCGCCATCGTGCACGACCGGTTCGACGCCGAAACCGTGCTCACCGATATCGAGCGGCACGGTGTGCAGATCGCCTGCCTGGTGCCGACCATGATCAAGCGGATCATGGATCTTCCGGCGGCGGACCGCCGCGGCCATCACCTCGAGAGCCTGCGGATGGTGGTGTGCGGCGCCGCTCCCCTGCCGGCCTGGCTGGCCACCGCCTTCATGGACGAGTTCGGCGAGGTGCTGTTCAACGCGTACGCCTCCACCGAGACCGGCGCGGGGACCTTCGCCACGCCCGCGGATCTGCGGGCCGCGCCCGGGACCGTGGGCCGGCCGCTGACCGGGATCGTGGACATCCGCATCGTCGACGGCGACGGCCGCGAGGTGCCCGCCGGTGTCACCGGCCGCATCGTCAACAAGAACCCGAGCGTGTTCGCCGGCTACAGCGACGGCCGGGCCAAGACGATGGTCGGACAGCACATGGACTCCGGTGATCTCGGGCATGTCGATGCCGAGGGCAGGCTGTTCGTGGACGGCCGCTCCGACGACATGATCGTCTCCGGCGGCGAGAACGTCTTCCCGCAGGAGGTCGAGGAGGCACTGCTGGCGCATCCGGCGGTGGCCGACGCCGGAGCCGTCGGGGTGCCCGACGACGATTTCGGGCAGCGGCTGGCGGCGGCCGTGGTGCTCCGGGCCGGGGCGCGGGCCGGGGCACGCACCCTGCAACGGCACATCAAGGCCACGCTGGCCGGCTACAAGGTGCCGCGCGACATCGTGTTCGTGCCCGAACTGCCGCGCACGACCGCGGGCAAGCTACGGCGGCAACAGCTTCCGGAGGTCATCGCGCGGGCGCGCGCGGCGGCCGAGTCCGGCGTCGCTCTCGAATCCGATCCATCCAGGACGTGAGGTCTCAGTCATGAGCGCTACCAATGGTTCCCAGCCCAGGCCCACCCATGAGGTCGTGATCGTCGGCGCGGGCCTGGGCGGGATCGGCGCGGGTGTCGCACTGCGCCGCATCGGAGTCGAGAACTTCGTCCTGGTCGACAAGTGGCCGAAGGTCGGCGGCACCTGGCTGGCCAATACCTATCCCGGTGTGGCCGTGGATATTCCGTCGCCGGTGTACAACTTCTCGTTTCAGCCGCGGTCGCACTGGTCGCGATTCTTCGCGCCCGGCGCAGAATTGCAGCGATACGCGGAGGAGGTCGTCGATCGGCAGGGGCTGCGCGGCAAGCTGCGGCTCGGATCGGGCGTCGTGCTCGGGGTTTTCGACGAGGAGCAGGATCTGTGGCGGATCGCCCTCGAGGACGGCACGGAGATCACATCACGCTATGTGATCGGCGCGGTCGGCGGGCTGGAGCAGCCGCACAATCCGGATATTCCGGGGATCGGCGACTACACCGGCAAGATCATGCACAGTTCCCGGTGGGATCACGACTACGACTACCGGGGTAAGCGGGTGGCGGTGATCGGCACCGGAGCCACGGCGCTGCAGGTGATTCCCGAACTGGCCAAGGAGGTCGCGCAGCTGACCGTGTATCAGCGGCGGGCCATCTGGATCGGGCCCAAGGTCGACTTCCCCATGGGGCCGGTCGCGAACGCGGTGCTGAATTTCGCGCCGCTACAGCGGACGGTGCGCTTTCTCGGCAATGTGGGCGTGAACGCGGGGCTGGGGGCAGGGCTGGCCATCGCCAACTATCCGCGGCTGACCTCGATGGGTATGACGGCGGCCGAAACCGCCATGAAGGCCTTTCTTTTCAGTCAGGTGCGCGATCCCGAGCTGCGCCGCAAGCTGACGCCGGACTACCGGTTCGGGTGCAAGCGGCCGTCGATCTCGAACTCGTATTTCAAGACGTTCACCCTCCCGCATGTCGATCTGGTCACCGAGGCCATCGAGCATTTCACGCCGACCGGCGTCGTCAGCGCCGACGGGCGGGAGCGGGAATTCGATATGGTGCTGTGTGCCACCGGATTCAAGGTGATGGAGAAGGGGTACACGCCGCCCTATCCGATCTACGGTCGCCACGGGCTCGAACTGGGCGAGTTCTGGGACGAGCACCGCTTCCAGGCCTATCAGGGGGTGTCGGTGCCCAGGTTCCCCAATGCCTTCCTGATCGTCGGGCCCTACGCCTACGCGCCCGGTTCGTATATTCCGCTGATCGAATCGACCTCGGCGCATGCGGCCCGGGTCATCGGGGAGGCTCGCCGGCGCGGCGCGACCCGGGTGGAGGTGCGGCAGCAACCGCACGACGAGTACTTCGCGCGGATGGACAGGCGGGCCAAGCGGACCCACCTGTTCACCCAGGGCTGTATCACCTCGAACACCTACTACATCAACTACCAGGGCGACGGCGCGGCCTTCCGGCCCTCGACCCAGTTGGAAATGTATTGGGAGAACCGGCATTTCCCGCTCGACGACTACCGCTACAGCACCGCCGCGGTGCGCGAGCCCCAGGAAGCGGTCTCCTGAGAGCCCCGGGCGCCCGGCCGGCCGATCACTCCACTTCGGCCAGCGCCGCCAGCCGATCCACCGATCCCCGCAGCATCTCCGAGGTGGTGGCGCGCGCCCGGGCCAGGCGCCTCTCATCCGACAGATCGGTCCAGTCGAAGGTGTGTTTCACGCGGGTCCGGTTGTCGCCCAACGGCTCCAGCTCCCACCGCCACAGGTGCCCGATCGGCTGCACCCCGGCTTCCGAAGGCATCCAGGCGATTCGGCGCGCCTCCTCGAATTCGACGATCAGGTTCTCCCGGACCGCTCCGTGGGTGAGCGTCATCTCGAACACGTCACCGACCGACCGCACCCGGTGCCCGGGCTCAGCGTGTGCGAGGTTGTCGTTCGCATCCCAGCGGGGCTGCTGCGCCGGATCGGCGATCAATTCGAATATCCACGCGGCCCCCGCGGCTACCTCACGCTCTGCGGACACAACTCGCCTGGCTTCTCCACCGTCGCTCATACCCCGATCGAACCACCCCTCGGGCCGTGCACCGCGATCGGGGAGCCGGACCGGCTAGGCGGTGGCGAGCCGGGGAGTCCGGGCCCGGCCGCCGAGGATCAGCAGGGCGACCAGGATCGAACCGCCGCCGAGCCAGAGGACGCTGAGCGGGCCCGCGTGGTCGACCGCGATGCCGCCGGCCAGCGCGCCCAGGGCGATCGAGAAATTGAAGGTCGAGACGAACAGGGACGACGCCGCTTCGGTGGTGTCCGGGGCGGCCCGCAGGATGCGGGTCTGGAAGGTGACGGGGACGGCGCCGTAGCCGAGGCCCCAGAGCATCAGGATCGCCCCGGCGGCAATGACATTCGTGTCGAAGAGCGCGAGCCCGGCCATGGCCGCGACCAGCAGCACCCCGATGCCGAGGGTGGTGCGCCGCAGGCTCTTCGCAACCAGGGCGCCCGCGAGGAAGTTGCCGCAGATGCCGGCGATGCCGAACACCAGCAGCAGCACCCCGGTCGCGCGATCGTCGACGCCGTGCTCGTGCAGGATCGGGCGCACGAAGGTGTAGGCCAGGAAGTGGCCGGTGATCACCAGGAAGGTCAGGATCAGCGCGAGGCGCAGGGCCGCATTGGCTTTGAACACGGCCGGCAGGTCCCGCAGGTGGACCGACTGCTCGGCCGGCAGGCTCGGCATCAGGAAGACCATGCACACCACCGAGGTCAGGCCGAGCACCCCGACCGCGGCGAAGGCGGTGCGCCAGCCGCTCAGGTCGCCGAGGAACGTGCCGGTGGGAACGCCCAGCACCGAGGCGGTTTCGACACCGCCGAAGATGACCGCGGTGGCGCGGGCGACCTGATGCTCGGGCACCAGCCGCAGCGCGATGCCGCCCGCGATGGACCAGAAGCCACCAACAGCGATGCCGACCAGGAATCGGGCGATGAGCACGACCGCGAAACCCGTTGCGAGACTGGAGGCCAGGTTCGCCGCGCCCATCAGGCCGATGAGGGCCGCCAGCACGATGCGGCGGTCGACGTGCCCGGTGAGCACGGTGATGATCGGCGCGGACCACACCTGTACCCCACGGGCGGCCCGCTGCATCCGGAACGCCGGGCGGCCGTGCTGGATTGGATACGCGCGTCCGGTGCGGTGCTGCTGGAGGACGACTACGACGGCGAGTTCCGTTACGACCGGCAGCCGGTCGGCGCGCTGCAGGGCCTGGACCCCGATCGGATCGTCTACCTGGGTTCGGTCAGCAAGAGCCTGTCCCCCGCGCTGCGGCTGGGCTGGATGGTTCTTCCCGACGCACTGGTCGACGATGTCCTGTCCGCCAAGGGAAGTCGTGAAATGTGGGCCAGTGTGATCACCCAGCTGACCTTCGCCGATTTCCTCTCCTCCGGCGCATACGACCGCCACCTCCGCCGCACCCGCGCCACCTATCGCCGCCCGCGCGATCTCCTGGTTCGCACCCTGGCCCAGCGGGCCCCGCAGATCCGGGTCAGCGGCATCGCCGCCGGACTGCACGCGGTCCTCGAATTGCCGGACGGCACAGAGGATTCCACCCTGCATGCCGCCTGCCGCCGCGGTCTGGCCCTCGACGGCCTGCGCCGCTACCGTCACCCCGCCGCCCGCATGCCACACCGCGACGGTCTGGTCATCGGCTACGGCACCCCCTCCGACCACGGTTTCGGCCCCGCACTCGAAGCCCTGTGCCAGGCCCTGCCCGACCGATGACGCACCACCTCCGCCACGGCGTCGGGCCGTAGCGCGGAGGTAGCGCCGGTCTGCTGAACACTCCCGGCAGTGTGCAGAATAGGACGATGACCGTTCGACAGCTTGTTTCCTCAGGTGCCCAATGGGAGCCGATCGTCGGCTATTCGCGCGCGGTCCGCGTCGGCCAATGGATCGCGGTGGCCGGCACCACCGCCGCCACCCCCGACGGCCCGCCCGTAGGCGGCGACGATATCGCCGAACAAACCCGCGAGGCTCTCCGCCGAATTGCGGCCGCGCTCACCGAAGTCGGCGCCTCCCTCGAAAACGTCATCCGCACCCGAATCTATGTCACCGACATCTCCCGCTGGGAAGAGGTGGGCAAGGCCCACGGCGAAGTCTTCGCGCACATCCGCCCCGCCGCCACCATGCTCCAAATCTCCCAACTGATCGACCCGGAACTCCTGGTCGAAATAGAAGCCGACGCGATACTCCCGTAGCCGCGTTCTTCCTGCACGCGTCGGAAATCTCAGTCGGCCCTTGGAGTTCGGCTCCAGGGGCTGCCCGGTGCCGTACGAGTGGAGTGGGAGCCCGGCTCCAGATTCAGGACATCCATGAGAGACGGGTCCTCGTCGATCGCGTGGTAGAGGTGCCCGATGGGGCCGTCGACGGTTGCGGCTGTGATCCCGGTCAGGTGCCAGAGGTTGTCCGCGGCGCCATTGGTGACCGAAACGATGGGCTCCCGCTTTTCGAAGACCTCGGTGGATTCGATGCACTGCGTCCCGAGGAGCCAGTGACGCATCCACCAGGCCCTGGGGTCCCGGTCCATGACATTGTCGACCACCCACCAGACGAAGGGGAGGTCGCTGTGGGCACGGGCCTGATCGGCGGTCAGGTCGGGGCCGCCCTCGGCAACATTCTCGAACGGGTCGTCGACCAGGGCGAAGGCATGCGTGTTCTCGTGCACGAACACCACCGCATGAAAGGTCCCGCCGCCAGGATTCCCCGCCCCGATTCCGACGGTGAACCGAGCGGCGTGCGGGTCGGCTCCAACCGTCCAGCCGAACGCGTAGGACGCGAGTTCGCCTCGGGGACCGATGAATTCACCGAACGCCCGGCGATCCATCCCGGTCGCCCCGGGTGTCGGTGCTTCGAGCAGTCGGCCTGGGATTACTTGCGTATTCACGCAGCGACCCTAGCCGGAGTCAAGGGGTTTGGAGAGATTCGATTTGGTGGCGGAGGTGGTCCAGGAGTTTTTCGGGACTGTCGAAGTCGGCGGGGTCGATGGGCGTGCCGAAGTGGATGGTCACCGGGTGGCGGCGGTTGAACGGGCGCGCGGGGGTGGCGGCGCGGCGGATGGGGAGGACATTGTCGGTGCCGGTGGTGGCAACCGGGATGATGGGGACGCCGGTTGTCAAGGCCAGATTGGCTACGCCGGGTTTGTAGGGTTCGTGGTCGCCGGGCGGGACCAGGCGGCCTTCCGGGTAGATGATGAGCACACCGCCGTGGTGGAGAATTTGCTCTGCTTGGGCCATGGCATCGCGTCCGGAGTCGGAATCGCGGCGAATGACGGGAATCTGGCCCAGCCGGCGGACAAGCCAGCCGATAACCGGCCAGGACCACAGTTCGGCCATGGCAATGGCGATGGCGCGGCGGCGGAGCGCTCCCCAGAGGAAAACCGCGTCGAGCATCGAGATGTGGTTGCTCGCGATGATGACCGGGCCGGTTTTCGGAATCCGGTCGCGGCCGATCACGGTGACGTGGACGAAGTTCGACCACGCCAGCGTGCGGAGAACGCGTCGGACCAGGTGCGTTGTCAGCCAGGCTCGTTTGCCCAGCCCTTTGGGGCGTCGTGCATCGGTGTTCATCGCTCTCCCACATGGATAGTCCGGCAATGGTTTTCATACTCGCCGGACGACGGGGTACGCGCCACCGCAGAACTACTCAGGGGCCGAACGGAAACCGTGAAATAGCAGATTGCTATGGCGATTTTTCGGGCGTAGCCTGGAGATTGCTGTACTCACAGCAGAATCGCAACAGAATTCAGCAAGGGGCGAGTGCTGCCATGACTGGAAACTGGTGGCGTCACACCGTTTTGTCCCAATTGTCCCGATCGCCGGGGAATGCCGCGGTGCTCTTCCTCGTCGTCGAAGACGGTACCAAGGTCATCACCTTCCCGAGACTCAACTGGGGATTCGTGGCGGTCGCGTCCGCCGCGGTGCTCGTATTCGCTATCGCAGTCCTGCTGCTGGTGAATTCCGCGCACTTCGAGGAACCACAGGCACCAGCACCGGCACCACCCGCATCATGCGAACCGTTCTGCCCCACGCCTAACTGAGCAATGCTCGCCGATCGGCAAGATGAGGATGAAAACCATTCCGCCGGAATCCGATTCGACCTCCGGCGTGGCGTCATGGAGTGCCGCGGCCTGGACTGGACAGTCCCAGGCTGTGGCCCGGTATCGCGTGGGCCGCAACGATAATTTTCCGCCGCAATGAACCGTGACCAACCGCACATTTCGGTTATAGCCTGTAAAAAACCCTCAACGGCGAGCTGAGGAACAGGGTGATGGCGATGGCTCGGTGCGACTTGGTGATACGTGGTGGCACGGTGTTCGACGGCACCGGGAAGCCGGCGGTCCGCGCGGATGTCGGGGTGACCGACGGCAAGGTCAGGGTCATCGGCGGCGAGATTCCGGACGGGGAGCGCACGGTCGACGCCGCCGGCAGATGGGTGATGCCCGGCATGCTCGATGTGCACACCCACTACGACGCCGAGGTGCTCGGGAATCCCGGATTGGGGGAATCGGTCCGGCACGGGGTCACCTCGGTCGTGCTCGGAAACTGCTCGCTGTCCACCGTGTATTCGGAGGCCGAGGACTGCGCCGACCTGTTCGCGCGCGTCGAGGCGCTGCCGTGGGACGCGGTGCATTCGGCCGTCAAGGAGCACAAGGACTGGGACAGCCCGCACTCCTATGCGAAAGCCATCGCCGACCGCCCGCTCGGCGCGAATGTCGCTGCGTTCCTGGGACATTCGGATATGCGCGTCACGGTGATGGGCCTGGCCCGCGCGGTGGATGCCGCGGCACGGCCGACGGAGGCCGAGCTGACCCGCATGTGCGCCATGCTCGACGACGCCCTCGACGCCGGATTCCTGGGGTTGTCCACGATTCGCAGCTCGTTCTCCAAGCTGGAGGGCGTCCGATTCCCCACCCGGCAGCTGCCGTCCACGTATGCCACCTGGCGGGAGTACCACGCCCTCAATGCGATCCTGCGCCGCCGCGGCCGCGTGCATCAGAGCACGCCCAACCTCACCGCCCGCGCCGAGATCGCCCGCTACTTCGCCGAGAGCGCGGGCCGTTTCCGCAAGCCGCTCAAGACCACCCTCATCGCCGGCATGGACGTCAAGGCCGACCGTACCGTCGCCCGTGCCGCCACCACCGCGGCCTGGATCGTGAATACCGTTGGCGGAGCACGCTTCCGGTGGCAGCACCTGCCGGTCCCGTTCGAGGTGTATGCCGACGGCGTGGATCTGGTGGTGTTCGAGGAGTTCGGTTCCGGGGTCGCCGCGCTCAATGTCCGCGATGTCATGAAGCGCGGCGAACTGCTGGCAGACGAATCCTATCGCCGCGATTTCCGCAAGGACCTGGCCAAGAAGTACGGCCCGCGCGTGTGGAACCGCGACCTGTACGACGCGGTGATCGTGTCCTGCCCCGAGCCCGAGGTCGTCGGCAAGTCCTTCGGCGCGGTAGCGGACGAACGCGGCATCCACCCCGCCGACGCCCTGCTGGATCTGGCGGTCACGCACGGCCCGAAGCTGCGGTGGCGCACCGTCATCGCCAATGACCGCGAGGAGGTCCTGGACCGGCTGCAGCGCTCGCCCATGATGCAGGTGGGTTTCGCCGATTCCGGTGCGCACCTGCGCAATATGGCCTTCTACAACTTCGGGCTGCGTCTGCTCGAACGCGCGCACCAGCGCGGATTCCTGCCGCTCGAGACCGCGATCCACCGGGTCACGGGCGAGTTGGCGGACTGGTACGGCCTGGACGCCGGTCACCTGAGAGTCGGCGCCCGCGCCGATATCGCCGTCATCGACCCAGCCGGTTTCGACGGCTCCAGCAGCGCCTACGCCGAGGCGCCGTTCCCCGGCGTCGCGGGCCTGCAGCGCATGGTCAACCGCAATGACCGTGCGGTGGCCGCCACCGTGGTCGGCGGCCACCTGGTCTACGAGTACGGCGAGTTCGCGCCCGGCTTCGGCACCACGCTGCATGCGGGCACCTTCCTGACCGCGCAGCACTGACACCGAGCGCCGCGGCTACACCAGCTCGGGCATCCTCCCGCGCGCGCGATACTCCTGGGGTGGACAACCCTGCCATCGCCGGAAGGCCCGGATGAAGGAGGCGGCCTCGGCGTAGCCCAGCCGCCCCGCCACCTGCTCGGTGGTCATATCGGTCCGGTCGAGCAGTTCCTCCGACAGCGCCTGCCGCACCTCGTCGAGCAGTGTGCGGAAGGAGGTGCCCTCCTCGTGGAGCCGCCGCGACAGCGTGCGTGCACTGACATACATCTCGGCCGCCACCGCCGACTGATCCGGAAGCACCCCCGGATTGCGGATCAGCAGATCCCGCACCGCGCCCGCGACGCCGGTACGAGCGTGGCGGCGGGCCAGCAGGTCCCGGCACATCTGTTCACACCGACTGCGCGCCCACTCGTTGGCCTGCGGCAGCGCCACATCCAGGTGGGCGGCGTCGAACGCGAGCTCGGTGCCGGCCGCGCCGAAGTCCGGCTCCACCCCGAAGACCGACCGATATCGCGCGGTATCGGCGGGCGCATCGTGCCGGAAACTCAAGCGCCGCACCGGAACTCCCACCGAGAACAATTCCCGGGCGATCACCTGAACACCGGTCATGACCCGCTCGCCCAGAAAGGGGCGGACATCCTCGGGAAACTCCCAATCATCGAACCGCAGCCGCCCTTCGCCGTCCGCCTCCTCGAAGCTCAACCGCCCGAAGGCGAAGGCCGGCTCCACGCAGTGCAGGGCAACCTGCACGGCGTCCCGCAGCGTGCGGCTGGCCAGCAGCGCCAGCCCCCACGGTCCATGCAGCGAGACGCGATAGCGGAGCCCTGCCTCCACGCCCAGCCCCGATTCGTCCCCGAATCGGGCGAGCAGATTGCGCACCACCGTAAGTTCCTGCCGCGCAGACAGTTCCGCGTATCGATCGATCACCGCCTCGGGCGGCACTCCCGTGCCGGCCAGGCACTCCCCCACCGGCATCCCCCGTTCCTCCGCGAGCCGCGCCACGATGTGCACGCCGGAGGTGTTCCTGACTAGATCCCAGTCGAACATGTACGCGTCGTCCTCTTCGACTACTCCCGACCAAATGTCTGTTCCCCATCGGGTTGGCGAAACATATCAACGAGAGACCGTCCGGTGTGGCGCAACCGACAGATTCGAATGCGACACATGATGCGTTTCGGTCGACACGCGATTCGTCACGTAACAGCCGGTGCCCCCGTGCGATTCACCCACATCCGGTCCGGACGACGACCAGCAATCGAGGCCTGCCCACCATGAGCTTCACCGCCATCCTGCTAATTCCCGCGCTGGCGGCACCCGCCTTCGGCATCGGCATTTGGCTCGGCATCCGGTCGGTTACCAGCGAGTCGGCTGCGGAACGCCGCCAGGCCCACTGCACCGAGGTCCTGCGTTCTTGGCCCGACATCCAGACGCAACACCGACCCACCACCTGGCCGGAGTCCCGCCGAGCCCGATAACGTCTGCCGCATGAGCAGCAACACGACCCGTACCGTGGTGGTCACCGGCGCGTCCTCCGGCATCGGCAAGGCCACCGCCGCTGCCTTCGCGGCCCGCGGCCACAAGGTGATCGGCACCAGCCGCAACCCCGACTCCATCGCCGCCGCCGACCGCGTGGCCGGAGTCGAATACCGCGCACTGGACATCACCGACCTCGCCGCGATCGACCGCTTCACCACCGAACTCGGCGCGATCGACATACTGATCAACAACGCCGGAGAGAGCCAGGCCGGACCGCTCGCCGAACTGCCCCGGGAAGCGATCGAAAGGCTGTTCCAGCTCAACGTGTTCGGTGCGGTATCGCTGACACAGGCGGTGCTGCCCGGGATGCGCGAGCGAGGCTACGGGCGGGTTGTCATGGTCGGTTCCATGCTGGGCAGCTTCTCCATGCCTTACCGCTCCTCGTACGTTGCGACAAAGGCGGCACTGCGCGGATTCGCGACCGCCGCCCGTTTCGAAGAGTCGCCGTACGGAGTCTGGATCACTACCGTGGAACCCGGCCAGATCGACACCGGCCTGAGCGAGCGACGGATGAAGTACATCGCTGAAGGCTCTCCGCACGCCGCAGAATTCACCAAGTTCATGGCCAAGCTCGACAGCCAGATGAGCAAGGGTATCCCACCCGAGAAGGTCGCGGAAACCATTGTGGCAGCGGCCGACTCGGACCGGCCCAACCCGCTGTATGCGGTAGGAAGCAATGCCCCGCTGATGTTCGCGATTCGCCGCATCCTGCCCCGCACTGCGATGGAGCGGCTGATCGCTACCGCCCAAGGGCTCAAACGATAAGAACCAAAAGCCGAAGAAGCCAAGAACCAAAGAGAGAAAAGATCAAAGGACGAAAGATGCCTGGAGGAGAGAGGGGGCCGAGCTTGCGAGGCCGAACTCCCGTTCCAGCCCCCACCATTTTGAAGCTTTACGTCGGTGTGTCTCTAGAAGGTGATCCGTACCCGGGCCGGGATCGGCGGCTAGCGGCTCCCAACTTGGCGTGAGCCCCAGTCCGGTAGACATCCCAGGTCCGTAGGTTGTCAAGCGGCGGTGGTGTTTTCGAGGTGGTGTGACAGGCGGCTGTCTCGTCGTATGACTGCGGGTCTTGAGGCAGCCGTGCAGTATGCCGACGAGCCGGTTGGCCAGTTGACGTAGTGCGGCGTGGTGGCCGAGGCCGCGGGCGGTGCAGGCAGCCCGAAGGGCCCCACCTTAGGTGAGGCTCGATCGGGGGTTAGGGACGTGACCACCATCGCACCGGTGGGCGGGTGCGGTCGCGGATCTGGGCGAGTTTGGCGGCCATCAACTCCCCGGCGTGGTGGCGGTCGTTGACCTGCGGGGTCCGCGTCGGGTCGATGTGTGCTGGCGCGATCCACCCGGTGCGCCCGGCGTGTTCGGAATCCGGGGGCATGACAACGGTTTTCCAGCCGCCAGGCCCGTCGTGGATCATCGCGTGACAGGCATCGCAAGCCAATGTCAGGTTCTCGATGTCGGTGGCGCCGCCGTGGGCCCATTCGGTGATGTGGTGCACGGCGCTCATGGTGGCCGGAGCATTACAGCCGGG